>CAYOHP010000064.1:23632-34242 GCA_964403795.1 uncultured bacterium | reverse complement strand
CACCATCATCGCCAAGAGCCTGATGCGGGATGGGCTGTAGGCGTTCAGTCTCGGGGGAAACGATCGGTCGGCGGGGCGCGATCCCGCCGGACGGGCGGCCGCCACGGTGCGGACCGCCGGAAGGAACGGACGAGCAGCATGGAGAAGTCGAAAAACGTCGGACCGCGGTTCCTGCTTGCGGTTCTCATGGCCCTGGGGCTCGCCTGCCTGGCGGCTCCCCGGCTGATGGCCCATCCCGGACACGGCGGCGGGCCGGGCCATACCCACGAAGCCAAGGCCCATGCGCACGGACACGGCGACCACGCCCACGCCCATGGCCATGACCACGCCAAGGGCGAGTGGAGCCCGACTGGCTGCGGTTGCGCCTGCACCAAGAACGGCGGGGAGTGCAAGTGCGGCCCCGGCTGCAAGTGCCCCAAGGCCGACGGCATGAAGGCCGCCCCCTGTGCCGGGTGCAAGGCCGCCGGCAAGATGTGCGAGGGCTGCATGGCCAAGCACAAGGCCGCCGCCATGAAGTCCTGCCCCGGCTGCAAGGCCGCCGGCGGTATGTGCGAGGGCTGCAAGGCCAAGCACGCCGGGCGCTGCGAGGGCTGCTGGGCCAAGGGCGAGGCTTGCGCCGGGTGCAAGGCCAAGATGGGTGGCACGGCTCCCTGCGCCGGCTGCAAGGCTGCGGGCAGGATGTGCGAGGGCTGCATGGCCAAGCACAAGGCCGCCGCCATGAAGTCCTGCCCCGGCTGCAAGGCCGCCGGCGGTATGTGCGAGGGCTGCAAGGCCAAGCACGCCGGGCGCTGCGAGGGCTGCTGGGCCAAGGGCGAGGCTTGCGCCGGCTGCAAGGCCAAGATGGGTGGCACGGCCTGCGCCGGGAAGTGCGCCGGCAAGTGCGCGGCCGGGAGCGCGGGGAGCGCCGGGAGCGCCGGCAGCCAGGGTGCCTGCGCCGGCTGCAAGGGCGGGAAGTGCGCCGGGAACTGCGCCGGGAGCGGCAACACCCGGGGCGACAAGCTGAAGATGAAGGAGACCGAGTCCGACGGCATGCGCCGGATCCGGGAGCGCATCCGGAAGATGAAGGAGCGCCAGGGCGAGTGACCCTGGAGGCGACCGGGGTTCCCGACCTCTGGCGGGAGCCCTGGGAGCCAGGCTCTTCGATCGGGGCTCCGGGAGGGATGCACCACCGGAGCCCCGCTCGCGTTCGGGAGGAGGGCGGAGCCCGATGGGTCTCGAGGTCGGCAGCGAACGCCCGGGCGGCCTGCGCCTGGTGGAGGACCTGGGCCCCGGGAGGGGCTTCCGGGGCGTCCTGGGTGCGGACCCGGTCCGGGTGTTCGGGCTCTCCGGGGAGACGCGGGGAGCCGCTGGCCGCGACCTGCCCGCGGGGGCCGGCCTGCTGGCCGCGCTGGCTGGGGGCGAGGACCATGCCGCCTTCCCATGGCGGCGTACCTCCCTCGGGGAGCGGATCCAGACCTCGGGGCCCCTGGAGGTCGAATCGGCGCTGGCGGTCGCCGGCCGGCTGGCCGAGGCCCTCGAGGCCCTGGAGACCTCGGGCCGTCTCCACGGCTCGCTGCAACCCGCTCTCGTCTTCCTCGAGGAGACCGGGAACCCGGAGCTGGCGGTTCCCCCCTGGCCGGGCGCCATCCCGGTCCCTCCCGAGTACGTGGCCCCCGAGCTGCGAGGCCGCCACCCGCCTTCCCGGGCCTCCGACGTCTATGGACTGGGAGCGCTGCTGTACCTGATCCTCACCGGAACCGATCCCGGTCCGTCGAGCGGCCCCTTGCCCCCGGCGCCGAGCCAGGTGGCTCCCACCGTCCCCGTCTGGCTCGACCGAGTGGTCCTGATGGCGCTGGACCGGGACCCCGGGCACCGTTTCCCTGCTTTCGCCACCATGCGCAGTGCCCTGGGCGCCGCCGCCAACGCCCTGGCCCGCCAGCGCCGGGAGCAGGGAGCGCCTCGCGACGTGCTCTCGTCCCGGCCGCTCGCCCCGGGGCTGGGGGACGGCCCCGGACCGCTCTCCCCGGTGGGGCGTTGGGGGCTCGGAGGGATCCGACCGCGCCCGGTCGAGCGGGCGGAATGCGGTCATCCCGAGGCGGGAGCCTCGCCGGCGACCTGGGCCGGCCCGGCCCGGGCCGAGCCGCAGAAGGTCCAGGACCGGCTCGGGATCACCGAGGCCGAGCCGGACCTGGTGGCGGAGGACCGCGGCGAGGAGGTCTCGGTGATCCTGGCCGAGGTGGAACGCGCCAAGGCCGGCGTGAGCTACCGGTTCTCGTGGCGACGGACCCTGACCCGGGGCCTGCCGATCCTGCTGGTGGTCGGCGGGGTCTTCGGCGGGCTCATCGCCCTGGTGCTGGCGGTCAGCCGGTAGCCGGCCGGTGGACTACAGCGTGACCAGGCGGAAGATCCCGTAGCCGGCGGCCGCGATCGCCGCCATGAGGACCAGGACCCTGACCATCACCTTGCCCATGTTGGGCTTGGTCTGCTGCTCCTGGCGGGCCAGGATCTCCCGCGAAATCTCGGGGTCGAGCTCGACCTTGGGGTGGCTGGTCTGGGTGTAGGGATTGTCCCGGGTCCCGGGACGCATCCGCTCCATGTCCTCGTCGTCGTCGTCGTCGAGGTCGATGGGCGGCTTCAGCCCGGCGCCGCCGGGCAGGGTCACCGCCCGCATGGGCGCGGTGGGGATCCGGGACTCGTCGAGTTCCTCGACGTCGACCTCGGTCCCGCTGCCGGCTCCCTGGCGGATGCCCTCGTCCAAACTCGTCTCTTCTCCCCGAGGCGTGCCTCGTCGGCCTCCAAGGTATCAAACGGGGAGGCCGCGACGCCAATCCCTGCATGCGGCTGCGTCCTCTGTCATGATCGGCCGACGGGGGCGCGGTCCGGAGGGGCGAGGTGGCGGAAGCCTTCGATCTGGTGGTGGTCGGCGGTGGCTTCGCGGGCCTCAGCCTGGCTCGGGAAGCCGCCCGGGGCGGTCTCGGCGTGCTGGTCCTCGAGCGCCGGGCCGAGCTCGGCGTACCGGTACGGACTTCGGGAGCCACCTGGATGGCCGCCGCCCGGGCCCTGGGAGTCCCGGAGTCCTGTCGGCATCCGGTACGGGTCGCCCGGATCTTCTCGGCGGGCGAGACCACCGAGCTCGCCTATGCGGAGCCTCCCGGCTGCATCCTGGACGTGACCGGCCTGCTCCGCCACCTGGGCCGGGAGGCCAGAGCCCAGGGTGCCGAGATCCGTACCGGCAGCGAGGTCGAAGCGGTGACGGTGGAGGCCGGCCGGGCGGTCGGAGTCCGGGCGGGGGAGGACCTCCGGGCCCGGCTGGTGGCCGACGCCTCGGGGATTGGCTCGCTCCTGGCCCGGTCGCTGGGTGCCGGCGGTTGCCAGCGCTACGGACTGGGAGTCGAGGTCCTGTGCGAGGCGCCGGACTGGGACCCCGAGACGGTGGGTCTCTGGCTGGGTCCACCCTGGGCCGGTTCGGGCTATGCCTGGGCCTTTCCCGAGGGCGGGTCGAGGGTCCGCCTGGGGGTGGGCCTGCTCCGGCCCGATTCCCCCGAGAGTCCCCGTCGGAACCTCGAGGCCCTGCTCGCCTCGGGTCGCCCCGAGGTGGCCGCCCTGGCCGCAGCCCGGCGCCTCGAGATCCGGACCGGCGCCATCCCCTCGGAGCCGATCCGGCTGCCCTTGTTGGGGCCCGGCTGGCTCCTGGCCGGGGACGCCGGGGGGGCGGCCTCCCCGCTCCTGGGGGAGGGGATCCGCTTCGCCCTGGAGATGGGAGAGGGGGCGGGACGGGCGGTCGCCCGGGCCCTGAAGGAGACCCGCCCCGCCGCCACCGAGGCGGTCCTGGCCCGGTGGGCCCGGGAATGGGAGGCTCGCTACGGAGCCAAGTTCCGCCTGGAGCATCGCCTGAACCGGCGGCTGTCCAGGCTCGATGGCGCCGGCTGGGACCGGGCCGTGCGCCTGGTGCGTCGCCTCCCCGGCGAGCTGCCCCTGGAGCTGCTCAAGGGGGATTTCTCGCCCCGCTTCCTGTTCGGGACCCTGCTCCGTTCCCCAGGAGCGGGGCTCAGGCTTGGTTACGAGGCTCTCCGGGCCGCCTGGGGCGGGGCAGGTCAGGGGCCGGACGCGACACCCCCCGGACCGGCAGGTCCGGGGGGCGCCTCGGGGTCAGGGGCCTCGGGCCTCAGGACGAGCGGCCGGCCACCTTCTCCCGAGCCTTGACCAGGAGCGCCCGGGTCGCCGAGTTGTCGGGATCGAGGGCCAGGCCCTTCTTCCAGACCCGGACGGCGTTCTCGGTGCGGCCGAGCTTCCAGTAGACCTTGCCCAGGGCCAGGAAGTGCTCCGGGTCCTTCGAACCGTTGCGGCACAGCCACAGGAGGCGGCGGCCGGCTTCCTTCATCTCGCCCTGGCGGGCGAAGCCCACGGCCTCGGTGTAGAGCCGCTCGGCCTTGGCGGGATCCAGGGCGCCGGGGGCCTTGGCGCTCGGGGCGGGAGCCACGGCCTTGATCGTGGAACCCCAGGCCAGGTTCAGGTAGTGCAGGGCCTCGGCGGCCGGGGTCGCACCCAGGAAGGCGGAGGTCTCGGCCGGGAGCTTGTCGGGAGCACCCTCGGTGCCCCGGGGCAGGGCCGCGCCGACCTTCTCGAGCAGCTCGTCCCCGGTGGTCCGGAAGGCGGCCAGCTCGAGGTTCTCGCCCTCGGGCCCGGCGGCCTCGGGGTCGTAGCCGGCCACGGCGACCAGGAAGGGGGCGCTGCGCACCACCACCACGTCGTCGAAGCGCTTCTGGAAGAGGCCCTGGTCGGCCAGGAAGACCGAGAAGCCCTCGTCGATCTGGAGCATCGAGGGGTCGTAGGCGACTTCCTTGGCCAGCTTGGCGCCGATCACGATCCGCAGGCCCTGGAGGCGGGCGGAGGCGACCATGAGGGAGTCCAGCGGCACCGGGCGGTGCAGGATGGGAACGACCTTGGAGGGGCCGCCGTCGGCCGGCTCGACCCGGGCCTGCTCGCTGCCCACCGCCACCACCTTGAAGGCCCCCTGGCGGGTCTCGCCGGCCTTCAGGACCTCGATCCGGCCGGTGCCGTCCCGGGTGATCAGGACCCGGCCGGCCTGGTCGTTGCCGACGGCCTCCATCAGGGCCACTCCCGACATCGAGAACCAGTCGCCGGCGTCGGTGCCGGTCCCCGCCCCGCTACCCGGGGAGGGGGAGGCCGGGAGGGCGTAGCCCCCGCCCGAGCCGTTGGCCACGTCGACGGTGTAGGCGTCGGCGCCCACGTTGCCGGACTCGCCGGCGGCGTTGCCGTAGATCGAGTCCGAGGCGGAGGGGCTGTAGAGCCCGGTATAGGAGGTGTCCTCCGCGTAGGAGGCGTAGTCCTCGGTGCCGTAGCCGATGCCCTCGAGGTAGTACTCCTCGGGCGACTGGGAGGAGTCGTCGCCGTAGTAGAGCTCCTGGGCGAAGGTCCGCCCGGTGCCGGCCACGGCCAGGCATCCGGCGATCAGGAACGACACAACCGCGTGAGACTTCATGATGGGTCGGCTCCTCGGCTCCACCGGGCCACTGGTGCGGTCCGGGTCGGGCTCAGGTGCCGCCACTCTAGGGAGACACGGCCGGGCGTCAACCGTCCCGGCGAAAAAACTTGGAATTCGGTCTGGGAGCGGGCGGGAAGGGGCGGATCGGGGGATCCTGGGGCATACTCCATGGGGAGGATCGCGGCGACCGGAAGGCCTGCATGCGCTGGCCTCAGGTCCCACGCAACCCGGAGTCGGGGTGCCCCGTAGTAGCTCCCGGAGGGATCCTAGTCCCTCCCACGCACCAGGCCCGGGAGGACGGGTGGCTTCGAGGAGGAGATCTCCCGACCACCGGGTAGAGAAAGGGTGAAGACGTGCTGCGTCAGATGAATCGGGGAAGCCTTCGGAGGATCCTGTCGGGGATCCTCTCCCTGGTGATGGTGGGCCTGCTCTGGGCGCCCGCCCTCCAGGCACAGCCTTACCAGTACTACCAGCAGGGCTACAACGGGAGCTACCAGGGCGGCTACAACGGCGGGAGCTGGGACGCCCGAGGGCGCGCTTCCGACGGCCGGGAACTGGGACGCTCGCTGGGCGGCTCGGTCGGTATGGCCGCCGGCTTCGTGGGGGGTGCGGCCATCGCAGCCGCCGTCCTCAAGGCCTCGGTCTTCGCCACCATGGGACCCTTGGTGCCGCTCCTGGTCGGTACCGCCATCACCCTGGCGGGCGGCTTCCTCGGCGCCAAGTTCCTCTCCAAGGGCGGCGAGTGGCTGACCTCCAAGCTCGGCAAGCAGAACACCTGGATGATGATCGGCTCGATGATCGGCACCATCGCCGCCATCGCCCTGATCCCGACGCTGGGCCCGTTCGCCGGCGCCGGTGGCCTGATCGTCAAGGGCCTGATCGGAGGTCTGGCGGGCGGCATCCTGGGACGCCTGTTCGCCAACCAGCTCGAAACCCTGGCGACCCCCCGGATGCTGATGGCCGGGATGGGAGCGGTGCTCGGCGGCCTGGCCGGGAACATCCCCGGGGCCATCGCCGGCCTGGCGGGCGGCTATGCGATGGGTGCCATCTTCGACGACCACTTCTTCTCGAAGCCGGGCGACTCGATCAAGAACTACCTGCCGGACTTCTCGGGCATCACCAACAGCCTGAGGAACGCCGGGAGCCGGATCGGCGACTGGGCCAACGGCGTGGGCGACAACCTCCAGGACCGCTGGAACGAGGACTACTACGCCAACCAGTACGGGTCCAGCGGCGGCTACCACTACTACCAGGATCCCTACTACCAGACCGGTTACCAGTACGCCCGGGGTCCGGATCCGTACTACGACCAGCCCTTCGCCCCGAGCTACTCCTACCAGGCCGGTGACGTGGCCTTCGCTCCTTCCGGCGCCTACGGGGACTACCGCAGCACCTATGCGGACACGGTGGCCGGGATGCAGGGAGGAGCCAACATGGGCGACATGAGGATGCTCCTCGAGCGGCAGCGACAGGCGGAAGAGGCCTATCGCAACAGCTGGCGCTGAACCCTCTCTGAGACCGGTCCGACAACCGGTCGTTCGTTCGCAGCACGAAAGAGGAACCCGGCCCGAGAGGGCCGGGTTCCTCTTTCGGCGTCCTGGACGTCTCGGGGAAGAGAACCCAATAACCGGGGACCGGCCGTCGTTGGGATACGGTGAGGAGCAGATGTCCCCCTACGGCGACGATCCCGATGCGCCCCTGATCCGCCGCCTCCAGGCCGGCGAGGTCGACGCCTTCCGGGAGCTGGTCGAGACCCGGGGCCCGCGCCTCTTCCGCTACCTCACCCGGGCCGCCGGACGTCACGCGGAGGCCGAGGACCTCTACCAGGAGACCCTCCTCAAGGTGGCCGACGGGATCCGCCAATACCGCCACCAGGGGACCCTGGACGCCTGGCTCTTCCGGGTGGCCCGCAACGTCTGGCTCGACGCCCGCAAGCGCCGGGGAGTGGACGAGGTCGAGCTCCCCGACGACGACCTCCTCGCCGACCGCCAGGGCACCGAGGACGGCCCCCTCCCGGGCTCCCCCGGTTCCGATCTCGAGAGCGAGGTCCACGAGGCCCTGGCCACCCTGGGCCCCAAGCTCCGGGAGGTCTTCGTGCTCCGGATCCACGGCGAGCTCGCCTTCCGGGAGATCGCCGAGGTGGTGGGGGCCCCCCTGGGCACGGTCCTGGCCCGCATGAGCTATGCGCTGCGCGCCCTGCGCCCCCGCCTGGCCGGACGAGTCCTCGAAGCCCGTAGGGAGGTCTCCTGATGCCAGCCCCCCCTTGCCGTGACCGGGAGGAGGCCCTGCTCCTGGCGAGCTCCGGGGAACTCGACGACCTCCGGGCCAGGGACCTCGCCCTCCATCGGAACCGCTGTCCCGGCTGCTCTGCCTTCGCGGCCGACCTGGTCCGCCTCGAGACGCTGGCGACCGGGACCGGGAAGGGGACCCTCCCGGTGCCCCGGGCGCCGGCCTCCCTGGCGATCGCCCGCTTCGAGGCGGGCTCCCCCGGTCCCTGGTTCGGTCCGTTCGCCGGCATCGGGCGCTGGTTCCTGGTCCCCGTCCTGGCCGGCTGGCTGGCCTGGGTCGGACCCTGGCCAGAGCGGCAGCCCCACCCCCCAGGCGCCGGCTGGGACGCTCCCCGCCTCGAAGCCTCGCTCGACGAGCTGGCCTTCGCCCTCGCCCCCCTGGAGGAGGCCCTGGGCGTCGAGGCCGAGCCGGAGCAGCCGGCCGAGGACGAGCTGGAGGTCGAACTCGACCGTCTCGCCGCCCACCTGGATCAGCTTTCCGGGAGCCGGGAGGACTGGCTTTGAGAGACCGCGAGGCCCGTGAACCCCGACCCCATCGCCGGCCCGAGCGGGCCGGCGCCCGACCTCGATGGAAGGAGACCCCGTGACCGAAACGACGACCCTGAGCCTGGCCTGGCTCCGAGCCCCGGCCCGGACCCTGGCCCTGGCCGCTCTGCTGGCGGCTCTCCCCGCCTCCCGCGTCCAGGCGGAGGAGTACCGCAAAGGCGCCCAATGGGAGGAAGAGGGGGAGGAGGCGGAAGAAGAGGACCGCGGCGATTGGGGCCGCTACCGGGAAAGGATGAAGGAGCGGAGGGAACGCCGCTTCGGCGGGTCGCAGGGCGGCGGCGGGGGGAGCGGCGAAGGGGGAGCCCAGGCTTTCGGCGGCGGGGGTGGCGGGGGCGGAGGTCCCTTCGGAGGCCGGTTCGGCGGCTGGGGAGGGGAGCCTGGCCGGTTCGAACGCCGGGAAGAGGTGATCCGCAAGTTCCGCAAGATGCCGGCGGAGCGGGAGGACGAGGACGAGGACGACGACAACGACGACCGGGAGCGGCCGGCGAATCCCATGGGAAGGATCCTGGGGAAGCTCAGGGAGATCGATCCGGAGCTCGCCAAGGAGATCGAGACCTTGGCAGAAGGGAAGCCCGAGAAGTTCCGCCACCACGTGATGATGAAGATCGGCGGTCAGGTCAAGGGCCACATGCACGAGATCGGCATGATCATGAAGAAGGGCGGCCCCGAGGCCGAACAACTCAAGAAGCTGATCGGGCTCGAACTGCGCTCGGTGGTCATGGGCTTCAAGATCCAGGAGGGCACGGTCGACGGCAAGACCGCCGAGCCCGAGCTCCGCAAGATCCTGGAGGAAGCCTTCGACCAGAAGCTGGCGCTCCAGGAATCCCGCATGAAAGAGATGGAGTCGAAGCTCGGGGAGCTGAAGAAGACCGTCGACGAACGCCGGAAGAAGAAGAAGGACATCGTCCAGAACCGGCTCGATGAACTCTCCGGCAGGGAGACCGGCTTCCGCTGGTAGACCACCGGCCGCCTCTTCCCCGGGCCCCGCCCGGGGGAGAGGGCGGGTCGGATTCCCCGACGGGGGAACGGTTTGGTACTTTCGCCCCGTGCGCCTGTGGATCGACGGTCAACCGCATCCGGTCCGGAACCAGGTCACCGTGCTCGGGCGTGACCCCACGGTCGACATCGCGGTGCTCGGAGCCGAGGTCTCGCGCAAGCACGCCTTCGTGGTGGCCCTGGGTGACGACCGCCACCTGCTGATCGACTTCAAGAGCGCCAACGGCACCCGCTTGAACGGCCGAAGGATCGAGACCGCCCTGCTCCGGGACGGGGACCAGGTCGACCTGGCCGGCTCGGTCCTCACCGTGGAGACCGGCCAGCGCCGGGCCGGCAGCCTAGCTGCCACCGGCAGCTACAAGACCCTGCTCCGCCTCGAGGAAGCCCAGGGCGAGGAGGGGGATCCCGACCTGCCGGAGATCTGGAACCGGCACGTCGACGAGCTCTCCCCCATGCTCCCGGCGCTCGGGCAGGCCCGCCGCTCGGAAGACCTGAAGTCGGCTTGCCGGGCGGCCCTGGAGGTGGCCCTCCGGGCCATGGGCAGCGACCGGGGCCTGCTCCTGACCCTGGACGAGACCGCCGAGCACCTCCGGGTGGCCGCCGAGCAGGGCTATCCCGAAGGCCGGGGACTCCGCCGCAACCTGCACCAGGCGCTGGTCGACGAGGCCTTCGACAACGACCGGATCGTCACCACCCGGGACACCTTCGTGAGCCAGGTCTTCGGCTCCATCGTGCGCCAGCCGGCGGCGCTGCCCGACGTGGCCTCGGCCATGGCGGCGCCCTTGGCGATGTGCGGCACGCCGCTCGGAGTCGTCTACGTGGAGCGCCGGGGAGGCACCCAGGTCTTCGAGGCCGGCAGCCGCCACGTGATGCGCTTCGTGGCGTCGATGCTGGGGCCGCTGGTTGCCGCCCACCTGCTCGAACGCCACCTGGCGACCCGGCTCGGCGAGATCCGGATCGTGGGAGTGGAGCTGGCCGCCGAGGGCCCCGGGTTCTGCGAGGTCTGCGGCGAGAACCTGGCGGAATCCCGACTCGAGCTGGTCCGCTGCAACCAGTGCCGGATCCCGCTCCACCTCGACTGCTGGAACTTCGTGGGCGGCTGCGCCATCTTCGGCTGCGGCTCCCACGAGGCCACCCCGATCCGGAGGTAGGGCCTCAGCCGCGCGCAGCCAGCGGCGGCACGAAGGCCAGGCTCTGGTGCTTCTGTCCCCCGCAGCCGTAGCGGGAGCAGCCTCCGTTGTAGACCCAGCAGTCCCGGTGGTGCAGGGCGTTGCAGGTGTCGCAGACCACGCCTT
>CAYOHP010000064.1:0-23622 GCA_964403795.1 uncultured bacterium | reverse complement strand
CGATGGCGGGCTCGCCGCAGACCCCGCACTGGATCGCGAACGTCCCCGACCCCTGGCCCAGGAACTCGACGGCCCCCAGCGTCTCCTCGATCTCCGCCCGCCAGAGGCTGGCCTCCAGGGCCAGACCCACACCCTCGGCCAGGACCGCCATGGGAGGCTCGTCCCCGGGCGTGAAGGGCGCCTCGCTCATCATCCGGTCGATGTAGAGGGCCGCCCGCATCGAGGAACCGCCCGGGAGCGGCACGGCCATGATCGAACCGATGTCCTCGAGCACGATCCGGGGCTCGTGGTGGACGAAGTCCGGGAAGCTCTCCGAACTCCTGAGCAGCGCCTTGGTGTTCCAGGCCTTCTCCACGACGGCCAGGTAGAAGGGGATCCGCTCGATCCGTTCCGGGGCGATCCCGATCGAGGTGAGGATCTCGATCCGGCCCCGGTCCCCCTGCTGGGCCACGAAGCCCCGGCTGCCGAGCAGCCCGGTCAGGGCCGCGTGCAGGGCCCGGATGCCGACCTCCCGCGGCGATCGCACCGAGGCCAGCTCCCGGGTGGCGTCGAGCAGGAACTGGAAGCGGGGACGATCCTGGACGATCCCGGCCCGTGCGCCCCGTTCCAGGACGTGGAGGTAGGGCGTGGTCACGAAGCCGGCCTCGAAGTTCTCGAGCACGTCCCGCCAGCGCCCTTCGAGGTCGGTCTCGATGGTGAACTCGCAGTCCATCTCGCCGAGCCGCAGCACGTCCCCGGGCCGTAGTTCCCTCCGGAAGATGCTCTTCCCGTTGACCAGCACCCCGTTGGCCGACTTGTAGTCGAGGACCGTGTACGACCCGCCCTGGGAGAGGATCAGGGCGTGCTGGCGCGAGACGGAGGGATGGTCGAGCACGAAGTTGCAGTCGGGATGGCGACCCAGGGTCGAGAGCCCGTTGGGGATCACGAACAGGCGGTTCTGGTGGCGGAGGATGCCGTACTGCACGGGACGGGCTCAGGTCTCCCGACCGGAGTGTGCCGGATCCGGTCTCCGGGCGGGAGCGGAGAACCCGCCGTCCTCGGCCGCCTCGGCCAGGCGGCCGCCGTCGGCGGGCAGCCGACGAGCGGCGCGCGGCCCCGAGGCCAGCGACCCGTCGCGGTAGGGCTTGCCGAGGAACTCCGCCAGGGCCTTGGCGTTGCGCAGCGCCAGCCAGCCGGCCTCCAGACCCACCGGCAGGAGGGCGACGAGGTCCCCCGAGGCGAGGAGGAGTGCGGGGGCGTATCCCGGGGCGACTCCCGGATCTGCGACCTCCGCTGCCACTACCGTGACCTCGCGTACCTCCGAGATCGGGGCGACCAGGAGGTCCCGGCTGTTCCCTACCACGGTACGACGGTAGAGGAGCCGACGGTTCCGGTTGTCGAGGACGTAGGTACAGTCGGTGGTCGAGACCAGCCCGCCGGCGAGGAGGGTGGCAACTCCGAAGACCAGGGATGCGATCCCGGAACCGAGGACCAGCGAGACCGCCAGGCCCACCAGGGCGACCACCAGCAGCCGGAAGACCCACCTCTCGAGCGGCGTCTCCAGATCGAGGCGGACCTCGGAGCGATCGAGCAGGACGCGGTCGCCGCGGTCCAGCACGAAGGCCGGGAGCGCGGGAGGCCGGAGGCTCCCGGGGCGGGCCGGCCCCAGGCCCAGGCGACGGGCCAGGCTCGGGGGAGTGCCGAGGCGCCCCAGCAGGTTGGATCCGGCGGCCTCGGCAGGGGCCGTTTCCACCCCGGGCAGGGAAGGGGGCGGCGCTTCGGGCCGGGTAGGAGTGACCACCACGGCCTCGGGAGGAGACGTCCCGGCGGGAGGGTCGCCGAGTTCGATCCGGAGCGGGATCCCCGTGCCGAGACTGGCCGCCCGGGTGCCGCCGCAGGCATAGGTTGCGCACCCTCCGGCATAGCGGAAACACTCGAGGTGGTGAGGGGTACCGCAGGCGTCGCAGCCCACCCGGAGGCGCTCCCCGGAGAGGTCCTCCCCGCAGATCGGACAGGCCCCGGGTCTGCCTCCCGACTCCCGGGAGTCCCGGGGGCCCGACCCTGGACCTTCCGGGTGGTCCCCGGTCACCCGTCGGCCCGACCTGCCCTCAGGTCCACGGCCGGCACCACGTTCCCGTCCGGGAAGAGGTTGAACATGCGCAGCGTCACATGCTCGGGATCCCGGAAGTCGAGTTCGATCCGCCAGCCCCAATCCGGTCCTTCCCCGGCCGGGTAGGTCCCGTAGAGGCGGACGACCCCGTCGACCATCAGGCCATGCAACGTCATTCCGGTCGCTGCATGGAACGAGTCCTTCCACTCGGCCCGCAGCGCCCCGGCAGGTCCGAACAGCTCGATCCGACCCGAGTGCCCGGTGCCGCGAAACGACCAGCTATAGGTCAGCGAGCGGGGCTCGACCGAGAGCGTCCCCTCGGAACGCTCGGCCTCCGGTCCCTCGAGCCAGAGTCGATTGGGTCCGTACCAGCCACCCAGGAACGCCGAAGGGAACACCGGCACCTCCTCGCCACCCCGGCAGCGTAGCCGAGGGGTGGGAGCCGGAGGGGAAGTCCCCAAGGTCTCCGAGGATCAATACCTGCGCATGAGGCCGATGACCTTGCCCACCAGCAGGAAGTTCTCGGCGCCCTTGGGTACCACGATGGTCTGGTAGGCGGGGTTGGCGGGCCGGAGCTCGAGGTGGTTGGTACGGGCGAAGTACCGCTTCACGGTCGCCTCGTCGTTCAGGAGCGCGACCACCACGTCGCCGTTGGAGGCGTAGCGTTGGGGCTGCACCAGGACCAGGTCGCCCTCGTGGATGCCGTCCTCGATCATGGAGTCGCCCTTGACCCGGAGGGCGAAGGCGTCGGAGGAGCCGAAGAGGTCGGGATCGATCACGATGTCACCCTCCCGGTTCTCCTCGGCGAGCAGCCCGAGGCCGGCCGCCACCCGCCCCAGCAGGGGGATGGTGCGCCGCTCGACCTCGCTTGCTGGGGCCCGCGCCGAGCGGGCCTTGACCCGATCGACGATCCGGATCGCCCGGGCCTTGCCGCGGTCCATCTGGATGTACCCCTTCTTGCGCAGGGCTTCGAGGTGCCGGGCCACCCCGTTGGTCGAGGCGATCCGGAAGCGGAGGCCGATCTCCCTCAGGCTGGGGGTCACGTCGCCGGTCCGGGCCTTGTCGACCAGGAAGTCGTAGACCTGCTTCTGCCTGGCCGTGAGCTGGGGTCGCACGCGATGCCTCCCTCTGGAGTCGGGGTGCGGGCCTCCCGCAGGTCGGCTCCTGCCAGCCTGTACGGATGCCCACCTGAACAAAATACTCCGTACCCGGACCGCGAGTAAAGGTCTCCGTGGCCGGGCGACGGATCGGTCCCCGGCCCGGCCCGATCTACCCGGTCTCCTCGACCAGGATCTCCACGGCTTCCACCCGGGCGGTGGCCGGCCATGGGCCGGCGAACGGCTCGCAGTCGAGCTCCATGGCAGTTCCCGGTGTCGGCCAGAGATCCCGCGGCAGCACCAGGGAGAACCAGGTCGGTCCCGTGGCGGTCCAGTGCTCGACCCTGCGGCGCAGGAGCTGTCCACCCGGCACCGGCGAATCACCCGCTGCGGCCCCGGGCCCGTCGTCGTCCCCGTCGTCGCCCTCGTTCCCGTCATCCCCGTCCCGGGCCAGGGCCGGAGTCACGTTGCGCAGCACGACCGAGAACTCCTCGGCCGGATCCAGGCTCCGGACCCGGAGCACGAAGAAGCTCCCCAGGGCCGCCTTGACCGCCAGCACCACCCTTGCCCTGGCCGGCGCCTCGAGCATCGGCCATGCGAACCCCAAGGTCCGGTGCGGTTCCCGGCTCCGGAGCGCCAGGAACCCCTGCCGGACCACCCCGATCCGGTGGATCCCGTCGATCGGAGCCTCGGCCGCGGGACCGGCCGCGGCTCCCGAAGGCGTGAGGACGACGGGATGGCGAGCGCGCACCACGAAGTCGGGAAGCCCCGCCTGGGCGGCCCCGAATTCTCCGGGGCCGAGCGCCAACTCGTCTTCCCGCCCCGAGACCGCAGAATCGAGGGCGGTGTAGATCGCCCACTCCTCCCTCAGGCGGTGGAGGCGGCGCCGGGTCGCGACCGAGGCCCCGCTCCCCAGGGCTTCCGGGATCCAACCCACCAGGTCGCGCCAGGCCGCCCGGTCGCTCGCCATGGGATCCTCGGCCTCGTCGGCAGGCCGGCTCCGCCGCCCGTAGGGCTCGGAGAACAGGGACCGGAGGCGAGCCGAAGTGGCGTCCTGGACGCTCGCGACGTCGGTGGCGCCGGCCAGCCTGGCGACCGCCTCCTCCACCAGATCGTCGAGACGGAACTCCTGGGCGAAGGCCAGTCCGGACTCCTCCCACTCCAGCCGGAACACGCCCTCTCCCGGGGGAGGCGAGAGGACCTGGACTCCCGGCTCCAGGGCGACCTCGTCGGGGCCGGTGCCCCGGAACCGGACCCGGCAGGGACGCACCACTTCGATCCGGAGCTTGCGCCCCGCCGCCAGCCGGGCCCTCGGGAGCACCGCGGGCGGCTCGGAGTGGATCTCGACCTCGGGAGTCCGGCCGCCCGGCCATCCGAGCACCACCCGACGGGCCGGGGCCTCGGCGAGACCCCGGGCCAGGACCCGGCTCCCCGCCTTCCCGCCCCCCTCGACCATGACGGGGACCCGGACGCCGTCGATCTCGAGGAAGACGGCCTGGGGATCGACCCCGGAGAAGCGCACCGAGACCACGTCCCCGACCGCCTCCCAGGCGATCCCTTCGGGCGCCGCCGCCCGCCTCCACCGGAGCAGGAGTCCTATCGCCAGTACGCCCGCCACCAGCAGAGCCACCCAGGACCGGCTCCTTGCCCTCGGCCCGACGCTCGCGGTCGCCACCCGGGCGGCCATCAGGGTGGGACGAGTGGAGGCTGCCGCCACCGGCTCGGGCTCGGTCATCGCCATGGTCGAACGCAGGCGATCCGGGTCGACCACGGGAGCGAAGGGGCCGAGTTCGTCGGCGAAGCGTTCGAGGTCGGCGGGGCGCTTCCCGGGATCCAGCGCCAGCAGGGCCGAGACCGCCGCCAAGGTCCCCGGCGCCAGGCAGCGGGGCGCCACGAGCCATGGATCGAGGCGACCCAGGGCCGCGGCCCGCACCAGCTCGATGGGCTCCCGCTCCCGGTAGGGGAGGCGTCCTTCCAGGAGCTGGTAGAACATGACGCCCAGAGGGAAGGCGTCGCTGGCCGGGCCCAGCCGCTCTCCCCGGGCCTGCTCGGGGGAGAGGAAGCCGGGGGTGCCGAGCACCATCCCGACCTGGGTCAGGGTCGAGAGGTCGCCTCCCTTGGTCAGGCCCAGGTCGCTGACCTTGGCCACCCCCTGTTTCAGGAGCACGTTGCTCGGTTTCAGGTCCCGGTGCACCAGTCCCGCCCGATGGATGGCGGCGAGGCCCCGAGCCGTCTGGCGCAACGCCTCCCAGGCCTCGCTCCGGTGGGCCGGATCCGAGAGCCATGGTTCGATCGAGCCGTCCGCCAGCTCCAGGAGCAGGTAGGCGACACCATCGGCCACCCCCCCGGCGTAGCCGCGGATCACGTTCTCGTGCCGTACCCGGAGCGCCGCCTCGAGCTCGCGCCGCTCCCGGGCGCCGTCACCGCCGACCGGGATCAACTTCAGGGCGTAGCGGGTCCCGTCGCGCCGGTGGCGCACGGCCAGCACCTCGCCGAAGGCACCCTTGCCGAGCGGTCCCTCGGCGACCAGTTCCGAGGCGAGCGGGGCCGGGATCTCCATCGACCGCCAGTGTAGGCGACTCCCGGGCCGGGGGCGCTACGCTGGCGGAAGCGCGGAAGGGCGGTCGGCCATGGAGCCCCTGGGGAAGGTCTATCGCGAGTCCGGACGGATCCCGCTTCCCGGTGCCGGCGGTCTGGCGGCGGGGACCGCCGTGGCGGCGGCGACCGGTGCCCTGGTCCTCGAATCGGCCCGCGGCCTGGTCGATCTGGTCGTGGTGCAGCTCCTCCTCGCCATGGGAGTCGCGGCAGGGGCGGGATGGCTGGTGGCCGCGGCGGGACGCCGGGTCCGGGTGCGCCACCGAGGTGCGGTCACGCTGGCGGGCGGCGTGGCCGGGCTCGGGGTGGCCTGGCTGGCACTCTCCGGCATGGTCTGGCGGCTCACCGGCGGCGAAGTCCTCACCCTGGAGCCGGGCCTGCTCTGGGAGGTGCTCAGGAAGCTCTCCGAGCTGGTGGCCGAAGCCGGGGACCGCAACGTCTGGGACCCCGTCTTCTACCGGGGGATGGAGCTCCTCTTCCTGGTGGGAGGCGCCGGTTGGGTCGCTCGCCAGGTGCACGGGAATCTCGCCTTCTGCGAGCCCTGCGGGGTCTGGGCGGTGACCGGGGAGCGCCTGGTGCGGGCCCCGGCCGGGATGCCGGCCCTGGTCGCAGTGGCGCTCTCCGAGGGCGACGCCGTGGCCTTCGCATCCCTGGGTCCGGCGGCGCCCGGAGCTCCCCATCGCACCGAGCTCCGGATCGACACCTGCCCGTCGTGCCACGCCCGGACCTGGCTCACCCTCACCTCCCTCGAGGGCGGGGGAGCGGGAGGGCTCCACCCGGTCCTCGGGCTCCTCGAGGTACCCCCGGGGTTCGCCACCGAACTCCGGGCCGCCAGCGAAGCCGTCGATCGAGGCGAGGGTTGGGGGAAGGCAGGGAGCCGCGCCCCGGGATCCTCGGACCAAGACCGCGGGGAAGGCGCGCCCGGGACGCCGGGGCACGGCGCCGAGGGCGCTCCCGGCTCGGGAGCCGGCGTCCCGGACGGCAAGCCGGGAAAGCGGATGGAGGACAGCGGCACCGCCTCGGCCGACGCCCTGGTGGTGATCGCCGAGGGCAATCGGCTCTTGGCGCTGCCCTCCGCCCTGGCCGGGATGGCTTGGCTGGGCTTGCTGGTCTGGCTGGTCGCCACCGGCCAGGCCGACTGGGACGAAGCGGATTCGGGCTGGGCGATCTTCGGCATCGGCCTGCTCACCCTGATCGCGCTGGGGGCGGTGGCGGCCTGGGTCCGGGTGATGCTCTCCCCTCCGCCCCTGGTGGCGGCCGGGCCCCGGGGCCTCTCCCTGCGGGGACCTGCCGACAGCGCCTTCTTCCACGTGCCGGTGGAAGTGGACGTGCCCTGGGGAGAGGTCCACGCCATCCATCCCTTCGTGACCTACGTGAACGGGATCCGGTCCTCCTCGGCGATCGTGGTGGTGCGGGTCGATGGGACCGAGCACCGGCTCTCGGGCGCCCTCTTCCCGGTCTGGGCCGAGACCATCTGCGGGAGGCTCGTCGAGGAGTGCGGGAAGGCGACCCGGGGCTAGCCGCGGGCTCCGGGGGTGGCCACCCCGAGGCGGGCCATCGCGGCCGCGAGGGCGCGGTCCATGGAGAAGGTCGAGAGGATCCGGTACCCGGTCTCGGCGATCCGGGCCCTCTCGGGAGCGGCCTCGGGCCGGGCCCAGCGCACGCACTCCTCGACCAGCAGGTCGTAGGGCACGAAGCGCACGCCTCCCCGGTAGGGGTCCTCCTCGGAGTTCTCGGAGAGCACGAAGGCCCGGTTGTTCAGCAGGAATGCGATCCGGAGCCGCTCCAGGCAGGGGAGTTCGAGCTGGTGGACGTTCAGGTGGACCTTGGCCCTCGCCAGCACCCGGTCCCGCTCGGCGCCGAAGACCCCATGGAGGTGCTCGACCCGGAGACCCCGGTGGCGGAGCGCCTCCACCACGGCCATGCGGCGGGGCGTGGGGGTCCCGGCCAGCACCGCGTCGAGGTCCTGGGCCTTGGGCCGGGGGAAACGCTCCAGGCTTGGCGAGGCCCCGATCGGGAGGTGCAGGGGCGAGCGGATCCCGAGACGCTCCAGTTCCTGGAGGCCGGGAAGGGCGGCCTCGAGGACCGCAGCGGCGCGGGTCAGGAGGCCGAGGTAGACCTGGTTGCCGGCCACGAAGCCGAGCGCGCGGTCGATCGCCTCGAGCTGGACCACCGCGTAGGGCAGGGTGTGGCGCGCCAGCAGGGCCGCCACGGTCGGGGCCGCGAAGACGGTGTGGCCGAGGATCAGGTTCGGCAGATTCGCCGCCAGGTCGTTCTGCTTGATCTGCCAGCGGACGCCCAGCCGGGTCAGCGATTCCTCGAGCAGCACCAGGAGTTCGTCGATCATGCCGCGTTGGCCGTCCGGGGCCAGGTGGACGACGCGCAGATCGTAGCCAGGAGCCATGGGCGGCCCGCCTACCCGCTCCGGGGCGGCCGACAAGGGAGGCCCAGGTCCCAGGGGTTGGCCACGAAGACCAGCTGGTCGATCCAGGCCCCGGCCTCGAAGAGGTAGCCCCGCTCGAGCCCCCGGGCTCGCATCCCGGCCGCCTCCGCCACCCGGATCGAGGCCGCATGGTCGGGGTCGACGCTGGCCTCGATCCGCTGCAGGCCGAGGTGTTCGAAACCGATCCGGAGCGCACCTCGGGCCGCCTCGGTGGCCAGGCCGCGGCCCCGGTAGGCGGGTTCGACCAGCCACCCCAGGTTGGCGACCTGGCGGTCCTCCCGGACGAGCACGAAGAGGTCCACCGCCCCCACCGCCCTGCCCCCATCGCGGGTGACCAGGCCGTAGACGTAGTGGCGGTCAGCCTCGGCGCCCTTCCGGTGCCGCTCCCGCATGGCCTCGAAGGTCTCCCGGGTGATGCGCTCCGGGGCGAGCGGCTCGGAGTCCCACCGCGTGCGGGCCGGGGGCCGGACCCGGTTGGAAGCAGCCCAGCGCGGGAAGTCCCGCCCGGTCCAGGGCCGGATCTCGAGTCGCTCGGTCAGTAGGCGTCGTCTCACCATGCGGGAGGATGGTAGTCCCTGGCGCCCGGGTCCGGCTCCTCGGCCCGCCATGCCATGGACGTGCAGTCCCGGAGTCTGGCACCATCGCCGGACCGGGGCGGACCCCGGAAGGGTCGGAGGGTCGTCATGGGTGGGTGCGCCGGGCTCCCGGTCATGGACTTCGGGAGCTGGACGAGGATCCATGGTGGGTGAGTCGGAATCCAGCGGCAAGCCCGAAGGCAAGGGGTCCGAGAGCCACGGGCTCGAGGAGGCCGGGAGCCCGCTCGCTCTGCTCGCCACCTTCCACACGGCCGGCGCCCTGGCCACCCACCGGCTCGCCGCCCAGCCCCTCCTCGGACGCCCGGGGCCCTATCTGGGGGCGGCGTTGGCCCTGGCCGTCATCGACCCGCTGGCACTGGGCCTGCTCGTCCCGCCCAACCTGGCGTCGGTCTTCCGGATGGGGATCGCCCCGCTGGCGCTGGCACTGGAAGTCGCGGTGGTCGATGCCTGGCTGCGGGACACCCTGGCGGCCTCGGGGAGGGATCTGCCTTCCCGGGCCCGGAGTCTGTTCCGGCCCGTGCTGGTGCTCGGCTTCGTGCTGGCGGTGGTCGAAGCCGCGGGGATGACGGTAGTGGCCAGGCTGGGCCTTCCCACCTACAGCTGGGTCGTGATCCCGCGCCTGGTCGACCTGGCGACCCACTGGTACTTCCTGAACGTGCTGCGGGCCGCCCTGGTCGAAGGCCACTCCATGCCCCTGGCCCTGGGGAGCGGCTTCCTGGGGAGCCTGCGCATGGGGCGATATCCGACCGTGATCGCGGCGGCCGGGATCGCGGTGCTGACCCTCTCGTGCCTGCAGCTCGGCACCGCCCTGGTCTCCGCCACCTTGGGGTCGGGGTCCTGGACCCACGGGGTTCCCGCCGTCCTGGTGGTGTGGTGGGCCATCTCGGCGGTCGTCTGGAGCCTGGCCCGGTGGCACTTCGACCTGACGTGGCTGGTGCTCGACGTGGGGCGGGATCCTCAGGCCCTGGCGATCGCCGGGTCCCGCAGCGAGGAGGCCCTGTGAGACCCGGGAGCGTGCTGGTCCCGCTGTTCCCCCGGCGCCCGGTGCTGGTCGGGATGGTCCATCTCCTGCCGCTGCCGGGATCTCCCCGGTGGGCCGGCTCGATGCGATCGGTGGTGGCGCGGGCCGTGGCCGACGCCCGGATCCTGGCCGAGTCCGGCTTCGACGCGGTGATGGTCGAGAACTACCAGGACGCTCCCTTCTACCCGGCCCGGGTCCCGCCCGAGACGGTGGCGGGGCTCTCGGTGGCGGTGGGCGAGGTGGTGCGGGCCGTGGAGGTGCCGGTCGGGGTCAACGTGCTCCGCAACGACGGCCCCTCGGCGGTGGCGATCGCGGTCGCCACCGGAGCCCGCATGGTGCGGGTGAACGTCCATACCGGCGCCATGTTGGCCGACCAGGGTTGGCTCTCGGGCGAGGCCCACGAGACGCTGCGCCTGCGGGCGCGCCTCGGGGCGGAGGTCGCGATCCTGGCCGACGTGCTGGTCAAGCACGCCACGCCTCCCCCGGGGATCGACCTCGAGCAGGCGGCCCGGGACGCCTGGGACCGGGGTCTCGCCGACGGCCTGGTGGTCTCGGGCCTGGCCACCGGGGCCGCGACCGACCTGGACCGGGTGGGGCGCGTCAAGGCTGCGGTCCCCGACGCCCCGGTCTGGATCGGCAGCGGGCTCACCCCGGAGCTGGCCGCCTCGCAGCTGGCGGCCGCCGACGGCGCCATCGTGGGGACCACCCTGATGCATGGAGGCACGGCCGGAGCCGGGGTCGATCCGGCTCGGGTGGCGGTCCTGATGCAGGCGGTGGGGCGAGGGAAGCGGCTCCCGGGCTGAGTCCCTACCTTCGCTCGCGGCGCTTGCGCTCCCGCTCGAGCAGGTCGTAGATGGCGTTGTGCCGCCCCTGCTGGGCCAGCCGCGCCGGGGTGGCACCCGAGCGGTCCCGGACCGAGAGATCGATGTCCGGACGCATGGCCAGCAGGGTCTCCACCACCGCCACCTCGCCGGCAGCGGCCGCCCGATGGAGCGGGGTGCGCCCCTCCTCGTCGTCGAGGCTGTCGGGAGAGTTCCGCTCGAGCAGCAGGCGCACGATCTCCAGGCGCCCGGCGGCGGCCGCGTGGTGGAGGGCGGAGCTCCGGTTCTTGGCCCGGGTCCCGGTCGAGACGCCGCGGTCGAGCAGCAGCTGGACGGTCCTGGCGTGGCCGGCTCCGGCCGCCGCATGCAATCCGGGAAGCGCCCGGCCGATCCCCGAGGGGTCGGCCCCGTACTCGATCAGGTCCTCGACCAGTCCCTGGTGGCCGGACCCGGCGGCCCGATCCAGGGCGGTGCGCCCTTCGCCATCCTCGACGTCGAGCGCCGCCTTGACGGGCCGGAACAGGGCCGCCAGAGCCCGGTCGCCGGTCCGGGCGGCATGCCCCAAGGCCGCGGCCGCGGTGGCCGGGCTCCCCAGCGAGGCTTTCTTGGCGATCAGATCGGGGACCATGGACCAGAGTTCGCCGCCTACCGCGAGATCCACCGCCCCCTGCCCGTCCGCCAGGACTACGCCGGGATCCGCCCCGGCCCGGAGCAGCGCCTCGGCGGCCCCGCCCTGGCGCTCCTTGAGGGCCACGAGCAAGGCCGTGGCACCATCCGGCTTTCGCCGCTTCTCGAGCAGGGTCTTCTGGGTCGCCAGCAGGGCGGTCAGCCCGGCATCCAGGCCGGAAGCCAGGTGCAAGGCGGTCTGGTCCTGGGGGTCGGCGACCAGGAGCGAGATCCTCGCCATGCCCTGATCCTGGGGTGGGTCGATCAGGAGCCGGGCGGCCGCCACCTGCCGTGCGGAGAGCGCCTCGAGCAGCGGGGTGCGACCGGCTTCGTTCTTCGAGAGCAGGCTCTCTCCCCGGGCCAGGCCCAGGCGCAAGGCGTCGAGGTCGCCCAGGAGCGCGGCGTCGTGGAGGAAGGAGGATCCGGAGACCCGGGTCTCGGCAGAGGCGGGGGCAGCCCCGGGAGCCGCTCCTGCCTCCGGGCGGGGCTCCTGGGGAGAAGCCGGGGCAGGCTCGGGACGAGGAGGCCCGCCTTCAGGGGCCGGCGATGCGATCTCGCCGAGGCCAGCATCACCCGGGAGGATCTCCGCCTCCCGACCCGGCTTGCCGCCCTTGCTCGGGGCTTCGACCCCGGCGGCCCCGGTTCCCGTCCCGAAGGCACGGTAGAGGCGTTCCGCCAGGCGGAAGGAGGCGGTCGCGGCTTCGACCTGGTGGCTGGCGGCTTCGTGCTCCGCCCGGTAGAGGCTGGCATGGGCCTCGGCAAGCTCCGGGTGCAGGGCGAACTGCTCCACGGGGAGACCGGCCTGGACTTCCTGGCGCGCCGCCCCGGCGGCCGCCTTGGCGTCCGAGAGGGCCGCCCTCGCCTTGGCAGCGCGGACCCGAGCGGCCTCGGCCGGATCGGGTCGGGATGTCTTCTCACGGGCGAGCCGCTCGGCCTCGGCCCGGGCCAGACGATCGGCCTCTTCCGCCTTCCGGCGGGCCTCCGCCTCTTCCCGGGTCCGCACCTCGGCCTCCCGGGCGCGGGCCTCGGCCTGGGCTGCCTCCGCCCTGGCGCGGGCCTCGGCCTGCGCCCTCGCCTTGGCCTCGGCGGCCTCCCTCTCGGCCTTGGCCCGGGCCGCGGCCGCAGCCTTCTCGGCCTCTGCCCGGGCGGCGGCCCGGTCCGCTACCCGCCGGGCCAGCGCCGCCTCGCTGCGCCGCCCGAACACGTCCCGGACCAGCTCGGCATACTCGGGCTCGGCGTGGAGCGCGGCGTAGGTCTCGCCTTCGACCATCTCGTCCCGATCCGAGTAGCCCTTGCGGATGGCCGAGCGGAGAGCCGCCAGGGCTCCCGCCGGATCACCCTTCTGCGCCATCACCCGGGCCCGCTGCCGATCGGGGTGGGGACTCTCCGGATCGATCCGGCCGGCGAGCTCGTAGGCGGCCAGGGCCTCGGCAGGGTCGGAGGCTCCCTCGGCCCGCTTGGCATCCGCCAGGGCCTCGGCATAGAGCGCGTCGAGGTCGGGCCGCATGCCGTCGAGGAACTCGCGGGCCTGCTCCGCCACTGCCGGGACCGGGACCTGGCAGAGGTCGCGCAGGAGCTGGGCGGCCGAGGGGTACTCCTCCACCTTGGCGAAGGCCGCCGCCGCCTTCAGGCCGAGCTCGGGCCGCTCCGGAGCCGCCTTCCAGGCATCCCGGAACAGGCCACCGGCCCGGGCGTAGAGCCGGCTCTCGAGGGCGGCCTGGGCACCTGCCTCGAGCCGCTCCGCTTCGGCGGGGTCGGAGGCCGGGGTCCCGGAAGGATGGCTCCCGCAGAGGCCCACGACCAGGCAGAGAGCCGCCTGCCATCGACCCGTGCTCCGCCAGCCGGGGCGCGCCGAGGCCAGTCGCATGGGGCCCAGCCCTCCTGGGGAGCCGCGACCACGGTCCGAGACCGGAGGTTGATCGGGCATCGCGTGGCCCATACTATCAGAACCGGGGAAACGGTCCCGCCGGGCCTCCGGGGCATGCGCAGCGGAGCCGCCTCGGGCCGAGGGGTTTCGTCGGGGAGGAGAACCATGCGGGGGCGACGGGCCGGAGGCGAGAGGAGGGCGCTCCCGGCCTTCCCTCTGCTCGCCCTCGCACTGCTGGCGGTTCCCCGGCTCCCGGCCGCCACTTCTCTCCACAGCCTGGTGGAACGGCGTCGGGCCGAGGTGAAGCTCCCCGACGGTCGGACCGTCCACATCGGCAGGACCCGGGTCCTGGTCTCGGCCGGGCACCTCCGGGAGGCGGGAGCCATCGAGTGGGGTCGCCACCTCTGCCAGACCTGGGGGGCGCCCGCCCCGGGTGAGGGCTGCCGCCTGCAGGAGGTGCGGGACCGGGGCTACTGCGCCTTCGTCCGCTCCTCGCATCCGCGCCAGGCGTTCCTCGATCTCGAGGTGGGGGCCTGTGCCGGGAGCCCCGAGGAAGCCGTGGTCCTGGCCCGGCGGCGCTGCCAGGATGCCCTGGGCCCGGGGCTCGCCGGGGAGGGCGAATGCGCCCTCCTGGCGCTGGTGGCGGACCTCCCCGGGGATGCGTCCGATCGGGCCCCTGCAGGCTGGAACCCGCTGGCACCGGTGCGCCCCTTGGGGGACACCACCAAGCAGAGTCCGCACCGTTGGCTGGGTTGGGCCGACGCCGAGAGCCTCCGCTCGGAGCGTTTCGCCGGCTTCGAGCCCCGGCCGGCCATGCTGGCGCCCACTCTCGAGCCCGAGCCCGAGCCCACCGAGGCGGATCCCGAGCCCGGGCCCTCGGCGACGGCCTGGATCCCGGAGGCAGCAGGGACTCGTCCCGAGGCGGCCCCCCCGGGTCCCCGGACCGGGACGGGCGAGGCTCCGGTCGCGGTTCCCGCCGGGTCGCGAGGGGAGCCCCGGACGAGAGTCGCGGAGGTGACCCCGGCGCCCGGGTCCCCGGGGACCGCCCCCCGGTCCGAGGCAGAGGCCAAGCGGCTCCGCCTCGCGGCGTTGATGGCCTCGATCCTGGGGGACTCCGGGCCCTCCCAGCCCGCTTCGGCCCCCGACGCGTCCCCTCGACCCGAGCCGGCTCCCGGGACGGCTTCGGTACCGGGACCGACCTCCGATCCGACGCCGGCCGCGGTCGCCGCCCCGCCGGAACCCGCTTCCCCGGCAGCAACGCCGGAGTCCCCTCCGCTGGCGACCCCGAGTCCGGTCCAGCCGACGACTCCGGGCCCCACCCCGACTCCCGGCGATCGGCGCCGGCGGACCCGGGCCTTGATCGACTCCATCCTGGGAGGCCGGAAATGAGCGACCAAGAGTCCCCATCCCCGGAGTCGCCTCCGGCGCCGTCGGTCCAGGCCTCCTCCGCCGACTCGGTCCCGCCCTCGGCGCCGCCCGGGAGCGGCACCGCCGGGCCCGGGAAGGCTCCCGATCCCCGCACGGTCGACACCGTGAAGCCCCGCTCCGGACGCCGGGGCGAACACCTCCGGGCAGGCGCCGAGGCCCGGACCGAACTGGCACCATCGGTCGAGCTCCCCGGACACCGGATCGCGATCGAGCCGGGGACGGTGCTCGCCGGACGCTACCAGGTGATCGAACAGATCGGCGCCGGTGGCATGGGGGCGGTGTTCTCCGCCGAGGACAGAAACCGCGGCGAGCGGGTGGCGCTGAAGGTGCTGCTCCCGGAGCTGCTCGCCGACCCCGACGCCAACGAGCGGTTCCAGGCCGAAGCCCGGATCTCGAGCAGCCTCTCGCACCCGGCGATCGTGAACGTCTTCGACGTGCACCGGGACGGGGATCTGGCCTTCCTCACCATGGAGCTCCTGACGGGGCGGACGCTCCGGGCCGAGATGCTCTCGCGTACCGGCAAGGGCGAGGGCTTCTCGGTCGCCGAGGTGGTCGACCTCGGGAGTCGGGTCGCCGACGCCCTCCACTACGCCCATCGCTACACCGTCCACCGCGACGTGAAGCCGGAGAACATCTGGCTCTGCGAGGACGGCTCGGTCCGCCTCATGGACTTCGGGATCGCCCGGATCCAGAAGACCACCCAGCAGACCGTGACCGGAATGGCGATGGGGACCGCCTACTACATGGCTCCCGAGCAGATGAAGGGCGCCGCCGACGTCGACGAGGCCGCCGACCAGTACTCCCTCGGGGTGGTGCTCTTCGAGCTCCTGACCGGGGAGATCCCGGCCGGACGGGTCGGCTCGGTGGCCAGCTACCGCAAGGACATCCCGGTGCCGGTGGCCGAGGCCATCGATCGGGCTCTGTCCCCCAAGCCGGCCCACCGGTTCCGGGACATGGCGGCCTTCGAGGATACCCTGCGTCGGGCGCCACGACTGATCGAGTCCCGCGCCGGCCGGGTGCTCGGCGCCACGGCGGTGGTCCTCTTCCTCCTGTTCGTCGGCCACGAACTGGCCGTCCTGCCCCGGCTGAGGACCTGGCTCGAGGACCCCCAGGTGGTCCGGGAACGGCGCCGGGACCTGGCGAGGCGCCGGCGCCAGGCCGACTCCCGGGTGGCGGAGGTGCTCGCCCGGCCTGCCGAGCTCGCCCGGAAGGCCGAGGAGCTGGGAGCCGCCCTCAAGGTACGGGAGGACGCCCTGCTCGAAGCGAGCCGTTCCATGGAGGCCCGCCAGACCGAGCTCTCCGAGCTCAGCCAGCGCGGCGATCTCGGGAGCCGAGCGGTCCAGCTGACCGGCGAGATCGACACCGGGGCCCGGACCCTGGCCCGGGACCAGGAGGAAGTCGATCGTCGCCGCGACGAACACCGGGCGGCGGTCCGCATGGCGGCCCTGGTGGCAGCCCACCTGGACGACACCGGGATCGCCGAGGAGTTGGAGGAAGCCCGCACCAAGGCCCTCGACCTCGAGCGTCGCTACCGGGAGGCGGAGGCGGCCGCGGCCTACCAGGAGATGCTGGCCCGGGCGGATGCGGTCGACGGCTTCTCCGGCCGGATCCGGCCCACGGTCGAGGCCGAAGCCGCCTACCTCGGCGCCCTCGAGCGTTGGAGCCGGGAGGTGGCGCGCCTGGGCTCGGTCCCCGAGAACGGCCTGGAGGGGCGCGAGCTCGGTCTCCCGGGGGCGAGCGACCGGGCCGCCCGCTTCGCCGAGCTCACCGGCCTCCTGGCGACCGGCCGGATCGAGGGCGTGGCGCCAGGGCTCGAGACCCTGGCCGCGGGACACCAGGAGGCCGTCGAGGAGGCGCGACGGGCGGTCGAGGAGCGGCGGAGGGTACGGGGCCTGTTCCGCAAGGGCGAGGCGGCAGCCGCCAGCCTGGCCCGCCAGGACGCCGAGCTCGCGGCCCTGCGACCCGCATTCCAGGCTGCCGAGGACGCCTTCCTGGCGGCCCGCTACCCGGAGGCAGCGGAGGCCTTCGCCACCCTCCGTGGCCGCCTGGCGACCCCGCTCGCCCGGCTCGAAGGCGATGCCGGCAAGCTCACCCGGGCCTCGGAGGCCCAGGCCGAGGCGCTCCGCTTGCGGGACGAGCTCCTGCCGCGGCTACGCCGTTTCGGCCTGGAGGCCAGGCTGCTCGAGGACCCGGTCCGCGACCTGGCCCATGCCGACCGGCTCTTCGAGGCGAGCCGCTACGAGCTGGCGGCGGGCGCCTACCGGGACGCTGCGGAGGAGCTCTCCGCCATCTCCAGCGAGATCGAGGTCGAAGTCCTCGAGACCGGCTTCGTGGCACTCGCCGACGAGGAGCGACGGACCCAGGAGGTGCTGGGCGCCGGGTTCGATGCCAGTCCGGAGGTGGCGGCGGCCGCCGCGGCCACCGCCGAGGCCCGGCGCCGCTTGGCGGGGCGCGATCCCGAGGGCGGCCTGGCGAGCCTCAGGGAGGCCGCCGCCCGGCTCGCCGAGGCCCGGAGCCAGGCCCACCAGCGGGCCCTGGTCGCCGCCGACGAGCGCTTCGCCAGGGAGCGGGAGGCAGCCGAGAAGGAAATCGGAGCGCTGACCGGTGCGGGGATGGCCCGCCCCGAGCGCTTCGACCGGGCGATCCGGGTGGCGGACGGGGCGGCCCGACTCCGCCAGCTCGGCTTCCCGGACGCTGCCCTGCCCCTGGTCGAAGAGGCGAGTTCGCTGCTGGTGCAGACCATCGAGTCGCTCCGGCGCGACCGGGAGATCGCCAAGAGCGAGCGCGACGCCCACGGACGGACCAAGCTCCACCTGGCGGCCGCGGCCGGGCGGAGCGAGGAAGTGCGGGGGCTACTGGCGCTTTCCGCCGACCCCGCGGCCACCGATCGCACCGGAGGCACCGCCCTGCACGCCGCCTCGGGGGCCGGGCACCTCGAGGCGGTCCGGGCCCTGCTCGAGGCCGCCGGCAAGGGAGGAGGGGAGGCGAGGCGGCTCACCGATCTCCCGGACGCCACCGGTCGCACCGCCTTGCACCTGGCAGCGGCTGCCGGTCAGGTCGGGGTGGTCGCCGCCCTGCTCGGCGCCGGGGCGGACCCCCATCCTGTCGACGGCGAGGGCAACACGCCGCTCCACCTGGCCATCTCCAGGGGCTCGCTCCCGGTCGTGAACGATCTCGCCAGCCGCATGGAACGGGCGCGGCTCAACCTCACCAACGCCCGGGGCCAGACCCCGCTCGACCTGGCCCTGGCCTCGGGGGCCGAGGAAGTCGCCAAGCTGCTCCGATCCCTGGACGCCACCGAGAACCCGACCGTGCTCGCTGCCCGCCGGGAGGCGGCGGATCGGCAGCGACGTCAGGAGGAGGCGGCCCGCCAGGCCGAGGAGACCCGCCGGAAGGCCGAGGCCGACCAGAAGCGCAGGGCCGAGGAGGCCAGGATCGAGGCCGACCGGAAGCGCACCGAACTCCAGCTCGCCACCCTGCAGCAGCAGCTCGCCGACCAGGCGTCGGCGCTCAAGGATGCCCAGGACCGCGCCCAGGACGCTGCCCGGCGCCGGGAGGCCGACGAAGCGGCCGAGCGACAGGCGGAGCTGGCGGCGGCCCGGACCCGGCAGCGGAACCTCGAGGAGGAGCAGCGCCAGCTCCTGGCCCAGGCCGCGGCCGAGCGGCGCCGGGCCGAGGAGGAGCGGATCAAGGCCGAGGAGGCCGCCCGCCGGGCCGAGGCCGAGGCCCGCGAGCGGCGGGAACGCGAGGAGGCCGAGGAACGGGAACGGCGTCGTCGCCAGCGGGTCAATCCGCTGGAGGCCATCGACCGGGCCGCCCGGACCGCCGACAACATCCGGCGCACCGGCAACTTCCTGCGGGGCCTGTTCGGCTCCTGATTCGTCTGCTGCTTCCCCCGGGTGATCCGGGGGCGCTCCGGCGGCACCCGCGAGCCGGTCGGCTGGAGCCTACCGGCCGGTACCCTCGAGCTCGGCCACCAGGGCGCCGGCCCCGTAGACCTTCTCCAGGGCCGCGGTCATGCCCGCGGCATGGACCGAGACCGCCCGGTTGGCCTTCTCGTCGTAGACGTACCGACCCACCAGGCTCTCGATGTTGCCGTCGAAGATGAGCCCAACCAGGCGCCCCTCCCGGTCGATCACCGGCGAGCCGGAGTTCCCCCCGATGATGTCGAGGGTGGCCACGAAATCGAAGGGGGTGGCCAGGTCGAGGCGGTCCCGGGCCGCCGCCCAGCGGGGCGGCAGGTCGAAGGGGGGCGTCCCGTCGAAGGCCGAGGCCCGCTCGAAGAGGCCGTAGAATGTGGTCTTCGCCGGAGCCTCGGTGCCGTTCATCGGATACCCGGCCACCTTCCCGTAGGCGAGCCTGAGGGTGAAGGTGGCATCCGGGTGCACGGTCTTCCCGTAGGCTGCGAACCGGGCCTTGCCGATTTTCTCCCCGGCGGCCTTCTCGAGCGCCTCGATCTCGTCCTCGTACCATTTGCGGATCTCGCGGAGGTGGGGGTCGAGCCGCCGGGCGAAGACCACCAGGGGATCGTCCGAGGCCTCGATGGCGGCGCGCCCGCCCTCGACCAGGGCCTGGCGCACCGCCGGGTCGGCGAGCCGGGTACCTGAGACGAGGGCCTCGGCCACCTCCTGGGGGCGCCGGCCCGCCAGGGCCTCTCGCACGAACGGGTCGCCGGCCCCCAGCCGTTCCTCGGCCTGGGCCAGCCCGTCGGCCAGGAACTCGACCTCGAGCCCGGGGTAGACCGGCGCCGGCGAGAAGAGCCGGAAGCGGAGCGACTCGAGGCCGGCCTCGTGGTACTCCTCCAGGCGTTCCCCGTCGGGCAGGGCGGTCTCGGCCACGTAGCGGACCAGCTGCAGGGCGATCCCCGGAAGCCGGAAGCCCGGCATCCTCCGGTAGAGGTGTTCGTCCATGCGAGCCTTCCACGCGGTCCCGGCGGCCTCCAGACGATCCCAGGCATCCCCGTAGGCCACCCGCCAACTGGCCTTGGACCCGACCCGGTGCCGGAAGTCGGCTTCCTCGGCGACCTTGCGGGCCATGACCCCGGGGTCGCGGAGCCCCGCCAGCGCTCCCTCGCTGGCCTTCAGGCCGTTGCGGATCCCGAAGATGCTGCCGGCCGCCTGGCGGGCCTCCTCCACGCCGCGGGTGGCATAGCGCTCGGCCACGCCCAGGCGACGGCGCATGTCCTCCAGCCGGCGGGGCATCACGACGTCCCGCTGGAGCTCGAGCTGGGCGAGCGTCTGGAGGCGGTCGGTCGAGCCGGGATGTCCGGTCACGAACACCAGATCGCCGGCCTTGGCGCCCTCCCGGTGCCAGGGGAGCACCCCCGGGCTCGCCAAGGGCTTCCCGTCCTGGTAGACCCGGAACATCGCCATGTCGAGGCAGTAGCGTGGGTAGGTGAAGTTGTCCGGATCGCCGCCGAAGAAGGCGATCTGGAGCTCGGGCGCGAACACCAGGCGGACGTCGGTGTACTTCCGGTAACGATAGAGCCAGTACTCGCCGCCGGCGTAGAGCGTGACCACGTCGGAGCGCATGCCGGTGGCGTCCAGACTCGCCTTCTCGATCGCCGCGATCTTCGCCCGGCGGGCGTCATGCGCCTGCTTCTCGCTCATGCCGCGGGTCACCGCGGCGCGCACCGCGCCCGAGACGTCCTCCATGGAATCGAGCACGTTGAGTTCCAGGTCGGGGCAGGGGAGTTCGTCGCCCCGGGTGGCGGCCAGGAACCCGTCCTTGACCAGGTCCCGTCCCGGCGAGGAGAGCTTCTGGAGCTGGCCCCGGGCCACGTGGTGGTTGGTGAGCACCAGCCCCTCGGGGCTGACGAAGGAGCCGGACCCCCCGTCGTTGAAGCGCACCGAGGCGAGCCGCACCCGGGCCAGCCACTCCGGCGTCGGCCGGAAGCCGTAGCCCTTGGCCAGACGCTCCACCGGCGGGTTGTCGAGGGTCCACATACCCTCGTCGGCGCCGACCCGAGCGGGGACCACCGCGGCGACCAGGCCCAGGAACGCCAGCCACCCGACGCCGAGCGCCCCCCGGAGCCGTGCCCCGCTCGCCCTGGATGACTGCCTGCCGCTACCCGCCATGCCGCGCCTCCTTGTCGAGAAACCCCGGAGCGGCGAGCGTACCAGGCTGCACGGGCACCCGGCCGCTCGCCCCCCACCGTGCTAGCCTTCGGGACGTGAAGGGCACCCTCGACTTCCTGGCGGTGGCGCTGCCGCTGGGGCTCCTGCTCGGCGCCATCCTGAACGCGGTGGTGCTCAGGACCTCGTGGAGCCGCAAGCACCGTCGCCCCGGCGAGGCGTACTTCCTGCTGCTGGTGGCCGCCACCCTGATCTTCGACCTCTCGGCCTTCCTGGCGCTCTTCACCCATCTCGTCTACGTGCGCGACTCCGAGGTGCGCTTCCTGACGAGCATCTTCGACGCCGGCGTGCTGCTCGGCCTGGGGGTGATCCCCTCGCTCCTGCTCCACACCGCCCTGGGGTTCGTGCGTCCCGAGCGGGTCCCGGCCTGGGTGAACCCGCTCCTCTACCTGCCGATCGTGACCTTGAACCCGGCCCTGGTGGTCTTCCAGTCGCACGCCGCCACCGGGCTCATGCCGGTGCTCCACCAGGTGATCGGGGCCTATTCCATCTGGATGGCCCTGGTCTGCGGCGTGACCGGCACCGTGGCCTACAAGGTGAGCCGGCGGGACCGGCGCCCCACCACCGCCCAGCTCACCTACGCCATGTCGACCACGCTCTCCTCGATCGCGGCGGTGTGGCTGGCCGCCTTCGCACTGGGCGGCTGGGACTGGCCACTGGTCGGCGACTACCTGAACCTGGCGGGACTGCTCGCCCCCAACGGCATCTCGATCGGGCTGGCCATCTACGTCTACCGCTACCCCGACATCGCCGACGCGCTCCAGCGCGGCTTCTACAACATGAGCCTGGCCCTCCTGGTGCTCTGCCTCTACTTCTTCGGGATCCGGGAGTTGGCCCAGCGCCTCGGCACCATGCAGCTGAACTGGGAGGTGATGGAGGCGCTGATGCTCGTCGGTCTGGTGTGGGCCTTCCATCCGCTCCGCAACATGGCCCAGCAGCTCTATGCCGGGGTGTTCCTGCGCCAGGTGGCCCGCTACCAGGAGACCTTCCGCCGCCTGGGGCGCGGCCTCTCGGAGGCCTACGTCCCCGACCTCCCCTTCGTGCTCTCGCAGGCCGCCGGGGTGGTCCAGGAGGCGTTGGCCGCCGAGCGGGCCGCCATCTACCTGCTCTCCGCCCGGGCCGAGGGGCTCGAGGTGGTCCACGGCCACCCCCGGCCCTTCCCCAAGGATCTCCCGCTCTTGGCCGAACGGGTGGTGCCCTACGGCGAGACCTTCGTCGACCGCTTCGAACTCGAGGACAAGCCGCTCGCCGAGATCATGGACCTGCTCGACGCCGACGGGGTCTACGCCTTCTACCGGGAGGGCTCGATCGCCGGGCTGATCGTGCTCGGCCACCGGGGCGTCGACCGCCAGCTCGGCCGGGAGGAGCGGGAACTCCTCTCCTTCGTGGGCCACAGCCTGGCCGATGCCATCCACAAGAACGCCCTGGTCGAGCAGAAGGTGCGCCTGGAACGCGAGATCGCCCAGAGCGAACGGATGAGTTCCCTGGGGCGGCTGGCCGCGGGCGTGGCCCACGAGATCAAGAACCCGCTCTCCACCATCAAGTCGATCATCGAGGTGATGGAGGAGGAGGCCGGGCCCGAGAGCCCGCTCAAGGAGGACCTCGAGGTCATCTCCGAGGAGATCGCCCGGCTCGACTCGACCGTCAAGAACCTGCTCGAGTTCATCCGCCCCGACGAGCGGCGCGACAAGCTGGTCTCGGTGGAGAGCGTGCTCCAGGGCGTGCTCCACATCCTCGACTACGAGGCCCGCAAGGCCCAGGTCGTGATCGCCACCCGGCTCTCGGAGCGGGCCCACTACGTGCGGGGCCTCTCCGAGGAGTTGAAGAGCATCTTCTTCAACCTGGTGCTGAACGCCATCCAGGCCATGGCGGAGACCGGCGGCACCCTCACCGTCATCACCCGGCCGCTCGCCGGTGGCGACGGCGAGGCCTCCCGCCGGGTCGAAGTGGTGGTCCAGGACACCGGCCCCGGCATCCCCGAGAGCCGCCGCGACCAGATCTTCCGCCCCTTCTACACCGACGGCAAGGAGGAGGGGACCGGGCTGGGCCTGGCCATCGTCCGCCAGAAGGTCTCGGCTTGCGAGGGCGAGATCCACTTCGAGACCGGAGGCCAGGGCACCTCCTTCTTCGTCCGTCTGCCGGTGGCGGGGCGTACCCAGCGCAAGATGCGGGGGGAGGAAGGCGAGACGCCCGGTCCCGGCGCCGAAGTCGAGGGTACCGACGCGGCGGACTCCGACCCGGGGCGGATCGCGGCCCCGGGGGCGCGCCGCGAAGCCCCCGGCGAGCCCGCGTCGTCGCCTCCTGGACCGACCCGGAGTGGACCCATGGCGGGAGGACTCGCGGGTGCGCCGGCCCGGCCCCCGGCCGGGGAGGCCGAGCCGCGGCCCACGCCCGCGACCGTGGCCGGGGAGGCCGATCGCGAACCTCCGGAGCGGGCCCCGGCGACGCCCGCGGGCCTGCCCAACCTGAGGCGGATCAAGTGAGAGCCTGTGCCTCGGGCGTCGGCAGCCGGGAGCCGGTGGGCCCATGGACCTGCTGATCGTCGACGACGAGCGCACCGTGCGCTTCGGTGTGAAGAAGGCGGTGAAGCGACTCGAGCTCGCGGTGGGGGAAGCCGAGAGCGGAGAGGAAGCCCTAGCCCTGCTGGCCCGCGAGCCGGCCGCGGTGGCGCTCGTCGACATGAACATGGCGGGCCTGAACGGGCTCGAGACGATCGCCCGGATCACCGCCGAGATCCCCGAGCCCCCGCTCTGCATCATGCTCACCGCCTACGGGTCGGAGCGGCTGGCGGTGGAGGCCATGAAGCAGGGCGCCTTCGACTACCTGACCAAGCCCTACGACGTCGAGGAGCTCCGGCTGGCGGTG
>CAYOHP010000063.1:0-34385 GCA_964403795.1 uncultured bacterium | reverse complement strand
TCGAGGCTCCACCGGAGCCTCTCGGACCTGCGAAGCCAGCCGGGGAAATCCCCTCGGGCTCTCGGGACCGGGACGAGGTCCGGGCTCCCGGAGCGTCACGGAGGGGAGGTGTCGTGGCACGGGTGACGAGGGGACGAGGCGCAAGGGCGGGCTTCCCCCGAGGGTCCGGAACCCAGTGTAGACGCGTCGTGCCGGGGGAGCTACCGGGCGGGAAGCGGGAGAGGGGGAGCCAGGCGACCGGCCAGGGCCAGTCCGGTGGCGACCGAGCGGAGGGCCTGGAAGCGGCTGCGGATCTCCTCCAACTGGGCCTCCCGCAGGGCCACGTCGGCGTCCAGGAGCTGGCTACGGATCGCCACGCCCTGCCGGAAGCGCTCCTCGGCGATCGCCAGATTCCGGGTCGCCAGCGTGCTCCGTACCCGGGCCGCAGCCAGGCGGGCCCGCGCCTCTTCGAGGGCCTGACGGGAGCTCGTGGATGCCAGGTGCACCTCGGAAGCCTCGGCCCTGGCCGCCTCGGAGGCGGCTCCCGACAGATGCCGGAGGGAGCTGGTCTCGGCCCGGCGAGCCCCCCCGTCCCAGCCCGTCCAGGCGAGTTCCCCCCTGGCCTCCTGGAAGGCGATGTCCGGGCTGCCGAACCCCGTGGCGCTGGGGATGTTCACGGAGTCGAGGCCCACCGACACCGTCGGCCCGCGCCGGGCCGCGCCGGCGCGGGCGCGCTGGCGCTCGGCGGTCGCCGCGGCCCTTGCCTGCCGGACCCGGGGCGGGGCGGAGGCGGGTTGCGGGAAGTCCGGGGCGGACTCCGGGGTGTCGTCCCGGGGAGTCTCCCCGGAGCCGGCGCCGACGGTCGAGGTTCCGGTCTCTCCCGGATCGAGGGACATGGACGCCTCCAGGGGGCGGGTGTCGGGAGCCAGCTCCAGCGGGTCGCCCGGGGCGAGACCCAGGAGCACCCGCAGAGTCGTCCGGGCGACCGCTTCGCGGCTCTCGGCGACGGCCAGTTCCCGGGCGTCCTCCTCGCGATCGAGGGTGGCGGCCAGGGCCGCGGTCTGGAGCGCCACCCCGGCGGCCACCTGGGCCTGGATCTCGGCCAGTCGGGTCTCGCGTCGCTGCAGCGACTCGCGAAAGACCCGGCCCGCTTCGCCCTCCTCGAGGACCTGGAGGAAGGCCCGGGTGACCCGCTCTGCGAGTTCCTGGCGGGTCCGGTCGTGGGCGGCGCGGGCGGCCTCCGAGTCGGACCGGGAGGCGGCCGTAGTGGCGTGCCCGAAGCGCCCGTCCCAGAGATCCTGGGTCAGGGACGCCCGGAGCTCGCTCGAATAACCAGGGACGTTGAAGAAGGCCGGGAACTCGCGGCGGGTCGCCTGGTTCAGGAAGCGCACGCCGAGGTCCGGACCCCGGGCCGCCGCTGCCGACCTGGCCAGGGCGCGGGCAGCCGCCAGGCGCTTCCCCACTGCCGCCGGGCCGGGCGAGGCTCCCAGGGCCCGCTCCCATGCCTCGGCGAGGGTGAGGGAAGTTGCGGAGGCGGAGGTCACCCAGATGGCGAGCCACGGCACCGCCAGCGACGCGGATAGACGGAACCTCGCGATCGGTCGATAGGTTCCCAGGGGTCTCCTCCTCGACATGGCACCCTCCGGAATTCGGATCCTCCTCGCCTCGCTGCTGCCGCTGGTCCTCGGGTCCGGCGCGATCGGCGGGGAAGAGGGGGCTACCGGGCGCATGGTAACAGGCGGTCCGATCCTGCGTGTCGACCCGCCTGTCCCGGGCCCTGGGGATCTGGTGCGGCTCGAGGTCTCGCTCCCCGAGGGGTGGACCTTGGAGGGCATCGAACTCGATCGTCTCGATGTGCCCTTCCATGGCCTCGGTCCCGGGCGGTTCGCGGGGCGGGCGGCAGTGGGCCGTCAGGAGCCTGCCGGGGCCCGCCCGGTCAAACTCCGGGGGCGGACCTCCGAGGGGCTGCCCTACGAGACCACGCCACGCATCGAGGTGGTTCCCCGCAAGCACAAGGTGGAGAGCCTGAGGGTCGCCGATCCCCTGGCGGATCCACCCCGCGATGCGCTCTGCCGGCTCCTCCGGGAAGCCGACCGCCAGGCCGGCGAGGTCCGCAGCGTGGCGCGGCGGAGCGACCTCCTGCCGCTCCCGTGGACCCGTCCGGTCGATGGCCGGGTCTCGGCCCGGTTCGGGGCGGAGCGGGTCTACAACGGTCGCCCCGGGGGACCCCATCTGGGCCTGGACCTGGCCAGTCCCCATGGCTCCCCCATCCTGGCACCGTGTCCCGGCACGGTACTGTCGCGGCGCGAGGAGTACCTGGGAGGCACAGTGGTCCGGCTCGACCATGGCGATGGATGGGTGAGCCACTACATGCATCTCGACGGGAGTCGAGTCGTCCCGGGAACCCGGCTGGCTGCCGGGGACGTCCTGGGAACGGTGGGTGCGAGCGGTCGGGCCACCGGCGCCCACCTCCACTTCGCGGTCTCCTGGAAGGGGCGCTTCGTGGACCCGGCCCAGGTACTGGGACTGGCGGGCGAGCCATGAGGGCCCCACCCGGTCGGGCCAGCGACCTGGAGGCGATGACGTCGATCCTGGAGCGACCTTACGGCATGGCGCTCCTGTCCGGGGAGCCCGGATCGGGGATCTCGGACCTGGGCACCGCCTGGCGGGCCTCGGCAGCGAGTCGGGGCTGGCTCTGCGGCAGCTCCCGGGTTCCCGGGCTCTCCCATGAGAATCCCTTGGTGCCCCTGTTCGCGGCGCTCCTCGATGCCGTGGAGGGCTGGGAAGGCTCGAGTCGGGTCCAGGCCGTCTGGCGGACGGTGGCCGCCCCCCAGGCCATGGAGTTCCCCCTGGTCCATCGCTTCCTGGCGCCGGGCGCCGAGATCGGCGAGCGTTCGCTCCCGTTCCCCTGGGATCTCGCCCGCCTCGATCGGTTCCGGGCCATGGAAGCCGCCATCGCCATGTTCCGGGTGGTCGCAGCGGAGCGACCCCTGGCCATCTCGATCCTGGGCCTCGACTGGGCCTCACCCCTGCTCGTCGAGTACCTGGAGCACCTGCTCCTGCTGGCGGCCGAGGTCCCCTTCGCGGTGCTCGCCACCTCCGACCTCCCGGTGGAGGGGACGGCGCTCGCGGGAGGCCCCCTGGGGCAGCTGGAGCCGGCCACCGGGAAGGCCGGGAGTCGGCTGGTGACCATCGATCTTCAGCCACTCTCCGAGATCTCCCTCGAGGAGGTCCTCTCCTCGCGGTATCCCCACAGCAACTTCACCGATGGCTTCAAGCGCCGGCTCTTCGCGCTCGCCCAGGGAAACCCCGGACGCATGGGGGAGATGTGCCGGCGTCTGGAGGAAGGCGGAATCGTCTTCACCAGCCAGGGGGGCTGGTTCGCCAGGGAGGACCAGCCGTGGCCCTTCCCGGAGACCGTCAGCGAGTACCGTCTCTCGCCGGTGCTCGACCTCTCTGCCCAGGACTTCGAGCTGCTCGAGTTCTGGGCCGGGGGGGGAGGACCGATCCCGGCACCACTGGTGGCGCGACCGGAGACCCGGGAATACCTGGGGATCCCCGAGCGCAGCGCCCGCAAGGCCTTGGGTCGCATGGAGAGCGTCGGGGTGGTGGAGACCATCCCGGGCGGCTGGCGGATCCGCGACCCCGCCCTGGTGGCGGCGCTCCGCCAGGAGACCGATCCCTCGGTCCGGGGTCGCGATCTGGGGATCCTGGGTCGGGCCCTGGCCGATCCCGGTTCCGGCGACCCGCTGCGGGCTGCTCGGCTCCTGGAGGAGGCCGGCGACCTCGAAGGCGCGGTGGGAGCGCTCCGGTCGGCCGCCGACGGTCTCGAGAAGTCCGGTGCCTGGGGTACCGCGGCGGAGTGCTTGGCCCGCTCCCGGCTGCTGGCGGCCCGCTGCGGGCGGGAGGACGGGGTCGAGGAACGGATCGACCTCGCACGCAGGGAAGGCCACGCCCGCCAGGTCGCAGGGGCGGCCCGGGAGGCCATCGAGGCCTATTCCGCGGCCCTGGTGCCGGCGGAGCTCCTGGACCTCCACGGGAAGATCGCGGGGTTGCTCTGCCGCCGGGGCGCCTGTCGACTCGACATGGGCGATCCCCAGGGAGCGGGGCAGGATTTCGAGGCGGCCCGGGAGGCGGCCGGCACCGCCGGGAGCCCGGTGGCGGTGCGGCTGGCTCTCCTGGGATCGGTCCGGGCATCCCGGGCGGCCGGGGATCCGGCCGCGGCTGCCCAGGCCCTGGAGCTTGCGGGCCGGGCCGGGGATCCGGTCCAGGCCTGGCTGGATCTCGAGGCCGCGCTGGTGGCCGGAGAGTCCGGGCGGAACGAGGATTCCGAGCGCGCCCTGCTGGAACTCCTGGAGTCCACCGGCAAGCAGCCGATCCTGGCCGGGAGGATCCTGGGAGAGGTCGCAAGACTGCACCTGGGTGCAGGGCGGATCGAGGAGGCCCTCAAGGTCGGGTCGGCCGCGGTCCAGAAGGCCCAGGAGACCGGCGATGCCCTGATGATGGTCGAGGCCCTCGCCACCCTCTGCCGGGCGGCCGACTCCGGACTCGACCGGGAGGCATCCCGGCGGGCCTGGGGGGAGCTCTTCGGTCTGGCCGGTCGGGTGGAACGTCGGGACCTGCAGCTGGTGGCGGCGGCCAGGGCCGGGGAGCTGTGCCTGGAGGCGGGCCTGGCCGAGGCCGCGGTGCACTTCCTGGATCGCGCCACCGGCTTGGCGAGGGGAGCCGGGCAGAGTGCCCAGGAAGCCCATGCCCAGATGCTCCTGGGGCGTTCCAACCTGGCGCTCGCCAAGCTCTACGAGGCCCAGTCCGATTTCGAAGAGGCTGGCAAGCTGGCGCTGCTCCTGGGCGACGAGGCGCTGCGCGGCGAGAGCCTGCTGGGCCTGGGGCGGGTCTACGCCGCCCAGCGCAAGCGGGACCGGGCCCGGGAGACCCTCTCCAAGGCACGGGAGGTCTTCCGCACTCTCGCCCTGGCGGACCGGGAAGCCGAGGCGGCCGCCGCGCTCACCCCGTTGTTGACGGGGTGAGCCTCTCGTCTGGCAGCTCGCCCGCAAGGGGCTCGCTCGCGATCGGGCTCCGCCTCGCTGTTTCCCCAGGCGAGGCCTGGGGCGCTCCGGCTGCGCCCGATGGCCCGTTGTTGACGGGGTGAGCCCTTGTTCTGGCAGCTCGCCCGCAAGGGGCTCGCTCGCGATCGGGCTCCGCCTCGCTGTTTCCCCAGGCGAAGCCTGGGGCGCTCCGGCTGCACCCGATGCCCCGTTGCTCACGGGGTGAGCCGACCGCTCATCCCCGACGATTGGCCTGGTACTCCAGGGCTTCCAGGAGCTGGGGGGCGCCCAGGACGCCGAGCTGGATCAGGATGTCGCCGATCCGGCTGTTGGGGCGGTTCTTCTGCTCGTCGAGCGCCAAGCGGAGGTCCTTCTCGGCGATCAGGCCTCGCTCCAGCAGGATCTCGCCGAGCAGGCTCCGCTGCACGAATTCGGAACGGGCATCGACCCCGGCGTTGGGCAAGGGCGCACCCTTGCGGGACATCTGGACCTCGAGGGCCTCGTAGAGCTGGCTGGGTGTGACCAGGCCGCGCTGGACCAGGGCATCGCCCAGCTTGACCTCCCCGGACTTGAAGCGGGGGTCGTCCATCACCGTCCGGAGCTGCTCCTCGGTGATGATGCCGGACTCGACCAGGATCTCGCCCAGGAGCCGCTTCTGGAAGAACTCGGAGCGGCCTCCCATCATGGTCGTGACGTTCTCGCGCCGGGTCGGCTTGGCAACCACCGTGGCGGAGCGGTCGGCATCCCAGCCCGGGGGGTAGCGGGTCGGGTTCTCGGCCCGGTCGAGATAGACCAGCAGGCGCTCGATATCCAGGAAGCCCCGTCGCACCAGGAGCGTGCCGAAGGGGATCGAGCCCTCGTTGCGCTTGTACTCGGCGTGGAGCTCCTTGATCTGGGTCTGGGTGGCGACGCCGTCGTCGAGCAGGAGCTGGAAGAAGGCGTTGGTGTAGCGCTTGGGGATCATCCGCAGGATGGCCTCCAGGGCCTGGGCCTCGGCCTTGACCACGGGGACCCGGGTCTGGAGCCCCAGCTGCTCCACGGCCGCGGCCAGGGCCGGAGGAGGGGAGAGAATGGCGGCCCCGCCCCCCTGGAGCAGGACCCGGATCACCGGGGCCAACACCAGGCCGATCGCCCCCTCGGGCAGGACCTGGGCGCGGCGGGCGTCGACCAGCAGATGGGGGAAGTCGGCGGCCAGCACCGGGCCGAGCTGGGCGGCGATCCCGGCGAGTCCGTCCCGGGCCGCGGCTCCGTCGAGGACCATGCGGTAGATCGGGAGTCGTCGGACGAGCTGGATGTCCACGAGCCGAACGTAGCACGGTACCGCTCGCAGAGCCTCGACAGGACAGACCCTCCGGGTCCGGTGATCCGTAGGATCGCGTCCTCGCCGGAGGTACCTTGGCGGCATGCGGGATAGCCGGCAGCTAGCAGCCAGGGCGGCCCGGGTCCGGCGTCGGCTCGACGCGCTACGGGCGAGCCTCGGCCTGTTCCTGGGCCTGATGCCGGCCTGGTGCCCCGAGGTCGGAGCGGGCGAGGCCGGCGAGGCCGAGGGCGGGGCCCCGACCTCCCGCGCCGACCAGGCCCTGGCGGCCCTGGCGGAAAGCGCCGAGGCGCTGCGCCAGGGCCGCCATGCCGAGGCCCTGCCCGGCCTGGAGGCGGCCCGGGACGCGGCCCAGTCCGAGCTCGGGCCCGACGACCGGGTGACGGCCGGCCTCGAGGATGCGCTCGGGACCTGCTACGCCGCCCTGGGACGCGACAGGGATGCCGTCCTCGCCTACGGTCGGGCCTGGCAGGCGGTCGCCGGCAAGGGTCTGGCAGGGGACGAGGACGCCTTCCCGGGTGCGGTGCTCAGGAACCTGGCCGAGGTGCACTTTCGGGCCCGGCGCTACGCCGAGGCGGCGCGGACCTTCGAAGCCGTGGTCCAGGCCTGGACGCTCGCCTATCACGGTGATCACTTCCTGGTGGGCAGCGCCCTCTTCAGTCTGGGCGCGACCCAGCTCGAGCTGCGTCGGCACGAGGCCGCCCTCGCCTCCCTGGAGCGGGGCCTCGGCCTGCTGCAAGGTGCCGAGGCCGGGGTCGCGGCCGCCACTCCGCTCCCGGAGCCGGCGGGAGGGACGCCCAAGGGCTGGCACTACCTGGACAGAGCCCGCGCCTCGCTGCGCCGGGTCCTGCCCCTGAAGCGCCAGGCCTACGGGGACTCGCATCCCGAGGTCGTCCGGGTCGATCGCCTGCTCGCCGATCTCGATGCCCTGGCGAGCCGACTGGGCGGGACGACCGGGTCGAATTGAATTTTCCGGTCAGGGGGGCTTCCCACCCACGGGTTTCCTCCCTATCCTCCTGGGCTTCGCGGCCTGCGAAGCACCGGGGCCTCGACCCCCGGGCGTGAAGACGATCGCGTGAGGGGATCTCCGGATGCATCTCGCCCTGCCTTGTCTGGTCGCAGGCATGTTCCTCGCCACTGCCGTCCCGGTCCGGGCCCAGCTTCTCGCTCCGGCTCCCACCCGGGAGCTCGAGCCGCGGCTGGAGGCCTTCCGCCGTACCCTGGTGGATTCGGGTCGACCGCTCACCCAGGTGGGCGACGTGCTCGAGATCCTGGTGCGGGCCCGGATCTCCGAGGCGATGAGCCCGAACTACTACGAGGTCACCGGGGGTCTCGAGTACCTCGACGACGGACGGGTGGTGGGCGAACTCGACATCCTGGTGGTCGAGAAGCCCGATGGGCCGGGCGACGAGCCGCCGGTGATCGTGGTGGGCGAGGCCAAGCTGTGGAAGAACCTCCCGGCGGGGCTGGAGAAGGCCCGCAAGCAGTTGAAGCGCTTCGACGACCACCTGAGGGGCGGGAAGATCGATGCCTTCCGGTACAAGCCGCAGCCGCAGCGGCCCTGGGACGACGACCAGTTCGGGGCGAGCCTCCGGTACGAGACCTGGGGCTGCCGGGGAGGGCAGCAGATCGGTTTCGACCAGGAGATCGATCTGACGCCCGCCGAGGGCGCCACCCTCTTCGAGATGCTGAAGGACCGGGGGCTGTTCCGGAGCCGCCTCTTCGCTCTGCTCTGGCCGGAGGCGGACCCGCGGCTGGCGCAGTGACCGGAGGCCGGCCCGCCCTCTGGCCGCGCGGTCCCGGGACCGGATTCTGTCGCCTGCAACGCCGCGGTCGTCTGGAACGTAGGGGGATCGGAACCCCGAAAGCGACGGTGGCCATGCGTCCTGCGGTGCGTGGGTGGGTCCCGGGATTCGTCGGTCTGATCCTGGTGGCGGGGGCCTCGGCACAGGTCAATCCCACCTTCAACCTGCCCTCCAAGCTCACCCCGACGACCGTCAACGGGGTCCAGAAGGATGGGCCGATCGTTACTTCCCAGACCACCGTGAGCGTGGGCTTCCAGACCGACGCGGTGGCCAGCGCTACCTGGATCGTCTATCCGATCGGGGCCACCGGCAGCTCCGGGGTCTTCCCTCCCGCCGACTCGGTGGGCGTACACATCCCCCCGGCGAACTTCGGCTCGCCGTTCCAGATCCGCCTCGGGATGAAGGCGGTGGCTCCGGCCGTCGCCACGACCCTCCCGGCCTTCACCGGGGCCGAGAGCGTCTCGGTGATCGTCGACCTGGAGGAGCCGGAGGTCACCGTGACCGAGATCCAGATCGGCGACCGGGTGATCCGCCTGGGCCAGGGCGAGGAGGTCTTCGTCAACGGCGACTTCACCGTCCGGGGCCAGGTCACCGACAACGTCTCGAAGGGCGAGGACATCTCGGTCAGGTTCCGCTTCGGCTCGAACACCGGGAGCCCGGTGCAGGCCGACCCGGGAGGGCGCTTCGAGATCCAGGTCCCGGTGGCCGGCCTCGCCGACGGGGACTACGACCTCGAGATCCTGGCCGAGGACAAGACCGACGACGAGAGCCGCGCCAACCTACGGGTGTTCCGGCTCGATCTCTGATCCCGGGCACGGGACTCCGCGATCGGTACCGGGATCCCGGACAATTCGTCCCTCGGGGGGGCGGGGCTTCGCACCCGTTGGGAAGGCGGCGAGCGGCGCGCCACCATGGGTCCCATGAGCCGACCCGCCTCCCACCCCCCGAGACCGGCGGTCCCGACCCGTCGCCTGGTAGCGACCTGCGTCGGCCGTGCCGTGACCGCCTCCCTGGCCCTGGCCCTGGCCCTGGCCGTCCCCTCGCTCCCCGCCCAGGAAGTGCCAGGCGAGGGTCCCCAGGTCACCAACACCCCGTCGATGGACACCGGAATCCGCAAGCGACTCCGGGGGTTGCGGTTCATCCGGAACCAGCTGCTGGAGCGGGCCATCACCCGGCGCTACGCCATGCGTGGCAAGCTCGCCCTGCTGCTCGCCGACAGTCCCGATGAACTCGACGAGTTGATCCCCCTGGCCCGCAGCTACGAGAAGATCGTCACGGAACTCCGGGCCATCCCGGTCGCCGAGTATCACGCCGACCCGGGGACCGCCGAGGCCCTGGAGCGGGCCATCGGCTGGGGGATCGACCACGCCCTGGCGGTGCCCCACTACCATCGCCTCGGCTACGTGAAGATCGAGCGGATCCTGGTCCGCTGACCCCCGGGACGCGCCGCCGGGCGCCCCCTGGGGAGCGCCCGGCGTCGAGGCCACGAGGTCGGATCAGGCGTCGGGCCGGTAGGCCATCGCGGTCCCCGAGACCGGGGCCGCGGTGTTCTGGGCCATCTGACTGGTGGCGGGCGGATCCTGGGTGTTGGCCGCCACCACTCCCGTGTCGGTTCCGGTCCCGGTGTCCTCCTTGGGCTTGGCATCGGCGGCGAGCTGCTGGTCGCTGGTGCCGGTCTGGTCGCTGGCCACGTTGGTGTCGCCCTCGCCCTCGACCTTCTTCTTCTTCGGCTTGGTGGGATCGCTTTCGGTGCCGGGGGTCTGCTTCTCCCGGGCGGCCCGCTCCTCGTCCATCTTCTTCTTCTCGGCCTTGGCCCACTCGGCGTAGACCTTGGGGGCCTTGGGATCGGCCAGGATGGCGGCCACCAGGGCCTCCCTGCTGGGAGCCTGGACCTTGTTCCCGGCGATCTTGCGGGGATCCTGCTCGACGCCGCCCAGCTTGGTGGCGTCCTGCCAGTACTTGACCAGACCGCCGTCGCCGTAGATCTCACCCTTGGGCAGGCCCATCGAGTCCCGGGCCTGGATCATCGAGCTGCCGAAGGGATCGTTCTTGGCGCAGCCCTTGGACCGGTCGGTGCAGGTCACCGTCATCTCGGTGGTCAGGGTCTTGTCGGCTGCCTGCTGGCCGAGCCGGCTGGTGAGCTCGTCGCCCAGGGTCGACCGCACCTCGGCCGGGAGCACCTTGTGGTCCTTGTTGGTGTCCAGGCCCTCCCACACCGTGGTGCCGGGGGCATTGGCGGCGTTGGCGACGAGGTCGGCGCCCCGGGCCAGGTTCGGGTCCTTGGGCTCCACCCGGGGGGTGGGGCCGGTGACGCCGAACTCGTCCCGTAGGGCCTGGCGGCAGGCGTTGTAGCGGGCCGGGCCCTGGGCCTGGCAGATCTCGTCGATCCGGGCGGCCCGCTGGTCGGCGGGCACGGCCCGCACCGAGTCGATGGCCCCGGTCCCGACCTGGCGGATCCGGGCCTCGGCGTCGGCCGCGGTGTTGCGGGCCGTGATCTGCTGGTGGACTCCCAGGATCGTGTTGCGCCGCGCATCCGGGAACCTGGCGGTGTAGGTCCCGGCGGCGCGGTTGGTCCGCCACTGGTCCATCACCGAGGCGCCCAGCTTGTTGCAGTCCTGGGGACCTCCCGGGCACCCGGCTCGGAAGAGCTGGGCGGCGGCGGCCTCGTCCCGGGTCTCGAGCACCCGCTTGATGAGGTCCGCTTCCCGGGCCTTGGCAGTGAAGCCTGCCTGGATCGCCGTCCAGTCGGTGACGTTCTGGCCCTCGGGGGTGTTCCGCACCGAGTCCCGGAACCAGCTCCAGTCGACCGGCTTGCCCTCGGCCGCCAGGGCGGCCAGGTTGCGGGAGGAGCAGACCTTGTCCCCCACCGCCGCGCAAGCCTGTTCGAAGGTCATCCCGTGCGCCCCGCTGGCGCCCAGCAGAAGAGCCAGGCCGAGTCCGAGGCCCGCCGTGGTCCGGACTCCCTGCAGGGTATCGATGTTCGCCATTTCGCACCGTCCCTTCGGAGGCCCCTGGAGCAGGAGGGATGCCAGGTCCGACCTCGCATGTCATGGAGCTGGTCTCCGACGGCTGCCGATGCGGTTCCAGGGGGCGAGGTCGGCGACCGGATCCTGGTCGGTGTCCGATCCCAGAGGTGCGAGCCCGGAGCCTCTCCGAGGGCTGTGAGACCCGTGAGACACGCGGGACATGCGGGCACGGCCGCTCGCCGAGCGAGTCTTCAGAGTGCGGTCGCAGCCATGAGATGGGACCCTGCGGGTTCGACGCCCCGTGGGACCGCGAGGAGGTGCAGCGGGCTCGGATCCCCGGGAGGGGAAGCGCAGGCTATCCTGCCCGGGCCATGAAGAAGCTCGTCACCCTGGGGTACCTGGTCCGGGACCAGCACCTGCTGCTGCTCCGGAGGATCCGGCCGCCCAACCTCGACCTCTGGTCCCCGCCCGGTGGCAAGGTCGAACCCTTCGAGAGCCCCGAGGACTGCATCCGTCGCGAGTTCCTGGAGGAGACCGGGCTCTGCCCCGGGGCCGTCGAACTCGGCGGGCTGCTCACCCAGTACGCGCCGGGCCACTACGACGTGGAGATGTTCCTGTTCCGGGTCCTGGACGCCTCAGGCGAGCTGCGGGAAGGCGACGGCGGTCCGCTCGAGTGGGTCGCCCTGGACCGTCTCTACCACCGACCGACGCCCGAGGCGGACCGGCGCTTCGCCCCCGCGGTGCTCGACCCCTCCTGCCGGTTCTTCCGGGCGAAGTTCGTCCAGACCCTCGAGGGACGGGTCCTCGAGGAGCACTGGTACGAGCGGATCGGGCGGACCTGAGCCCAGGCCTGGGTCGCGATCCTCGATCGCGGTGGCGGGGTCGGTTCAGACCTTGGCGAAGGGAGCCAAGGCCCGGAGCTTGCCGGCCCCGATCCCGTGGATCCGGGTGACGTCCTCGACGCTGGCGAAGGGCCGCGTCTCCCGCTCGGCGAGGATCTTCCGGGCCAGGCCGGGACCGACCCCGGGGAGCTTCTGGAGGTCGTCGAGCGAGGCCCGATTGAGGTCGATCTTCTGGCCGAGTCCGGCGGGGCGGGCGGTCGCCTTGCCCGGAGCTCTGCCCTTGGTGCTGGCGATGGCCGGATCCGGATCGGGATCGAGTCCGTTGCCGCCGCCTGGAGGCGCCACCGGGGGAGGAGTGGGGCCAGGGGCCGGCTCGGTGGGAGGCGGCGGCACCGGCGGACCCGGATCCTCGGTCGGCGGCTGCTTGGGATAGGGGCCCTGGTGGGGAGGCGGCTGGTGGATCACGATCACCTGCTGCCCGAACTGGAAGTCGTCCCGCATCAGGGCCAGCAGCGACACGACCGTCGAGAGGAAGGCCAGGAACGGGGCGATGGTCATCGTGGTGAAGGCGAAGTAGGCCGAGAGCAGGAGCCCGGCGCCGGCGATCAGGCCGACCAGGATCTTCTTCAGCGAGAGCTTGTCCTGCTTGCCGGGCTCGCCGGGCTTCATCGGGTAGTAGGGGGCGTAGACCGGGGCCGGGGGGACCTCCTTGGGAGCGCCCTGCCACTCCTGGGGATCGGGGTCGGAGGTCTCCAGGCCGGCGGCACCCTCCTCGATCTTCTCGAGCACGGTGGCCACCTCGCCGGGGTCGCCCTCCTTGGCCTTGTTCTTCATCCGCAGGAACTCCCGGGCCACGAAGCGCTGCATGAGCTGGGAGCGCAGCACCGGGTCCTGCACCTGGCGGGCCACCAGGGCCACCTTCTCCAGTTCGGAGTCGTTCGAGTTCTCGAGCACCTCGACGAGCTTCTCCACGCCGTGCTGGTCGATGTAGGCGGTGAGCAGCAGGTGCACCATCTCCTGCTCCTCGTCGAGCTTCTTCCCGATCAGCGAGAGGGCGAAGAGCTTGGTGCCGCGGAACAGCTTGGTGCGGAAGTCCCGCACCTTCTCCCGCAGCCGGCGCCAGGTGTAGTTGAAGTTGGTGAGCGGCTTGGTGATCCAGCGGCCGACCGCCCGGAAGTCCTCCTTGGTCTGCCGCCAGTCCTCCGCCATGAACTCCTTGATGCGGGACCAGAGGCCCTTGCGGGGCGGGGGAGAATCCTCGGTCGCCCGGGGGGCGTCGGAGGGCGCATGGGGGAAGGCCGCCAGCGAGGCCCCGGAAGGCGCCGCCGGGTAGCCCTGGTCGCGCTCCTCGTCCTCGGCCGTGGGGAAGTCGAAGTCGATCTCGATCCGGGAGGGTCGGGGCGAACCCGCGGCCAGCTCCGAGGCCAGCGCCCGGTTCACGAGGACCAGGTTGGCGAGGAGACTCCAGGCCACGGCGGCGGCCAAGGAGCGCCGTACGTCACGAGCGAAGAGCACGAGGTTCTCCCGTCCTGCGGGAACCGCCGGCGGAACCTTTGTGGTTCTATTCCGGGACCGGCTCCCGACGTCCCCTTTGCGGGGATCGCCGCCGTCAGACTAGGGATCCTCCGGAAAGCGTCAATCCATGCATGACCCGTCGGAGAGATTGGCCGCCCCGGGGGTGGTGGTGGACGGGCGCTACCGGGTGGTGCGGATCCTGGGCGAGGGGGGCGCCGGGGTCGTGGCCCTGGCCCGGGATCTGCGGCTGGACCGGGAAGTGGCCCTGAAGCTGCTCCGGCGGGGGGGCCTGCTGGGCGACCTGGGCCGGTTCGAGGACGAGGCCCGCACCCTGGCCGCGCTGCGCCATCCCCGGATCGTGGCGGTCCTCGACTACGGGATCCAGGACGGGGCGCCCTACCTGGTCCTGGAGGCGGTGGTGGGAGGAACGCTCCGGACCCGCATGGCTCTGGGTCGCATGGAACCGGTCGAGACCGTGGCGCTGGCCCGGGACCTGGCGTCGGCCCTGGAACACGCCCATGGACAGGGGGTGGTCCACCGCGACGTGAAGCCGGAGAACGTGCTGCTGGCCGGGGACGGCTCGGCCCTGCTGGCGGACTTCGGGCTCGCCCGGGTCGACGAGGGAGTCCGGCGCACCGCCACCGGCCTGGTCCTGGGGACGCCCTGGTACATGGCTCCGGAAGTCCTGCGGGGCCATCCGGTGACCGCGGCCGCCGACGTCTTCGCCTGGGGCTGCGTGGTGGCCGAGGCCGGGCGGGGTCGCATGCTGCGCTCGGGCGGCCTCGAAGAGATCGCGGCCCGGCCCGAGGTCGAACTCGGACCCCTGGAGGATTTCCCCCGGGGCGTGGTCGAGGTCCTTTCGGCGTCGCTCGCACCGGACCCCGGCTCCCGCCCCTCGGCCGGGGAGCTGTTGCGCCTCCTTCCGGAGGCGGCGGCCTCGGACCTCGCCCGACGCCAGGCGGCCACCGCGCCCCTGGCCACCCGGAAGGCCATACTGGCTACGGCTACGGACGCGACCCTGGGGGTGACCCGGGTGCTCGACCGGAGTCGGCCGGGCCGCCGGGTGGGACGGGTGGTCGCGGGTGCCGCGGCCCTGGGGATCCTGGGAGGCATGGCCCTCCGGCACCGGGCCGGCGAGGACCCGGCCGCCCTCCCTCCTCCCCGGGTAGGCGAGCTGCCGGAGGACCGGAGGTCGGAGTCCGCAGCCGTCGCCGGCGTACTGGCGGAATGGAAGCGCCTGGCCTCCGGGGTGGAAGCCGGCCCCCGCCTGGTGCGGGCGGGGGAGATCCTGGACCTGGAGGCCGATCCCACCCGACCCTACGTCCAGGAGATGGGGAAGGCCCGGGTCGCGGGTGCCCTACCGGTGGAGTTCGGCCGCATGCGGGAGGATCTCTACCAGGGGCTCCCGGACGAGCTCTCGCAGGGCAGCTTGCGGAAGCTCGCCGGCGAGGTCCTCTCCGGCCGGGCGGGTGGGGCCGGAGCGGCGCTCGATCTGGCCGAGGCCTTGGCGCGACTGGAACCTCTGGATGCCTTCGTGGCGGCCTTCGGCGTGGTTCCCCGGCTCGGGATCAGGACGCTGCTCGACCGCCTCTGGGGACGGACCCTGGCTCCCTGGCCGGGACCGGTGGTCCCGGCTCCTCCGGTGCCGGCGGAGGGGATCCGGGCACCCGGCCGCTACACGCTCTTCGAGTGGACCCGGGACGTCGATCGGGCCATGCCTCGCCTTCTGCCCAGGGCTTCCACCATGTCCCCCTGGGAGGTGGCCCAGTACATCCGGGAGGAGAATCTCACCCGGGGAGCCTGGAGGACCGCCGATCACGAGGTGATCTCGGCTCCCTTGCGCCTGGCGGGCGACCCTGGTCGGATCCGACTGCGGGTTCGTTTCGCCAATCATCTCGCCCCCAATCGCCTCAGGCTGGAAGTGGCGAGTCGCGATGTCGACTACTACGGAAATCCGGATCACGATCCCACGGGGCATTGGGTCCTGGAGGATCCTCCCTGGTGGGAGCTCTCGGTGGAGGTCCCACCAGGGGTGATGACGAGCGGCGAGAACCTGGTTGCCGCCCGGGTCGAGCCGCTCCCCGGCCTTCCCACCTGGGGCGGACTCTGGCTCGACCGCATCGAGGTCGAGGTCGCCGCTGCTACACTCGGGAGGTAGGAGGGCCGCCATGGCCTGGTTCAAGGTGCCCTGGGGCGAGGTCGAGAAGTTCCTCGAGGCGAACTCCGAGTCGATCTTCTCCTCGATGTTCTCCAACATGGAGACGATCGAGGAGGAAGTCCAGGGCCTGGTCGAGAAGGACCTCGACGTGTACCGGGACAAGGTGGCCGAGGAGATCATCTCCCAGACCGCCCAGCGCACCGCCCTGATCGGCGGCGGAGCCGCCCTCCCCGACCTCCTCCCGGTGGGCTGGCCCGTCCTGATCCCTTCGATCGGGGCCGACTTCCTGCTCACCCTCAAGGAAGACGGCAACATGCTCCTGAAGTTGGCCTACCTGTTCGGCCGGGAACTCTCCCGGGACGAGCGCCAGCGGGAGGCCCTGGGGTTCCTGACCCTGGCCGGCGAGGGGAAGGTCGACGGGGCCACCATCGAGCCGGGCAAGCTGCTCGGCCTGATCGGCACCAAGCACATCTCGAAGAAGGTCCTGGTCGAGCTCGGGAAGCGCCTCGGGATGCGCTTCTACAAGAAGAAACTGGTGGCCCTGATCCCGGGGCTCGGGGTGCTCCTCTCGGGCGGCGTGAACTACTACTCGACCCGTCGCATCGGGGAGTACGCCAGGGACTTCTACCAGCACCGCGCCCGCACCGGCGCCATGGGGCCGAGTTCCCCCGTGGTGGTGATGGACAGCTTCCAGCAATGCTACCTGCAGGTGCTCGTCAACATGGCCAAGGTCGACCGGGAGGTGAGCCCGGACGAGCTGGCGATCCTCCGGGACTCCCTCCTCATGTTCGGGCTCGGCGACGGGGAACAGAGAGTCTTCCTCGGGCAGCTCGAGGACCTCGAGAACCTGAAGCCGCTCGACGAGTCCGAGGTGAAGAAGCTCTCGCCCGAGGACCGCCGCTACATCCTCCGCCAGGGCATCCAGATGATGTACGCCGACAAGAAGAAGAGCCCCCAGGAGGCGAGTTACCTGGAGGTCCTGTCCAAGAAGCTCGACGTGCCCCGCGACCTGGTCGACGCCATGGAACGCGAAGTGGCGCGGGAGCTAGGGCTGTAGGTCCGGGGGGCGAGGTGCCGGCCTACCGGGAGCCGGCGGTCTCGATGCGATACCGCCCGTTCGACCCCGCCGAGAGCACCAGCTCACCGGACTCGTCGTTCCGGTGCACCTGGCTCTCCGCTCCCAGCAGGCGTCGGACCGCCTCCCGGTGGGGATGGCCGTACTCGTTGCCCGCCCCGGACTGGATCACGGAGTCGGCCGGGGTCGACTCGGTGACGAACTCGAGGGTGCTCGACCACCGGCTGCCGTGGTGGGCGACCTTCAGGACCTCCACATCGAGGTCGTGTTGGGCCAGCATCTCCTCCTCGAGCGGGGCCGTCGCGTCCCCGGTGAGCAGCAGGTCGAAGTCCCCGTAGGAGACCTTCAGGACCACCGAGTGGTCGTTCAGGTCGACCCGGGTGCCGGCGAAGCCGGAGAGCGGCTCCCCGCAGCTCCGGACCATGCGTTCGCCCAGGGTCTCGAGGTCCAGGTCGGAGAAGGCCCGGAACTCGGCGAGGGCCCGGTCCAGTTCCTCCTGGGGGCGGGCTGCCACGACCCGCACCGAGAGGTCCGGGTCCCAGGAGAGGGTCGCCCCGGCCTTCGCCTTCCGATACGCGATGCCCTTCTGGTCCAGGGTCTCCCGGAACTTCCGCCAGGTCGTACCCGGGGCGTCGACGTTCCCGACCACGGTCCCGACCGGGATCCGGTCCAGGACCCGGAACAGACCCCCGAAGTGGTCCAGATGGGGGTGCGTGATCACGATCCCGTCCAGGCGGTCCATGCCCTCGGCCTCGAGGGCGGCCAGGATGGCGGCGCTGGCGGCCTGGTTGCGGGGGCCGCCGTCGACCAGCCAGCCCTTGCCCGAAGGCGTGCGGACCAGGATGGAATCGCCCTGGCCGACGTCCACGAAGCGGACCCTGAGCTCGGCCGCCTGCCCGGGGACCGGGCTCCAGAGCAAGGCCGCCAGCAGACCGAGGCGCGAGCAGAGACGGGCGAGAGGGTTCATTGCCAGACACTCTAGGGCCGGGACGGCGACGGTCAAGCCGGTCCTTGCGGGGCCTGATTCGTTGATCCTGGGCCCGGGGATGCCTACACTGGCCGGGAGATGGCGCAGCGTCCCTCCGACAAGACCTTCGGACATCAGTTCAGCGCCGAGTTCCTCGCCAAGTACGAAGTCACCGGCGTCCTCGGCGAGGGGGGCATGGGACAGGTCCTGCGCGGTCGCCAGACGGCGCTCGGCCGGGACGTGGCCATCAAGTTCCTGACCAACCGCTCCTACGCCACTCCGGAGCGACGCCAGCGATTCAAGGACGAGGCCCAGCGCTGTGCCGGCATGCGCCACCCCAACCTGGTCGAGGTCTACGACTACGGCGAGGAGGGCGAGCGCCCCTACATGGTGATGGAGCTGATCGACGGCGAGAGCCTCGCCGATCGGGTCAAACGGGAGGGCAAGGTCCCGATCCGGGAGGCGCTCCAGATCGGCATCGACATCTGCGCCGGGCTCGAGTACGCCCACGGCCTCGGGCTGGTCCACCGGGACATCAAGCCCGACAACATCCTCCTCGACCGCAAGGAGCGCAAGGTCAAGGTCGCCGACTTCGGCATCGCCACGGAGCAGGGCGGGGGCAGCGAGAAGGAGAACGTCATCATCGGGACGCCCTCCTACATGAGCCCGGAGCAGGCCTCAGGGCGCAAGGCGGATGGGCGGAGCGACATCTACTCGACCGGCGTCATCCTCTACGAGATGCTGGCGGGCAAGGTCCCCTTCACGGGCGAGACCTCCATGGCGATCATCATCAAGCACCTGAACGAGCAGGCGGCGAGCCTTCGCGACCTGAACCCAGGGGTTCCCCCCCAGCTCGAAGAGATCATCATGCGGAGCCTCGAGAAGGAGCCGGAGCGCCGCTACCAGTCCGCCAACGAGCTCTCCAGCCAGCTGAAGAAGGCCGGGAGCCTCCTCGATTCCTGGGTCAAACTGGCCAAGGAATCCAAGCCCGGGATGCGCTCCTCGACCAGCGTCATGATGCCGCTGAGGGCGGTCGCCGAGGTCAGCGAGGAGGAGAAGCGCCAGAAGCGCCTCATGGTCTCGCTGGCCGCGGTGGCCGGTCTGGCGGTGGCGGGTTCCCTCGGTTGGTGGCTGTTCCTGGCCCCCCCGACCTTCGCGATCACCGAGGCCTCGGGTCGGTCCGGCTTCACCCAGGCCGAGGTCACCTGGCGGACCAACCACCCTTGCCGGTCCAAGGTGCAGTTCCGGGAACCCCCGGACGGAGCCATCCAGGAAGTGGCGGGCGAGGGGACGGCCGAGTCCACCCAGCACACGGTGCTCCTGGAGGGCCTGAAGGAGGACGTGACCTACCTCTGGAGGCCGGTCTTCCCCTACGAGCAGGAAGCCCCCTGGCAGGAGCTGCACACCCAGCGCCTCGACTTCTCGGGGATCCAGATGGAGCCCAGGGTCAACGGGGCCGAGATCCGCTGGAAGACCTCGCTGCCGGTGGAGATGGAGATCGAGTACCTCCAGGAGGGCAAGGTCCGGGAGATCAGCCGCCTCGAAGGCGTGCGCTCGGAGCATGTCTTCAAGGCTTCGTTCGCGGATCCCTCGATCCCGTACCAGCTTCGCCTCCGGGCCCTGCTCTCGGGCAAGTTCCAGAAGACCCACCTGCTCGAGGAGGTCCCGAGCATCGACCTCGCCGAGATCGATCGGCTCTCCAAGTCCATCCAGAAGGTGGTCCACTCGGACCAGCACGCCTTCTACCGGAGCGACGTGTTCGAGAGCTTCAAGGAACAGAAGATCGCCGAGAAGCTGGAGCGCTTCCAGAAGGTACGGGACCTCTTCTACCGGGATCCCCAGGTCCGACCCGAGGACCGCATGCAGCTCGTCTACCACCTCGACCGGCTGCGCGAGCTCGACCTGTTCGTGACCTGGGCAGGACCCGCACTCGAACTCGGGACCTTCGCGACCGGGGCCGAGAAGGGATATGGCCCCGGATACCTGACCGCCGAGAAGCCTCCCTTCCAGGGCGGCAAGTCGGTCGACGTGCTCTCCCGGCCCAAGGACATGGTCTTCGATGCCGATCCGCCTCCGGACCCGATCACCGGCGACCGTCCCGAGGACGCCAAGGACAGCGCCAAGTTCGAGATCGGCGAGAGAGTGGTGGAAGATCCCGAGGAGGCGTACCTCGAGATCTCGGTCCGGGACGTGGCCCACAACTGCTACTTCTCGGTCGAGCTCGGCCACGGACGCAAACGCGCCGACGTGGTGGTGGGGTTCCTCCCCCCGGCCCAGCGGGTGAAGGAAGCCCGCCCCTACAGCGGGACTTTCTACGCCCGGATCGACCCTCGCTTCCTCAATCCGAGGAAGCCCGTCTACGGGTGGGTCCGCCTCAAGTTCCTGCGGGGCACGGTCTCGAACCAGGAGGCACTTGCCCGGGTTCGAGGCGGCTTCAGGTCGTTGAAGTTGGTCCACCGGAAGTAGCGACCGGGCTCGGCCCCGCCCGACAGGCCAACTCCCTGCCTCCTCCGAGAGGAAGTCGGCTCCCCCTCCGTCGCCGCTCCGTCGATGCCTGGTACGGAGGAACCGCATCCATGCGGAGCCGGGCGCTCTTCTACCTGCTGGTCATGGTCCTGGTCGTCGCTCCTCTGGGGTGCGGCGGCGCCGACCACATCCCCTTCAATCCCTTCCTGGCGCTCGAGGAGACCAGGTCCGGGATCGCCGATGGCACGCGGGGGGCCGAGACCCTTCCGCTCGAGGCGGTCCAGCCCGGTTCGGCCCGGATCGGCGAGTACGTGGTCGTGAAGGGCCAGGGAAGAACCTTCCCGGCCGGGTACGCCCGCTTCACGTTCTCCGGGAATTCGACCGAGGAGGTCTTCCTGGCGCGCTCCACCGGCGAGATCCGGGTGAGGATCCCGCCCGGTACCCTCACCGGGCCGTTCGGATTCCAGATCTCGGGGAAGAGCAGCAAGGTCGACCAGGGGGGAGGGAACTTCGCCTCCGCCACCCCGGTCCCGAGCTATCGCATCCTCTACCCGGGGCTCCGGATCCTGGGTCCCTCCGACCCCCCAGGGGGGCCGGCCAACAGCCCCTATCCCCAGGGACCGTCCATGGTCCCGTCGCCGGCTCCGTCGTTCCCCTGATTGCCCATCGCCCGGTACCGGGCACACTGGAAGGGTGACCCGGAGCTACGGCGACCTCCTCCTCAAGGCCTATGACTACTGGTTCGGCAAGGGCTTCGAGCGCCCGCGGATGCGGATCCTGGGCGTCCTCCAGGAGGTCGCCGGAGGTTACCGGGGCAGTCTGAGGGAGGACCGGACGACCGATCTCTTCCCCCTGCTCTCGGTGGAGCGGCCCCGGTGGACCACGACCGTCCGCTTGGGACCGAGTTTCCGAGGGCGGGATGGCTTCCAGGTCGTGGTCCAGGCCCGGAGCCGGGAGATCGACCCGGGCAGCAACCCGCTCCCGGTGGTGAACTGCCTCTCGGCCAACCTGCTCGGGAGGGACCTCGGAGCCCCCTGGCTCGAGCGGGTGGGTTCCTCGGGGTCGACCTTCGATGCCCGCTTCCTCACCCGGGTCCTGCCGGGTTCGGGAGCCCAGGCGATCCTCACGCCCCGGATCCGGGCCAGGATCCTGGATCTCTATTTCCGCTCTCCGGCCCGCCCCAATCTCTGGTTCGAGTCCCAGGCCGATTTCGTCCGGCTGAAGCACCAGCTCTCCGCCGACGCGGTGGACGCCCGGGTGCTCCGGGACTGGACCCGGGGCGCGGTCTTCCTGCTCGCCGCCCTGGTGCGGCCCCGCCTGGCCGCGGCCCGCCCGCTCCCCGACCAGCGGGTCGAGCGCCGCCTGGAGTCGGCCCTGTGCCGGGTCTGCGGGGAGGTGGTCCTGGACCGGGCCGTGGCCTGCGCCGCCTGCGACACCACCCACCACCAGGAGTGCTTCGCATACACCGGGCGTTGCGCCATCTATGCCTGCGCCTCCCCCCGGTCGGTGCCGCTCTCTGCACCGGGATGACACGGGGGGCTTTACATGCGGCGACCGGCGGCTATCCTCCCGGCACCATGAAGCGGACGAACGGCATGTCGCGAACGATCCTGATGGCGGGACTGGTGGCGCTCGGGGGCCTCCCCGGAGCGCTCCTGGCGGGACCCGGAGCCGAGGGCGCCCGGATCCTCGAGGACACCGCCGCCCACTTCCATGCGATCCACTCGCAAAATCCCCTGATCGCCCGGTTCAAGGGCTTCTACCCCAGCCGGGTGCACCTCACCATCGAGGGCAGCGAGCCGATGACCCTCCTGAACGACGGGCCCCAGTTCCAGGTGGCCTCCGGGCTCTACGGCAAGGCCTACCTGGTGATCGAGACCACCCGGGAGGCCGTCGAAGAGGTCTACGAGATGGTCAAGGGCGGCGGTCCCGCCGAGGGCATGCCCCGGGTCGAGATGGCGGCCAAGGTCCGGGACATCACCGCCCTCTCCCTCGAGCCCCCGGCCGAGCCGGATCGCCCGGGACCGGGTCCCCAGCCGAGGAAGCTCGAGAAGGGGATGATCGGGATCGTCGACTCCACCAAGGACCTTCTCACCTTCATGGGGAAGGCCGGCGAGGCCAAGGCCAAGGGCAAGAAGCTCCCGATGGTCTACTTCGGGCTCCGCGCCAAGCTCGCCATGATGGGCCAGGGCAAGAAGCAGGAGAAGCTGACCGAGGCCCTGATCGCCGAACTCGGTGCCGATCTCGACGAGGGGCGCCTGCCGCTCCAGAGCGGGAAGGTCTGGTCGACCTTCGTCGACGTGTTCTCGTTCTTCATGATGACCCGGGAGCCGGGTGCGTCGGGCTTCTCCGGCGTGCTCACCCCGCTCAAGGAGCGGATCCAGGGCCTGCTCAACTACCACAAGACCTTGCCCCCGGGGCCGCCGCTGGCGACCCGCAACGAGATCCTCGAGAACCGGCTGGCGCTGGTCCAGAAGATGCTGGACGTCAACGACGCCTGATCGCCGACCGATCGCCCTCGCGGGCGAGCCGCGGCCGAGCTACGAGCGTTCCCGGAGACGCAGCGAGAGCACCCGATAGTCGGCGGCCGGCACCGGGCAGACCAGGCTGCCGTTCATGAGCGCCACCGGCCTCCCGGCCAGCAGGTCCTCGGCCTCGAAACGGTCGAGTCCGGGGACCGGGAGCCGCCCCGGGGTCCGGTCCGAGCCGCGGTTCACCACCAGGGCCCCGACCGGAAGCCCGCCCCGGGCCGTCGCCACCCGCAGCTCCGTGAAGGGATCTGTGCGGACCTGGGGCTCGAGCGCCCCCGCGGTCCTGAGCGCCCCGGCCAGGAGCCGAGCCAGGTCCACCGCCACCCGCCGGCCGCCGTCCCTCGCCTCGGGAACCGCTTCGGAGTAGGGAGCCGAGAGGTCTGCCAGGAGGGCCTCCAGGGGAAGGCTGGAAGCCACCACCCGGCCCTTCTGCAGCTCGTGGAGCCAGAGTCCTGGCTCGCCCCAAGGCCCCTCCGCGAGCCACGAGACGGGCCGGCATCGCCCAGTCGTCGGGGTGTCGCCGGCCTCCGTGGGAGCCGCCAGCGGCCACGCGAACCGGGGGGCTGCGACGGGGATCCGGACCTCCCTCAGTTCCCCCATGGTCTTCGCCCCCCGGGGAACCCGGAGCCGGACGAGGTCCCTGGCGAGGGCCCTGGCAGCCCGCGCCCCGCGGGGCTCCTGTCCGGTGAGGCGGGTCAGGAAGCCGGGTCCCGGGGGCCCGTGACCGTTGGCGAGCCCTCCTTCCAAGGAGCGGTCGTCGAATCCGAGGAGCAGGACTCCGCCTCCCCGTACCCATCCCCCGAGGTTCACCCAGCGTTCGCTCGGGAAGTCCCAGGTTCCGGGAACGACCACCAGGCGGGCCCGGTTCATGACCTTGCGAGTGGCCTCGGCGGCGGTGACCCTCTGGGGAGTGATCCCGGCCAGCTTCAAGGTGAGCCAGGCCTCCCGGATCCGCCGCCGGTCCTCCTCGTCGGGCCGGTCCGGCTCGACCAGCAGGCGAGTGGGGTCCTCGAAGCATCCGATCGGAAGGGCCGCCTCGGCCCGCCGGAACCTCAAGAGCTCGGCACCCAGCGGGCCCTCCGGATCGGCGAACGGAGAGATCTCGTCCCACCATGGCCAGGGCCCGAGCCGGACCCCGGCCGCGCCCCCGGCCCAGGCCCCCACCAGATGCATGCGGTGCTCGGTCACCATCGCTTCGACCGAGGCGGCGGGCGGCAGGCGCGGGTCGATCTCGATCCAGGGATGGTCGGGGGCCGAAGCCTCGAATTCAGCCTGGCAGGCGATCCGGAAGGGGTCCCGGCCTACCCCCTCGGCACCCACCCGGACCCTGGGTTCCCGGACCGGCTCCCCATCCCTCCGGATCGGCACTCCTCCGGGACCGGTGCCCAGCAGTTCGATGCCGGCCTCCTCGGCGGAGGCCACCAGGTCGGTGGACCAGGCGGCCGCCGGCAGTTCGAGGCGCTGGGCGAAGAGGCGAACGGCCAGGTCGAGGGCGGCGCGGCATTGATCGAGGCGATCGGTGACCAGCCAGAGGGGAAGGCGGGGTCGGCTCACCCTGTCATTGTAGCCAGCCGGTTCCCGCTCACCTCCCCGGCGCCAGGGGTGGACCCTCCAATTCGTCGCCCTTCCGGGCCGGTCGCGCTGGGAGGCCAGAGCCCTCCGAGGATGTACAGTTCGCAGGTGCCGGGGGGCGTCTCCCCCGCCCGAGGAGCGGAGTCCCGGGCCGAGAGCCGAGGGGCCCGGAACCCCATGCGTCGCCTGCTCATCGCCATGGTCCTGGTGGCCGGGGTGCTCACCCTGGGCCTCTGGATCGGGGCGCGCCATCTCCACGAGCTGATCGCTTCCGGGGCGCTGGAGCGGGCCGTCCTCGACCTCTGCCGGGAGCACCTCGGGGTGGCTCCGACCTCGCTCGAGCTGCACTTCGCGACCTTCCCCGAGGTCTCGGTGGAGCGGATCGTCCTGCCCCACCTCGACCAGGAGGTCTTCCGCCTCGATGCGCTCCGGATCCGCCTCGATCCTTCGGCGCTGCTCCAGCGGAAGCTCCGGATCGACGAGATCCGGGTCGTGGCGCCCCGGATCCGACTGGAACGGGCCGCCGACGGCCGGTGGAACCTCCAGGACCTGGCCGAGCGGATCCGGGAGCACCGCCGCCGCCGGGCCGAGGCCATGCGCAGCGAGTTCTCCAAGCAGGCCGAATCGGTGCTCCGGGAGGCCGAGGAGCTGCGGCGCGGGCTCCCCGGGGACCCCGAACCCGAACCCTCGCACGCCCGGGACGGCGACGACCGCGAGGGTTCCGGCGGGGAGGCGCCTGCCGACCCGGCCCCGACCCAGCTCCCGGCCGGCGGGGAGGAATCGCCGGGCCCTCCGACCCCGGGGGCCGGGCCCAGGGCCTCGCCCGTGGAGTTGGGGAGGTTCCGGCTGGAGCGGGCGGAGATCGTGGTGGTGGACCGCACCGTGCCGGGCGAGCCCATGGTCGCCACCTTCGACCGGCTCGGGCTGGTGGTGGACCTCCCCCCCGGTGGGCGAGGCCGGCTCCAGGCCCGGCTGGAGGCGGGACTCCTGGGCGCACCCCTCGAGGTCGACCTGGGGATGGAGCTCCCGGAGAGGACCGGGTCGGCCGAGATCCGTCTCGCCGGGTTACCCCTGGGCGCGGTGCAGCCGTACCTAGCGGCCCGCGGCCTGCCCGTGGATCCGGGCCGCATCCCGTTGGCGGTGGAAGGGACCGTCCGGTTCGGAGGCGGTCCGCCGGACTACGACCTCAGGGTCCGGGTCCCCCGGTCGACGGTACGGGTCGAGCGCGGCGAGACCGAGCTGGCGGCGTCCTTCGACATCGACCTGCGGGTCCGTCCCGACCAGGTCGACGTCACCGGGGTCCGCCTCGCCCTGGGCGAAGCGGTGGGAGTCGCGCTGCGCGGCAAGGTCCGCGACTTCAAGGATCCCGAACTCGACCTGGAGCTGGCTACCGAGCGCTTCGATCTCGCGGCCCTGGTCGCCATGCTCCCGCCGGCTACCCGGGAGCGTGTCCAGGCCCTCTCGCCGCGCCTCGACCTGGCGCTCCTGGCCAAGGTCAAAGGCCGGCCCCGGTCCGGGCGAGTGATTCCCGAGCTGGAACTGGGGATCGGCCCCGGGTCCCTGGAACCCAAGCTGGCCGACGTCCCGCTCCCCGTCCGCCTCGCCCCGACCCGGGTGCGGGTAGCCGGGGACCGGCTCTCGCTCGAGGGCCTGGAGCTCTCGGTGGCCGGCATGCCGGTGCTCCGGGCCGGACTCTCCGCCGCGCCCCTCTCGGGCCTTCCCGACGTCGAGCTGTCGGTCTCGGTCCCGGCGCTGGCGCTCGATCGGGTCCATCCCTCCCTCGACGGGAGGATCCCGCTCGCGAGCGACAAGGCCCGCGAGGGCTTCGCCCGCCTCGCCGAGCTCGGCCTCGCCGGGAGCCTGGGGGCCAGCCTGGTCGTGACGGCCCATCTCCCGGTGTTGACCGAGGTCCCCGGACTCTCCGGGGTCGGCGACCTGCGCACCCTGGTGGCCCGGCTCAAGGCCGACCCGGAGCTGGCGGCCGGCCAGCGCAGCCCCGAGCGGGTCAAGGCGCGGCTGCGCCCGGGGCTCGTCCAGACCGGGCTCGAACACTCGCGCTCCGGAGCCGGGGCCCCCGGGAAGCGCGGCGCGCTCGAGATCCCGGTCCGGGCCGAGCTGGCCGTGGCCGGGAGCCTCTCCGAGGCGCGCCTGGAGCGACTCCGGGTGGAGGCGCTGGGGGCCACTCTCCAGGGGAAGGCCGCCCTCGCCGACCCGCTGGGCGAGCGGACCCTGGAGGCGAGCCTTTCGCTCGGCGACGAAGCCGGCGAGCCCCTGGAGCTCGCCGGGTTGGCTTCCCGCCTTCCGGCCCCGATCCGCGACAAGGTGGCGGCCCTCGGGCTGGCGGGTACGCTCGGCCTCTCGGCGTCGGCCCGGGGTCCGGTCACCAGCCCCGAGGTCGAGGCCTCGGTCGCGCTCGCCGGTCTCGATGCCAAGGTCCAGGTCCCCGGGGGCAGCGCGATCCCGCTGCACCTGGATCGCCTGGCGCTCTCCACCGATGGCCACGCCCTGAAGCTGCCGCCGGCGGAGCTGACGCTCCCGGGAGGAGCCCTCCGCCTCTCGGGGGAGGTGGACGACCTCCGGGGCGGACGCTCCTTCAAGGCGCGGCTGCGCACCCCGGGCACCGGCCTGGACCTGACCCGGATGTTCCCGCACCTGCCCGAGGAGAGCCGCGTCCGGATCGGGAAGATCGGGCTCGACCGGGCCGACCTGCGGCTCCAGGTCGATGCCGGAGGGACACCCGCCAAGCCCGGGATCGGGGCCAAGCTCTCGCTCGCGCTCCCCATCGGGGCTCTCGAACTGGAAGGCGGCATCGAGGACCCGGCCGGGTCCAAGGCCTTGGCGGTCACGCTCCGCACCGCCGGCGACGGACTTCGCCTCGAGGACGTGCTGCCCCGCCTTCCGCCGGAGATCCGCGACAGGATCCGCGGTCCGGTCGCCGGTCGCCTCCGCCTCCAGGTCGAGGCCAAGGGCGAACTGGCACGACCGGAGGGACTCAGGATCGATGCCGGCGTCGATGCTGCCCTCCCGGGTGGCGACGTTCGGCTCAGGGCCAGGGTCACGGATCCCAGGGGCGAGCGCGAGACCGACCTCAGGCTGGGAGCCAGGTTCTCGCGCCTGGACGAGCTGATGGCCTTCCTCCCGGAGGTCCTGGCGGACAAGGTGAGGGAGTTCCAGCCGTCCGCCGAGGTGGTCCTGGACGTGGGGCTCTCCGGCGACCGGAGGAAGCTCGCCGGCAACGCCCGGGTCGGCCTCTCGCATGCCGGGGCGGTGGTGCCGGGTCCCCCCGGGGGGATCACGGTGGCGGTGGAACCCGCCGAGGTGCGGGTCGATCTCGAAGTCGAGCCGAGGGAAGGCCAGGCGCCCCGGATCGGGGTGCGCGGCGAGGTGGAGGTGCGGGCCAAGGCGGTCCACCCGGAGAAGGGGCCGTTCGACTTCTCGCTCCTGGCGGGAGACCTGCGCTACGACGGGGTCGACCTGCACCTGGGCAGGCTGACCGCCACCTCGATGGAACAGAGCCTGGTGGTGACCGGGAGCGTCCGGGACGTGAAGGGCGTCCGCGACCTCGACCTGGGTCTCGGACTGGGGGTCGATCTCCAGCAGGTGATGACCCGCCTGGTCCCGGCCGCCGCCAAGATGCGCAGCAACGGGAAGATCGAGGTCGAGGCCCGGGTCGGCGGCAGCGCCGCCAGGCCCGACTGGGAGGGGCGGATCGAACTCCGGGACTTCTTCCTGGATGCCTTCCAGTTGAAGGGCAACCCGGTCGAGATCGAACGCATGCGGATGCGGGTCACCCGGGACGACCTGATCGTCGATCCGTGGGAACTGGCCATGGGAGGACGGGAGTCCGACTTCTTCCTGGCCGGATCCATGAAGGAGCTGGCCAAGGTCGACAACCTGTGGGCCGCCCTGAAGGCCGATCGGGAGGGCGTGATCGCCCGTATCAAAGCCGTGGTCGAGGCCAAGGGCGGCAAGAAGGCGGTCGTGAAGATGGTGGGGAACGAGACCCTGATCCGCCTCCTGGGCGGCTCCTCCCACAAGATCATCATCCACATCGAGGCCGACGACCTGGCACGGCCCTACACCTTCAAGACCCTGCTCGCCCCCGACGAGACCCGCGACTTCGACTTCCGCCGGGAGGAGATCCTCGCCAAGTACCGGGAGCTGGCGCTCAAGGAGGTCTACGACGACCGGGGCATGTCCCGCCCCATCTTCGGGCGCCACCAGGCCCAAGTCATGGCGGTCCGCAGCGTCTACACCGTGGTGCTCGACGAGGCCTTCAACATGGTCCATCCCCAGCGGGTGCCGTTCTGGAGACTGGTCACCACCCCGATGAAGTTCTGAGGTCGTGAGGACCGAGCCGGCGACGGAAGGCCGGCGGGGCATTCCCCGAGGGGTTCTCAGGCGCCGAAGGAACCCCGGCCCGTCCCGAGCAGGCCATCGAGGACCCGGCGCCGGTCCTGGCGCCGGCCCGAAGCCAACAGGGACCGGTCCGCGGCCAGGCGGGTCGCCCGCTCGGCGAGCCGGGCCTCGAGCGAGCTCCGGTCGAGGCCTCCGAGGCGCAGGCGGAACCCGGCATGGCCCGATTCTCCGGGGGTCGTGAGGGTTCCCCAGGCCCAGAGCTCCCCGCCGGGAGGGTCCCGCCCGTCGCTCCGGACCAGGCCGTCGACGGCCAGGGCCAGCCCGGCGAGATCGCCGACCGTCAGCACCCCGAGCCGGATCCCGAGGGCTTCCCGGTTGGCGAAGCTGAAGAGCTCGACCAGGTCGCCGAAGCGATCGACCCGGACCAGGCGCCAGCCCCCCGTGGGAGGACCGGAGTCTTCCGATCGGGTCGAGGTCGGCCCGTCCGCGTCCGGGTCCGCTCCCCGACCCGGGTCGGGCAGGTGCGACAGGACCCGCTCCGGGAGGCTCCGGTCCTCGGCGTAGCGCCCGATCACCTCGTGGTCGGGCAGGACCACGGCTCTCACCCCGTCGACCGGGGCGAGCTCCCATGCCAGGCGCAGCAGATGGAGGTCGGCTTCGGTCAGCGGGCCCTCCTGGGGGACCGGCAGCCCGGCCCAGCCGTGACCGGGGATCGGGCTCTGCCACTCGACCAGGCCGGAGGCGTGGAACACGGTCTCGAAAGGCGGGGAAGGGCTCGTCACCGGATCAGCCTATCACCTGGGTCGGGACCCACGGGAAGCGGCTCCCGCGGGGGAAGCCGACGGAACCGGTGGCGGCGGACGCACATGAGGCCGATGGACATAGGGAGAAATGATTCCTCGCATCCCGCGTCGCGCGCTCGCGTGCCTGCTCGGCCCTGCCCTTCTGGCCGGACTGGGGCTTCCCGGCCCGGCTCGGTCGCAGGCGACGGGGAGCGGATCCGGGCCGCCGGCCGCCACTGCGCCCCTGCCGGCGCTGGCCCCGGGGAATCCCTTCGCGGACGTGCCGCCCGACCACTGGGCGGTGGAGGCCCTGAGGCAGCTCCAGGCCCAGGGCGTGCTCGCAGGCCTGGTCGAGCCGGGCGACCCCTTCGAAGGCCGCAAGGTGATGACCCGCTACGAGCTGGCGGTCCTGCTCGGCAAGTTGCTCGGGAGGATCGAGGAGGCCCGCAGGCAGGGTACCGAGGTGCGGGCCGAGGAACGTCTGGTCCAGGACCTGACCCGGGAGTTCCGGGCCGAACTGCAGATCCTGGGGGTCCGGACCGATGCCTTCCAGGCCCGCCTGGGACTCCAGGAGGCTCGCGTCCAGGCCCTGGAGAGGCGCCGCTCCAACATCAAGGTGGACGGTTTCTACCGCGCCACCCAGCATTTCACGGAGGAACCCTTCAATCCGGTCAACTACCGGTTCTCCTTCCCGGACCGGCCCTTCCCCTTCGACCAGCTCCCCCTCCCGCAGCGCCAGTTCTTCCAGCGCGGCCTCTCCCCGCTCGAGCAGGAGATCTTCCTCCGGGTCCTGGGACGTGCCTCACCCGGGAACCAGCTGGGCGCGGGGGTGGAGGCCTTCGCCGAGATCAAGGCCAGGCTCTCCGGGATCCAGCAGGGCTCGCTCTACTACCGCTACGGGAACCCGCCCGTGGTCGGCGACTCCGCCGCCGATTCGTTCGCCACCGATGTGATCGACGACAAGCGGGTGAGCTTCCACCGGGGGCATGTGATCCTGGACACCGACTTCCTCGACCTGCGGCTCTTCGCCAACGAGGCGCCCACGGAGCCGGGCGATCCCTCGCGCCTGTTCGCGGTGGATCCGGGGCGGAGCCCGGGAACGCCGGCACGGGTCCGGGTGCCTTCGATCCGGGACCTCGACGACGGGGTCCTGGACCTCGACAGCCTGTTCCTCCGGGATCCCTATCGCTCCCCGGGAGTGCCCGCCTACTACCTCACGCCCCGTCCCTTCGACGCCTTCTCCGGAGTGGAGGCCGGGGGAGAGGCCGGCAAGTGGACGTACTTCGCTTCGGTGCTCTCGGACCTCGAGGAGACCTACTTCCCCGGCGACGACCGCTACGACCTCCAGCGGGTCTTCCTCCCCGCCCGGACCACCCAGATCGACAACTACGCCCTGCGGCTGACCTACGAGCCGTGGCGCTTCCTGCCCGGCAGCGGGAAGGAGGTCCTGGTCGGGCTCACCTACAACGAGACCGCCTTCAGCTACGACTTCGAGGACGACCGCAATCGGGTGGTGGGCGTCGACGTGCAGTACCAGCGTCGCCGCAAGGCCCACGAGCTCGAGTACACCGCCCAGGTCCTGGCCAGTGCCGGACGGGGTGCCCACGAGGACCTCGCCTACCGGCTCGACGCCCGCTACCGGCAGGGGGGCTTCCTGGGCCTGTTCAAGGGCTACTACTACGGCTACGACTTCCAGGCCCTGACCGCCCAGGATCCGTTCGTCGACACCGACGTCCACTTCAACTTCCTGCGTACCCGACCCCTGGTCCCGGGGCCCGACACCCGGGGCGAGCGACTGGCCCGCACCCAGCTCCGCTACACCTTCGATCCCGAGCGACTGACAACCCTCGACAACCTGACGGTGGAGGCGATGTACGAGGTCAAGGCCTTCGACCGGGATCCCCTGAACCCGCGCGGCAACGACTTCGAGCCGGCCAGCCGCTTCTACCTCCAGGCCATCGCCGACATCGACTCCCGGATCCACGTGGAGTTCCAGAGCGAGATCCAGAAGGACCTCCCCCAGGAGACCGCCACCGGCGGGATCACCGAGGAGGAGGGGGCGCTGATCAACGACCTCCGCATCGACTACCGCCCCGTCCGAAAGGTCGGGATCTCCGGCGAGCTCTCCTTCATCGACGACTTCGACGCCCGCGCCGCCGACGGCGCCCACTTCTCGTTCAAGCGCCAGCGCCTCGAACTCTCGGTCCAGCCGACCCCGGCGATCTTCCTGAAGGGCGCCTTCGAGAACATCGAGAACGCCGATCTCACGCTGCTCGGCCTTCCCCGGATCCCCGTCAACGGTCGCAACTTCCACCGCTTCATCGGGGAAGGCGCCTTCACCCTGACCTCGAACTTCGGGCTGAAGGGACTGTGGGTGAACCAGGTCACCGAGAACAACGGCGAGTCCGGGGCCGGGACCGTGGTGGGAGGGCCCCCTCCCGGGAACGGCGAGTCCAACCTGTCGAAGATCTTCTCGGGAGAGGCCAACTGGCAGCTGTCGCGGGCCCTGGAGTTCCGTTGGGTCTACGGCTTCCAGTCCACCGACCTGTTCCAGTCGGACAACACCATCCCGGGTCGGGGCGGCATCGGCGATCTGCTCGACGACTTCGTGAACCTGAACCACTTCGTGGCCCTGAAGTACCTCCCGACCGAGAAGACGGAGGTGGTCTTCTCCTACGGCGACGAGTACGAGAACCCGAACGACCCGATCGACAACGGGCCGGCCAGCTTCCACAAGACCGTGAAGGTCTACCGGCTGACGGCCCAGACCAACTTCTGACGAGGAGATCCCGGTGGCGATCGAGACTGGATCCCGGCGGAGGGCCGTGCTCGGCCTGCTCTCCGCTGCCACCCTGGCGATCACGGGCTGCCTCCAGGAGATCTCGGTGGCTCCCGATCGCAGCACCGTGACCGGGGACTTCGCCATGGAGCCCGGGCTCACCGAGGGCAACATCCGGGTGGACCTGGCCGGCTCGGCGCCGACCCGGGTGAACAACTCCCGCGACCTCCTGATCACCGCCGCGGCCTTCACCGACGAGGAGGGGAGGTTCAAGGTCACGACCCCCAAGGAGGGGGGACGCTTCTTCCTGGTCGCCCGTCATGTGCTGTTGGATCCCGAGATCGGGCCGCTGGGTCCGCTGGCGATCGGCCGGACCACCGTGCTGACGGGAGTCTTCCCGGTTCCCGAGGACGAGCTGAACGACCCTCCGGCCCTGGTGGCCCCGCCCCGCATGCTGGCGAAGCGACCCGGGCGGGTGAAGTTCATCTACCTGGCCACCGAGAACGCCTTCCAGAACGTGGCGACTGTCCAGGTACTGGGAGACTTCAACGGGTTCTCGAAGACCGAAGGGCTGATCGAACTCTTCGACGACGGGAGCACCCGCACCATCGACGACGACGGCAACGTCTCGGGGGACGCCTTCCCCTCGGACCGCGTCTTCGTGCGGGTGATCGAGAACGTCCCGCCCGGGAACCTGCGCTACAACTTCCTGATCAACGCCAACGTGGTGCTCCGCGACCCGTTCGAGGAAGGCAACGAACCCATGGTCGACGAGCTGAACCTGCCGGTGATCCGGAGCGTGGTGCGGGTCTTCTGAACCCGGGCTCCGGAGGGGTCACAGGGCCAGCTGGACGAGTCGGACCAGGGTGGCGAGCCAGGCGAGACCCATCCCGGCAGCCGTCATCCCGGTGAGCCGGGCCAGCCCGGCGGCGACCGGACCGATGCTGCCGTCGGCCCGCGGCGCCACCCCGAGGTCCTCCAGGAGCTCCGGCGGACCTTCGCCCCGTGCCGGGGCCAGGACCAGGGCGCCGTCGGCGGCCGCCAACAGGTCGCTGCGATGGGTACCCAGGGTCACCCGGTAGCCGGCCCCACCCGGGCGCTCGACCTCCAGCTCGCAGCGTTCCCAGGGACGACCGTTGACCTTCATCCCGGTCGGTGTCCGGGACAGGAGCCGGGCCCGGGCCACCACTCCTTCCCGGATCAGGTCGAGACGCCGACCTCCGGTCCGGAGCGCGCTCGCCAGCAGACCGAGTCCGATCACGGGCAGCACGAAGATCCCCAGGACGAAGGGAGGGATGGGAGCCCGCCGGGCACCTTGGACCACGGCCCGGTCCGGGCGTCCCTCCGGGACCTCGACCCGGACCTCGTCCCCGACCTCGAGCTCCAGTTCCTCCGAATAGGAGACGATCTCATGCTCCACGGTCGGGGGGGAGGTCGGGGGGGCATCGCCCGAACCGGTCGGGAAACGCACCCGGATGGCCCGGATGGTGCGACCGACGCCGCGCCTGCGGGCCCCCTCGTGCCAGCCGCTCCGCTCCACCGCCACCACCGTACCGGGAACCGACCGGCTCGGTGCCGCACCGTGGAGGCAGCCCCAGAGGTCGGCCTGGAACACGAAGAGCCAAGTGAAGACCAGGCCGAGGCCCAGGAAGAGGAAGGCCATGCTGCCCTTGATCCCACCGAGGCCGAGCCAGGTCCAGAGCCCGGGCGCCGGGCGCCGTGGGGGAGGAGGAAGGGGTTCTCGGTTCTCCATGCGGACCTCCCGGAGAAGTCGGCGGGAGCCGGGGCCAGCGACGCCGGGCCCGGATCCCGGGATCAGGGATCGAGGGTCAGGCCCCCGTACTCGATCAGCATGCCGGCGGACCGGGCCAGGTCGATCTTGGCGAGCTCGTAGTCCCGCATGGCGAAGACCTCCGAGATCTGGGCGTCCGCCAGGAATTGGGCGGCCTCCAACACCTCGGTGGTCGTCCGTTCCCCCAGCTCGAACTGCAGGGTCTCCGTCTGGAAGATGGCGGAGGCCGCCTGGGTGTCCTGGCGGGCCGAGAGGATGAGGTTCCAGGCGAGGTCCAAGGCCGCGCTCGCCGAGGCCACGTCCTTCTGGATCTGGAGCTTGCGCAGGGCCACGGTCCGCAGGCTCAGGATCCGCTGCAGCTCGCGCTGGCGGCTCAGGGCTTTGGCGGCCCGGTTCCCGAAGGGCAATTCGAAGGAGAGTCCCGCGGTCCAGTT
>CAYOHP010000062.1:10472-34711 GCA_964403795.1 uncultured bacterium | reverse complement strand
GGGCCCGATTCCGGTAGACGCTGCGGGGCAGGTCCTCGATCACCTCGGCGGGGTGCACGAACTCCGACCAGTCCCGACCCTTCCACAGGGGAGCGGAGAGGTCCTCGGGGGCCTCGGGTTCCCGGAGCCGGATCACGTCGAGGTGGAGGTGGGCTCCCCGGGCGGCCCCCGAGGACCCGACCCGGGCGATCGCCTCGCCCGCCGCCACCCGCCGCGGCAGCTTCGGCTTCAGGTGGTGGTGCGAGCCGGGTTCGAGGTGGAGCCAGCCGGTCAGGTAGAGGTGCCGGCCCTGGCGGTAGACCGCGACCAGGTAGCTGCCCCACTGGGGGTGGCCGTCGGCGACCCGGAGCACGAACCCGTCGCCGGGCGAGAACAGGAGATGGCCTCTGGCCTTGCGGGCGGCCGGGACCAGGTCGAGTCCCGAGTGCCATCGGGTGCCGTCGCCGCGGGGGGCCAGCCATTGCATCAGGCCCTCGCAGGCGACCGTGACGCCCGGCCCGAAGGGACTCCGGAGGTGCTGGTTGTCGGGGTAGTGGGCGAGCACCTCGGCGTCGCCAGCCTCCACGGGGATAGGGACCATGGCGAATCCGGGCAGGCCGTCGGGGTCGGCGGCCAGTGGTCCCGACTCGGGAGCGGTGGGCCCGTCCTCCCCGAGCAGCAGGCCATCGAGGGCCACTGCATGCCCGAGGTCGAGCCGGGGGGGCGGGACCGCGTGCAGGTCGGGGCCCGCCCATGGCAAGCCGAGGACGACGAGGAGCATGGCAAGGACGGAACGACGGAACGACAACGCGGACTTCCTCTGCTGCAGTACGAACGCGCCCCTCGCGCCCTCTCGGGGCACCAGGCACGCAAGGCCGGTCCAGGACGGGGCGGTCGTACCGACACCCGCCCGCTACTCGGAACTCGGTGGCCGGGTTCTACACCCGGGACCCGCGGGGCGCCAAGGAATTTGTTCGATCGGCGCCGGGAGTCGGCTCTGGGAAGGCTGCCTCCCTCCCCTCGGTCGGCCCGTGCCGGTTGCCGCGACCTGTGGCACGCTGGGGTCGGGAGATCGGGAGGCCCTCGTGGCGAGCGTGGCGCTCCGGGTGGCGTGCGGGTGGTTGCTGCTCCTCGGCTCGGGCCTGCATGCGGGGGAAGGCCCCTTCGCTCCTCCGTCGGTGAGGGGAGAGGGGACCTCGGTCGAGCCTCCCGCACCCCCTGCCCTCACGGTGGACCGGAGCGATGCCCGGTCGCTGGCCTGGTCCCGTGGCCTGCTGGAACGGCTGGCGGCGGCGCGCCAGGCGGGAGGGCGGGCCCTGGTCTGGCTGGCCCTGGCCCATGACCAGCGGGGCGATCGGGAGGCGGCCGAGGCCACCCTCCGGGAGGCGCTCGGTGCCGACCCGGCGGCCTGCCGGGAGCTCGCCCGCCTGTTCCGGGATCCCGGTCTGCGGGCGCGTGCCGAGGCTGCCGAGGTGTCGCCCCGGATCGTTCCTCCGGAGGACCACGGCTATGGCGTGCGGCGGGTCGCACCCCTGCCGAAGGTCGGCGAGGCACCCAGCCCGAGCGAGCTCCAGGCCGCAGTGGGCGCCTCCATGGTCGGGGGTGGGTCGCTCTCCCGGCGACCGGCAGGCTGGGTGGGGTCGGGATCCCCGGCGGGAGCGCAGCACCCGGGTCCGGGCGACGGGCCGGCTGGTGGGGCGGTCGGATCGCACCCCGGGGACCGCGGGCCGCCTTCCACCTGGATCGGCAGATAGCTCTCAGGCCGGGGGGTCGGGATCCGGGGCCAGCGCGTCGCGATCGGCGGAGCCCGAGTCGTCGAGGTCCGGGTCGTTCCAGAACTCCTCGATCATGCGGTTGCGGGCCAGGGTCTCGGCCAGCCGGTTGAAGGCCGAGGCGGCATCGGCCAGCTCGTCCTCGCCCTCGACCGGCACCCGGTGGGTGAGCACTCCCTCGCCCAGCCGTCGAATCCCTTCGACCAGGCGCTGGATAGGGCCGGCGATCCGCTCCGAGAGCCAGACCCCCAGCGCCCCCGCCAGGACCAGGGCCAGCAGTGCCATGACCGCGGCCCGGGTCAACACCTCGGGCAGGGCTTCCAGGGCCTTCTCCCGGGGGAGGCCGCAGACCACCCGGATGCCGATCCCGTCGAGCTCCTGGACCGAGGCGAAGTCGATCCCGCCCGGGTGGACCAGCTGGAGTTCTCCCCAGTGCCGGGTCCGCTCCGGGGAGAACCGTTCGCCCACCTTGGCGGGCGCGCCCTCGGAGGAGGCGAGCACCACGCCCTCGGCATCGGTGAGCATCACATAGCCGCGATGCCCGAGGGCCAGGGCCGCGATCATCTCCTGGAAACCCTGCCCGGCCGCCGAGATGGCTCCCGAGAGCAGGCCCACGACCTTCCGGTCCGGACCGCGCACCCCGGTGATCAGCGGAACGTAGGAGGTCCCCTTGGAGGAGATCCGCACCGGCAGGGCCCGGGTCTCGCCGTCGACCAGGGTCTTGCGGGCGGCCTCTGAGAAGGGAGGGTCTCCCTTCTCGTCCAGGGTGCGGCTGCGTCCCGGGGAGGTGTCCTTGCCGGTGGGGTAGCGGCGGATCACCACCTGTTCCGCCAGGTCGTAGGCGTAGATCGAGTCGAAGACCGGGTGGAAGGCCAGCGCGTCTCCCAGCACCCGATCGAGCGAGTCCTCGTCGAAGCGGGTCTCGGCGAGGCGGGCGGCGGCCCGCTCCACCAGCTGGCGGCCGGCGCCGATCTCCTCGTTCACATGGGTCTTCACCATGCGGCAGACCAATGCGGTGGTGGTCCCCGCCTGGTAGTGGAGCTCGCGGGTGAGGGCGGCCATGGAGGCGGCGCCCACCAGGACCGCGGCCAACCCGCCCACGGCCAGCATGGCCCAGAGGGTACGGACGCGGATGCTGCCGCGGCTGCCGGACACCGGACCTCCCGGCCGCCGAGTGTACCGCTCCGGCCGGGCGGGTTCGCCCTGGGTATATGGCAATGGACTTGTCATTCTGGTTGCCCCTGGGCATCTCCAGTCCCGACCCCGGGGGCTACTGTCTCCAGGAGGTCTCCATGGCAGATCCACAGGCGGGTTCCAGAGGAACGAACAGATCCCCGGAAGGCGATGCGCGGGCGGGGAAGGGGGCCTCTGATTCGACCTCCAACCCCGAGATGGTCCACTTCGCCTCCGTCGTCGCTGTGGTCGGCGTGATCCAGGTCATGGCGTGCTGGGTGTTCTACCGGGCGGTGGCGGGCGATGGCGGGGAAGTCGCCTTCGTGTTCCCCTTCCTGGCGGCCCTGGCAGTCGCCCTCTCGACGGCCTTCGCGGCGTTGGTACGCCGCTTGTGGGAGTCCCAGGAAGCGAGATCCATGGGTGGCTACCGGTGACCATGTCCGGGAGGGCGAGCCATGCGGGAGGCTGAGCTCCAGCGCCTGCGTCGACGCCTGGAGCGCGATCCCGCGGATCGGGACGCGCTGCGCGAGCTGTGCCGGGTCTTCGAGCGTCATGGGGTGGCCCCCGGGAGGGAACAGCGACGCGCGCTGTTGCCATGTCTCCACGATCTGTGGGCGGCAGAGCCCGGGGATCGGAGCGTGGAGGGTTTCTGGTTGCTGCTCCTGGACTTCGAGCTCGATCGTGCAGGCAACGGCGGAGGGGACGGCCTCGGATCCTGGTGGCGGCAGCCGGGGAGGATCGGATCGGTGGGGGACTCGCGTCATGACGCGGTCCATGGGTATCCGCTCCGGGTTTCCCGGCGTCGGGACCGGGCGACGATGGTCTGGGTGCCGCCCGGGTCGTCGGTACGCGGCCGCGACCGGGGCGACCCGGAGGAGGCGCCCGCCCACCGGGTGGACCTCGAAGGCTTCTACCTGGATCGGGCACCGGTCTCCCGCCGGGCCTTCGCGGCCTTCCTGGAAGCCACCGCGTTCCCGGTTCCTGCCGGTCGCGTCGAGACCAGGGACGAGCCGGAGGCCCCGGTCACGGGCGTGACCTGGCGGGAGGCCGATGCCTATGCCCGCTGGGTGGGGGGAAGGCTGCCGAGCGAGGCCGAGTACGAGAAGGCGATGCGCGGTCCCCAGGGGTGGGCCTTGCCCTGGGGGGAGCTCCGCGAGTTCCGGCAGTCCGACGGGGTGGAGCTGGCCGGGGCGCTGGTGGACCGCCTGCTGGCGGAGGGGAAGCCGGGAGGACTGCGCAGGTCGCCGCTCGGGCGGCTGTTCGGCGAGGTGGTGGGCGAGGGCCTGCGCCAGCTCGACCAGGGGAGGACGTTGGTGGTCGACGAACCGGAGTTCGAGGACGCGAGTCCCTTCGGACTCTCGGGGGTGGCCTCGGACCGTTACGACTGGTGCGACGACGGATTCCGACTCGATGCCTACGCGGCTGCAGCTGGCGTGAACCCGCGGGTGGTCGCCGCGGAGGGCGAACGGCGGGTGATCCGGCGCGGCTCGCCGCGGATCGGGGGCGAACTCCAGCCGTGCACCCGGAGGACCGGGATGGGACCGGAGGAGCGCCGACCCGATGTCGGGTTCCGGGTGGCGATCTCGGTGGGGAGGCTGCCGGACGAGTTCCCTCCCCCGGGCAGTGCGCCCGCGGAACGGGCCGGGGAAACGCCTCGGTCCCGGCCGCGTCCAGGGGAGCGTTCCCCTGCCGGCTCCCGGGAGGACCCGGTGGCGGCGCTCTCCCGGCTGCTGCTCGACTTCGGCCAGGAGCTGCTGAGGCGCTGAGGTCAACTCCAATCGTGGGAGACCACGCGTGCCAGCCGCGAGCGCAGGCGGTGGAGCCGGTCGGCCTTGACCATGTGGACCCCGTCGCGCTTCTCGAGGCGGCCCTCGAAGACCATGCAGGGCGAGGTCGAGATCAGGGTGCGCTTGGCCTCGAAGAGCGGGCCCGGGACCATCACGTTGGCGATCCCGGTCTCGTCCTCCAGGCTCACGAACACCACCCCGGTCCGGGTGGCGGGGCGCTGGCGCACGATCACCAGGCCGGCGACCCGGACCCGGGTCCCGTGGCGGGTGCGGGCCACGGCTTCGGCGGTGAGCACGCCGCGGGCTGCCAGCCGTCCCCGCTCGTAGGCCATGGGGTGGGGCCCGGTGGTCATGTCGGAGGTCATGAGATCGGCCACGGTCTCCTCGGCGGGGGTCATCTCGGGGAGCGGCGACGGTTCCTCCGGGGCCGCCAGGGAGCGCCAGAGCGGTCCGGCCATGGGATCGGAGCGGGTCACCTGCCAGAGGGCGCTGCGGCGGGACTCGCCCAGCCCCGAGAGGGCCCCGAGGCGCGCCAGGGCACGGGCCTCGTCGTCGCGCAGCGCGGCCCGCCGGCGCAGGTCATGGACGTCGACGAAGGGAGCCCGGGAACGCTCCTCGACGAGGCGTTCCGCCGCCTCGCGGCGTAGCCCCCGCACGTAGCGCAGCCCGATCCGGAGACCGAGGTCGGGCTCCAGGGTGCAGGTCCAGTCGGAGGCCGCCACGTCGACCGGGCGCACCTCGATCCCGTGGCGCTGGGCGTCCTTGACGATGGTGGCCGGGTGGTAGAAGCCCATGGGCCACTCGTCGAGCAGGGAGGCGTAGAAGGCGGCCGGGTAGTGCCGCTTCAGGTAGGCGCTGGCGTAGACGAGCAGCGCGAAGGACGCGGCATGGCTCTCGGGGAAGCCGTAGTGGGCGAAGGACGAGATGGCGGCGACGATCTGGTCCTGGGCCTCGTTCCCGATGCCGCGCGTCCGCATCCCCTCGCGCAGCGCGCCCTCCAGCGCAGCCATGGCGGCCTCCGAGCGCTTCTTCGAGAAGGCCCGCCGTAGTTCCTCGGCCTTCCCCCCGGTGAACCCCGCGGCCACCATGGCCATCTCCAGCAGCTGCTCCTGGAACAGCGCCACCCCCAGGGTCTTCTCCAGCACCGGGCGCAGGCACTCGTGGGGGTAGACCACCTCCTGCCGGCCGGCGCGCCGCTCCAGATAGGGGTTCACCATGTTCCCCTGCACCGGACCGGGCCGGATGATGGCCACCTCCACCACCAGGTCGTAGAGGCAGCGGGGACGCATCCGGGGCAGGGTCGCCATCTGGGCCCGGCTCTCGACCTGGAAGACGCCGATGGTGTCGGCGGCGCAGAGCATGTCGAAGACCTGCGGGTCGTCGACCGGCAGCCGGGCCAGGTCGAGCTCGGCCCCGTAGTGGCGGCGCACCAGGGGCACCGAGCGCTCGAGCAGCGCCATCATCCCCAGGCCGAGCAGGTCGACCTTGAGGAGCCCGAGGTCCTCGCAGTCGTCCTTGTCCCACTGGACCACGACCCTGCCTTCCATGGCGGCGTTCTCCAGCGGGACCACCTCGTCGAGCGGACAGCCCGCCAGGATCATGCCTCCCGGGTGCTGCCCGAGGTGGCGGGGCAGGTCCTGGATCCGGTGCATCAGGCGCACGAAGAGGCGGACCCTCGGATGGCCCGGATCGAGACCGGCGGTCCTCAGGCGATCGTCCTGGTGGGGCGAGGAGGACAGCCCTCCCCGGGAGGCCACCTTGGAGAGACGGTCGAGCACCGCGGTCGGGAACCCGAGCACCTTGCCGACCTCGCGGGAGGCGCTCTTGTCGCGATAGGTGATCACCACCGCCACCAGGGCCGCGCCGCGGGTCCCGTAGCGACGGTAGGCGTAGCGGATCACCCGCTCCCGCTGGTCCCCCGAAGGGAGGTCGAGGTCGATGTCGGGCCACTCGCCGCGCTCCTCCGAGAGGAAGCGTTCGAAGAGCAGGCGGACCCGGGTGGGGTCGACCGCGGTGATGCCCAGGCAGTAGCAGAGCGCACTGTTGGCGGCCGAGCCGCGGCCCTGGACCATGATCCCGGACTCGCGGCAGAAGCGGACCAGATCCCAGACCACCAGGAAGTATCCGGCCAGGCCGAGGCGGGCGATGACGCCGAGTTCGTGCTCCAGCATGGCCGCCACCCGGGTGCCGCCCCGGTCCTCGCCGAAGCGTTCCCGGGCGCCCGCCGAGGCCAGGGCGCGGAGCCGGCCGTCGGGAGTCTCCCCGGGTTCGAGCGGGAACTCCGGGAAGCGGTAGCCGAGGTCGGCCAGGGTGAAGCGGCAGCGGGCCGCCACCTCGAGGGTGGCGGCGGCGGCCTCGGGGCGGTCGGACCACATGCGGGCCATCTCTTCGGGAGGCCGCAGGTGGTAGGCGTGGTTCTGGACCAGCCGGCGCCCCAGGGCCTCGAGGGTGGACCCAAGGCGGATGGCGTGGAGGACGTCCAGGAGTTCCCGATCCTCGGGGCGGGCGTGGAGCACCTGGCCGGTTGCGACCACGGGCAGCCCGCGGCGCTCGGCCAGGTCGAGGAGGATCTGGTTCCTCCACTCCTCGGCCAGCACCCCGTGGCGGGAGACCTCGAGGTAGAGGGCGCCCGGGAAGAGCGAGGCCAGCCGGTCGAGGCGGAGGCGGGCGGCCGCCTCGTCGCCCCGGATCACGGCCCGGCCGGTGCCGCTCGCCAGCTGGCCTTCGAGGACCACCAGTCCGGCACGGTGTTCCTCCACCTCGTCGAGGGTGACGTGACCCTCGCCCTTGGGGGCCCGCAGCTTGCCGCGGGTCACCAGCCGGCAGAGGTTCCGGTAGCCCGGACGGGATTCGACCAGCAGGGTCAGGAAGGAACCGTCGTCGAGGGGCACGTCGGCCCCGACCAGGGGAGTGACGCCCCGGGACCGGGCGGCCCGGTGGAAGCGGGGGGCCCCGTAGAGCCCGTCGCGATCGACCAGTCCGAGGGAGGGATAGCCGAGCTCGGCGGCGCGGGCGATCAGGTCCTCGGGCATGCTGGCGGCCCGCAGGAAGGAATAGGCGCTGGCGGCGCGCAGCTCGACGTAGCCGGGAGGAGGGGAGGACATGGAGTCACCGGTCCCTCCCCAGTATAGTGAACATCTGAACAGTATTCCAGCCGTGACCGGAAACGGTGGGGACGGTCCGTCGGGGTATTGTCGGGAGGACATGCGCCGTTCCCTCGTCCCCGGTCTCGTCGCCACGTTGTTGGCGGTCGCGGTCCCTGGAGCTCCGGCAGCCCCGGGAGCCGATCGCCCCGCCGGGCTCCCGCCCGATCTCGATCCGCTGCTCGAGAAGCTGCGGAACGGATTCGGGCTGCCGGGACTCTCCGCCCTGGTGCTGCGCGACGGGCGGGCCGTGGCCCAGGGGGCGGTGGGAGCCCGCGGCATCTTCCCCAAGCTGGTGCCGCTGGGCCGCCGCGACCGCATGCACCTCGGCTCCTGCGGCAAAGCGTTGACCGCGGCGCTGGTGGCGCGCCTGGTCGAGAAGGGGACCCTCCGCTTCGACCTGCGCCTCGACGAGGGCCTGCCCGAGCTGGTAGAGCGCATGCATCCCGACTACCGGGCGGTCACGCTGGAGATGCTGCTGCTGCATCGTGGAGGCGTCCCGGGAGGCCTCGAGGAGATCGATCCCGAGCTCTGGGCCGGCTTCTTCACCTCGTCCGAACCGCCGCGCCGCCAGCGGGAGCGCCTGGCGCTGGCAACCCTGGCACGGGCTCCCGGCCTTCCCCCGGGACAGGCTTGGGCGTACTCGAACCTGGGCTATGCCCTGGTCGGACACGTGGCCGAGAGCCGGACCGGGATCGACTTCGAGGAGCTGATGCGGCGCGAGGTGTTCGGGCCGCTGGGGATGGAGGGCTGCGGTTTCGGGGCGCCCGGGAGCCGGACGAAGCTCGACGAGCCCTGGGGACACCGGCGGACCGAGCGGGGACTCGAGCCGGTGCCTCCCTGGGTCCCGGGGGCCGACAACCCGCCCGCCATCGCCCCGGCCGGGACCGTCCACTGCCGCTTCGAGGACTGGGGCCGGTTCGTGCTCGACCAGCTCGCCGGGGCCCGCGGGGTGCCGGGCCATCTGGGCGTGGAGAGCTATCGCCGCCTGCACCTGCCCGAGCCGGCCCACGGCTACGCCATGGGGTGGATCGTGGCCGATCGTCCCTGGGCGGGAGGCAAGGCCATGACGCATACCGGCTCCAACAACCGCTCCTCGGCGGTGGTGTGGATGGCACCGGCCCGCGACCTGGCGATCCTGGTGGCCGCCAACGCCGGGATCGCCGAGGCCGGCCCCGCCCTCGACGCGGTGGTCGCGATCTTGATCGTGGAGGCGGGGTTGATGGCCCGATGAGCCCGAGCGAGGCACAGGACGAGGAGGCTCCCAAGCGCTGGGACTACGTCGCCCCGGGGATCGTCTACGCGCGTCTCGACGAGGCCTTCCCCGGGATACAACTGGGCGACCCGGGGGCCTTGACCTGGCCGTGGCTCCGCAAGGCGGTGCCGCACACCTTCCGGGTCCACAGCGACAACCCTGCCATCGGGTTCGTGAGCCGGGACGAGGCCCACCTGCTGCTGGCGGCCGCCCGCACCATGGCCGGCAAGGATGCCCTCGAGATCGGCTGCTGGCGAGGCTGGTCGACGGCCCATCTGGCCCACGGCGGCGTGCGCCTGCAGGTGGTCGATCCCGAACTCGCAAAGCCGGCGGTCAAGGACGGGATCGCCGATTCGCTCCGGCGAGCGGGCGTGGCCGACCGGGTCGAGCTGGTTCCCGGCCGGAGTCCGCGGACCGTCGAGGAGCTGGCGGCGGGGAAGGCGGGGGGCTGGTCCCTGATCTTCGTCGACGGGGACCACGAGGGCGAGGCGCCGCGCCGGGATGCCGAGGTGGCTGCCCGCTTCGCGGCTCCCGACGCCATGGTCCTGTTCCACGACCTGGCGTCTCCCCATGTCGCCGCCGGTCTCGCCCGTCTGCGCGACCTCGGATGGAAGACCCGGGTCTACCAGACGATGCAGATCATGGGCGTGGCATGGCGAGGAGCGGTGGAGCCTCCCGACCACATCCCCGACCCTCGGGTCGAGTGGGAGCTGCCCGCCCACCTCGAGGGATTCGAGGTCTCCGGCCTGGACCGGTGGCGCGAGTACCGGGAGCTCGAGCAGTCGGTCAAGGGCATGACCATGCTGAACATGCCGCGCCTGCTCTCGCTCTACCGGGCGGCCCGCCGGATCTGCGAGGAAGACCTCCCCGGGAACCTGGTCGAGTGCGGATCCTGGCGGGGAGGTTCGGCGGCCGTGCTGGCCCAGGTCGTCGCCCGGCACAGCCGGAGGCCCCGCAAGGTCTTCGCCTGCGACACCTTCGCCGGGATGCCGGAGGCCGAGGAAGTCGACCGCAAGGGCGATACCCCGGCCAATCTCACCCCCTGGGGAACCGGATCCCTGGCGGCGCCCCGGGAGAAGTGGATCGACCCCCTGCTCGGGAGCCTGGGGCGGAGCGGCGACGTCGAGGTCGTCCAGGGTCTCTTCTCCGACACGCTGCCCGAGTGGAAGGAACGCATGGGGCCGATCGCCCTGCTCCATGCCGACGGCGACTTCTACCGCTCGACCCGCGACGTCCTCGACCACCTCTACGACCCGGTCGTGGAGGGAGGCTTCGTCCAGATCGACGACTACTTCGACTGGTCGGGATGCCGGAAGGCGGTGGACGAATTCGTGGCCGAGCGCGGCCTGTCCCCGTGGTTCTCCCCGGTAGGCGGCGTCGCGGTGTGGATGGTGAAGGGCCAGGCTCCGCCCTCGGGCGTGCCTGCCCCGCCGCAGAGGGCGACCCGGCCGCCTTCGCCGGCGGTCGTCCGGGCCGCCCGGTCCTGGGCGACCAGCCTTCCCCCGGAGGTCCTGGGACCGATCCAACGCGGCGTGCTGCGCTATCGGTACCGGGGTGTCCCGATGGCGAAGAGTCCCTTCGAGATGGCGCTCTACCCGCTGCTCCTCTGGGACCTGAAGCCCCACACCGTGTTCGAGATCGGCTCGTACCGGGGTGGGAGTGCCTTCTGGTTCGCGGACATGCTCGCCAACTTCGGGATCGAAGGGTGCATCCACTCCGTCGACGTCGCGGCGGTGACCGGGGTCGAGCACCCGGCGATCCGGTTCTGGACCGGGGACCAGCGACGGCTCGCCGAGGTGCTGCCGGTCGAGCTCCTGGAGACCGCTCCGCATCCCTGGCTGGTGGTCGAGGACGGCTCGCATGACTCGGTGGCGACCGCCAAGGTCCTCGAGTTCTTCCATCCCCGGCTCCGCGCCGGCGACTACCTGGTGGTGGAGGACGGCATCCTCACGGACCTCGGCGAGGCGGAGGTCTACCGGGGGGGACCCGGGAAGGCCCTGAAGGAATTCCTGCTGGCCCATCCGACGGACTACGCACTGGACGTCGGGCTCACCGATTGGTTCGGCCACAACGCCACCTGGTGCACCAACGGCTTCGTGAAGCGGGTGAAGGATTGAGGTCGGTCGCCATCACGGGGGCCGACGCCGGCTTCTTCGGCCTGGTCCAGGGGACGGTCTCTTCCCTGCGCCGGCACCGCCGTCCCGGGATGGAACTCGCCTTCCTCGACCTCGGGCTCGAACCGGAGCAGCTCGCCTGGGTCCGTGAGCATGTCGAGCATGTGGTGGTGCCGGGATGGGACTTCGAGTTCCCGGACCGCGACCAGGCTCCCGGCCACCTGCGGGCCATCCTGGCGCGGCCGTTCTTCCACCGGTACTTCCCCGGCTTCGACGTCTACCTCTGGGTGGACGCCGACGCCTGGGTCCAGGAAGGCCTGGCGCTCGACCTCTACCTGGGTGGCGCGGCGGAGAAGGGTATGGCCGTGACCTGCGAAGTGCACCGGTCCAACGGGCTCCTCTACGGGCTGTGGAAGGCGTCGGCCGAGCGCTTCGGCAAGTTCTACCGGATCGCCTACGGCGAGGAGATCGCGGAGAGGATCCGGAGCTTCCCCATGCTCAACGCCGGGGTGTTCGCGATCCGGCATGACGCGCCCCACTGGAAGGCCTGGGAGCGGCGCCTGGGCGAGGGGATCGTCAAGTACCGCGGCATCGTGGACCAGCTCGGCCTGAACCTGGCGATCCATCTGGACGGGCTCGCCGACCGCACCGCGATCCTGCCGGGCTGGTGCAACTGGACGACCCATGCGGCTCCGGTCATGTGGGATCCGAGGCGCCGGGTGCTCGTCGACCCCCACCTTCCCCACTTCCCCATCGGGATCCTGCACCTCACGATGACCAAGTACGAGACCCTTCAGGTCCATGACACCGAAGGCAGGATCGTGGAAGCACGGATGCGCTTCCCGGGGGGGCTGGTCGAGAGGCCGGCGGCGACCGCCGCGAGGTAGCCTCTCCCGGGCCTACGGGAGCCGGATCCGGGGGCGGACCGCAGGCGGGGCACCGACGCCCGGGGTGCCGGTCCGGATCCGCCTCGCCTCGGCGATCCGCAGGGCCTCGCCCCGGACCGTCTCCCGCACTCCGGCCTCGAGACCCAGGCGTTCGACCAGGGTGTCGAGCCGCACCCGGACTTCGGCGACCGCTCCCGCGGTTCCCTGGGTCGGGGCCGACGTCAGCTCCCGCGCCAGACGGGAGAGACCCTGGGCCTCGGCGACCCGCCCCGAGGCGGCCAGCTCGCGGGCCCGGGTGGCGAGTTCGCTCGCCAGTCCCTCGATCTCGGCGCGGGTGAGGATCGTGCCGGGCTCGCCGACCCTGGGGCCGGAGCCAGGACCTTCGGACCCGGCACCGGGAGCCGAGCCGCCTTCCCGGGCGGTGCGTCCGGGCTCGGCCTCGCCCATGCCGAAGGGGTCGCCGGATCCGCCCGGGAGCTCCCGGGGCGCGACCCGGGCCGTGGCCTCGGCGCGGACGCGGCCCGCTAGCGGTGGATGGGGGAGCACCTCGGCGACGAACGAGCGCATCCAGGCCGGCAGCAGGTCACGGCGGCGCTTCACCAGTTCGAGGATCTCGGCCCGGCGGGCCGCTGCGTCGCCCCCGGTGATGGCCTCGTCCGGGACCCGCTCGACGATCCGGCGCAGCAGGTCGTCGGTCAACCGCTCCCGGATCTCGTCGGCCGCCCGCACCATCTCCTCGGCGACCGCACGGTCGCCCGCAGCCCGCTCCAGCAGGCCATCGTAGAAGTCGTTCTGGCGGAGCAGGGGCTCGGGTCGGCCGGCCTGGCTGGCCCGGTGCACTTCGGTGTCGGAGGTGACGGACGGGTCGAGGGCCAGGCCCTCGAGGGTCGGGACCAGGTGGCGCTGGGCATGGGTCTCGGGGATCACCCTCTCGGTGGCCAGCGCCAGGTTGTGGTCGATGGGGATCGGCTGGATCGGACCACCGTCGGCCGGGACCCGGAACCAGAGGTTTCGCATGTGGCGGTCGCCGTTCCCGAGCACTACGTCGGCGAGCGCCAGGCGAGCCATGGAGGCGCGGTCGATGCGCCGGTGCTCCAGGTTCGAGAGTTCGTGGGCGGCCCGCAGCTCTCCCTGGGGGACCACGTCCTGGAGGTGCTCGAACTGGAGGTAGACGCCTTCCATGCCGGCGATCCGTACCGCCCGGCAGCGGGGCGCGGCGAGTCCGAGAGAGCGCATCACCTGGGAGGCGACGATCTCGGCCTCGAAGTTCCCGGAGCGCATGAAGCGCCAGCGGTTCTCGCCCCGGCCCAGCCAGAGCTCGCCGTCCCGCTTGAAGAAGAACCTCCGCCCTTCGACCTCGGCGTAGAACGTGGTGGTCACGCCGCGCACCGCGGTATCCACCGGGGTCACGCCCTCGACCCGGATCTCGGGCTGGGCGGAACCCGGCGCGAGCCGCCCCAGCACCAGGGCCAGGACGATCGCCGGGAACATGGGACGGGATCCGGGGCGCACGGGCTGCCTTCCTCGCCCCTGTGCTCCGCAAGCTCGGTGCCAAACCGTACCGAGGTCCCGGGCAGACCGTGGATTCGGGTACAGTGCCGGCACCGAAGGAGTTGCATCATGACTGCGCACGCCAGCGGGGGCTCCGGGGGGAAGGCCGGGAAGCCGGGCTCGAGTTGGGATCACGCCACCAGGACGCCGGAGCGTCCCTCGGGCCTGGCCGCGGTGTGCCTGGCGCTGGTCGTGGCCGGGTGCGGCCAGCCGGGCGCCGACGTGGGCGGGTTCGAGGCCAAGACCGCCCGTCGACTGGCGGATCCTGCGCAGCACAAGGCCTTCCTCCCTGACGAGTTGGCCGGGTTGTTCGTGGACGAACGCTGGGTCCCGGAGGACAACCCGATCACCCTCGCCAAGGTCGAACTCGGTCGGCAGCTCTACTTCGACACCCGGCTGTCGCGGGACTCGACGGTCTCCTGCGCCACCTGCCACGACCCCAAGAAGGGGTGGACCGACCAGGCCCCGGTCTCGACCGGGATCCGCGGCCAGAAGGGCGGGCGCAGCGCGCCGACGGTGATGAACCGGCTCTTCTCCCGGGCCCAGTTCTGGGACGGGCGGGCGGCCAGCCTGGAGGAACAGGCCCTGGGGCCGATCGGAAATCCCATCGAGATGGGGTTCACGGTGGACGAGGCGGTGGTCCGCCTGAACGGGATCGCCGGCTACAAGATCCAGTTCGAGAAGGTCTTCGGGGGGCCGGCCAGCCCCGACCGGATCGCCAAGGCGATCGCGGCGTTCGAGCGGACGGTGCTGGCGGGCGGCGCCCCCAACGACTACTACGAGCGGGCCGAACCCTTCCTGAAGGCACCCGAGGATCCGGGGGCGAGCGCCGAGGAAAAGGCCAGGCGCAGCGAGGTCCTGCTGGCGTGGCAGGCCAACAAGATGAGCGAGGCGGCGCTCCGGGGTCGGGAGGTCTACTTCGGCAAGGGCCAGTGCTCGCTGTGCCACGTGGGTCCCAACCTGGCCGACGAGCTGTACCACAACCTGGGCGTGGGCATGGACAAGCCCGACTTCGACAAGGGTCGGGAGGACTTCACCAAGAAGGAGGCCGATCGCGGCGCCTTCAAGACCCCCACGCTCCGGAACATCAAGGACACCGCTCCCTACATGCATGACGGGAGCCAGAAGACCCTGGCCGAGGTGGTCGAGTTCTATGACAAGGGTGGCCACAAGAATCCCTGGCTCTCGCCGAAGGTGAAGCCCCTGGGTCTGACCGTGGCGGAGAAGGCGGATCTGGTGCGGTTCATGGAGGAGGGCCTCCAGGGCAAGGTCACCCCGGTCGATCCGCCGGAGCTGCCGCCGGGGTAGGCACGGGGAAGGCACGGAAGCCGGCGGGGACCGGAGGTGAGACCCCCGGGGGCTAGCCACCCCGGGGGTTTCTCCTTATAACTCTCCAAACGGAATGCCCCGGATCTCGAGAGCGTGGCCACGGAGCGGCGCCCGAACCGGCGGAACGACGGGTTGGTGAGTCCTGGTGGGAATCGGCAAGCGGTCGGTCGCGTCCTTGGCCCTGGCCCTCGGGCTGGCGGTGGGTAGCTCTGCGTGGGCGGCTCCGGGCCCGGTCTCGGAGGCTTCGGTCCCCCGCTCGTTCCTGGAGGGGACCTTCTACTTCGGCGCCGTCTCCGAGGGCGGTTCGGAACTCGACGGCGGGCTCGCCGGCTCCAGCGACCTGGTGAGGGTCCGGTTCGCGGTCGAGGATCGCTTCCTGGTGGTCTACCTGGCCGAGGACGCCTTCTCCAATCCCAAGGACCCGAGCCTGGTGTCGATCCTGGCCCGCTTCCCGGTGGAGGCTGCCGGCGACCGCCTGAAGGTGCGCTGGGGCGACGATCCTTCCCCCTTCGTGTTGACCCAGGAGATCGAGACCTCGGAGGGCACCCGGGAAGTAGGTCTCGAAGCCGCCGGAGCCCACGACGTGCACGGGTTCGAACTCGACGAGGCCGGGGGCTACCTCACCTTCGTCAAGGCCATGCGCCTGGTCGGGCGGGATGCCGGCACCGAGAAGTCGGTGCGGATTCGCTACAACTTCCTGCGTCGGCAGGACACCGGATACCAGCCGTTGCCGGCCTCGCCCCTGACCTTGCAGCGGTTCGGGTTCTTCGCGGCAGGGATCGACATGCTGGCCGACGAGGAGATCGGCCACCTCGAGGAGAAGGCCTTCGTCTCCCGGATCGATGTTTCGAAGACCTGGACCTGGCAGATCCACCCCACGGTGCCCGAGGTCTGCCACAAGCCGATCCGGGACGCGGCCGAGGCCTGGAACGACGTGTTCGAGGCCCGCATCGGCAAGCGCCCGCTGGCGGTGGTGCCGGGCGCGGTGGACCGGATGCCCGGGGACCTCCGCCACCACGTCATCTACTTCCGGACCCGGGGTCACGACGCCACCGGCTACTCGGCCTTCGGCCCTCCGGTGGCGATCTCCCACACCGGCGAGATCGTGGACGCCGACATCATCGTCGACGGGGTGGCGATCATGGGCCACTTCAAGTCGCTGCGCCTGGCCGAGGAGAAGGCCCGGCAGAAGGCGGCGGCCGCGGCCGGGCCGGAGCAGGGGACGGTGGGGCCCGGCGGCGCCGCCGGGCCGGACCGGGCTCCCGCCGGGATCCCGGGAGGCTCGACCCGACCGGTGGCCTCCGAGTCGATCGGACTGCGGATCGGGTTGAACGGGACGAAGCTGCGCCTCGGCGCGGTGCGCCCCGAGCCGATGCCGTTCATGGACGAATCCGGAGAGGCCGGCCCGGGTGCCGCACCGGTCCCTGCCGCCGAGCGCTTCTACCAGGTACTGCGCGGCCTGATCACCCACGAGATGGGCCACAACCTGGGCCTGCGCCACAACTTCGGCGGCTCGGCCGACGTGAAGCAGATCGAGTCCGGCATGGTCTCGACCTCGATCATGGACTACGTGAAGCGCTGGACCGTGGGCGACAAGCTCTTCACCCCGGGGCCCTACGACCGGGCCGCGATCGCCGCCGGCTACGGCGGGAAGCTGGCGGCCGGCGAGGAGAACCGGTTCCTGTTCCTGACCGACCGGCACGCCAGGACCCACTTCCTGGCCAACCGCTACGACCTGGGCGATCCGTTGGCCTTCTACACGGGGAGGATCGGGAAGCTGCTGGAACCTCTGCGGGCCGGCCGCAAGCCGACCGCCTCGATCGACACTCTGCACTCCCGCCTCGACTCGGAGCTCACGCCGATCGTGAAGTTCGTGAACGCCGAGGACCCCCGGGCGGAGGCGGCCTTCACCTTCCTCTTCGACATGCTCACCCTGGCGCTGCCGGGGGACGCCAAGTACCGGGCCGTCGACCACGTCTCGAGCGTGCGGCTGTTCGCGGCCTGGTTCCTGACCAAGGGCGTGGGGCGGGTAGGGCGGGAGCTGACCCGCAACCAGCGTCGGGCAGTGGCGACCGCCCTGGCGGATGCCATCGGCGACTCTGCCCACTGCCTCGAAGGGGATCGCCTGAAGATGGTGGAGCTGCTGGGTGGGGTGGACCATGTGACCGCCCGCTCGGCGCTCCGGGCGCTGCGGGAGTCCCTCGAGGGCCGGCTCGACTCGCTCGACTCGGAGCCGAAGCGCGCCGAGATCGAGGAGAACGTGCTGATGCACGTGGAGAAGGCGCTGAAGCGGTTCTCCGGAGTGGATTGAAGGCTGCTCCCGGGCGTACCGTGACCGGGCCATGACCAAGACCTCGCGAGCCGTCTTCCCCGGATTCCGCCCCGTCCCCCGCACCGGCGTCATCTTCGTGACCACCGAGGCGCGCCGGCGCGGCTATCGTCCCGACGATCCCACCTGGGTGAACCTGGGCCAGGGTGCTCCCGAGGCCGGGGTGCTGCCGGGGGGACCGCCCCGGGTGGGCTCGATCCCGGTCGACGTGGTGACCAGCGAGTACTCCCCGGTCGATGGGAGGTACGACCTGCGGGACGCGGTCGCCGACCTCTACAACCGCCGCTACCGGGTGGGGAAACGCAGCCAGTACACCCGGGAGAACGTCGCCATCTCGGCAGGCGGCCGGCTGGCGCTGACCCGGGTGGTCTCGACCCTGGGGCGGACCAACGTAGGGCACTTCCTCCCCGACTACACCGCCTACGAGGAGCTGCTCGACGCCTTCGGGACCTTCGTACCGATCCCCATCCTGCTCCGGCCCGAGACCGGGTACGCCTTCTCGCCGGTCGAACTCGAGAACGAGATCCTGGGGCGCGGGCTCTCGGCCCTGCTGCTCTCGAACCCCTGCAACCCGACCGGCAAGCTGGTGCACGGCGAAGAACTCTCCGCCTGGGTGCGGACCTGCCGCCAGTTGCGTACCGCCCTGATCCTCGACGAGTTCTACAGCCACTACATCTACCTTGGGGATCGCCGCCCGGTGTCGGCCGCGGCAGAGGTCGAGGACGTGGACGAGGACCCGGTGGTGATCCTGGACGGCCTGACCAAGAACTGGCGCTATCCGGGCTGGCGGGTGGCCTGGACGGTCGGTCCCCGTTCCATCATCGAGGGGATCGCCTCGGCCGGGAGCTTCCTCGACGGCGGCTGCTCCCACCCCATGCAGCAGGCGGCGGTACCTCTGCTGGCCGAGGCCCACGCCGACGCCGAGGCCGCCGCCATCACCGCTGCCTTCCTTCCCAAGCGGCGTCGGATGCTCGACGGTCTCGCCGAGCTGGGGATCCGGGTGGCGTTGGAGCCCCAGGCGGGCTTCTACTGCTGGGGAGATGTCTCGGGCCTGCGGGAGCCGATCTCCACCGGCATGAGCTTCTTCGAGGCGGCGCTCTCGGCCAAGGTGATCGTGGTGCCGGGCCAGTTCTTCGACGTGAACCCGGGCCGCCGGCGTCCCGAACGTCCGAGCCGGTTCGCCTCCTATGTGCGCTTCTCGTTCGGGCCGTCCATGGCGGCGGTGGAGCGGGGGCTCGAGTCCCTGAAGCAGGTGGTCTGGGGCTGAGAGGGGGCGCGAAGTGGCGGATCGGTACCACGAGGGCGAGGCGTTGGACCGGCAGGGACTCTTCCAGCTGGTCTCCGACGAGGCCTTCCGGGACGGAGTCCTCGAGGCCGAGGAAGCCAGGCTCATGCAGGTGCTGGCGCGCTTCCTGAAGCTCGACCCCGAGGAGGCCAAGGAGATCGCCAGGGTCTCCAAGGCGAAGTTCGCCGCCGGCGAGCTCGGTGGCGGAGGGCGGCTGGATCCTGCCCGCCTCTATCACCGGGTCCTCGAGGTGGTGGCCTCGGACGGTGAGGTCGACGGGCTCGAGGCCCAGATGCTGATGGGCCTGCGCCAGGTCCTGAAGGTCTCCGACGAGGAGCATGCCCGGCAGCTCGAGGAGCTGCTGGTTGCGGTGCGGGCCGGGGACAAGGGGCCTGAGGCGTCGGTGGCCGGACTCCCCGGAGAGGAGCGGGACGCCTTCCGGTGGCGGGTGGGCGAGAGCCGGGATCGGGTGCAGGACGCCGAGGACGCGGCCTGGGGGCGTCTGGCGGCGGGGGCCCGGCGCGGTGTCATGGACGTCTGGGGGAAGCTCCTGGCGGCGCTGCCCCCGGGTCCGGTCGAGCCGCTCGACGAGGCGCTCAGGACCCTGGAGAAGGGGTTCGAACACTCCCATTGCACCCCCGGGGATCGGGCCGCGCTGCTGCGCCTGGCCCAGGTCTCGCGCATCCTGCTCCGGACCGAGTGGGGCGTCGGGGCCGCCATCTGGTACGGGGAGGATCGGTACGGGCGGGTGCTCCGCACGCTCTCGAACCTGCTGCTCGACCTCCATGCCCGCCGGCGGGAATCGGCCGTGGACGAAGCTCTCGACCTGGCGCTGGTCGGGATGTGGCGAGACCTCGTCCACGCCACCCGGCGTCGCCAGCGGGAGGTGCTCCAGGAACTCTGTCCCACCCTGGCCCTGGCCTGTCGCACCGCGGTGTGGTCGGCGGCCTCCAGGCTCGGCCAGCGCGTGGTTCCGACCCTGCTCGCCCACTTGGCGCCGGGCGATGAGGGATGCCGGCCGGCCTTGGAACGACTGCACCAGGAACTCGGGGGCTTGCAGGGACCCGTCGATCCCGCGCCGGTGCGCTCCCCGGCCGGGCCGCGCCTCGATCTCGACCTGGAAGTGGTGGCGAGGGAAACGGCCTTCCTGGTCCCCGCCGCGGCCGCGGCCCGCCGGGTGGAACGGACCGCGATCGAAGAAGTCTTCGCCGACTACCGGGAGAAGGTCGAGGAGCAGAAGGTTCCCTGGGAGGGCTTCCGGTCCGGGTTCTTCGCGGCGGCGATGGTGCCGGAGCCCCCTGGACTGGATCGTCCGCTGGTGGTGCTGGTGGCGGCGGGCGACGGACCGGATGCCCGCGAGCAACTCAAGTCGGAGCGGCTGGAACTGACGGGCGACCGCACCCCGTCCGGGCACTTCGTGATGCACCTGGAACTCGGTCCCGATCGTCAGGACCGACCGCTGTTCCCCCCCATCGAGCCTGCGGTGGCGGACGCCTTCGAGGTCGCCCTGGGCCGAGCCCAGGGGCGCTACCTGGTGCTGCTGGTGGATCGAGAGCTCTCGCCGCTGCGGCTCTGGGAGCACGAGGCCGACTTCGACGCGAGCGGGGTCCTGGGAGCCGCGATCCGCAATCTCGGCGAGCACGACAAGGAAGCCGGGTCGGGGATGCGGGCGGCCCTGGAACGCTTTCCCTGGCTGGCGCTCGCCCATGTCCACATGGGCCTGATCGCCAAGCGTGGCGGGGACACCGCGGGAGCCAGGAAGCGGTTCGAGGACGCCCTGGACCTCCACCCCGATTTCCCGATCGCCTTGACCCGTCTGGGGGTGCTCGCCAAACAGGCCGGCGAACCGGAGCGCGCCATCGAGCTCCTGTCCCGGAGCCTGGCGATCGATCCCTCCCAGGTGGACGCCTACGGGACCCTGGCCTCCATCCATGTGGGACTCGCCCTGGAGGATCCCGCCCACATGGGTCATTGGATCCGGCGGACCGCCGAGCTGCACGCGCTGCGCGGCAACGGTCCCGACCTGAAGAGCCTCACCGACGCCTTGCTCGCCGCCGGTCTTCCCCAGGACCTGTTCCGGCACCTGGGTCGGGTGGCAGTGGATCCGGCGCTCTACGGCTGAGGCTGTGGCTTCGGCGCTGGCTGTGTCCGCAGGAAGAGCCAGCGGTAGAGCACCGGCACCACCAGCAGGGTGAAACCGGTCGAGGCCACCAGCCCGAAGATGAGCGACCAGGCGAGCCCCGAGAAGATCGGGTCGAAGGTGATGGGCAGCGCCCCGATGGCGGTGGTCAGGGCGGTGAGTACGATGGGGCGGAACCGGACCGCGTTGGATTCCACGATGGCGGTTTCGGGATCGGCACCGGCGCGGATCGCCTCCTCGATGAACTCGATCAGCACGATCGAGTTGCGGACCACGATGCCGCCCAGGGCGATCATGCCGATCATGCCGGTGGCGGTGAAGAAGACCCCGTCCCAGGCGCCTCCCACGGTCTCGGCCACCAGGAGGTTCAGGACCCAGAAACCCGGCATGATCCCGAGCCCGGTCAAGGGGATCGCCACCATGATGAGGAGCGGGGTGGCGAACGAGCCGGTCTGGAACACGAGCAGCAGGTAGATGCCTACCAGGGCCACGCCGAAGGCGATCCCCAGGTCGCGGAAGACGTCGAGGGTGATCTTCCACTCGCCCTCGCCGGCCCAGTCGATCCGGACCCGGCCGGCCAGGGGGCGGGTCGCCAGCGAGGCCTGCAGGTCGAGCACGACTTCCACGGGCGCCCGTCCGGCGAGCTCGGCCTCGACCAGTACGACCCGCGAGAGATCCTTGTGGACGACCGGCTGGTCCTCCGGTACCTCCTCGAGGGTCCCCAGCTCGGCGAGTGCCACCCGGGCGCCCGTCCCCTGGACCTCGAGGTCGGCGAGGGTCTCCAGGCGGCTGCGGTCGGATTCGGAGAGGCGCACCTCGACGGCCAGGGGCTGCCGCTCCCGGCCCGAGCGGATCAGGGTCGGGGTCCGTCCCCCCAGGGCGGTCCCCAGGGTCTCGGCGACGGTCCCGGCGTCCACCCCGTGGAGAGAGGCCTTCTCGCGGTCGAGGCGGAAGGCGATCCGGTCCCGATCCGCCTCCGAGCCGCTCCGCAGGTCGACGACGCCCGGGAGCCCGCGCATCCGCTCGGCGAGTTCCCTTCCCGCTTCCACCATCTCGGAGTGGGGCACCGAGGCGTCGGCCCGGATCTCCGCGACCAGGGTGGCGAGGACCGGGGGCCCGGGCGGGACCTCGACCACCGAGAGGCGAACACCGTGCTCCCGTTCGAGCTCGCGAAGCTCGGGCCGGAGGGCGAGACCCAGGGCGTGGCTGGTCCGGGTCCGGGCGGAGCGTTCCCGGAGCACCAGGCGCAGGTCGGCGAGATGGGGTCCCCGCCGGAGGAACGAGTGGCGGACCAGGCCGTTGAAGTCCATGGGCGAGGGAAGACCCACGAAGCTCGCCACGTGGTGCAGTTCCGGGAGCCGCACCAGTCGCGCCTCGAGCTCGCGCACCACGGCGTCGGTGCGTTCCAGCGAGCTTCCCTCGGGGCGGTCGACCAGGATCTGCAGCTCGTCCTTGTCGTCGAAGGGCAACATCTTCAGGGGCACGGCCCGGAAGACCGGGAGCAAGGAGGCGGCCAGCCAGGCGATGCCGAGGACCCCCACCAGGATCGCGGTCCGCTTCCGGGAGCGGAGGAAGGGCGTGAGGGCGAAGCGCGAGAGACGTGCCACCCAGGCAGGTCCGGCGGTGGCGTCGGGTCCGGAGTCCTGGTTCCCGGAGGCATCCCCCGAGGCCTGCCCCGAGAGCATCCCGAAGGCGATCCAGGGGACGACCGTGAGCGCGGCCACGGTGGAGAAGGTCACCGTCAGCGGGACGTTCATGGCCATGGGCTGCATGTAGGGCCCCATCATCCCGGTGATGAAAGCCATGGGGAGGAAGGAGACGATGATCGCCAGGGTCGAGAGGAGCACCGGGGGGAGCACCTCCTCGATGCCGTCGAGGCTGCTCTCCACCGGATCCTGGCGTCGTCGCATGCGGAGGTGGCGTTGGATGTTGTCGACGTTGGTGATCGGGTCGTCCACCACCAGGCCCAGCGAGAGGATCAAGGCGAAGAGGGTGACCCGGTTGATGGTGTAGCCGGCCAGGGCGTTCACCACCAGGGCGAGCGAGAAGCTCACCGGGACGGAGAGCGCCACCACCAGGCCTTCCCGCCAGCCCATGGAGACCGCCAGCAGCAGCACGACCGACACGATCGCGAAGGCCAGCGACGAAAGCAGTTCGTCGACCTTGGCATCGGCGGTGCGGCCCTGGTCGCGGGTCACCTGGATCTCGACCTCCGGCGGAATCAGGGTGCGGGCCAGGGAATCGAGCCGCTCCCGGATGGCGGCGGCGACCGTGACCGCGTTGGTGCCCTTCTTCTTCGAGAGGGCCAGGGTCACCTGGTGGCGGGTCTCCCGGTCGCTCCGTCCCGAGGCGGGACCGAAGGAGATGCGGGTGAGGCCCTCGACCTCTTCCGCTGCGTCCTCGACGGTGGCGACCTCCTCGAGCCGCACCGGGTTGCCTCGATGGACCCCGACCACCAGGGCCGCCACGTCGGCAGGTCCGGACAGGAAGGGACCCGCGGAGAGCACCCGGACCCGGTCGTCCCCGACCAGGTGTCCGGCATCGAGGCTGGCGTCGGCGGCGGAGATCGACCGGTTCAGTTGCAGGAGGGGGATGCCGTAGGCGGCCAGCTTCAGAGGGTCGGGCCGGACCAGGATCCGACGACGGAGTCCGCCCACGACCTCGGTCCGGGAGAGGTCGGCGAGATCGTCGAGGCGGTGGAGCACCTCCTCCCCGACCCGGCGCAAGGCCAGCGGATCGAGGGTCCGGGAGTGGAGCGCCACCGTGACGATGGGGACGTCGTCGATCTCCATCGGCTTCACCACCCAGCCCGCCACGCCCAGTGGCACCGCGTCGATGTGCATGGCGATGCGGGTCTGGAGCTTCACCAGGGAGCGTTCCCGGTCCTCGCCGACGTGGAACCGGACGGTGACGAGGGCTCCGCCGCGACGCGACATGGAGTAGACGTGCTCGACCCCGTCGATCTGCCAGAGGAGTTTCTCCAAGGGAGCCGCCACCAGGGTCTCGACCTCGGTGGCGGAGGCTCCGGGAAGGGAGACGAGCACGTCGGCCATGGGGACGACGATCTGCGGCTCCTCCTCGCGCGGGGTGGAGACCACCGCGATCCAGCCGGCGAGCAGGGAAGCGATCAGGAAGAGGAGGGCGAGGCGGGTGGTGAGGAAGACCCGGACCAGCTTCCCGAGCAGGGTCCGGGGGATCGGTGCGGCCTCCATGTCAGGGCCTCCGTCCGATCCGCTCCCCGGGCACCAGACCCGAGAGGATCTCGCGCCCCTCCGGGAAGCGGGCACCCAGCCGGACCAGGCGGGGCCGCCACTCCGGGCCGGAGCGGACCTGGACCAGGTCGAGCTGGCCGGCCGCGATCAAGGAGTCTTCGGGGACCAGCATCGTCCGGCGGATGCCGGAGGGGACCTCGAGCCGACCGAACATCCCGGGCAGGAGCCCGGGTCGGGGGGGGAGCCGGACCTTGACGGTGAACTTGCGGGTCGCCGGGTCCGA
>CAYOHP010000062.1:0-10462 GCA_964403795.1 uncultured bacterium | reverse complement strand
CCGCTATCAGGGTGTGGGGGGGCACCCGCTTGGGCGGGGGGTGGCGGGGGGGCCCCCCGCCCCCACCCCCCCCCCGGGGCCGGCCCCGGGGCCCGGGGGGGGAGCCGGACCTTGACGGTGAACTTGCGGGTCGCCGGGTCCGAGAGCGGGACGATCTCCTCGACCGTGCCCCGGGTCGTCCAGGCAAGGGCGTCCACCGAGAGGGTGGCCTCGAATCCGGGCGCCAGTCGTCCGACCAGGCCTTCCCGCACCTGGGCTTCGAGCCGCAGGTCGTCGGGATCCATGAGCTGGAGCAGCGGCCGGCTCGGCCAGGCCAGGTCACCGGGCTCGACCAGGCGCCGGGAGATCACGCCCGCGAAGGGGGCTTCGACCTTGGAGCGCCCGAGCAGGATCTCGACCTCCCGGACGGCCTCGCGGGCCCGGGCCACCCCGGCCACGGCCTCGGCCACGCCGTGTTCGAGCCGCCCTGCCTCGGCCTTGGCTCCGAGGAAGCGGGCCTCGGCTCCCTCGAGATCGCGGGCGGTGGCGGCCGACTGGGTGACGAAGCGACGGATCCGTTCGACTTCCTTGGAAGCGGCATCGAGTGCCGCGGCGGCGCCCCGTCCCGCCTCCTCGGCCTGGCGGCGCCCGGCCTCGGCGGCCTCGACCCCCTGACGGGCCTGGGCCAGACGGCTCTCGAGCTCCCGGTCTTCGATCCGCACCAGGATGGTGCCGGCGGCGACCCGTTCGCCCTCCCGGCCGACCACCTCCAATATCCTGCCTCCCGCCTGGGCCATGATCGAGGCCTCCAGGCGGGGGCGGACGGTGCCCGTGGCCAGGTGGACGACGGGGACCTCGACGGAGGCGACGGTGATCTCGGCGGAGGGGGCCGGGAAGCCTTCCCGGGGCGCGGCCGTGTCGGCGCCCAGGAGAGCGGCGGGCAGGAGTCCCGCGATCGCCGAGGCGAGCGGGAGGGCGAGGCGGCGGAGCGAGGTCGTGCGGTCAACGGGGCGGGACATGGTTGTCTCCTCGCGGTGTCTCGATTTCCCGGGCGGCCTGGCCGCAGAGGCCCAGGGCGTGACCGACCCGGGCCCGGGCCCGGGCCAGGTCGAACCGGGCCAGGACCTCCCCGGAACGGGCCCGGGTCCGTTCGTCCTCGGCTACCAGGTAGGCGGACACCGTGGCGGCGCCGCCCTCGAACTGGGTACGGACCAGGGCCAGGGTCTCCTCGGCGAGGCGGGCCGCGGCCTCGGCGATCCGGTGCCTGGTGGTCGCCTCGGAGAGTCCGAGGTAGGCCTGATGGACCTCGAGCTCGACCTGGCGGAGCTGGGCCGCCAGGGCCGCGTCGGCAGACCGGCTCTCGGCCTCGGCGCGGGAGCGGCCGGCCCGGCGACGACCGCCGTCGGCGAGGTTCCAGGTGGCGCCCACTCCCACCTGCCAGTTGTCGCGATCCAGGGCGAAGGCCGCGGTCGGGTCGTCTACCCAGTACCGGGCCGAGGCGTCGACCCGGGCTCGTCCCTCCCGACGGGCGGCCTCGGCCAGGTGGTGGGCGGCCTCCCGCTGGCGGGCCAGGGCCGAGAGCTCGGGGCGGGTGCGGAGGGCGAGCTGCCGGGCCGCGATCACGTCCTCCGGCAGCTGCCGGGGTTGCCAGCTCGGACCATCGAGTTCCAGCGGCGCGTCGGGCGGGGAGCCTCGCAGGCGGTTCATCCCGGAGCGGGCCCGGGAGACCGCGTGCTCGGCCTGGACGCAGGCTTCCTCGGCCCGGGCGGCCCGGACCTCCAGGGCGAGCACGTCGGAGCGGAGCGCGGCGCCGGCTGCCAGCCGGGTGCGGGCTGCCGAGAGCTGGGACGAGACCGCCTGGAGGGAGGCGGCGGCCACCGTCCCCTGTTCCCGGGCCGCCAGCATGGCGAAGCCGGCTTCCAGGGCGGCATGCACCAGGTCGTTGTGGGCGGCCGCAAGGTGGTCGCGGGCGGCGAGGGCCCCGGCTTCGGCGGCCCGGCGGCGCAGCTGTCGGCGACCCCCGTCGAAGAGGGGCTGTTGGACTTCGAGGGCGGTGCCGAAGTCGGCGAAGCGCCCCGGGTCGTTGAAGTTCACGCCGGCCGGGAGGACCCGGGCGTCGATGCGGCGGAACAGGAAGGAGCTGGGGGCGTCGGCGGCCAGGGCGGTGACTCCCAGACCCACCAGGGCGCGGGATTCGGCACGGGCGGCCTCCAGGCCGGCCTCGGCTCCGTCGACCGCGCCCTCGGCGGTCTCGAGGTCGGGATTCCCCGCCAGGACCTGGTGCACCAGCTCCTCCATCGTGACGGTGGGGGCGGGGGCCGCGACAGAGGAGGCGACGAGAGCCAGGACCAGGGCGGAAATCCCGGGAGGAGAGGGACGCATGGGGATCAGTCTTGCACATCCTGTGCCAGCCCGGCGGGATCGCCAGGACAGGCCTGCCTGCGCCATGGGAGCGGTTCCCGGCACGGCGCGCACGGCTTGCCGGTCCTGCCGCGTGTCACGGCCATGACACCTGGGGCATCGGGTCTTAGGATTACATTCATTGCTGTCCAGTGAGTGGCAGTCCATAATGGCCAGGACGGCGTGGATCCGAGCGAAATGCCGGGGTCCGGGGAGGAGCTCGATGCTCAGGTTCCTGGTCCTCGAACTCGCCGCCCGGCGGGCTGCGCTTCCCCTTTCCTGCGTGGTCGAGACCATGCGGCCGTTGGCGATCGCGGACCTCCCGGACCCGGTCCCTGGGGTGCTGGGCGCGGCGGTGGTCCGGGGGGTGCCGCACCCGGTCGTCGACCTCGACGGCCTGCTGGGGAACCGCGACCCACGGCCTGCGGCCCGATGGGTGAGGCTCCGGGCCGGGAACCGATGGCTGGTCCTGGCGGTACCAGGCGCCACCGGGGTGGAGGAACTCTCTCCTTCCGCCTTCGAAGCCCTGCCCCGCCTGCTCGACCCGGGGCAGGGAGGCATGGTGGGTGCCCTGTCGGTGCTCGACTCCGAACTCCTGATGATCCTGGACGAGGGACGGCTGTTGCCTGCCGACCTGGTACTCCCGGACCCTGGGCCGGGTGGGCGGCCGACCTGAGAACCGCCCCCACCGCCGCCCATCTGGCGGAGTTCCGGGCCCAGATCGAGGCGCACCTGGGCTTCGACCTCCCGGACCCTCCTCCCCAGGAGATCGTCGATCTCCTCCGCGAGCGGGTGGGAGCGTCCGGCCATGGCGAGCCCGATCGCTACCTGGCGGAGCTGGGCGACGAGGAGTGGCGCAGCCTGGTTCCCCGGATCACCGTGGGAGAGAGCTACTTCTTCCGGAATCCCGACCACTTCCGCGCCCTGGTCGAGATCGTGGTCCCGGAGATCGCAAACCGGATCGGGGATCGGCCCCTCCGGGTGCTCTCGGCGGGATGTTCCCGGGGCGAGGAGACGTATTCGCTGGCGATGGTCCTCAGGGAGCTCGGGTTCGGCGCCCCGGGGCGGCCGGCCCTCGTGGAGGGTGTGGACATCGACGAGGAGGCGTTGGCCCGGGCACGGACGGGAGAGTACGGACCCTGGTCGCTCCGCCAGGTGGAGGAGTCCCGCCTGGACCGCCATTTCGTGGCGACGGGGGAGCGAAGGTCGGTGGTGCCGGCAGTCCGCGGGATGGTCGCCTTCCGGCGCGTGAACCTGGCGCGGGATCCGGTCCAGGGATGGGCCGGGGAACCCTATGACCTGATCTTCTGCCGCAACGTCCTCATGTACCTGACCAGGTCCTGCGCCCGCCGGGTGGTGACCGGTCTCGGGCGGATCCTGGCTCCGGGGGGAGCCCTGTTCCTGGGGGACGCCGAGACCCTGCGGGGACTCTCGCAGGAGTTCCGCCTCCAGGCCGGCTGCGACACGTTCTTCTACCGCAGTCGGAGGGAGGGCGAGGCCTCCCGGTCCATCCCGGACGGGACGGACCGGGGAGTGCCGCCGGAACCTCCCGAGGCACCCTGGTTCGAGACGATCCGGCGGGCCAGCCAGCGGGTCGCGAGCCTCCGGGAGGGAGCGGGGAAGCCTCGACGCGTGGGGGACGAGCCGGCACCGCACGGAAAGAGCCGGGGCCCGATGGCGGAGGTCCTCGAACATCTCGAGGCCGGACGGGTCGCGTTCGCCCGGGCGCTGCTCCAGCAGTCCCTGGCCCGCGACGACCTGGATCCGGAGGTCCACTTCCTGCTGGCGTCCTGTGCCTTGCGGGAAGGTAGCCGGGACGAGGCCGTGGCCGGGTTCCGCAGCGCCGTCTATCTCGATCCCGAGTTCGCGCTGGCCCACCTGGCGTTGGCCAGGATGTCCCTGGATCGAGGCGACCGCGAGGATGCGAGGCGAGGACTGGCGCACGCCCGCGAGCTCCTCGGCACCGAGGACGCGGCCCGAATCGTCCGCCTCGGGAACGGACGATCGCGCCAGCAGCTGGTCGCCGAGTGCGAGTCCCTGTTGGCGAATCTCGACAAGGACGCGGCATGAGCGCGGGCCAGGGTGCCGGCACCGGGAGCGGGCAGGATTCCCTCGAGGTCCTTGCCCAGGAACTCCGCGTCCGGTTCGACGCGGCCTTCGCCGTGGCCCGCCCCGAGCCGCGCCCCAGGGGAGTCCGACTGCTGGTCCTGGCGACCGGCGCCGGGTCGCTGGCCGTGAGGCTCGATCAGGTGGCGGCGCTGGCACCGGCGCCCAGGCTGCTCCCGTTCCCCGGGGCGAGCCGTGCCCAGCTCGGCCTCGGGAGCCACCAGGGAAGGCTGGTGGCGGTGTATTCGTTGCCGGTGCTGGCGGGGGGACCGCCCGGCCCGGCGCGACTCGTCCTGATCCCGGTGGCCGATCCCCAGCTGGCGCTCGCCTTCGATCGCTTCGAGGGGATGCGGGAGGTCCCGCCCGGCGGTCTCATCCGGGACGAACGGGTCGGGGACGGTCCGCTGGGGGAGCTGGCGTCGATCGGGGACGTGACCCTCAGGGTCCTCGATCCCTGGAGGCTGGTGGCACGGATGCGGGCGGGCTGATCCATGGGAGGAAGCACGATGCAGCGGGGATGGACCTTCGGGAAGAAACTGGCGATGGGTTTCTCGGTGGTCGTCGGGCTGATGGTCCTGATGGCCGGATCGGCCTGGCTGGGACTGGACGCCGCAGTGGGTGCCAAGGACAGGGTGATCGCCCGGACCGATCAGAGCCTGCTCAAGGCCAAGGACCTCGAGACCAGCCTGGCCCGGCGGGTGGCGAACGCCCGCGGCTACCTGCTGGGGGGCCAGGCGCGTCTCCTGGAGCGGACCCGTGAGGAAGCGACGATCTCCTCCCGGCTGCTCTCCGAGCTCGAGGCCGGAGCCGTGGACGGCGAGGCCCGGAACCTGCTCGCCGAGATCCGCGAGGCCCAGCGCCTGCATGTCGCGGCCATGGATCGCCTCATGGCCCAGAGGGAGTCCCAGCAGGATCTCGCCACCCTGGCCGACCGGTTCGACGACCAGACCCTTCCCCTGCACGATCAACTGAGCGCCCTGGTGCGGAAGTTCGCCCGCCACGAGTCCGACGCCAACGAACGGGTCCAGAGGGACGCCGAGGCGGCGGTCCGCCAGACCCGGTCCTGGCTCCTGGCCTCGGTGCTGGCGGCTGTGCTCTCGGCCCTGGGGATCGGATTGCACCTGGTGGGGACCCTGACCCGACAGATCGCGTCCACGGTCTCCGACCTCCGGTCGGCCTCGACCGAGCTCCAGGCGGCTGCCACCCAGCAGGCCACCAGCTCGAAGGAGCAGGCCACCGCGGTCCAGGAGTCGCTGACCACGATGAAGGAACTGCTGGTGACCTCGCGCCAGATCGGGGAGAGCGCCACCCACGTGTCGGAGGTGGCCCGGGGGACCCTCGATGCCACCCGCCGCGGGGAGGAACTCGCCAGGAGCGGGAGGGCCGGGAACACGGAGATCCGCAGCCAGATGGGGAGGGTAGTGGACCTGATGGTGGAGCTGGGCCGCAAGTCGCGCCAGATCGGCACCGTGCTCGCACTGGTGAACGAGCTGGCGGAGCAGACCAACATCCTGGCCGTCAACGCCACCATCGAGGCCACCGCGGCCGGCGAATCCGGGATCCGCTTCGGGGCGGTGGCCGACGAGATCCGGGGGCTCGCCGACCGGGTGACCGGAGCGACCAGGGAGATCCAGGTGCTGGTCGAGGAGGTGAGGTCCACCGTCAACTCGACGGTCATGGCGACCGAGACGGGATCGAAGTCGGTCGATGCCGGGGCCCGGCAGTTCGACGACTTCGCGGCGGCCTTCGGACGCATCGCCGAGCTGGTTGCCAATACCGCCGAGGCCGCCCGCGAGATCGAGCTCTCCATCGCCCAGCAGCAGACCGCGGTCGAGCAGGTGAACGTGGCGGTGGCGGACGTCTCCCAGGCCGCCCAGGAGTCCGCCGCCTCGGCCCGCCAGACCCAGGCGACCTCGACCCAGCTGGTGGGTCTCGCCGGCGAACTCCATGCGTTGATCCAGGATCAGGACCGGGCGTCCGCGTGAGCGTCGACCGCTACCGTTTCTTCCGCCAGGAGGCCGCCGAACTCATGGCCGCGATCGGCGGCGGCCTCGCGGAGCTCGAGACGGTGGAGGATCCCGGCGAGGTGGTGACCCGGTTGCTCCGCTTCGCCCACACCCTGAAGGGTGCGGCCGGGGTCGTCCAGCTGGCGGAGGTGGCACGGGCGGCCCATGGCCTCGAGGACGTCCTGGTCGATTTCCGGGACCGGGGGGCCGCGGGCCCCCGTCCGGTGGCCATGGCGCGGGAGGTGGCCGACCGGATCTCCCGGCACCTGGCCCCGATCGGGGTGGAGCTGGTGGCCGCACCGGCCCCGGGCCCGCCCCGGGAGGCGGAGGAGGCGGTCCGCTCGGTGCGGATCGAAGTGGCGGACGTGGATGCCCTGCTGACGGGTCTCGCCGACCTCGCCCTGGAGGTCCGCCAGCTCGAGGGGGCCGTCGGGACCCTCCGGGAGTGTGCCCTCTCCGCCGAGGTCCGGGATGCCGAACTGGCAACCGGACTGGCGCGGATCCGGGACGGGATGGAGGGCGGCCTCCGCCGTGCCCGGTCCCGGCTGGAGGCGATGCGGACCCGCCTCGGGCACCTGCGCCTCCTCCCGGCCCGGGTGCTGTTCCCGGAGCTCGAGGCCGCGGTGCGCCAGGTCTCCCGTAGCTGCGGCCGGAAGACCGCCTTCGTCGCCTCGGGAGGGGACCTGAAGCTCGACTCCCATGTCCTGTCCGGGCTCCGCGGTGCGCTCCTGCACCTGGTGCGCAATGCCGCCCACCATGGGATCGAGTCCCCGGAGTCGCGCCTCCGGCAGGGGAAGACGCCCGAGGGGACGATCTCGGTCGAGGTGGCCCGGCGCGGCGGAAGGGTCGTGATCGCCTGTCGCGACGACGGACGGGGATTGGACCTCGAGGCGGTGCGGCGTCGCCTGGTCGAGACCGGGATGGTCGAGGCCGGCGAGGCGGGAAGGCTGGACGACCCGCAGCTCGTCGCCTGGATGTTCCGCCCCGGCGTCTCCACCGCCGAGGAGATCGGCGAGCTGTCGGGCCGGGGGGTCGGTCTCGACGTGGTCCGCGACCAGGTTTCCCGGTTGGGCGGCGAAGTGGCCACCACCAGCCAGCCCGGCCGCGGTTCCGCCTTCGAACTCACGGTGCCCTTCCAGCTGACCTCCACCGAACTCCTCGTGCTGGAGCATTCCTCGGGCCTCCTGGGTGTGCCCCTGGGCTCGGTCCGGTCCGCAGCCCGGGGAGACGCGGGCGACGACCCCGAATCCGTCGACCGGGTCTGGATCCGGGTGGAGGCCGCGGCCGCGCCCCGGGTGGCGATCGAGGACCTGCTGGCCACCGGTACCTCGTCGACGGTTCCCGATCGGAGGACCTGGGTCGTGGTGGACACCGCAACCGGTCCCGTCGCCTTGGGGGCCAGGCGCCTGTGCGGCGTGCGTACCGAGGCGGTGCAGCCGCTGCCGCGGCTCCTGGAAGCGCCGGCGTGGATCGTGGGCGCCTTCCTCGATGAAGACGGTGGTCCCGTGCCGGTCCTCGATCCGGGGGCCCTGGAGACCGGTTCCCTGGTCCGGGACGGGGCGGGATCGGCTGGGACCGGCACGACCGACGCCCGGCCGACCGTGATGGTGGTCGACGACTCCCTCACCACCCGCATGTTGGAGCAGACCATCCTCGAGTCCCACGGGTACCGGGTGGTGTTGGCGTGCTCGGCCGAGGAGGGCCTCGACCTCGCCCGGAGGTCCCCCCCGGACCTGATCCTGGTCGACGTCGAGATGCCGGGCATGGACGGGTTCCAGTTCCTGGAGGTCGCCCGGGGCGACGAGGCTCTCCAGGGAATCCCCGCCATCGTGATGACCACCCGGGGCTCCCAGGACGACCGACGGCGCGGCATGGCAGCGGGGGCTCGTGCCTATCTGGTCAAGACCGACTTCGACGAGGCCGCCTTCCTGCGGACCGTGGGGAGCCTGGCAGGATGAGCGCTCCCTCCGGAGGAGGAAGGACCCGGGGGACGCCCAAGGAGCGTCGTGGCGGGATCAAGCCTCTGCGGGTCCTGGTGGCCGAGGACTCCATGACGGTCCGGAAACACCTGGTCGGGTGTCTCGAGGCCGAGGGGATCGAGGTCGTGGGTGAGGCTGTGGACGGCGACCAGGCCGTGGAGCTCTGCCGGCAGCTGCGCCCCGACGTGGTGACCATGGACATGATGATGCCGGGCACCGATGGGTTGGCCGCCACCGAGGCCATCATGGCCCGTTCGCCGACCCCGATCCTGATCGTCTCCTCCTCGACCAATCGCGGCGAGGCCTTCCGGACCCTCGACGCGCTCTCGGCCGGTGCCGTCGATGTCCTGGAGAAGCCCGGTCCCGAGGACGACGGCAGCTGGGGTTCCCGCCTGGCGGACCGCTTGCGGATGGTGGCCCGGATCAAGGTCATCACCCATGTGCGCGGCCTCCGGAGAGGCGGTCCGGTCCCCGCCGCGACCCTGGCGATGGCGCCCCCGATCTCCCCCGATCCGGAGGACCGAGAACCTCGGCGGTCACCCGTACCGGTCGACCTCCGGTGCGTGGTGATCGGTGCTTCCACGGGCGGACCGGCCGCCCTGGTACGCCTGCTGGGCAGCCTCCCGGGTGACTTCGGGGTCCCTGTGCTGGTCGTGCTCCACCTGACGGCGGCTTTCGGGCCGCCCTTCGCCGACTGGCTCGGGGAGCGCCTGTCCCGTCCGGTGCGGATCGCCCGGGACGGCGAGGTCCTGCCTCCGGTGGGTACGCTTCCCGCTCCCGTCCTGCTGGCCCCCGGCGACCTCCACCTGGAGCTCAGGGGCGAGCGGCTGGTCCTGGGCAAGGGGCCGGAGCGCTTCCACTGTCGCCCGTCGGTGGACGTGCTCTTCGAGTCGGCGGCCGAGGTGCTGGGCGGCCGGCTGGCGGCCTGCCTGCTCACCGGGATGGGCCAGGACGGAGCCCGCGGGCTCCTGGCGGTCCGCCGCGTCGGTGGACTCACCTTGGCCCAGGACGAGGCCAGCTCGGTCGTCTTCGGCATGCCGGGGGAGGCCCAGAGACTGGGTGCGGCCAGCCGCATGCTGGCGCCCGAGGCGATGGCGGAGGTCCTGGCCGCGGCAGTCCTGGGCCGCCGGGGGAGCCTGCCATGACGGGTCCCAAAGTCCTGGTCGCCGACGACAGCCTGACGGTCCGGATGGACCTCCAGGAGGCGCTCGGTGACGCCGGCTTCGAGGTGGTCCTGGCGGCCGACCTGGCCACGGCCCGCCGGATCCTCGGCACGGAGGCACCCGACCTCGTGCTCCTGGACGTGACCTTCCCCGATGGTTCGGGCCTGGACCTGCTCCAGGAGATTCGCGATGGTCCCGGGGGGGAGCGCCTGAAGATCATCCTGCTCTCCTCCGAGGCCGGGGTCCGGGAGCGCATCCGGGGCCTGGCGCGGGGGGCCGACGACTATGCGGGCAAGCCCTACGACCGGGATTTTGTGGTGGAGCGGGCTCGACGCCTGCTGGCGCCGACCGCGGATCCATCGGGTACCTCCGAAGCGCCCCGGATCCTGGTGGTGGACGACAGTGCCACCTGGAGGGAGGAGCTGGGCGCGGTCCTCCGGACAGCCGGCTACCGGGTGGACCTGGCCGGGACAGGCCAGGAGGGCTTGCGGGCTGCGGCCCGGGGTGGCCATGCCCTGTTCCTGGTCGACGGCGTGCTGCCGGACATGGAAGGTGCCGACCTGGTCCGCACCATGGACCAGGACCCGGTGCTCCGCCGGGTCCCGTGCCTCATGCTCACGGCCTCCGACGCCTCGGGTCGGGAGGTCGCCGCCCTCCAGGCCGGCGTCGACGGCTACGTGCGCAAGGACCAGGGACTCGAGGTGGTCCTCTCCCGGGTCCAACGCCTGCTCGCCGGCCGGGCCGGCGCAGGAGCCGTGCCCGCCCGGCCCGGCCTGTTCGGTCCCAAACGGGTGCTGGCGGTGGACGACAGCGAGACCTTCCTGCAGGT
>CAYOHP010000061.1:0-35502 GCA_964403795.1 uncultured bacterium | reverse complement strand
CTGGGCCAGGTCGCCCTGCTCGGACTCCAGGCCTTCTACTGGACCTTCAAGGGTGGCCTGGCCTCGATCCGGAGGCAGATCCTGGAGCAGTTCGACGAGATCGGATTCCGGTCGCTGCCCATGATCGCCATCACCTCCCTGTTCACCGGGATGGTCGTGGTGGTGCAGGTCGGCAAGCAGTTCGTGGACCTCAAGGCCGAGCAGTTCATCGGCGGAACGGTCGGATTGACCATCGCCCGGGAGTTCGCACCCATGGTGACGGCGGTGGTCATCGCCGGCCGGGTCGGCTCGGCCCTGGCCGCCAGCCTCGGCACCATGAAGGTCACCGAGCAGATCGATGCCCTGCTGGTGCTCTCGACCGAACCGATCCACTACCTGGTGGTGCCGAGGCTGATCGCCTGCATGGTGATGGTGCCCCTGCTCACCATCTACTCCAATGTGATCGGGCTGGTGGGCGGAGCCTTCGTGGCCATCTTCCAGATCCGGATCAGCTTCGGGACCTTCTCCCGCTCGATCGTGGACTACGTCACCCCGGACGACTTCGTCTGCGGCCTGATCAAGGCCGTGATCTTCGGGATCACCATCGCGGTGGTCGGTTGCCATCGCGGACTCACCTGCGAGGGAGGCGCCGAGGGCGTGGGACGGGCCACCACGGGGGCCGTGGTGAGCATCGTGACCGCCCTCATCATCGAGAACTACCTGCTCTCCGTCGCCTTCTTCTCGAGCCAGACCTCGATCACCCAATGACCCCTTCCCACCCCGACATCTCCGGCACTCCCGCCCCGAGCGGCCCCACCCCGGGGCTCGGCGGAGCCGCGGGCGGGGACGCGGCTCCCGTGATCCGCCTCGCCGGGATCCACAAGGCATTCGGTTCCACCGTGGTGCTGGCCGGGCTCGATCTCGAGATCCGCAAGGGCGAGGTGGTCTCGATCGTGGGACCCTCCGGGTGCGGAAAGTCGGTGACCCTCAAGGTCATCATCCGGTTGCTCCAGCCGGACCAGGGCAAGGTCGAGGTGCTCGGTCGGGACGTCCTCTCCCTCGATTCCGCCGAACTGTCGCGCTTCCGCCGCAGGGTCGGGATGGTGTTCCAGTTCGGGGCCCTCTTCGATTCGCTCACCGTCGAGGAGAACGTGGCCTTCGGCCTGGAGCGGCACACCGACATGCCCCGCGAACAGCGGCAGGAGATCGTGGTCGAGAAGCTGCGGGCCGTCGGGCTCCGGAACATCCTCGACAAGATGCCGAGCGAGCTCTCGGGCGGCATGCGCAAGCGGGTGGCGCTGGCCCGCGCCATCACCATGGAGCCGGAGATCCTTCTCTGGGACGAGCCCACCACCGGCCTCGACCCGGTGATGACCAGCGAGATCGACCGCCTGGTCCTGGAGATGAGGGACCGGCTGGGCGTGACCAGCCTGGTCGTCACCCATGACATGAACAGCGCCTTCCGGATCTCGGACCGCATGGGGGTCCACTACGAGGGCAGGCTCGTCGAGACCGGTACTCCCGAGGCCATCCGGCAGTCGGACGACCCCTTCGTCCACCAGTTCCTGCACGGCCTGCTCGAGGGTCCGATGAAGGTCCGGTCGACCTGATGCGGGAGCGATGACCATGGCCGGACGCAGCAACGGGACCAGCCTGGAGTTCAACGTCGGGGCCCTCACCCTGCTGGCCCTGGGGTTCTTCGCCTGGATGATCCTGTTCGTCGACGACCTCGACCCCTTCGGGGGGACCTACCGTCTCTACGCCGACTTCGACGAGATCCAGCTGCTCCAGAAGGGCGACCCGATCCGCAAGAACGGCCTGATCGTGGGCAAGGTCGAGGGCTTCGAGTTCCAGGGCAACCGGATCCGGGTCCTCTTCCACATGCAGCGGCCCTACCGGATCCGGCGGGACGCCAAGGTGGCGGTCGGGAACGTCGGCCTCTTCGGGGCCAACTACGTCAAGGTGAGCGAACCGGCCCTGGCCCGGGGGGCCACCGACCCGGGGCACTACGAGCCCGAGGACGTGATCGAGGGCGAGATCGCACCGGACTTCGAGACCCTCCTCCGGGACGGGACCGCCCTGGTGGGAGATCTCAGGACCTCGGTCCAGGCGGTCCACGCCATCGTGGGGGACACCCGGTTCCGGGAGAACATCCTGAAGGCGACCGACGAACTGAGGGACGCCACCGCCTCCGGGCGCCGCAGCCTGGAGAAGGTCGAGGAGTCGGTACGCAAGCTGATGGACGACGCCGAGGGCGGGATGCGGTCGGCCCGCAAGCTGCTCGAGGGCAAGGACGGCTTCGACGGGGCGATGAAGAAGCTGACCAGCCTGATCGGCGAGGTGGATTCGATCGCCAAGGAGAACCGGGGCCGGATCCGGGAGACCGTGGACGCGGTGCGGTCGGTGGTCGAGGACATCCGGGACCGCGCCCTGGCCCGCCATCTGTCCGACGCCGCCAAGCACCTCGACGAATTGGCGGTCGAGTTGGGATCTTTCGCCCGGGACCTCAACAACAACGGCGAGACACCCGAAAGAATTCGTAGGATCACCGAGAGGGTGGAGGTCATCACCCGCGATCTGGCGGACATGACCGGGGACACCAAGGAGGCGGTCCAGGCCAGTCACCTCGAGGGGAAGCTGCGGCGTGCGTTCGACGATGTCCACACCATCGCCAGTCGGGTCGACGAACTCGGGAAGACGCTGGGCGACATGCGCAGCGAGGTGGTGGCCAGCCTCTTCTACTCGGATGCGGCCGAGGACTTCCGACCCGACCTCAACGCCAGCTTCCACCTCGGCGGGATGGGCTTCGTCCGGGTGGGGGTCGAGGACATCGGAGGCAGGGACGACCTCAACCTCCAGATCGGCCGGGACCTCACCGGGTCGGACACCGTCCGGGTGGGCATCATTGCCGACGAGTTCGGGATCGGATATGATCGCTACCTGTTCCGGAAGGCGCTCCAGATCCGGCTGGAGGCCTACCGTCCCGACGATCTCCTGTTCCGCTATGCTGCCCGCATCCGCTTCCGCGACGACACCTTCCTCAGCCTCCGGTTGCAGGAAGAGGCGATCCTCAAGGAGCGGGTGGCCTACGTGGGCGTCGAGCGCCGGTTCTGATCCGGCGGGGAAGCGGTCGGTTTGACAGCGAGGTCGGAGTACACGTCGAGTCCGGGGGCAGCCCCGAGGCTGGTCCGCTCCCGGCGACTCCTGCTGGCGCTGGCCCTGCTGTCGGGGAGCGCCTCGGCCCAGGACGACGACATCTTCTCGACCCCGGGCTTCGGGGGGAGGACCGGGAGCGCCGAGGACGTCCCCTTCGCCGAGCCTGCCGCCTCCGGGCAGCGAAGCACGCGCTCCGCCCTGGACCGGGGTGGGAGCAATCCCCAGTCGGCCTCCCAGGGCCGGCCGGCTCCCGGCGCGCAAGACGTCCCCTTCGCCGAGACCACCGGGAAGCCCGAACCCGAGGCCAAGCTCGGCGTCCCGCTGGCGGCTCCCGCCGAGGGCAAGCCGGCCGCCGTCGCCCCTGCCAAGGAACCGGACGAGCGCAAGGGCCGTCGTCGCCGCGGCCGGGACCGCAAGGACCAACCCACCACCCCCCCCAACCTGGCGACCACCGCCGAATCGGAAGGCCCGGGGGCGCCCGAGCCGGATGGACCCGAGATCGCCCGGATCGAGGTCCTGGGCAACCGGCTCATCTCCCGGGACGTGATCCTGCTTTCGCTGACCTTGCGGCCCGGGGACAAGATCTCCGACTCCAAGGTCGACAAGGAACTCGAGAACCTCAAGGAGCTCGGGTACTTCGCCTACATCGAGCCGGAGGTGCTCCCCGCCGAGGAGGGCAAGGTCAACCTGCTCTTCAAGGTGATCGAGAACCCGGTGGTCCGCGAGGTCCGGGTCGAGGGGGCGACCCTCATCCCGCTCGAGGAGCTGCGCCAGCAGGTGGTGGTCGAACCGGGGAACGTCCTCAACTCGACCCAGCTCCGGGAGAGCATCTCCCGGATCAACAACGCCTACCAGGAGAAGGACTACGCCTTCTGCGGGATCCTCACTTCGAACCAGTTCGACATGGACCGCAACACCGGGATCCTGGTCCTCAAGGTGGCCGAGCCGGTCCTGGGAGAGATCCGGATCACCGGCAACACCAAGACCCGCTCGTTCGTGCTCCTCAGGGAGTTCGAGACCAAGAAGGGACGGGTGCTGCAGGCGGCCAAGCTGAGGCGCTCGCTCCGGAACCTCTACCGCCTCCAGTACTTCGAGGAAGTGAAGCCTCCCCGTCCCCAGCTCTCCGAGGACCTCTCGATCATCGACCTCGAGCTCGAGGTCAAGGAGCAGCGCACCGGGCAGGCCTCGGCAGGCGGCGGCTACAGCACGGTGAACGGCCTGATCGGCTTCATCGACGTGGCAGAGCGGAACTTCCGGGGCCGGGGCCAGACCATGAGGGTCAAGTGGGAGTTCGGCGGCCAGCGGTCCTACCAACTCGACTTCGTGGAGCCCTGGTTCCGGGGCAAGCCCCGTTCGCTCGGCCTCTCGCTCTTCAACACCCGGGTCAACCGCTTCCAGTTCAACCGCACCGTGACGAGCTCGATCTACGAGGAGCGCCGGGGAGGCTTCGCGGTCTCGTCCTCCCGGAGGATCGCCAAGGACACCCGGATCACCACCTCGTTCTCGAACGAGAAGGTCACCGCCCAGGTCGCCGCCGGAAATGTCCTCCCGGCCGACCTCGCCCTCCGGGACCCGGACGGCGACGGCAGGGTCGAGTACGACCAGCAGTTCCTGACCCTGGGCTGGGTCAAGGACGCCCGGGACAACCCGTTCGCGGCCAGCGAGGGCTACCGCTACTCGGCGACGGTCACCACGACCGGCGGCTTGCTGGCCGGCCCCACCGGCTTCAACCGCTACCTCTTCGACCTCCGGCGCTACTTCCCGATCGGCCGGGACGGGGATGCCAAGAAGAAGAAGCGGGCCGAGGAGGACACCGGCGGCGAACTCTCGCCCTGGACCATCGCCACCCGGCTGAAGTACGGCTTCCACAGCGTCTTCGACGGGAGCCTCACCTTCAACGACCGCTTCGCCCTGGGCGGCGGCGACTCCCTGCGCGGCTACCAGGACCGGGAGTTCACCGGGAGCCGGTTCGGTATGGCCAACCTGGAGATCCGGCGGAACCTCTCCAAGGTGGTGAGCCTGGTCGCCTTCTACGACCTGGGCGATGCCTGGGGCCTGGACGGGTTCGACATGGACCTGAAGGCGGGTGTCGGCTTCGGACTCCGCTTCAACACCCCGATCGGGCCGTTCCGCCTCGACTACGGCAAGGGCGAGACCGACAGCCGCTTCCACTTCGGCATCGGCCAGCAGTTCTGATCACGGGGGAGGGATCCCCCGGACCCCCTCCGAGGCGGAGAAGCCCAGGGATCGCGCGTAACTTCCCCCCGAAGGGCGCATCCAAGCCGGTAGCAACATGCGATCGCACCAAACCGGAGCGGATCCCGAGACCGTTGGCCGAAGCCCAGCCGGACTGGCACGCGGTTTGAGTCCGAACCGGGCCCTTGGTACCATCGCAGGGACGAGGACCCGACCAGGCAGCCCCGGCAGATCCCGGGACCTGCCCGGCACCACAAGGGGTTCGGAAGGAGACACTCCTTGAGAGTGGGACGCGATTTCCTGCTGCTGGCGCTGGCCGCGGGCCTGGCGGTACCGACGGCCCAGGCCGCCGATTCGGTGGTGCTCCGCTACGACTACCGGCCGGGCGAGGTCCTCAAGTACCGCCTCAACATGAAGTCCAACGCTTCCTTCCACATGCCCGACGGCTCGGTGGAGAAGCTCAACATGACCAACTACCTCGAACTCTCCCAGGAGCTGATCGAGCGGCTCCCGGACGCCAACTCCCGGGTGGCGGTCACCATCGACAAGGTGATCCAGACGGTCAACGGCAAGAACAAGCGCCTGCCGGTGCCCGAGGGCCAGGTCAACATCCTGACCCTGATGCCCAACGGCAAGGTGGTGGACCTCCAGAGCTCGGTGCCGGCCGCGCCCAGCCAGAGCCTGCAGATGGTCTTCCCCGCCAAGGCCCTGCGCAAGGGCGACTCCTGGGAGCAGACCGAGACCATGCAGCACCCGCTGCCCCTCGAGACCAAGACCGTCTACGAGGTGCTGGACCTGGAGAGCCGCTTCCCCGGCTACGACGGCTCCACCGTCTACATCCAGTCCCAGATGGCCCTCGAGAACTCCGAGACCCCCACCAAGGAGGTCGTGACCTCCCAGACCAAGGGCAACCTCTGGTTCGACGCCAAGAACGGGCGCATCGTCCGCTCCAAGGCCACCAGCAACTTCAACTTCCAGCTGCCCATCTCGATCCCCGAGATCGTCCCCGACGGCAGCGCGGTGAAGGTCGACCTCGAACTCAACGTCGAGATCGCCCTGGTCGGGGTCGAGAAGTCCGGGGGCTCCCCGGCTCCGAGCACCGGCGGCAGGTAGCTCCGGACCGGGCTCCTCCCGGCCGCCTCGACGCCCGGACTCCTCCCGGAGGCCGGGCGTCGTCGCGTCCTGCCACTCCGAGGATCACACGGGCGTAGCCTGTCGCTAGCGAGCCCCTTGCGGGCGAGCTGCAGGCTCAGGAGCCGCAGCCAGGGCCGGGGGCGGCAGGAACCCGCCGAGGTTCCCTTCCCCGACCTCGAGGCGTCGCACCGGGACCTCGACCGGCACCGAGAGCCGACGCGAATACCGGGTGCCGTCCTGGGTGCGCAGCAACTCGAGGTCCACGGCCAGGACACCCCGGCCCAGGCTCCCTTCGGCGCCCGCGCCCTCGGCCCGGAACTCGAGCCGGTCCACATCCCGGACCAGCACCTCGGTAGCCTCCGGCTCGAGATCGCCCCGGCGGACCATCACCAGTTCCCGGTCGCGCAGCGCGAAGAGCACCCGGTCCTGGCGCAGGCGCTCGACTTCCATGGTCGACGGGTCCTCCAATGCCTGGTCCGGTTCGAAGACCCGGAAGGCCAGCGCCTTCCCTCCCTCGAGCACCCATACCGCCGAGAGCACGGGGTCGTGGACCCGCAACCGGTCCGGGGTCACGGCCAGGAGGTGGTTCGCCCGGCCGGCCTCCTCGCGGAGCCGATGGGCCAGCACCTCCACCCGGCGGGAGGCCTCCGAAGTCCACTCGGCCCGGGCCGCTCCCCGTCCCAGGGCCCCCAACCCGGTCCAGAGAAGCCCGACCACCAGGAGCAGGACGACGCCGGCCAGGACCATCTCCAGGACCGTGAAACCGCGTCGGATCATCACCCTCCCCGACTCCCGCCGGGACCCCGGGGGAAGAGGCGCACGTCCCCCTCCAGCGACTCCCGCCACCGGTCCTCGCCGGCCGCCACCGCGCTCTCGACCTGCATGCGGACCTGGTAGACCGGTTCGCCGCGGGCCGAGAGGTTGCGGGTCACCTGCATGGCGACCACTCTCCAGGAGGCCCTGCCCCCGCCCTCGAGGTCGAAACTCCCCGAGAGATCCTCGAGATAGGCCGGATCCTCGGCTCCGAGATCGATCGAGGCACCCGGACCCCGGCCGAGCCGCGCCTCGAAGTAGCTGGCGGTGCGTTCGACCTTGTGGAGGCCATGGCTCATGGCCCCACGCGTCAGCAGCCTGGCCTGCTCGCCCCGGAGGAGCCTCCGCCCCCGGGCCGCCATGGACCGCGCCTCCGACCAGAGGGTGCCCATCAGGGTGGCCGCCACCCCCAACGCCACCAGGATCCAGGCGAGCCCGATCCCGCGGCGACCCAGGGTCCGACCCTTCATCGCAGCCCCACCATCTCGAGCGAGATCCCGCCCCCCACCGTCCGCAGCCGGTGGCGGCGGAAATCCAGGAAGGGAATCCTCTCCTTGCCGCCGAAGAAGTAGTCCGGATACGCCACCGGCTGCACCTCGACGACCAGCTCCAGCCGGACCGTCTCCCCACCCAGCGGCCGCGGCTCGAGCACCCGGGCCAGATCGGGATCCTCGACCTCTCCCGAGCGATAGGTCCCGGGCTCCGGTCGCCGCTCCGGGGGGAGCGAGGCCAGGAGGTCGAGCCGGGCCGTGAGCAGGGAGACGGCCTTCTCGAAGCGCTCGAGCCTGCCGCGCTCCCGATTCCAGCTCCAGAGGGCTCCGCCCACCAGGGCGAGCAGCAGGGCGGCCAGCACCGCGGCCACGATGGTCTCCACGAACCCGAAGCCGGTCGCCTGGCGTCCCCGGCCTTCCCCCTGGGCTCCCGCCATCCTGGGTAGCCTCACGGCTTCTCCTCCGCCGCGGTCCGCTCCCCGGACCCCCTCGCCCGGACCCGCTCGAACCCCGGCTCCTCGGCCTCGAGCCGCACCTCCAGGCGACGGACGTTGCCGTGGACGTCCCCGACTTCCAGACGCAGGGTGTAGCTCCCCGCCGAGCCGAGGTAAGCGATCGGCGCCTCCCCGGGGCGGGTCCGCACCAGGCCCGGGTCGAAGCCGTCGACCGGGACGATCACCTCGGTCCTGGCCCCGGTCTCCCCGGCCACCTTGAGGCCCGACCCCGAGCTCCCCGGCGGCACCTCCATGGCCAGGCGGAGGCCCTCGCGGGCCAACCGGGTGTTGTCGACCGAGAGCACCGAGATCGGGATCGGGCGCCGGGCCTCGACCGGGAGTGCCAGGGGCTCGTCCAGGGGAGGTCCGGAGAAGGTCTCGGGCAGGTCGAAGGCTGCACCGCCCCGGGTCCAGCGCCGGTTCACTGCGTCGAGGGTGGCGAAGGGCGGCTGGCCCGGCCGGCCGACCTCCAGCGAGACCACCACCAGCGGAGCGATGTCGTCCACCACCCGGAACCGGTAGCCGCTGGTCCGCTTGTGGTTGGCGGCGGGCCAGGCCCGGTCCTCGACATAGAACCCCACCTCGAACTCGCCGACCCGGTCATAGGGGAGCGGCAGGCGGGCCCTTCCCGAGCCGAAGGAGCCGGCCCGGTCGGGAGGCCCGGGGAGTTCCCGGGTGAGGTCGAGCAGGTGGAAGGCCAGTGCCCCTCCCGGCTCCCGCACCAGCAGCCTCTCGGAATCCACCCACGAGGAGCCCGGATCGGTGACCAGGGCGTGGCTCCCGCCCAGGTCCCACTGCGGGAGCAGGTAGAGGCCGAAGCGACCGATCGGGCTCGGATCCGTACCCGTGAAGGGCGGGGCCAGATTATCGAACAGGTTGCGCCAGTCGATCTCCAGGGTCCCGGCGGCATCCCCTTCCCCGGCCCGCTCCAGGGTGTGGCCGTCGTCCAGGATGGCCCGGAAGGGAGAGCGGGACACGATCTCCCCTCCCGGTGTCAGGAGGCGATCCGTGGTGGTGAGCTCGTCGCCCTCGTGCACTCCCACAGGTCGGGACTCGAAGGCGGGGTAGGTTTCCTCGTCTCCGCCCGAAGCCGTGAGCGGCGGGGTCACGTCGAGGACCCGGGGAACCTCGTAGCGACCCCGGGCACGGGCTACCGGCCTTCCCTCGAGGCGGTACTCGACCTCGGCCTCGGCCCGCAGGCGACCCGGGAAGGTCGAGTGGTAGGGCTCGATCACGCCCGCGGTCTCCCAGCGTACGTGGGGGTCCCTGGTCTCCTGCATCGCCTCCCGGAGCACCTCGTCCTCGGGATCGAGGAGCCGCCAGCGGATCCGGGCCGAGACGCCCGGGGCCCCCACCCGCGGCCCCTCCGGGTCGGAGGTGAGCGACACGCCCTCGGGCAGGGTGACCTCGAAGACCAGCGGCTGGTCCTCGACCGCGATCCTCCGGGCCAGCGCCGGGGCCAGCCGGTCCGGCTCCGGGTCGGGCGCGGCCACCCCCGGACGGCCCGAGGCCAGGAGCAGGCAGGAGACCAGGATGGGAACGGGGCAGCGCATCCGACCCAGGGAGCGTAGCGCGCCCGCCGTCCCGGGTCCCGGGTCCCGGGATCCGGGATCCGGACCGGGGCCCTCGACCCGAACCGGGACCGGGACCGGGACCGGGACCGGGACCGAGACCGAGCCGGTGACGGAGTCGGCGCCCCTCAGACCCCCGACTTGTCCATCACCGCGAGCAGGCTCCTGGCCTTCTCGACCAGGCGTTCGTCGTCGGCGTGCTTCTCCAGGACCGCCTCGCACAGGACCCGGCTGCGCCGGTACTGCTTGGTCTTGAACATCGAGTAGGCGAGACCCACCTTGAGTTCGCCCGAGGCGGGCCGGGTCGTGTACGCCTTGGCCAGCTGCTCGAAGGCCCTGGGATAGGCCTTGTACTTGAGGAAGTCGAGCCCCGCCTTCATGTGGGCCTTGGCATCGAGCGGCACCCGGGCGAGCAGGTCCTTCAGGAGCAGGCTCGCCTCGTTGACCTTCTTCTTGTCGAGCAGCTCGAGGCCGACCCGGGTGTACTCCTCGAGGATGGCGAGCTCGGCGGCGACGGCCCGGAAGTACGCCTCCAGGCTCTGGGGGATCTCCTTGCTCTCCTGGTGGATGTTCCCCAGGAAGTGGTGGGCGTTCAGGAACTCGGGCGAAGCCTCGCTGACCTTGCGGAACTCCTCGCAGGCCTTGCCGAGGTCCCGCTGGCGACGCGAGACATCCCCCTTGAGGAAGTTCAGGTAGGGATTGGCCGGATCCTCCGAAAGACCGGCTTCCAGGGTGCCCACCGCCTTGCGCGGATCGCGGGCCTCGAGCTGGGCGAAGAACTCCTGGATGGTCTCGAAGGGGAAGTCGGAGCCCGGCGACTTGTCCCCCACCAGCTTGTCCAGGTCGATCGCCCGGCTCATGGTGAAGGCGTGGTCGTCGGGCAGCCCGGGTTCCTCGGGCGGCCCCTCCTGCTCGAGGGCGCTGGTCAGGAGGAAGTACCGGTCCACGCTGTCGAGCTTGCGCAGCGATTCGCCCACCTCGCCGATGGCGTAGACCGCCGAGGAGCGCTGCTTCAGGCTGGGGCTCGCCAGCATGTCCTTCAGGTCATGCAGCACCGAGAGGTTCCCGGTGTTCCACATCGCCACCGCGGCGTTGGCCTTGACCCGGTTGTCGGTCGAATTCACGAACGGCTCGACGTGCGGCACCACCTCGGGGGTCCCGATCTCGGCCAGGGCCTCGATGGCGGTGGCCTGCACCCTGAGGTCGGTGTGCTGGAGCTGGCGGGCGATCAGGCCGATCCGGCTCGAGTCGCACATCCGCCCCAGCGACCGGATCACCTCGCAGAGCACCGCCTGGTCGCCCTCGGTCTCGAGCAGCTTCACCAGGGCGTTCTCGACCTCGAGATCCTGCTTGCCCCCGAGCGCCTTGGCGGCCCCGGAGCGGACCAGCGGGTTGGCGCTGGAGAGCGCCTTCAGGAAGCACTGGGTGACCTCGTCGCTGGAGAAGTGCTCGAGCGACCCGAGGATGTTGCGGAGCACGTCGGGATCGTCGTCGCTGGTCAACTGCACGGTGAGCCAGCTCGCTACCCGGTCGTTCTTCACGTGACGGGCCGCGAACACGGCACTGGCCCGCTCCCACTTCTCGGTGGAGTTCAGGAGCTTGGAGAGGATCTGCACCGAAGTCTGGGCCTCGCAGTCGCCCAGCGCGATGGCGATGTTGGCGAGCACCCGGTTGTTCTCGCCCTCCTGGATCATCGGCTTGAGCAGGGCGATCTTGCGCCGGTCGCCCAGGTCGGAGATCTTGCCCAGCGCCTCGACCGCATTGGCCCTCACCCGGGGGTTGGGGTCCCGGAGCCCCTTCCGCACCGCCTCCAGCCCCGCCTTCTCGGGCAGGGTGCCGAGGATCTCGATCAGGGTCGCCCGCACCTTGGGGTCCTGGGCCCGGTCGAACAGGGCCTCCAGGGCCGGCCCGTCCTCCTTGACGGCTCCCACCCTGGCGAGGGTGGCGAGGGCCACCACCACCACCTCGGGGTCGTCGTCCGAGGTCGCCTGGAGCAGGATGGGGCGGGCCTTGTCCTGGGGGGCGCCGGCCAGCGACTTCAGGGCCGCCGAGCGGATCGGGGAGAACCCGGACTGGGTGAGCTCCCGCAAGCGGTCCAGGACCTGGGCATTGCTGCCGGCCCAGGGTTCGAAGGCGGCGGCGCAGGCGGCCATGACGCGCGGCGAGGCGCTGCGCGAGCCGTCCAGCAGGGTGGCGACCACGCTGGGGTCGTCGACCCGGTTCAGGGCCTCCACCGCGTGCGCCGAGAGCTGGTCGTCCTCGAAGAGGGCCGCCAGCACGCTCTTGGCGACCGGGTCGCCGATCTTCCCGAGCCCGACCACCGCCGGCTCCGAGAGGTGCGGGTCGTTGCCGGCGGCCAGGTCCATGAGGCTGCGGGTACAGGGCCGGAGCAGGGTCATGCCCTTCTTCCGCAGGGCCTGCATGTCCGGGGACGGTTCCCTCACAGGAGCTCCATCAGGTGCAGGGCCCTCCGGGCCTCGGAGGAGTCGGGCGCCGAGGCCTTGAGGACACGGTTGCAGAGCAGCTTGCACTCCCGGCTCTTGCCCATGTGGTAACAGGCGAGGGCCAGGTTGAAACGGACCGTGTTGCTGTCCGGCTCGAAGGCATAGGCGTGGCGCAGGTGGTCGAAGGCCTCGTCGAAACGCTTGGCCTTCAGGAACCGGATCCCGAGCTTCAGGTAGACCCCGCCCTCGAGCGGCATCTGGGCCAGGAGCTCCTTGATCATGGCCGAGACCTCCTCGGCCCGGTTCTCGTCGAGCAGCTGCTCGGTGATCCGGATCTGGAGGTCGATCAAGGCCATCTTGCGGCGGAAGGAGGCCAGGAAGGCCCGGAAGGCGCCGGCGAGGTCCCCGGAGGACTGGGCCAATCGGGCCATGTTGAGGCTCGAGGGGAAGAAGGAATCGGAGACCTCCTGGCTCTTCCGGAAGGCCTCCAGGGCCGCTTCGGCCGCCCCTCCCCGGGCCTTGAGCTTGCCGAGCAGATAGTGGCCCAGCGGGTCCTCGGGGTGGTCCTCGACCGCCTTGGTGGCGAGCTCCAGCGCCAGCGAGACCTCGCCGACCGCCATCAGGTTGGTGATGGCGTCCATCTCCTCGATGGGGAGCGGGGTCCCCACCGCCCGCATGATCCCCGGCGAGGTCGGGGGCCGCGACGGCACCGGGCCGACCGGGGCATCCACCACCGGCACGGCCTCCTCGTAGTTCTTGAGCGCCGAGACCAGGTGGACGAGCCGGGGGGCCTTCAGGTCCGCCAGGCCGTCGCCGATCGCACCCATGGTGCGGACCGCCTCGGCCATCGAGTCCGGGTTGCGGGTCTCGGAGAGCATGCCGTGGACCCGTCCCGCCACGTCGAGCTGGCCGAGGTTCCAGAGCGCCAGGGCCGCCCGGGCCCGGAGCATGGCCACCGGGCTGGTCAGGAAGGGCTCCAGTGCGCCCAGGATCTCGAGGCGGGCCAGGTCGGTCATCGACTCGATGGCGGCGGCCTGGACCTCGACCTCCGAGCCTCGCAGCACCTCGGTCAGGAAGCTCAGGTACTCGACCCCGCCCTGCGTCCCCACCCCGCGCACGATCTCGGCGCAGACCGCGCCGTCGTCCTCCACCCCGAAGCGAGCCACCAGGGCGGGACCGATCCGCTTGTCCTTCTTCTCGGAGAGCGCCCTGACCACCCCCCGACGGATCTGGGGCGAGCCGTTCGAGAGGAAGCCGAGCAGCTTGTCGACGGTGGATTCCCCGCCGACCTTCTGGAGGCCCTCCAGGGCCAGCCGGAGCACGTCCTCGCTCTTCTCGACGGTGAGCGTGGAGAGCAGCCAGAGCGCCACCCGCTCGTGGTCGATGAAGCGGGCCGCGTACACCGCCGACGCCCTCACCCTGCGATCCGGGTCGGCGATCATCCGCGACAGGAGCGAGACCGACTCCCGGGGATCGATCTTGCCGTAGGCGATGGCGACGTTGGCGAGCACCCGGTTGTGGGGATCCCCGGCGGCCTTGGCGAGCAGGGTCCGGAGCGCCGAGGGGTCCACGTCGAGGTGGCCCAGGCACTCGATGGCATTGGCCCGGACCCGATCCGCGGGCGAGCCCAAGGCGTCCTCGATGATCGCCAGGATGCTCGCCTCGCGCCGGCGGGCGTTGTGCAGGGCGGTGAAGACGGTGGCCTGGACCTTCTCGTTGCCGTGGCGGCGGTAGAGCTCGACCAGCCGCTCCACGGTGGCCTCGGAGTCGAGGTCCCGCAGCGCCATCAAGGCCGCCAGCACCACCTGCTCGTCGGCATCGTCGAGCGATGCGAGCAGGGCGAACTCCACGTCCTGGTCGTAGGTGAAGGCCTTGAGCGCATGGCAGGCGTGGGAGCGGATGGCCCCGTCGGCGTGCCCCAGGAACTTCACGAGCTGAAGGGTGGCGGCCCGGGTCTTGAACCCGCCCAGCGCCATGATGATGGCCTTGGGGTTGGACCACCGTCCGCTCTCGATCACCTTGATGATGGGTTCGACGGCGCGGTAGTCGCCGATCCGGGCCAGGGCCTCCGCCACCTCGGCGTTCAACTGCTGGTTCTCCAGCAGCTCGAGGAGCGGATCCACGGTGCTCCAGTCGCGGATCCGTCCCAGCGCGGTGACGGCCGCGGCCGAGGTCTCGTAGCTGCCGCGGTGGCAGATGTCGAGCATCTGGTCGATGCAAGGCCGGAGCACGTCGAGGGCGATCTTGCGGGGATCGACCAGCTTCGGGGCGACCCCGGCACCCAGGGCCGCCAGCGAGGCATCGCCGCCGGGCTGCCGTCCCGGCGGAGGGGGCGGCGGGGGCGGAGGGGGCGGCGGGGGATGGCGGGCCTTGAACCGCTCCGCGACCTCCTCGGCCACGGTACGCACCAGTTCGTCCCGGTCCTGGAGCATGGCGGAGATCAGAGGTCCGGCCTCGGGTCCGCCTTCCTCGCCCAGGCGCCGGAGGCTGGCGGCCCGGATCCTCGGCGAGGGGTCCTTGAGCAGGGCATCCCAGTGGGAGAGGTCGCTCACGAGTGCAGCCCTCCCCGACCCAGGCTCTGGTCCAGCGCCGCCACCCGGGCCTGGACCCGGGCATCGCCGGCGCCGGCCCGCCGGGCGAAGCCGGTCACCCGCCGCGCCAGCTCGCGACGGCCCTGCCGCAACGCCGCGACCGCGTAGTCGAGCGCCACCGCCACGTCCCGCGGGAACTCGATGCGAGCCAGGAACAGGTGGGAGAAGGCGCGATCGGTGACGCCCAGAGCCAGGTACTCGTGGCCCACTCGGGCGTGGGTGTCGGCCGACATGGGCGCCTGGCCGAAGAGGAACTTCAGCAGGCGGCTGGCGGCCGAGAGCTTGCCGAGGCGGAGCGCCTCCCGGGTCTCGGCGGCCAGGCCCGAGAGGGCTTCGGTCCGCATCGAGTAGGCCGCCAGGAAGCGCTCGGCGGCCTCCTTGTCGCGGCGGTTGCGCAGGTAGTAGTTGGCCAGCTCGAGGTGGGGCGAGAGGCAGGGGATCTCGGCCCGGCAGGCCTCCTCGAGCAGGGCCAGGGCCCCGCCGGTATCCTTCTCCGCTACCCGCATCCGGCTGGAGAGGAAGCTGGCCACGCCCTTGGGGGTCCCGGCGGGCAGCCGGCGGAGCGACGCCTCCACCTCGTCGGGCCGGCCGTTGGCCAGGCTCTCGAGCACGGCCTCCATGGCGAGCTCGGGGTCCGACTCGTGCTCGGTCACGGTGGTGGCGACGGCCGGCAGGCTCGCCTGGGACAGGGACAGACCCGACCGGGCCCGCTCCTTCAGCCCCGAGAGCAGCAGCAGGTTGGAGCCCTGGCGCCCCAGCTGGCGGAGTTCCCGGCCCATCTCGCCCAGGGCGAAGATGGCCGAGAACAAGCCGGTGTCCGGGGTCCCCCGCAGGGCCTCCCCGGCCACCTCGGCCATCTCGAGTTCGCCCAGTCGCCAGAGCGCGATCCAGGCGTTGGCCCGGAGCCGGTTGTTCTCGCCCCTGGCGAGCGGTCGCACCACCGAGAGGACGTCGAGGCTTCCGACCCTCCCGAGCTGCTCCACCGCGTTGGCCTGGACCCGGGGGAAGGTGTCGTCGAGGGCCGCCACCAGGGAGGTCACGACCCCGGCGCCCCGGGTGGCGGCCAGGGCGTTGACCAGCGCCGCCCGGGTGACGGGGTCCGGCTCCTGGGCGAACCGCCCCGCCAGGAACTGGGACACGCTCTCGCCCCCGGCGCGGGCCAGGGCCTCGGCGGCCCGCGCCCGGACCACCGAATCGCGTCCGGCCGAGAGCCGGGTCAGGAGCGGCAGGGCCTCGCCCCCGAAGGCCTCGAGCGAGCGGACCACCATGAGCTGGATGGTGGCATCCTCGGTGGTCGCCAGCCGCGTCAGGGTGGGGAAGGCCTCGGGGCGGCCGATCACGCCCGCGGCCCAGGCGGCCGAGGTGCGGAACCACTTGTCCGGGATGGTGGCGATCCGCTCCAGGACCTCGACCGCGGCCGGGAGGTCGTGCTTGGCGATGGCCACGGCCACGTTCGCCAGCACCCGGTTGTTGGGATCGGTGGAGAGCGGGCAGACCATGCGCAGCACGGCCTGGCCGCTGGCGGTCAGCCTTCCCACCGCCTCCACCGCGTTGGCCCGGACCCGGTCGTCGGGGTGGGAGATGGCCGAGGAGAGCACGCCCTCGGCGGCGTTGCGGGCCACTTCCCCCATGTTCCCGAGCACGGCCACGCAGCTCGCCTGCACGTGGGGGTCCTCGACCTTGTGGTAGGCGGTGGCCACCAGCTGGGCGGCTTCCTTGGACCGGTCCCGGGAGAGCGAGTTGATGGCGTAGACCGTGACCCACATCTCGGGGTCGGAGAGCAGGCGGCCCAGCACCGACCGGGTACTCGACGAGGGCTCCTGCTCGCCGAGCGCCATGGCGGCGTTGGCGCGGACCGCGGCGTTGCCGTCCTGACTGAGTTCGAGCAGGGCCTCCAGCGCCAGGGGCTCGCGGAAGTGCCCGAGCTCGAGGACCGCATGCAGCCGACCCGGGGACCGGGGATCCCGGACCGCCGCCACCAGGGGCTTCAAAGCCTCTTCCCCACCGATCCCGGGGAGGGCGATGGCGGCCGCTCCGGCCAGGTTGGCGTCGCCCAGGCAGGAGGCCATCACCGGGGCGGTCCCGGGGGCCGCCACCTTGCCGAGCGCCACCAGCGCCCGGCGGGCGGAGCGCTTGTCCTCGCTCTTGACCATCTGCTGGAGCCGGGCGATGGCGGGGGCCAGGATCTCCAGGCCCACCCCGCGCAGCTCGGCGAGCGGCATGCCCTCGAAACTGCCCTCGTCGACGGTGTTGGTCCGGGCGCCCCGGGCCAGGAAGGCCCGGCCCAGCAGCCGGGCCAGGGAGCGGATGGCCTGGTGGCTGACCAGCGGGACCGAGTCCCGGGCCGCGTCCCGGAGCGCCTCCAGCACGTCCTCGTCGTCGACCCCGTCGGCCAGGTCCTCGACCTGGGCCAGGGCGTACTTGCGGATCTGCGGGTTGGGATCCTTGACCAGCTCGAGCATGCGATGCAGGTCGTCCACGGCCCGAAAGCCCTACCCTTCCCGCGCCAGATCCTTGAACGAGGTGTACTGCTGCTGGAATGCCAGCTGGCACGAACCGACCGGCCCGTTGCGCTGCTTCCCGATGATGACCTCGGCGATCCCCTTGGCCTCGGAGTCGCGGACATAGTATTCGTCGCGGTAGAGGAACATCACGACATCCGCATCCTGCTCGATAGCGCCCGATTCTCGCAGATCCGAGAGCATGGGGCGCTTGTCGGTGCGGCTCTCCACCTGCCGCGACAGCTGGGACAAGGCCATCACCGGGACCTCGAGCTCGCGAGCAAGGGCCTTCAGCGACCGGGAAATGTACGAGATCTCCTGGGTCCGGCTCTCCTGGGTCTTGCCCGGGTCCACCAGCTGGAGGTAGTCGATGATGATCATCCCGATCCCGTGCTCGGCCTTGGCCTGGCGGGCCTTGGACCGGAGCTGCTGGATCGAGAGGCCGGGGGTGTCGTCGATGAAGAGCGGCGATTCGGAGATGGAGCCGGCCGCGATCGTGAGGTCGGGCCAGGCGTTCTCGGGGATGTGGCCGGTGCGCAGCTTGTGGCTCTCGACCCGGGCCTCCGAACAGAGGATGCGCTGGGCCAGCTGGAAGCGGCTCATCTCCAGCGAGAAGAAGAGCACCGGGGTCTGGGGCTCGCTGTGGATGGCGGCGTTGGCCATGATGTTCAGGCAGAAGGCGGTCTTGCCCATCGAGGGGCGGGCCGCCAGGATCACCAGGTCGGAGCGCTGGAACCCGGAGGTCATCTCGTCGAGGTCCCGGAACCCGCTGGGGACCCCGGTGATGAGCTCCTTCTTGTCGTAGAGGCGCTCGATCTGGTCGAAGGTCTCCGAGATCACCTTCTTGATGGGGTGGTAGGGGACCGTGCTCCGGTCCCGCATCAGGGAGAAGATCCCGGTCTCGGCCTCGTCGAGGATGCCCTCGAGTTCCCCCTCGTCGGCGAAGGCCGACTCGGCCGCCCGCTGGGAGATGTGGATCAGGTTCCGGAGGGTGGACTTGCGCTTGACGATCCGGGCCCAGTGGCCGGCATTGGCGGAGACCGGGACGCCCTGGAAGAGTTCGGTCAGGTAGTCGAGTCCGCCGACCTCCTCGAGGATCCCCTCCTTGGCCAGCCAGTCGGAGACGGTGATCAGGTCGACCGGTTCGCCCCGGTCGTCGACCGCCGACACGCCCTCGTAGATCTTGCCGTGGCGGGGCCGGTAGAAGTCCTCGGCGGACAGGACCTCGGCGACCTCCCGCAGGGCCTGCCGGCTGTTCATGCAGGCGGCCAGCACCGAGCGCTCGGCCTCGAGGTTCTGGGGAGGGATCCGCCCCCCGGCTACGACCGGGTCGGCGAGGTCGAAGGGGCGATCACGATCGCCTCGACCCCGGCGCGGCTGGAGCATGGCGGACCCCCGACGGCGAGCGGATGCCGGGGATCAGGCCCCGGCCGACGACTCGTGGTGACCCTCGCCCTCGGCGGGCCCGGCCGGGGCCTCCGCCTCGGCCTCGGGGGTCTCGTCCTCGGTCACGTCGGGCCGGACGTCGATCCTCACGGCCGCCGTCACGCCCTGCTCGAGCTTGATGTTCACCTGGTAGAGACCCAGGTTCTTGATCGCGGAGACGAGGTTGACCTTGCGCTTGTCGACCTCGATTCCGGCGAGGTGGAAGATGGCGCCGACCACGTCCTGGGTGGTGACCGACCCGAAGAGCTTGCCCTCCTTGCCGGCCTTGGCGAGGATGATGAAGGTCTTGCCGTTCAGCTTCTGGGCGAGCTTCTGGGCCTCGGAGACCCGGCCCTCCCGCTCCTTGGCGGCCTGCTTGATCTTCTCGCCGCGGGCTTTCAGGTTGCCGGCGGTGGCGGGAATCGCGAGGTTGCGGGGGAGCAGGTAGTTGCGGCCATAGCCGTCCTTCACCCGGACGACCTCGTTCTTGGCTCCCAGGTTCTCGACGTCCTTGGTGAGAATGATCTCCACGATGGCTTCCTTCTGGCTTCGGCTCGGTCCAGGCGCCCTCGGGGCGCAGCGGATCGCCTGGCACGCAGGGGTGCACAGGTCGGGACCGGGAATGATAAGGCGTCTCGATCCGGGTTGCCATGGTTTTCTCGCCGCCCCTCCCACCCCGGCAGCGGCGCCCGGCCCGGGCCCCCGGAACCCCGGGTCGAGGGGTTACCCTCGGGCCGACCCAGAGGAGGCGCCGGCCCTGACATCCGACTCGCCGCCTCCCCTGCTGCCCGGTCCCCTGGCCTCCCGCTACCGCCCGATCCGCGCCCTGGGAGGCGGAGGCTTCGGTCGGGTCGTGCTGGCCGAGGACCGGGAACTGGCCCGTCCGGTGGCGGTCAAGATCCTCCACGGGTCGCGGCCCGACCTCGAGACCCGGAGGCGCTTCGAAAGGGAGGCCCGGGTGACCGCCGGCCTGCGTCACCCCGGCATCGTCGAGGTCTTCGATTTCGGGGCCGACGAGGAGGGTTCCGCCTGGATCGTCTACGCCTACCTGGACGGAGGATCCCTGGTCGACCGGATCGAGGCCGGGGGAAGGCCGGGAATCACGGCCGTACGCGGCTGGGGAGCGTGCCTGGCCGAGGCCCTCCATGTGGTCCATGGCGCCGGGATCCTCCACCGGGACCTGAAGCCCGGCAACGTCCTCTTCCGCGGCGGGGACCCGGTCCTGGCCGATTTCGGGCTGGCCCGCTCGGCAGAGCCCGGGGGCTCCGGGCCCGGCACCCTCCAGACCGCCCAGGGGGTGATCATGGGGACGCCTGCTTTCATGGCCCCGGAGGTCCTGCTGGGCGGACCGGCGACCCCGGCCTCCGACCAGTTCTCGCTGGCTGGGACCCTGGTCTTCGCCGCCACCGGACGGACTCCCTGGCCCGACCCCTCGGTCTCCGCCATCCTGGCGGCGATCTCGGCAGGCGTGAGCCTAGGGCCCTCCACCGGGGATCCCGACCTCGACCGGGTCCTGGCCCGGGCCCTGGCCCGGGAGCCCGGCGATCGCTTCCCGGACGCCGGCGAGCTGGCCCGCCGGATCGCCCCGTCCGCCCCCGCTCCCCAGGCGAGCACCCGCATCCTCGGCTCGGCCTCCGCACCCTCGCCCACCCGACGCCGGGACGCCGACCCGGGTGCCAGCGGCCCGCATGGCACCGTGGCGTTGGCCTCGTTCCCGGGAACCTCCGGCGCCCCGGCCCCGCACGACCCGGTCGGGGATCCGCGCTTGCCGCCTTCCCCCGCTCGGGTCCCCCGGATCGGATTCTCCAGCCTGGTCCCGGCGCTCCTGCTCGGCCTGGGGATCCTCCTGGGCAGCCGGCTCGGGACCAGCCGGCCTCCCCAGCCCTCCCCCGAACCGACCGGCATGGCCCTGGAGGCAGGCACCCCGACGCCCCCGACGCCCACCCCAGCCGCAGATCCAGACCTGGCGGCGCTCGAATCGATGTTCCGGGAGCTCGCCCTGCCGCCCTGCCGGGATCCCTTCCTGGTGCTCGACGCCATGGCCGACCGGGCCGAGCGGGAGCGACTTCCCGAACTGGTCCGGGCCATGGACCTCGCCCCCCAGACCGAGGCGGTGCGGGCGCTCCGGCTGCGACTGGCCGAGGCCTTCCCGGACCTGACCGAGGCGATCACCCGCCAGGCCCGCGACATCCCCCTGGCCGGCCCGGTCCGGACCTGGTTCCAGGGCTGGCTGGCGGTCCGCGCCATGTCGCTCCGTTTGATCTCGACCCGACCCGAGGACAGGATCCCCCGGGAGGAGCTGCTGGGCCTGGTCCGGGCCCTGCGCGACGGCCCCGAGGTATGGCGGATCGCCCTCCTGGTCGAGCTCTGGAGCCTCCTGTCACGACGGCTCCACGCCACCCCGGACCTCGACGTGCGGGCCCTGGAGGAGGCGGAAGACCTCTACTTCCGCAACCGCCGCGCCCTGGCGGCGCTCCCGGCCACCGCCCAGGTCCCCGTGCTGGCGGCCATGGCGGTGGTCCTGGGCCGGCTGGGCAAGGAGCACCACGCGACCCGGGTGGCCGAAGCCCAGGAGGTCGTCCTGGCCACGGCCCTCCATGACCACCCCGGCCCCCGCGAGCACTGGTGGCAGAAGACCATCGACAGCCTGAAGCCCGACCAGACCGAGCGGGGGATCCAGGAGGCCACCATCGGGTTCTTCACCTCGCCCGATCGGCTCCCGCTGGAGGAGGGCGACCTGGGGAGCGGCTCGCCCCGGGCCGCCCGGTGGGTGGACCGCCCCCCCGATCCCAAGCCCCATGCGATCGCCTGGAAGCCCGGCGACGACTCCTTGCGGGCGCTCTCCGACGCCATGGTCCCGGCCCTCAGCGAAGGGGTGGAGCTCAGCGCCCCGGAAGGCTGGTACCGGGAGATCGCCCGGATCGTGTGGGGGCCCAAGGCCGAGACGGAACGGCGCCGGCTCTCGCTCTTCCCGGACCTGCTCGATGTCTTCGGACGGGACGACCCGGACGATTCCTTCCGGATCGAACTCGACCGGGCGATCGTGGACCGGATCCCCTTCAACGGGAAGAACGAGCGGGTGCCGCGGGTCTGGCTGCGGGGGGCCAGGGCCAGGGCCAGGATCCGCCACGCCCTCCGGGCGCTGGAGGCCGATCCCCCGGAGACCCAGCCGACCCTTCGCCTGATCGGGAACTATCTCCAGCTCGACTGTCCCTGCCTCCACGCCGAGCGGGCCGCCCTGGCGGATTTCTGGAACCGGATCGAGACCCGCGGCCTCTCCGGGATCCCGGCGATCGCCAGACTCGCCCCCGAGGTCCGGGCGTGGTTGAATCCATGACCTGATCCCCATCCGAAGGGTTTCCCGTGGCGTCCGCGGCGGGGTCGGCCCGCCAGCAAGATCGCCGAGGAGACACCTTGAACCGACGTTCGCCCCGGGACCTTCGGCTCCTTCCCCTGCTGCTGCTCCTCGCCGCCCCGACCTCCGGTGAACCCTCGCCCCGACCCCGTTTCGATCCTTTCGGGACGGTGATGTTCCGGGTCCAGGACCTGGACCAGACGGTACGGGAGATCGAGCGCATGCAGCTCCAATTCCGGCTGGGACTCGACACCCGGCTCTGGGAAGGCGGCACCCTCAGGGTCCGGGGCTCGACCGGACCGCGCACCGCGCCCTCGCTCTCCTTCGCCCGGCTGGTCGAGTACCCGGAGCCCGACGGCATGTACCTCGACATGGCCTACCTGGAGCACCGCCGGGCCGGACGCGATCGCTGGCGACTGGGCATGGTGCCGAGCCCCCACCTGCGGTCCGAGCTGGTCGGGGACGACGACGTGGGCTACACCGGGCTCTCCTGGGAGGCGGATCGCAAGCGATCCAGGAGTTCGCTCATGCTGGCCGAGCTCGACGAGGTGTCGACGGCCGGGGTGCATGCCTGGATGGTCTCGGCCCAGCACGCATGGAAGCTGCCCGGCGCGACCCTGGCCCTCGGCTGGCACTCGCTCGCCGACTCCGACACGGTGGCCGAGGGCATCGCCCACCGCCGGCTCACCACCTTCGACCTGAACCGGCGCACGGTGCTGGCGGACCGGGACGGTGACGGGTTCCCCGATTCGACCATGACGAGCGAGTACCGGATGCTCGAGTTCTACGCCCGGCGGGACTTCCGGATCGGGCGCTCCCGATGGGCGGGGGTCTTCGACCTGCTCCGGAACACCGGCGCTCCCGACCGGGACCTGGCGATGACCGTCGAGTTCACCAACAAGGACCTGCTGGACGGGAAGTCGGAGATCCATCTGGGGTGGTTCCGGATCGAGCAGGACGCCACCCTCGCCCCCTACACCGGGGAGAAGTACCAGGGCACCAACCGCAACGGCTGGTTCGCCCGCTTCACCCGCAAGGTCCACCGGGACATGGACGTCCGCTTCTGGTGGATCGACACCTGGGCCATCGACCCGGTAGGGGCGGTCCGGCCGCCCTCGATCACCGAGATCCGGATCGACCTGCTGCGCCGGTTCTGATCCGCCGGCCCGCCCCCGGATCCCGGCGCGAGCGAGCCCCTTGGGGCGAACTGCTAGAGCGTGAAGTCGATGTCGTCGTCGCCGTCCTCGCGCTTGTCGAGGAAACGGAGGCCGCCCTCCGGGGGGCGCCGGTCGCGGAGCTGGAGCCAGGGATCGAGCAGGCCGAGCAGACCGAAGAGGTCGTAGCCGCGCCAGCCTCCCGGCATGGGCAGGAGGCAGCCGATCAGCTCGAAGGCCCGGGCCGCAGGCCAGGGCGTGTCCAGGCGCTGCAGGAACTCGTCGACCACGGCCATGCCCATGACCGCGTAGTAGGCCGCCAACACCACCCGCAGGCTGGAGCCGGCCAGTGCCAGGTAGGGAGCCCGGACCGAGGGCTCCAGCCCGGCCACGGCCCGGGGGAAGCACTCGGCGAGCACCACCAGGATCGCCACCCAGGCCAGCGGCCAGGGACTGGTCCACTCCCTGAGCGGCGGGAGCGGCTCGAGGTGGAGGCCGAACCGGTCCAGCACCGGGCGGGAGACCCGGAGGTAGAGGGCGAACCCCAGGAAGCCGGCGAACAGGGCCGGCGCCAGCGGCATCCAGGAGAGGCCCCGGACCAGCAGGGCGGTGGCCTTGCGGGCCTCCGTCAGGGTCCGGAATTCGGGGGTCTCCTGGAACTTGGCCCGCGGCAGTCCCCGGGCGGCGGCCACCGCGTCGGCCACCGCCTCGAAGGTCTGGGGTCCGCGCCCGACCGCCAGGGAGTGGAGCGAACGCAGGCCCAGGTGCTCGGCCCCGCCGTTCTCCCAGGTGAAGAGCACCCCGAAGAAGAAGAGTCCGAGGCCGAGTCCTCCGAGCCCGAGGGTCGCCAGGCTCGAGGCCCGGGCCCTGGCCAGCACGCCGAGCAGCACGCCGGTGCAGACCAGCGGGACGCCCCACAGCGCGAGCGGACCCTGGAACAGTCCGAGGAGGGCGCCCAGGACCAGCAGTCCGGGCACGGTGGCCCTGAGCCCCTGGCGGTAGACCGCCAGGGTGAGCGGGAAGGGACAACCAAGGCAGAGGAAGGGCCCGATCACGGGGATCTGGGCGAGCGAGAACAGCAGGGCGGCCAGGGCAACCAGGAAGGCCGTCTGGGTCAGCTCGCTGGTCCGACCGGGACGCATGCTGCGTGGGCCCCCGTCCGTGGTCCGCACCGACTCCGCCCCCGGAAAGGACGACACCCGGGCGGTGCCGGGTGTCTCTTCCCTGCCGGTTCCCGTCCGGCCCGCCAGGGAGCCGGTCGGGCCGAGGGACCTCTCGGGATCAGCGCGAGGTGCAGTACGGGATCAGCGCCATCTCGCGAGCCGTCTTGATGGCCCGGGCGATGAGACGCTGGATCTTGCCGTTGCCCCCGGAGGAGCGGCGGGCACCGATCTTGTTCTTCTCGTTGACGAACCGGCGCAGGAACGCCGTGTCCTTGTAGTCGACCCACTCGAGGTCGTTCAGGTAGGTGTTGACCGGCTTCTTGCGAAGCGGCTTGACCTTCTTCTTCCGCACTTCCCGACGAGCCATGGCTCTCTGTCCTCCTTCGTCCAGGGGAACCGATCGGGGGATCGGTCACGGTCTGACGCCCCTGGCACCGGCGCCGGCCCGGAGGGGCGGAGCGCCGAACTCTTGATCCTCAGAACGGAATGTCGTCCTCGACCGGGGCCTCGTCCTCGCCCGCGAACGGGTCGGAGTCGTCCCGGGCGCCGCCCTTGGCACCCCCGCCGCCGCCGCCGCCCCCGGCCCCGTCCCGGGAGCCCAGGAACTGGACCCGGTCGGCCACGATGTCGGTGGCGTAGCGCTTCTGGCCGTCCTCGCCCTGCCAGTCGCGGGTCTGGATGCGACCCTCGACGAAGACCGGCCGGCCCTTCTTCAGGTACTGGCCGCAGGTCTCGCCCTGCTTGCCCCACACCTTGATGGTGAGGAAGGTCGTCTCCTCGTTCTTCTGCCCGTCCTTGCCGGTCCAATTGCGGCTGATGGCGATGCGGAAGCTGCAGACCGCCTGCCCCGAAGGGGTGTAGCGGAGTTCGGGATCCTTGGTGAGGTTCCCGATCAGGAGGACCTTGTTCAGCGCCGCCACGGTCAGCGCCGCTCGCGGAAGCTGGGGTGGTCGGCGTTGGGCAGCTGGCCCTTGATCTTGGGGCGGACGGTGGTCCGGAACCGCATGATCGGGGCCTGCAGGCGGAGGTAGTCGTCGAGCGGCCGGACGGACGAGGTGGGGGCCTCGAACTCGTAGAGGACGTAGAAGCCGTCGGCGTGCTTCTTGACCTCGTAGGCCAGCCGCCGGACGCCCCACTCGTCGACCTTGTTGATGGTGCCGCCGACCTTCTCGATCTGGGCGCGGACCTTGCCGAGCAGATCGTCGATGCCCTCGCGGGGCAGGGTGGGCTCGGCCAGGATCAGGGTCTCGTAGGTCATCTTCGAAGCTCCAAAGGGGACTGGTCCCGGATCGCGGTCGGGCGACCCGAGGGCCGGTGAAACTATCACGGGCCCATGCGATCCGACAAGGGCTTTCCCCGGGGCCCCCACCGACCGACACATGGATCGGGACCACCCGAGGAAAGTCATGTTCTCGCTCTTCGCCAGTCTGTTCCGATGGACCCTGACCCTGGCCCTGGCCGCGGTCCTGACGGTCGCCCTCCTCTTGCTCCAGGTGCGCTACGAGGGAAATGGGCGCTTCCGGGTGGTGCTCAAGGAACGCATGACCTTCGAGGGCACCCTGGTCTGGACCTACGCCGGGGAGGCCCCGGCCAAGCCCAAGGTCGCCGCCGGGAGGACCGAGCCGGTGACCCAGGCGGGGACCTCGGGGATCCAGACCCAGGCCAAGGCCGGCCCGAGCGCCGCCTCGGCCCAAGGTGCCGCCGAGTGCCGTGCCCAGCGGGAGCGCCTGGACGCAGCCCTGGCCCGCTACCGGGCCCGCCCCGGCAAGCGCAGCCGGGAACTCGACATCTTCGCCATGCTCGAGGCCGGGGTCCTCGACGAGATCCCGAGCTGCCCCCTGGGCGGGGCCTTCGAGCTCCCCGACCCCGCCAAGCCCCAGGTAGCCTGCACCTCCCACCGCTGACGCCAAGGTTTCGCGCGCTCGGGCGTAGCCGGAGCGCCCCGGGTTCACCCCGGGGGAGCAGCGGAGGCGAAGCCCGCCCGCGAGCGAACCCCTTGGGGTGAGCTGCAGATGATCTAGAGTCCGGGCCCGATGGTCATCGTCGCCCGGGGGTTGGCCAAGGACTTCGTCTCCTACCGGAAGCAGCCCGGGCTCCTCGGGTCGCTCCGGGCCTTCTTCCGTCCCGACCCGATCGTGAAGCCGGCGGTCCGGGACTTCGACCTCGAGATCGCACCCGGCGAGATCGTCGGCCTGCTCGGCCCCAACGGGGCCGGCAAGACCACCCTGATGAAGATGCTCACCGGGATCGTGGTCCCCACCCGGGGCGAGCTCTCGGTGCTCGGCTTCACCCCCTTCGACCGGGCCGAGGCCTTCCGGCTCCGGATCGCCCTGGTGATGGGCCAGAAGTCGCAGCTCTGGTGGGACATCCCGGCCCGGGACAGCTTCGACCTGCTTCGGGCCTACTACCAGGTGCCCCGCCCCGAGTTCGAGCGCCGCCTGGCCGAGCTCGCCGAACTGCTGGGGGTGGCCGAACAGCTCCCCATCCACCTGCGCCGCCTCTCGCTCGGCGAGCGCATGAAGATGGAGCTGATCGCCTGCCTGCTCCACCGCCCCGAGGTGCTCTTCCTCGACGAGCCGACCATCGGGCTCGACGTGGTGGCCCAGGACTCGATCCGGGGCTTCCTGAAGGACTGGGCCCGCCGCTACGGCACCACCATCCTGCTCACCTCCCACTACATGGCCGACGTGGCCGCCCTGTGCCGGCGGATCGTCCTGATCCTCGACGGCGAGAAGCGTTTCGACGGACCGTTGCGCGACTTCGAGCGGCTGCTCGGCAGCGAGCGCGAGGTGACCTTCACGCTCTCCGAGCCCCGCCCCGGCGATCCCCGCTTCGAGCCCTTCGATCCGGTCTATTCCGAGGAAGGCCGGAGGGTGGCGCTCCGGATCCCGGAGGCAGAGCTGCGGGAGGTCACGGCCCGGATCCTCACCGAGTTCCCGGTGGTCGATTTCGCCTCCGAGAGCCTGCCGGTCGAGCGCGTCATGAAGCAGTTGCTGGCCTCCACCCGCCCTGCCCGGAGCGCTCCGGGGTCCGGCGAGGCCACCGGCACCCGGGGCACCCCGGGAGCGCCCCCACCGCCATGACCGCCAGGGCCGAGAAGTGGTGGGCCACCATGGCGGTGGCCTGGCAGGTGCAGGCGACCTACCGCCTGAACTTCGTGCTGCTGATCCTGGCCCCCGCCCTGGTCTTCTTCTTCGTCAAGGTCTCGCTCTGGACCTCGATCTACCGGCTCGGCGGCAAGGCCTCGATCGGGGGCTTCGACCAGTCCGCCATGCTCGCCTACCAGTGCCAGGTGCTGGTGGTGGCGCTGCTCTCCCAGGGCTGGAACAGCGTCCCGATCTCCGACGACATCCGGGCCGGGAGGATCACCGCCCACCTGCTCCATCCCTTCGGCTTCCTGGAGTTCCACACCGCCCAGTGGGTGGCCTTCCAGGCCCTCCAGCTCGTGGTGGTCGGCGTGCTGCTGGTCGTGGCCGTCTCCGGGGGCCTGCTCCCGGTGCCGGCTCCCGCCACCCTGGCAGCGGGCCTGGGCTTCGCCCTCTTGGTCTCGGCCCTCTGGTACGCGCTGAACCTGGGGCTGGGGATCGCCGCCTTCTGGCTGGAGGAGACCTGGGTGCTCCGGGTCATGCTCCGGGACCTCTCGGTCTTCCTCTCGGGGGCCATGCTGCCGCTCGAGCTCTACCCCGACTGGTTGCGCGGGGCGCTCATGGCGACGCCCTTCCCCTACCTGACGTGGGTGCCGGCCAAGGTACTCGCCGGGGACTACCCGGACCTCTCCCAGGCCGTCCTCGTGATCGCGGTCTGGACCCTCGCCGCCGCCCTCCTCGATGCCGCCCTGTGGGATCGGGGCATGCGGTCCTACACCGCAGCAGGGATGTGATGCCGCGCCTGGCCGCCTTCGTCGAGGTCTACCGGGAGTTCGTGGCCACCAATTTCGCCGAGGCCATGACCTACCGGGTCCACTTCGTGCTCGTGATCGTGATGGAGCTCCTGTTCTACGTCACCACCCTGGGCACCATCGACCTGATCTACGGCCAGGTCGACACCATCGGGGTCTGGAACCGGGAGCAGTTCCTGTTCTTCGCCAGCTACATGCTGGCGGTCGACCAGCTGCACATGACGCTGGTCTCGGGAGGGTTCTGGATCCTCTCCGAGAACATCCGCACCGGGGCGCTGGACTGGGACCTGCTCCGGCCGCTGCCGTTCTGGTTCACGGCCTTCTTCCGCTGGGTCCGCCCGGGGAGCCTGGTGCTCCTGCCGGTGGCCTGGGGCCTGGTGATCTGGACCGGGCTCGCAGCCGGGCTCGCCTGGTGGGCCTGGCTGGTGCTGCCCTTCCTGCTGGCGCTCTCCTTCACGCTGCTGGTGGCTTTCGAGGTGCTGCTGGCCACGCTCATGTTCGTGACCGTGGAGGGCACCGGGATCAACTTCCTGCGCATGCAGTTCCAGACCCTGTCCCGGTGGCCGGACTTCGTGTTCGCCCCCTGGCCGCGCCGGCTCTTCAGCTTCGTCCTGCCGGTGCTGCTGGTGGGGAGCGCCCCGGTGCGGATCCTCTTCGATCCCGCCGACTCGCTCCTCTTGCTGGGGCTCTTCCCGCTCTTGGGGGCGATCCTGGTGCTCAATGGGATCGCCTGGCGGGCGGCGCTCGCCAGCTATTCGAGTGCTTCGAGTTGAGGCCGGCAGCCCAAGTGGAGTCCGCGGGCGCAGCCGGAGCGCTCCCGGTTCACCCGGGAGAATCGGCGGAGGCGAAGCCCGCCCGCGAGCGAGCCCCTTGGGGCGAGCTGCCAACCAACTATTGCCAGCGGAAGGGCAGTCGGAAGCTCACGTGGTGCTCGCGCACCTCGGCGTGGTTCGTATAGCTGTAGTCCATCCGGAAGTCCTCGAAGAACTTCACGCCGAACCCCAGGGTGAGCACGCCGTCCCAGCTGCCGAGCCGGAGGGCGAAGTCGTTGTCGAGGAAGCGGCGTTCCACGCCGGCCCGCACCTCGCTCTTGGTGGTCCGGGATCCGTTGAAGATGTTGCGGAAGTCGAGGGCTACCGTGGTGTCCCGCCGCTCGCCGAGCACGTAGGCGGCACCGAGGTCGAGCGAGGTCGACTCGTGGCGGGCGCCCGGGGTGTCGTCGTGGCTGGCGGAGAGCAGCGATTTCACCAGCGAGCCGACGGTGAGCCGCTCGGTGGCCTTGTAGAAGCTGCCCACGTCCAGCGACCAGGTCTCGGCCCCGGCGTGCTGGCCCAGGGTGGGATGGCGGCGGTCCCGGTCGGCATAGCGGATCCGGGCGCCGGCGTAGAGCTCGGGCCGACTGGTCAGCCGCTCGGCCACCGGGAAGCGGGTGGCGAAGGAGAGCCGCAAGGTCTTCGAGTCGTCGTTCACGAAGCCCGCACCCCGGCGCTGGTTCAGCTCGGGACCGACCTCCTCGTGGCTGAGCCCCAGGCCGTAGGTCCAGTTGGAGACCTTCTCGGGCTCGCTCCGGAACTCGTAGTCGCTCTCCAGGTAGTCCTCCAGGGTGACCTTGCGGTCCCCGGCGGCCTCGTAGACGAGCCCGGTCATCGCCAGGTGGTCGGACTTGTACTCCTCGCGGGTGGTGGCGGTTCCTCCGGCCTGGAAGAGCATGCGGTCCACCTGGGAGAGGCCGGCGGGATTGGTGTAGTTGAAGTCCTCGTTGCCGTCGGGGATGGCGACGCCGGCCCCGCCCATGGCGCGGTAGCGGGCGCTCTGCCCGAAGGCAGGCCCGTGCAGGGCCAGGAGACCCAGGGCCAAGACCAGCAACCTGACGGAGCCACGCATCCGGGACCGGACCTCCCGCGCAGAATTTCGCGATCGTCCCGCGCAATTCATCGGCTGTTTCTCATCGATCCCTGACCTCCGGATCGAATTGGAAGGAGAATCCCTCGCCTTCGAGATCCTCGAGCTCGGCCGGAGCCGGGCGCCAGGGCCCGGGATCCCCCGAGGCCGGCACCCTTGCCCCGGGCTCGGGAGCCCGCCGGAAGTCCGCCCCGCCGGTCGGGGGCACGGCCTGGGTCCCGGTCTCGGCCGGTCGCCAGGGTCCGGGGCCCGCAGCCGAGCCGGGGAGCGCCGGGGCGCTCGAGGCAGAGACCGAGGCCGAGGGAGCCCTCCAGGGACCCGGCTGGTCGGCCGGGGCCGGACCGCCCAGGGCGAAGTCGAAGCCGCCCGAAGGTGGGGAAGGCGGCAAGGGCGCGGCCCCCGAGGCCAGCGACCTTCCCGGGTCCGGGGACGCGACCGGGGTCGGGGACGGGGCTCCCTGCTGGGCTTGCGGCGAGGCTGCCGGGGGCGGCGCGACCGGCCTTCCCCCGACCCTGACCATGGGGACGGTGGCGAAGCGGGTCGCTCCCCGATAGGGACTGGCATGGTGGTCGGAGAGCCAGCGGTACTGCTCCTCGGCGCTGGGAGCCAGCAGATCGAGCACGTTGGGGTCGCCCTCCTCGTCGGAGCCCCCGCCGAAGCGGTACTCGTCGGGGAATTTCTGGACCCGGGTGTTCTGGAGCTGGTTGTGGGCCAGGTTCCCCGGCTCGTAGGGGATGGCGAAGACCTGCCAGCCCCAGTGCGGCTCGGGGGTTCCGCCCAGGTCGGTCTTGGCGACCATGAGCTTCAGCTCGTAGCCCTGGGCGTAGACCCGGTTGGGGATCACGATGTCGTGGCGGGCGTCGACCAGCGCCAGGTCCGAGGTGCGGTTGCGGATCAGCAGCTCGAGGTTCCTGGCGTTGCCGGGGGTGGCGATCACGACCTTGTCCCAGGCCGAGGCGTCGTCGAACTTGAGGTTCCGTCCCGGCAGGGCCCAGGTGCGCCCGGAGCCGGGCTTGCCGTCCCGGTCGACGTAGATGTCGACGAGCTGGAGCCAGTAGCCCTTGGCCTCGGTGGAGCCATCGTCGCGGGTGCGGGGGATGGGGCGGCGGAACTCGACGAACATGGCCACGAAATCGCCGGCGTCCTCGACCCGGAACCTGGTGATGTCGAGGAAGCCGAAGCGCCCCTGGAACGAGGTCGGGTACTCGTAGCGCCCGTCGCCCCGGTCGTCGCCCTTCTCGTCCTGGAAGTCGAAGAGGATGCGGCCCGAAGCCGAGGCGGTCGCCGCGGGGGCCGTCGCCGCCGGCGCGGCAGGGTCGGTGGCGGTCGACGCCCCGGCGGGCTTGCGCTCGGCGGAGCCGCCGAGGCCCGGGATCCGGGCGGTGCAGCCGGCGAGCCAGAGCGGCGCCAGCAACAGGGGGAGGAGGATCCTCCGGGCCCGGGATCGCTGCTTGGTCTTGGCCTTGGCCTTGGTCGCGTCCATGGTCCTCACTTCACCAGCACCACCGAGCGGTCGGCGTCGCTGGACTCCTCGTAGGGGTCCCGCTGATAGCCCAGTTCCAGGTTCTCGTTGATGAAGAAGCCGTACTTCTGCTGTCCGGCCGGGAAGCGGGGAGCCGCCACCCGCACGGTCCAGACCTTGTCCCCGGCAGCCACGTCGCCCGAGACCTGCATCCCGGGCGTGACCGGGTCGATGTCGACCAGCGAGCCGTCGTCGTGGAGCGGGATGGCGGTGTCGTCGAGGTCGAACTTGGTCGGGCCCACCAGGTCGATCCGCTCGATGGGGCCGAACTCGGTGGTGAAGTCCTCCTCGAAGGCCAGGAACAGGGTCGAGCCCGGGGTCTTGGCGATCAGGCTCACGTCCTCGGCCGGGAGCAGCCGGGCGATCTCCAGGGTGTCGCCGTAGCTCTCCAGGAAGACCGGGGTGTAGCCGATGTCGAACTCCACGCCCCGGGCGGTGATGAAGCCCCCGCCCAGCTTGTTGGTCTTCAGCAGGAAGTCGCCTTCCACGTCGCAGAAGGCGGTCTCGGCGGTCACCGGGAGCCGTTCCCGGAGCCGGAAGTCGGAATCCCAGGTCCCCACCCGGTTGACCCGGATGGTGATGGCCCGCTGGTCGGCGGGGACCGCGATCCTGCCCGTGATGATGGCGATCGGGATCAGGCCGATCTCCTGGACCGAGCAGCCCAGGCTGGCCAGGCCCATCGCCAGGATCGTCAGCATGAGGGTGCGTCGCATGGGGAACCTCAGAAGTCCGTCTGGGCCGTGAGCTGGAGGATCTTGTTGGTGCGGTCGAAGACCAGCGGTCCCCGGTCGCTCGGCACGCTGCCGGCCTCGTACTCGAAGCCGTAGGTGAGCAGCACCTCGGTGGCCTCGGTGGGCTGGTAGCGCATCTGCATGAAGTTGTTCGTGTAGTAGTCGTCGCGCCGGCTCACGAAGTCGAGATCCTGGATCCCGTGCAGGAACCGGAGCTGCAGCGCCCGGGTGAAGTTGTAGTCGATCTCGCCCGCGAACCGGTCGAAGACGCCGTCGGTGCGGGGGAAGCGGAAGTCCTGGATCTCCTCCCGCTCGCCGAAGAGCTTGATCGCCCAGGTGTCCCGGCGCTGGTAGTTGAGTTCGCCGCCCACCCGGTTGACGTCCCGCCCGTCGGCGTCGACCAGGGGCCGGACCACATCGTCGGGACGGGAGTCGTTCTTCACCTGCTCGACGTAGACCTTGCCGAAGAGCTCGTCGGAGATCTTGCTGTTCAGGGCGATCCGCCCCCGGCGCCGGTAGAAGTGGTCCTGATCCTCGGTGGCCAGCGAGTCGTAGTCGTCGACCAGGGTCAGGTCGGCCACCACCGAGGTCGCCCCGAACAGGTTCATGTCGAAGTTCAGGGTGTGGATCCACTCGCCCTTCTCGTCGTCGAGGACGTCCTTGATGTACTCGGTGCGGGCCTCCACGTGGGTCTTGTCGGTAAGGTCGGCGACCGCCTGCACGAAGGCCCGCTTGGCGTGGTTGCCTTCGAAGGCCGGGGGAGCGGCCCGGGGGTTCTCCTCCCACCACTTCTCCTCGTAGAGGCCCTGGAGGGTGAGGTCCTTCACGGCCCGGATCAGGGTGTCGTCGGCCCGGTAGTTGAGCTGGCCCCGGATCAGGCGCTCGCCCCGGGTCCGGGCCACGAACCCGCCGGGGTGGCGGAAGTTGCGGTTGATCGAGGTGTCCACCCATGGGAGCTGGGAGAGGTTGGCCCGGTAGTCGTACCCGAACCGGTAGGCCTTGCCGATCGCGGTCCAGCGGCCGCTCTTGAAGGAGGCGTTGGCCAGGAAGCCGGTGTCCTGGAAGTCCCCAGGACCCACGCTGTGGAGCTGGACATGCGAGAAGTCGAACTGGCTCTTGGAGCGGTGTTCGAAGACCGTGTCGTAGCCGAGCACCCGGTTGTAGGTGTGGCGGGCCTCGTAGCCCTGGATGTGCTCGACGTAGGAGGTCCCGAAGGCCAGGCGGTTCTTGGGGCTCTGGTCGGCGGCCACCGTCTCGTAGGAAAGGCGTAGCCCGAAGACGTCCTGGGCCGAGACCGAGTCGGGGGTGAACTCCTCGTTCAGGTCGTCCTTGTTGTTGCCGGTGGTCCCGTCGAGCTTCAGGTCCTTCAGGATGCTGGCGTCGTAGGTGAGCTTCTTGTAGCGCCCGCTGGCCTCCACGCCCTGCTCGGGGCTGAAGTCGTCGAGCACCAGGGCGGCCAGGCTCTCCTCGGTGAGCAGCGACAGGGGGCCGGTGAAGTTGGTGATCGCCTCCTCCCCGAAGATCCGGAGGCGCAGCCGCTTCGAATTCACGATCATGTGGGCCCGGGAGACCGAGACCCGCTTGTCGTCGACCACCCCGGTGGCGAAGTCGTCGAGGTCGTCGCCGGGGATGGGCGGGTCGGAGAATCGGTACTCGAGGCGGTTCTCGGAGACCCCCGAGAGCACGCCCTTCAGCTCGACGAAGGTCTCGACGTTCTTGTTCAGGCCGTCGAGGCCGTAGGGGTTGCCGAGGAACCGGAGGAAGACCTCCTGCCTGAGCGGCCGGAGCCCGTTCTCGGTGAAGTCCCGGTAGGGGTTCACGTCCTTGTCGAAGGGGTAGTCCGTGAAGTCGAAGGGCTCGTCGACGAAGGTCGATTCGATCCGGTAGAAGCCCTCCACCCGCACGTTCGAGAGGTCCTTGTCGAGCTTGGCGGTGGTCCGCTCCAGGGTCCCCAGGCGGGCCTCCAGGGCGTCGACCTTGACCCCCAGGAGATCGAGCTCCTGCTTGTACTCGTTGGTGAGGCGGGTGATGGTGACCGCCTCCTCGGGACCGAGCCCGGAGCGTCCCTCGGCCCGGATCCGGTCGATCCTGGCCAGGAGCTTCGCCAGGTGGATCGCCATGTCGTAGCGGGTGACGACCTTCTTCCCCTTGAACTCCCCGTCCGGGAAGCCCTCCACCAGCTGCTCGCGGGCGAGCTCGGCGACGGCCTTGACCGACCAGTGGTCGGAAGGCACGTCCCGGAAGGGGTTGGCCTGGGCCCAAAGCGTCGGGATGGTCAGGACGAGCCCCATGGCCAAGGACAGCCAGGGAGCCCGACGACCGAGACGCGACGGCGACATGATGGAATCCAGGGGATCGTCCATTCGTCCTATCGGTCGCCGGGGGAAAAGTCCGAACAAATCCGATGGACGGCCCCCCTCCCTTGCCCGCACCGAAGGCCGGGACTAACTGCTAGGATGGGCCGTCCTGCCGGGGGTTCCGCGTCCCATGAAGATCCTCGTGATCGACGACAGCCAGTTCCTCTGCTCGCTGCTCAAGCGATCCTTCGAGGCGGCCGGGCACGAGGCCCTGGTGGCGTTCTCCATGGAGGAGGGCGCCCAGCTCATGGAGTCGGCCCTCCCCGACCTGCTGCTCCTCGACATCAACCTTCCCGACCTCCCGGGTCCCGAGGCCTGCAAGGTCTTCAAGGCCTCCCCGACCTTCGCTCATATCCCGGTGGTGCTGATCTCGGGGTCGAGCGAGGAGGTCATCAAGGCGGCCATGCAGGATTGCGGGGCCGACGGCTACCTGAAGAAGCCGTTCTCGCCGCCCTCCATCCTCAAGTGGCTGAACGAGAACGGGAAGCTCCTGACCGAGTCGAAGGGGGGCACCCCCGCTCCCGCGCCTCCGACCCCGGGCCGCCCCCCCACTGCCCCCGCCCGGGGCCCGGGGGCCGGGCCCCCCCCCCCGCCCCCCCCCGCCCGGGGCGCGCCCCGGCCCGGC
>CAYOHP010000060.1:0-36230 GCA_964403795.1 uncultured bacterium | reverse complement strand
TTCGCCTGCGCCGCCGGCGAGAGCTCCCCGACCTCGTCGAGGAAGAGCGTGCCCCCGTCGGCGGCCTCGAAGCGGCCCACCCGATCCCGGACCGCGCCGGTGAAGGAGCCCTTCTCGTGCCCGAAGAGCTCGCTCTCGAGCACGCCCTCGGCGAGGGCCGCACAGTTGAGCGCCACGAAGGGTCGGCTGGCGCGGTCCCCGAGCCGGTGGACCAGGCGCGCCACCAGCTCCTTCCCGGTGCCGGTCTCCCCCTCGATCAACACCGGCGCATCCGAGAGGGCCGCGGTCCGGAGCAGTTCGCCCAGCCGTCGCATCGCCCGGGAGCCGCCCAGCAGCTCAACGCCCTCCGCCTCCACCACCGGGGCCATGCCGCCTGCGGCCGCTCTGGGACGGAGGACGACCGAGAGCGCCCCGATCAGGCGGTCCAGGTCGATGGGCTTGGCCAGGACGTCCTGGGCGCCCTTGCGCATGGCCGAGACCGCCACCTCGAGGTTCCCCGGATCGACCAGCAGGACGACCGGCATGGAATGGCCTCGGGTGCGGAGCTCGTCGAGGAGGTCCAGCCCGGAGAGTCCCGGCAGGCGCACGTCGGTCAGGACGGCGACGGGACGCAGCTCGCTGGCCAGCGACAGGGCCTCCTCCCCGCTGGCCGCAGCCCGGGCGGGATGGCCTTCGAGCCCGAGGAGGCCGACCAGCCCCTCGCGCTCGATCGCCTCCCCGCCGACGACCAGGATCGGGCCGGTTTCGGGTAAAGTCGGCGTGTCGAGAGGCGTGGAGGGCGTCGCGCGGGTCACTGAGGTAATTTTTACCGCAATTTCGGTAGGCCCGCCTCGAAATCGGTAAATTCTTCGCCTGCGGGCCCCGAGGGAGGGACACCGGATGTCCGGGGAGGAATGCTCGGCCGATCGTTGGATCGTGCAAGCGCTCCCGGTCCTCGACAGCCTGGCCGAGGGCATCGTGGTGCTGGACGCCCGGGGCGTGGTCCGGGCCGCCAACCGGGCCTTCGAAGAGATCGCGGGAGCCGATCGGTCCTCGTTCGTGGGACGCCCCTCCCGCACCGGGCTCGATTGTCGGACCCTGGACGGCCGGCCTTCCCGGTCAGGCCTCTCGCCCCTGGTGGGAGCCACCCGGGACGGTCGCACCCTGGACCTGGTCCGTCCCGACGGCTCCCGGCGTCGGATCGAGGTGCAGTATCGACCCGTCGATCCCGGGGTCGGTGAGGACGGCCTCACCGTGGCGACGGTGCGGGATGTCACGCACGAGGACGAATTGCACCGCTGGCTGTCACGCACGCGATCGGCCCAGGGTCTGGCCCGCCTCACCGGCCACGTCCTCCCCCAGCTGCGCCATCCCCTCCACGGCATCGATCTGCACGTCCAGATCCTGGAACGGATCCTGGGGCAGACCCAGGGGAATCTCCGGGACGACGAGGCGTTCCGGCTGGTCCGCAAGGTCCACGACGAGATCCGTCGCCTGGCCGGGACCCTCGACGAGCTGGCGGCCGCCAGCCGGGTGACGCCATCCCGCCGGGCCCCGGTGGATCTCGGCTCGCTGCTCCGGGAGCTGATGAGCTTCCTCGCACCCCGGGCCGCGGCCCCGGGGCTCCGACTCCATTGCGACGTGGCCGACGACCTGCCGGCGCCCCGTCTCGATCCGGACGAGGTGAGGGACGGGCTGCTCGAACTGCTCCTCGAGGCGATGGAGGCGGCCTCCGAGGGCTCGACCCTCCGGGTCCTGGCCTGTGCCCGGGGCTCCCGGGTGGAGCTCGTGGTCTCGGCCACCCGCCCCAGGACCGGTGCCAGGGAACGCCGCCCGGGAGGACCGGCTTCGGGCGAGCGCGGCCTGGCCACCGCCCTGGCCGTCGGCCTCGGCGGTTCGCTCCGGGTCGAACGCACCGAGGAGGGCGAGTCCGACGAGCTGGTGGTCAGCTTGCCGCTCGGGTAGCCCGGTCGAGGGTAGCGAGCGGGGACATTGGGGGGGGTCCCACATGCCAGGCGCCGGCAACCCGCAGGGTCGCGGCGCGCAGTCTGCGCGCCCTCGCCAGGGTCAGGCCGCGTAGTCCTTGGCCTCGAGATCCTCCCGCAGGCGCCGCAGGGCCGACTTCTCGATCTGACGGACCCGCTCCGCCGACAGGCCCAGCTTGGCCCCGATCCACGGCCGGCTCCGGGCCATCCCGTCCGCCAGTCCGAAGCGGTACGCCAGGACCCTGGTCTGGCGGTCCTGGAGCCGTCCCAGCCCGTGGAGCAGGTGGCGCAGCTCGGAGCGACGCTGGACCGCATCCTCCGGACCTACCACCGCATTGTCCGAGAGGGTCGAGCGGACCGAGAGGTCGGGGTTGTCGGCCAGCGAGGCGTCCAGGCTCCCGGCATCCCGGGACAGACGGAAGAGCTCGTCGACCTCGCGGGCAGGCAGGCCGGTATCGTGGCTCACCTCGTCGCGGCTCGGCTCCCGGCCCAGGGTTCCGGCCAGGTCCTCCTTGGAGCGATAGACCCGTCCGATCCGGTCCTGCACGTACTCGGGCAATCGGATGGAACGGGTGGGGCCCTTCACGAACCGGGCGATTCCCTGCCGCACCCACCAGTGGGCGAAGGTGCTGAAGCGGAAGCCTCGATCCGGATCGAAGCGGCGCGCCGCCCGTACCAGTCCGATGGAACCCTCCTGCAGCAGGTCCTCCAGATTGGCGCCGGGGGTCTGGTAGCGACGGGCGATGTCGAAGACGAGGCGCAGGTTGCGGCGCACCAGTTCGTCCTCGGCCGCCTTGTCGCCGGCTGCCACCCGCGCCACCAGTTCCTTCTCCTCCCGCTCGCTGGGCGGTTCGGCATCGGAGGCGCTCCTCAGCATGGCTTCGAGACTCTCGCTCCGTTGCATGTCGTGTCCTCCTCGCCGGAACCCGTGTGCGCCCGGCGAGAGTTCTCAAAGCACACCGCGTGCCAGGACCATCCCGGAACCTGGAAGGAGGTGAGGGGTCCGCTCGGAGAGCCGGTGGCGAGAACCCGGAGGCGGGAACGCCCTGCGTGAGGTCCCCGACGCAGGCCCCGGATCGGATCCTCGACCGGTAAATTTTTCCGTTCCCGGAAGGATCCAGGGGGCGCTCCGTGCTGACCGGCCCAGGGCCCTTCGGCCCGGAAGGCCGGACTCAAGCCCGCGACCGGCAAAGCCGATATCAGGAATGAGGATTCCCACCCTTGGCAACGGCCGCGACCCTGGCGTTCTGGTTCCACACGGTCCTGTGCGTGGGCTTCGTCGTGCTCGCAGGGCAGAACGCCTTCGGCCAGGGGATCGCGGTGGTCGAGAGCGGCCCCGAGGATGCCCCGATCGCGACCGGAGGCGTCTCGGCGGTCTTCTACCTGGCCGGCGCCCTCTATCTGGTCTACGCCGAGATCTACCTCTTCCAGGTCTCGACCCTGGCGAGGCTGTAGCCCCCGGGGCGCGGCGCTACCGCTCGTCGTCTCCGGGCTCGTCGGGGTCTCCCGGCTCCTCGCCGGTGCCGCCGCAGCGGGGACAGGCCCCGTGGCCCTTCTCGCCCTCGTCGAGGACCCCTGCACCCGCGCAGAGGGAGCAGGCCTCTCCGGTCTGCTCCCTCCAGCGGGTCACGGGTACGGGTGCGCCCCGGCTACTTGCCGAGCGCCTCCTTGAAGGCCGCGGTCAGGGCCGGGACCACCTCGAAGAGGTCGCCCACGATGCCGAAGTCGGCCTTCTGGAAGATGGGGGCGTCGGCATCCTTGTTCACCGCCAGGATGTACTGGCTGTTCTGCATCCCGACCAGGTGCTGGATGGCCCCCGAGATCCCGATCGCCAGGTAGAGCTTGGGTGCCACCACCACGCCGGTCTGGCCGACCTGTGCCGAGTGCTCCCGCCAGCCCGCGTCCACGACCGCGCGGCTGGCCCCCACCGAGGCGCCCAGCACGTCGGCCAGTTCCTCGATGATGCCGAAGCCCTCGGGACCCTTGATGCCGCGGCCCGCGGCGACCACGATATCGGCCTCGGTCAGCGGGGCCCGGCCGCCGGAGGCCGCCACGACCTCCTTGACCAGGGCCGCGATGGCGGGCTCCTCGAAGCCGCCGCCCACGTTCTCGACCGGCGCCTTGTCGCCGCCGGCGACCGCCTTGTCGTAGCTCTTGGGCCGCACCGTGACGACCACCGGAGCCCCGAGGTCGGCCTCGCAGGAGGCCACCAGCTTGCCGGCATAGATCGGCCGGTCGAGGCAGAGCTTGCCGCCCTCGGCCGTGACCTTGGTGCAGTCGGTGGCCACCGCGGCGCCGGTGCGGGCCGCCAGCCGGCTCGCCAGGTCGCGACCGATGGGGCCATGGGAGACGACCACCACCGAAGGCGCCGAGTCCTTCATCAGCCGGGCGAGCACGCCCAGCCAGCCATGGGTCGTGTAGGGAGCGAGGCCGTCGCCGTCGGCGCACAGCACCTTGGCCACGCCGTAGCCGGCGGCCGCCTCGGCGATGGACGCCACGCCCTTGCCGAGCACCACCGCGATCGCCTGGGTGGAGAGCTGGCCGGCGAGCTGCCGGGCCAGGCCCAGGCTCTCGAGCCCGGGAGCGGAGATCTTGCTGCCGTCGTGTTCGACGAGGGCCCAGATGGGATTTGCCATGGGGAGACTCCTTGAGGTCCGGAGGAAGGGTTCAGACGATCTTGAGTTCTTCGACCAGCGCCTTGGCGCAGGCCTTGGCCTGGGCGGCGGCGTCGGCGCCCTCGAACTTGCGCAGCGACTTCACCCGGGCCGGCGGGGGAGCCAGCCGGGTCACCTTGACGCGGGGCGCCACCGCGGCGGCATCGAGGCCCAGGTCGGCGAGCTTCTTCACCGCGATCGGCTTCTTCTTGGCGGCCATGATCCCCTTGAGGGAGGCATAGCGGGGCTCGTTCAGGCCCTTCTGAGCCGAGACCACGCAGGGGGTCTTCAACTCCAGCACGGCCTTGGCGCCGCCCCGCTCGGAGTGGACCGCCAGCTTGCCGTCGCCGACCTCGATCTTCACCGCGTCGGTGGCCTGCGGCCAGCCCAGGATCTCGGCGACCGCCGCCGGCACCTGGCCGCGCCCCAGGTCGACGGCCTCCCGGCCGGCCAGCACCAGATCGGCGGAGAGTCCCTTCACAGCGGCCGCCAGCGCCCGGGCCAGGCCCAGGCCGTCGCTCGCCTCCACGGCCGGGTCGTCGACCTGGACGGCCTCGTCGGCCCCCATGGCGAGACCCTGGCGGATGCTCTTCTGGGTCCGCTCGGGACCGGCGGTGACGATGGTCACCTTGCCGCCCTTGGCCTCCTTGATGCGAAGCGCCTCTTCCAGGGCGTACTCGTCGTAGGGGCTGATCACGTATTCGACCCCGTCGCGGGCGATGTCGGTGCCGGCCGCGTCCACCTTGACCTGGCTGGCGGTGTCGGGCACCTGCTTCATGAGGACGACGATATTCATTGCCTCTCCTCCTGGGGGACGGGGCGCCGGGGGACCGGGACCCGCCCCCATGGCCTCAGGACGGGGAGCATACCATGCTCGTTCCGCGTCGCGTCATTCCACTCCTGGCGAGGCCCGACGGGCCCCGCCAGGAGCGGCAGCCCGACGGGCTGCAGGGATTGGTTTGGGGGACTGCCGCTCCGCAGGGGGCCCATCGGGCCGCCTGCGGAGTGCCGGCGCCCCCCCCCAAACCCCCCGAGGGTCGCCGCGCTCCCGGGCCGGCGCGAGACGGGGAGATGACTAGGGGTCGAACTGAGGGAGCCGCCCCGACACCAGGTGCTCGGGAAGGTGGCGGTAGAGGCGCCGGCCCGCCCGGGTGCGGATCTCCGCCAGCCGCCAGCGGCACTCCAGCACCGCCGGGTCGTCGGGCCCGAGCTCCCGGGTCCAGATCCGCTCGGCCCTGAGGAAGTGCGGCACGGCCTCGTCGTATCGCCCCTCCCGGAAGAGGTGCGTCCCCATGCGATGGGCCTCCCGGGCCGAGACGTCGGGCAGCTCCCGCCCCTCGTAGGGCTCGCGTCCGCCGTAGGGCCCGTGGCCTTCCACCAGCCCCTTCCAGGCGGTGCGCAGGTTCGACTCGGCCTGGATTCCGCGGTGGCGCACCCACTGGTCGCGTCCCACCGCGTTGCGTTCGCCGGCGGTTTCGGGACGGTCGGGCGGGGGGACCGAGAACGGGCTGGTCACCGTCGCCGGGACCCGAGGCGCTCCGTGGAGGCGACGCCGGATCGCGAGTGCCCTGCGGTGCAGGAGCTCGGCCGTCCCCGCCTTCCCCTGCCGGGCTTCGAGATCGCCGAGACTGCGGAGGACCCGGGCCGTCGCCAGCGACTCGGGACCGCTGCGGAGTTCCCGGATCCGAAGGGCCCGCTCCAGCACGATCCGGGCCTCGGGGTCCCTGCCCCTCGTGGAGAGCTCCTCGGCCCGCCGCTCCAGCCGCTCGACCCGGGCGTCGAGGAGCCGGGAATCCTGGTGGGATCCGGCCACCAGGGCGAACGACAGGGCGAGGGAAGGCAGGAAAGCGCCGGTCACGTCCCATGCATCGGTGGCCCGGCCGGGGAGGCCGCGTCCCGGACCCGACAGTTGCCGGGCCAGGGGAGCCGACTTGTGCGGTGGCGGGCCGGGGTCCGCTTGCTACCGTGGGAGCGGGCGCCCCGGACGGACCAGGCCGGTGCCCCGCCCGGAGACCCTTGGGACACCCGCCTCTCCTGCCCCCGGAACTCGGCCGTCGCTACCGGGATCCCGAACCGCTCGGCGAGGGCGGGTTCGGTCGGGTGCTCCGGGCCGTCGACCGGGAGCTCGGGCGCACCGTGGCGATCAAGCTCCTCAAGGTGGAACTGGCCGACGACGAGTCCCGACGGCGCTTCGAGCGGGAGGCGCGGCTGGCGGCCTCGGTCCGGTACCCGCATGTCATGGCGGTCTACGACGCCGGGGTTTCCGCCGACGGGACGCCGTTCCTGGTCTCCGAGTTCGTGGCCGGCCAGGACCTGGAGCTCAGGCTGGCGGCGCGACCCGGGCCGGACCGGGCCACCCTGGGGCGCTTCGCGATCGAGCTGGCCTCGGCCCTGGAAGCCGCCCACCAGGCCGGCATCGTGCACCGGGACGTGAAGCCGGCGAACGCCATGGTGGCCGAGGACGGGCGGCTGGTCCTGGGGGACTTCGGGATCGCCCGGGACGTCGGGAGCCGCACCCGCCTGACCGCAGAGGGGATGATCCTGGGGACTCCCGGGTTCATGGCCCCGGAGCTCTGGATGGGCGGACCCGCCAGCCCGGCCACCGACCAGTTCGCCTACGGGGCGACGCTCTTCGCCATGCTCTTCGGCCGGTTGCCGGTCACTCCTCCCGATCTCGCCGGATTCGTCACCTGGGCGCGCAACCCCGGCGCGCCTGCTGCGCCGGACGGGATCCTGCCCCGGATCCCCGAGCTGGTGCCGGTGGCGCTCCGGGCGCTGGCTCCGGATCCGGCCCGGCGCTATCCCGGGATGGGGGCCCTGCGGGCGGAGTGCGTCGGACTGGTGGCGGCCGGGATGGGGCCGAGCGCGGTGGCCGTCCCGGGCGCCACCCTGGCGGGGTCGGCATCGATTCCGGGAGCAACCCTGGCGGGCACGCCCGCGACTTCAGACCCGGCCCGCGGGTCTCCGCTCCCGGACTCCACCCTGGACGGAGGCAACCGGCCACGGGACCGGACGATCCCCAAGGACCGGGGCGCCCCGACCGCGGCTCTGGGCGGCGGCCGGTATTCGTCGGCTCCGGACCCGACCCATGGCCGGAACCCGGCCTCCCGGGACCGGGGCCCGGCCAGGGCGCGAGCCGCGGGGTTGGCGGTCGCCGCGGCGGCGGTGGTGGTGACCGGCTGGACCGCTTGGGCCGGCTGGGCCTGGTGGGCCGGGGGGCGCCCGGCCCCGGACGGACCTCCCGCAGGGTCGGGGACGGTGCCCGGGACGGGAGCCGAGGTCGGCTCCGGGAGTGTCTCGCCCCCTCGGCCGGAGGCAGACTTCGACCCCGACGTGGAGGAAGCCCAAAACCGCCTCGCCGAGGCCTTCCGGACCTGGAGGACCCAGGTCGACGCGGCCTCCCTCGCCGCCATGGCCGCGACCACCGTTCCCCTCACGGCCGGCGCCCCGCCTGCACCCGAGCCCCCGGGGCCTGACGTCCCCACCCTGGTCGGTCGGCTGATCGAGATGGTGCGGGAACTCGCCAGGCATCCGCAGCGCCCGGTCCGGGACGAGCACCTGGCCCTGGTCCTGGAGGCGAACGGCGAGCTGGCCCGCTTCCTGAACTACCTCGAGGGGCGCGCCCGGAGCTGGATGGAACGGGCCGCCTCCGGAATCCTCTCGCGCACCCAGGGCTACCTGTCCCAGGCCACCCGGAAGCACGAAGCCTGGGAGGAGCTCCGCCTCGGGGTCTCGGAGCGGATCGCCGAGCTACCGCCCTTGGAGCCACCCGGCCCCACCGGCCCCCACCGCGACCTCTCGGTCCTGGTCTGCCTGGTGCGCCTCCGGCTCCTGGCCTCCCTCGGTACCCCGATCCCCGAACCGGACCTCGAGTTCGCCCTGGATCGCCTCTCCGAGGCACCCCAGGGGCGCCTGGCCCTGATGCTCGAAGCCCTCCTGCATGACCTGATGACCTTCGGCCGGGGCCTCGCCCTCGACTGCACCCAGCTGGAGCGGACGATCCGGGTGCTGTCCGAGGTCGAGCCTCGGGAGGCTGGCCCCGGGCAACCCACGCCGCTGGCCAGAGCCCTGCGTTCGGTGCAGGCGGTGGTCCGCTCCCGACGCGACCGCTGCCCCGAGGGCCCGGAACTGGCCGCCGCCATCTCCCGGCTCGAAGCCCGGTTGGCGGGCGCGGGCGAAGCCGAGCCGGCGTCCTGCTACGAGCTCTCCGCCCGCTTCGAGGCCGCCGACTGGGAGCTGGCCGGGCCCGGGATCGCCGGACCCGTGCGGACCGGACAGCTGCGGGAGGGCTTCCGCAGGATCCAGGAGAACCTCCTCCTGTTCCTGGTCGAAACGGCTCCCGAGGACGTAGCGGGCCTGGCCGAGGTCAGGGGAGCGGTGAAGGGCGCCACGCCCCGCGGAGGCTGGATGGGACCCGAGCCCGAGGTCGGGCTGGCGCTGGCGAGACTGGCCCGGGAGACGATGGACCGGGGCCCGGCCGGGAACGAGACCTGGAACCGGCTGGTCTCCGGGCTGGCGATCGTGGCCATCGCCGGGACCTTTTCGAGACCCTCGGCCGGACCCGCCGGGGTGGAGCTGGACCGGCTGGCCGACGAGGCCGAAGCCGAGGTCCCGCTGTTGGTTTCCGGGATGGAACCGGTCTCGGCCCGGCGGGTGGCCCGGGTCTCCCAGTACCTTCCGCTCGAACCGGAGGCCGGCGAGATCGCCCGCTCCCGCCGCGCCCGGCTGAGGTCCAGGACCATGTTGCGGGCCCAGTTCTCCAGACTACGTGTCGTCATGGAGGAACGAGAGGTGCACACCGACTGGTGGGAGCGGATGGGCCAGGTGCTCGCCGATCCCGAGGGACCGGACCCGGGGAGGGCCGCCGAGCGGATCCTGATCGAGGCCAAGACCGAGGCCGGACGCGCCTCGGGGTGGATGGTCGCCGAGGCCTCGGCCCTCCTGGCCGTGGCGGTCCATGATGCCGTGCTCGGGACCGGGTCGAACTCCGGGGCGGAGCCCGCATCCAAGCGGATCGATCGCTGGGGCCGGGAGCTGGAGCAGGTGGCATCCGGGAAGCCCGCCGAGGTCCGCTCCCTGGTCCAGGACCTGCTGACCCGGCTCGGGGACCGCCCGGGCGCCGACCGGCTCCGACTGGTACTGTCCCGACTTCCGTGACCAGCACCCACTGCCTGATCCTCTGCGCCGGCGAGAACGAACGCTGGGGAGACTATCGGGGCGTGGCCCGCAAGCACCTGGTGGAGGTCGAGGGCGAGGTCCTGCTGGCCCGCACCCTGGCACAGGTCGAGCGGTTCCGCCCCGAGCGCACGGTAGTGCTCGTCCGCCCCGAGGACCAGTCGCTCTATCACCCCCATCTGCGACCGGGGATGTCCCTCGCCCTGCTGCACCGTCCGTCCGGCCCCACCACCGAGGCATTCAAGTACCTCTCCTCGGAGCCGCTCTGGAACCGGGAGGGCCGCACCGTCAGCCTGCTCGGCGACGTCTGGTTCTCCGACCAGGCGATCGCGACGGTGTTCCAGCATCCCGGCGAGGACTGGGTCGTGTTCGGCCGCTGGGGACCGAGCGCCGTGACCGGAGGCCGTTGGGGCGAACTCTTCGCCCATCGCTTCCATGACCCCTCCGAGCACCTCGCCAAGCTCCGGGACCTCGACACCCGCTACCGGGAGGGCCGCTGCCTGCGGAGAGCCTCGGGCTGGGCGCACTACATGCTGATGGTGGGGGGCGATCCCCACAAGCTGCGCCCGGGAGGCCGCTTCGTCGAGATCGACGATTTCACCGACGACTTCGACGAGCCTCTCGACTTCGATCTCTGGGTCGAGGGTCGGGCAAGGGCGGAAGGCCGTTAGCCGCGCCCCGGGATCCCTGCGGCGGGACCGGGCACGGCATCAGCCCGCCTCGGACCCGGGCTCCCCGAGGGTGGCCTCCGGGGAGGGCGGTGGCTGGAGCCTTCCCCAATAGGCCGTGTACCCGGGAGGCGCCTTCAGGTCCGCCTCGGGGAGCCCGAGCTCCTTGGAGGCGAGAGACCGGTCGTGGAGGGCGGACTCCAGGTCCGGGCCGTCGGAGAGCACCAGCCAACGCGACCGCCAGTCGGTGACCACGCAGAGGTATCGCTCGGAACCCTGCTCGGTCGCCGGGATGCGGACCAGCCCGGCCAGCCGGAGGTCGCCGCGCACCAGCACGATCTCCTCCCGGGGCACGCCCAGGGTGTGGACCCGGCGTACCACCCCGCCGGTCTTGGAATCTGCGGCGAACTCCTCCCGCATTCCCGGGCCCACGGCCCAGGCGGCACCCAGGGCCACCAGACCGGGGGTGGCCAGCCAGAACCCCGGCACCGGCACCGAGGCCAACCACCCCAGGAAGCCGACCGCGATCAGACCCATCGCCACCCCCAGGCAGACCTCGGCCGCGAAGGTGGCGCTGGTGGGATAGACGAAGACCGCCTTCTGGCGCTTGCCTCCGAACCGGATCAACCCGCCCCTCCCGGTGCCCGCGCGCTCAATCGCTTCAAGTACTCCTCGGCCAGCTTCTGCAGCTCGGAGAGGAGTTCCCGCCTCACCGTGTCCATCGACTCCCGGAAGCCCCTTCGCATGGCGAAGGCCAGGAAGGTCCGGGCGTGTTTCGACAGGTAACGCATGCGGTCGAGCCACCAGAGGCCCACGAAGCCGGTGCCGGGAAGGGCCACGAGATAGAGGAGGGCCGCCTGCCCTCCCCAGGACGCGGCCACGACCAGGGTCTGCACCAGGTAGAAGACGGCGAAGAGGGCCGCGCCCCAGAGCACCTTGCGGGTGGCGATCTCCTCCCGTCCGGCCCCGCCGCGGCGGGCGATCGGGTCGACCAGGTTGTAGGGGACGAAGTTCATCACGATCCCCCACAGGGCCAGCGGTGCCGCCACCAGGGTGAGGGGCAAGAGGCGCGCCAGGAACCGCAGGACCTCCGAGGTGCGGTACCCCTGCGAGCGCAGGTGGGCCCCGGAGTACCCGTGGGCGTCGAGACCACCGTGGTAGAGCTCGAGGAGCCGCTCGACCCGCGCCACCCGGGCCGGGTCCGACCGGCGGAAGTGCTCGTAGCCCTCGACGATGCTGCGGGAGAGGTGGAACCGGTCCTCCAGGGCCTCGCCCCCGAAGGCCAGCTCGGTGCGGTAGACCCGCTCCAGGCGCTGGACCACGGCTTCGTCCTCGGCCCTGTCCAGGTTCCGGAGCACCGCCTCCAGGGCGGACTCGAGGGCTTCGGTCAGCACCTTGGCGGCACCCTGGGGATCGGTAGCGAAGCGGTCGAGGTAGGGGGTCGGGTCGATCGGGGCGCCGAAGACCACCAGCACGTCGCTGCGGAAGGTGACGCGATCCCCGTAGTTCAGGCCGCAGGGGAGGAACTTCGGGGTGCGGCCGGGCGGAGCGGTGGCGGCGGCCTCCAGCAGGATCCTGGCGGCACCGGTCTTCAGCGGCTGGAGCCGCGGGTCGTCGGCCGAGACGCCTTCCGGGAAGATCCCGATGGAGTCGCCTTCGTGGAGCGCCGCCACCGAGGTCGCGAACATCCCCTGGTTCTCCCCCATCTTCTCGGGAGCGTCCTGCTTGCGGTAGACGGGGAGCACCCCAAGGATCCGGAACAGGGTCCCGACCACCGGGATCCCGAACAGCGGCGCCTTGGCCAGGAAGCGGATCCGGCGCCCCGGGAGGACCATGCCGACCAGCAGCGGGTCGAGCAGCATGTTCGGGTGGTTGGCGGCCACCACCACGGGGCCCGCCGGGACATGCTCGCGACCTACCACCTCGAGGCGGCGGAAGAAGATCCGTACCGCCAAGGTGACCGGGATCTCCATCAGTGCGTAGAGCACCGTCCGGACGATTGCCATGGTCCTCGGGCGATTTTCCCGGCGCAGTGTACCTGGCTGCTACCCTTCGGGAGAGCGAACCCTCCCTCGATGGCCAACGACCGGATCAACGAGTACCTCCAGCACACCCTGCGCGAGGACTTCACCAGCCCCAATCCCGAGGTCCGGAAGGCGGCCATCTACGCCCTGGGCCGGCTCGGGACCGGCCCCGAGGTCCTCGTCGTGCTGCGCAACGTGGCGGCCGGCGACGAGGACCCGGAAGTCCGCTACACCGCCAAGAAGGCCCTGAACTACTGGGAAGGCGTGCTCGGGGACACCCGCACCGACGAGTCGACCCGCCTCGAGCTCAAGTGGCCGGACGGCAGCCTGAACTCCGTGAAGCTGGCGGAGGCGCTCTCCAGCCCGAGGCCCGGCCACCAGATCGCGGCCCTGATCGAGGCCGCCCGGATCGGCGATGCCGCCGGCCTGGCACCCATCCGGCAGCTGGTCGCCCGGGAACAGGACCCCTGGGTGATCGCCATGGCGGTCAAGGCCCTGGGCTCGCTCGGCGATCCGACCGATGTCCAGACCCTGGCCGGCTTCCTCGGGCACAAGAACCAGCGGGTGGTGGCCAATGCCATCGAGGCCCTCGAAATGCTGGGCGACCCGGAACTCCCGGCCCGGCTGACGGGGTTCCTGGGCTCCGAGGACAACCGGGTCCGGGCCAATGCCGTGAAGGCGATCTTTCCCCATGAACCGGACCGAGCCTTTCGCGCCCTGGAGGACATGGCGCGCAACCAGCGCCCCTGGATGCGGGCCTCGGCGATCTACTGCCTGAAGGTGCTCGACGACCCGCGCTGCGAGCCGCTGCTCCTCGAGATGCTCGAGCGCGAGTACGCCACCGATCTGGTCAAGGAGCTGCTCGAGGCCCTGGTGGCGCAGGGGACCGAGAGCGCGGTGGGCACCCTGGGTGCCCTGGCGGAGGCGTCCGAGGGGGACCGGCAGAAGTCGCTCCGGACCGCCTGGGACCTCCTGCTGCAACGCCTGGGGACCCGCCTCGACCGGGCCCATTCCCTGGTCGACGAGACCAAGCGGCGTCGCCACGAAGCCCAGAGCCAGCGTTCCGGGATGTTCACCGTCCCGGACCTCGAGGAGGAGGCCCCGGACGACGCCCCGGAGGCCGGGAGGGACGGCTCGGCCGGAGGACCCGGGGATCCTCCGTCTCCGGTGCCCATGCCCGAGGCACCGGTCGGGCCGACCGCAAAGGCCCGGCGTCCCTCCAAACCCCGGGCTCCGGGCGCCCGCCCCTCCCGACCCGCCACCGCGGTCGAGCCCGGACCGGGATACCAGCTCCGGGTCGAGGAGGCCGGGACCGACCACGACCCCGGCTCCCGCCAGGCGATCGCGGTCGCCCTGGTACTGGCGCTGCTGGCCGGGGCCTACGGGATCTACCGCATGGTCTGGAACCCGCCGCGGCTCCCCGGGATCGCAGAGGTGAACCATGAGTGACGGGACCGCCACGGCCACGGCCGCCGAGATCGACTGCCAGGTCTGCGGGGAACCGGTGCAACCCCAGACCGCCCTGGCGTGCGCCCGGTGCTCGGCCCCCTATCACGTCGACTGCTGGCACTTCATCGGGCGCTGCAGCATCTTCGGCTGCGAGGGGAAGGAGACCTCCCGCGGGCTGGTCCCGGCGATCCGCACCACCGCTACCCACGTCCGGATCGACGAAACGACCCGGGACCCGGTCTTCTACCGGCCCCTGGTCGAGGGCTGGCTGCGCAAGCTGCGCACCCGGGCCCGCCACATCCCCCAGACGGTGCTGGCGGGCGCCGGGGGTGCCTTCCTGGCCTACGGGGCGATGGCCGTCTTCACCCAGTTCTTCGGCCACCTCTACCAGCGCGGCGCGCTCTGGCGTTCGGCCAGCCACATCCCGGTCATCGGGATCGCCTACGGGCTGGCGGCCCCCTTCCTGGCCCCTTGGCAGCGCCGGGAGCCGGGCCAGGTCGCCGCCGTCTCGGGCCTGGTGGCGATGGGCTCCCTGGTGCTCTGCCGGGCCCTCCCGAAGATCATGGACCTCGGGTTCCTGGGGGGCCTGGAGGCGCCCTTCCTGCAGGGTTCCTTCATCCTCTTCGTGCTCGCCGCCATCCTCTTCGCCTCGAGCCTGGCGGAGCTCGCCTTCGGTCCGAAGAGCCGTCTGGGGAGCCGGATCGCCAAGGGAGGGAGCCTGCTCCGGGTGGCCGCCACCTGGGCGGTCACGGTGCTGGCGCTGCTCCCGGCCCACAAGCAGCTCTGGGTGGGGGGCACCGGCCTCTCGGGAGCCCAGATCCTGGAGGTGGCGATCTGGGGCCTGCTGGCCGCCGCCACCGGGGGCACCGCCATGGAGACCGGCAAGACATCCTGGGAGAAGGAGATGGGGCTCCTGCCCCAGGGCGCGCCGAAGCGGCTGCCCGGGGCATAGAGGAAAGCCCGGCCCCTTCGGTCTACTTCCGGGTACGGACCCGGGCGACGGCGGCCTTCCAGCCCTGGTAGAGGGTGTCGAAGCCGTCCCGCTTGCGGCCGGGCGCGAAGCGCCGGTCCACGGTGCGGACCTTGGCGAGCTCCTTGGGGTTCTTCCAGAGTCCGCTGCCCAGGCCTGCCAGGTAGGCGGCGCCGGCTGCCGTGGTCTCGATCAGCCGGGGCCGTTCCACCGGGACGCCGAGGATGCCGGCCTGGAATTCCATGAGGAAGTCGTTGGCGGTGGCGCCCCCGTCGACCTTGAGGGCGGCGAGCTTGATCTTCGAATCCTTCTCCATGGCCTCGGTCAGGTCCCGGGTCTGGTAGGCCATGGCCTCGAGCGCAGCCCGTACCACGTGCTCGCGCCGGGTGCCCCGGGTGAGTCCGATCAAGGCGCCGCGGGCGTCGGGATCCCAGTAGGGCGCTCCCAGTCCGACGAAGGCCGGGACCAGGTAGACGCCGTCGGTGTCCGGAACCGAGCGGGCCATGGCCTCCGATTCGGAGGCCGACCCCAGGAGCCGGAGCCCGTCCCGGAGCCACTGGACCGCGGCCCCGGCGATGAAGACCGAGCCCTCGAGCGCATAGGCGGCCTCGCCCCGCGAGCCGCAGGCCACCGTGGTGAGCAGGCCGGACTTCGAGGCGACCGCCTTGGATCCGGTGTTCATGAGCAGGAAGCAACCGGTGCCGTAGGTGTTCTTGGCTTCGCCCGGGCTCCAGCAGGCCTGGCCGTAGAGGGCCGCCTGCTGGTCCCCCGCCACCCCGGTGATCGGGACCTGGGCCGAGAGGATCCCCGGCGCGGTCACCCCGAACTCGCCCGACGAAGGACGCACCTCGGGGAGCATGGAAAGCGGTACTCCCAGCGTCTTCGCCAGCTTCTCGCCCCAGGCGAGCCGGTGGATGTCGAAGAGCAGGGTGCGGCTGGCGTTGGTGGGATCGGTGACGTGGGCCGCCCCCCCGGTCAGCTTCCAGATCAGCCAGGTGTCGATGGTCCCGGCCACCAGGTCGCCGGCCTCGGCCTTCCGGCGGGCGCCCTTCACGTGTTCGAGCATCCAGGCGATCTTGGTCCCGGAGAAGTAGGCGTCGAGCACCAGTCCGGTGTGCTTCCGGAACATCGGGGCGTGCTTGGCCTTCTTCAGGGCGTCGCACATCGGGGCGGTGCGGCGGCACTGCCAGACGATGGCCCGGTGGATCGGGGCACCGGTCTTCCGGTCCCAGATCACCACCGTCTCCCGCTGGTTGGTGATGCCGATCCCGGAGAGCTGGGAGGCATCCACCCCGGCGCTGCCCAGGGCCTGCTGCATGCACCGGTGGGTGACGCTCCAGATCTCCTCGGCGTCGTGCTCGACCCAGCCGGGCTTGGGGTAGTGCTGGGTGAACTCGGAATAGGCGCGTCCGACCACCTGGGCGGCGTGGTCGAGCACCAGCACGGTGGTCCCGGTGGTGCCCTGGTCGATCGAGAGGATGTGGGTCTTGTGCATGGAAGGCCCTCCCGGGGAGCACCGTGCCGGATCGCACCTGCGGGTGGCAAGGGTGGCACCGCACAGCCGATACCCATGGGGATGTCACGCCTCGCGCCCCGGCCTCGACTCGCGGTCCTGGCGACGGTCGCGGCCGCGCTGGCGAGCGGAGGTCCGGGACCGGCCGGAGCCGACCCTTTCGGTTTCGACCTGGACGGCACCCGGGTGGTCCTGCGGCTGGATCCCGTGCAGGCCCGGATCTCCGCCCGGGCGATCGTCCAGGGTCACGCCCGGGTGGACCTGGAGGCCTTCGAACTCCGGCTCCACTCCGGCTTCGAGGTGGTACGGGCGGTGGCCGGGACCGGTCCCACCGGGATCGTCCGGGACCGCGACCGGCTCCTCGTCGAGCTGCCCCGGGTGGTGGCCGCAGGCGAGCGCTTCCGGGTGGTCCTCGACTACGGGGGATCCCTCTTCGACCCGGTGGCGGCTCCCGGACCCGGCCGCGGCCCTCCCCGATCGGGGGTGGGCGCCCATCTCGGCCCCGAGACCGGGCTGGCGCTGCCCCGCGAGTGCTTCTGGTACCCCCGACCGGTCCACCGGGATCCCCAGGAGCTGGCGGTCCGGGTCGAGATGCCCTCGGACTGGATGCTGGTGGCTCGGGGCTGGATCGAGCACGAGGTCCCCGCCGGCCCCGCCGGGGTCAAGGCCGTGTTCCTGAGGTCGCGGGGAATGGCGGGGCGCCCCATGGGCCTGGCGGCCGGGCCCTACCTGCCCGAGGCGCGCCGCTTCGGCCCGGCCGAGGTCCGCTGGATCGGGTACCGACGGGAACTGGCGGAACACGCCGGCTCCTCCCGGGTCTGGCCGGCCATCGACGACCTGATGCGGGAACTCGGGGAACTCCTGGGCGAGCCCGGGCGGGGTCGGCTCGACGTGGTGGAACTGGCCGGGTCGCTCCCCCGCGACCTCCCGACCGTCGGCCTGGCCCAGGGCGCGTTCCTGTGGTTCGGGTCGCCCGGAGGAGGAGTGGACCTCCCGGGACTGGTCTTCCTGGGACGGGAGCTCTCCCGCTTCTGGCTGGAACGTCGCATCGAGGGGGAGGAAGGACTCCGCTACGGGCTCGGCGAATTCGCCACCCTGCTGGCGATCCGTCGGATCGCAGGCGAGGAGGCCTTCCTGGCGCGCTGCCGGGAGGCTGCGCTCCGGTACGGGAGGAACGTGTTCCCGGGCAACGAGGTGCTCTCGCCCGATCCGGCCGAGCTCGAGATCGCGGCGGCTCCCCCGGATCCGCTCGATTCGGGGCGGGGCCTGGTGGTCGCCCTGCTCTCGATCCTCCAGCGGGTCGGCGAGGAGCGGGTGCGGACCGGCCTGTCCCGGTTCATGCGCGAGTTCCGGGACCGGGAAGCCTGGATCCCCGACCTGCTCGACGCCCTGGAAGGCGCCGCCGGCGGGCGCATCCCGAAGCGGTCGGCGGCGGTCGGGACTCCGGGCCCGTCACCAGGGGGCTGACGCCTCGGTGGCCTATTCGGCCGGGACGGCTCCCAGCACCACGTGGATCGCCTTGGAGAAGGCCGGGAGGTCCCGGGTCCGGCGGGCGGTGACCAGGTTCTTGTCCACCACCACGTCGTCCTCGGTCCACTTGCAGCCGGCGTTCTTCATGTCGTCCCGGAGCGCCCGGTTGGCGGTGGCGGCCCGACCCCTGAGGACCACGGCGCTGGCCAGTACCCAGCCGCCCTGGGTGATGGCGGCCACGCAGCGGGCCCCGGCATCCATGGAGCGCACCAGCTCGAGCACCGGATCGAGGACCCGGAGCTTGTAGGGAGCCCAGCCGCCCGGGATGATCAGGGCGTCGAAGTCCTTGGGGCTCACGTTCTCGATGTTGCGGTCGGCCTTGATGGGGTAGCCGTTCTTGGAGTGGAAGGTGGGCTTGGCCCCCGACCCGACCACCGTGACGTTGTGCCCGCTCTCGAGGAACCGGTAGTAGGGGTACCAGACCTCGAGGTCCTCGTACTCGGCGTCGACGAGGATGCCGATGTTCCTCGGCTTGGCGGGCTTCTCCTTGGGCGACGATTCCTTGGCCACTTGGGGGTCCTTTGGTCTGCGGGGCCCTACCGTATCCAAGGCATCCCCGAGGTTGCAACCTCGAGACTCGGCCCGCCCGCGAGCAGGATCCCTCACCCGGGGCGGGTACGGTCCCGAGCAAGCCGACCTTGACTCGGAGGGTCCGGCCGGTCCATATCATTCCGGCAATATGGACTGGCTCAAGGCCCACATCCACGAGGTCATCCTCCCGAATCTGCTTTCGGACATCCTCGACCTGACCGGAATCCAGCTCGACGAGACGCTGGGCGAGTTCAAGGTCGTGGCGACCGCGCTCGATCCCGAGGACGAGACCTCGGAGGAGTACGAGGTCACGATCCACTTCGGCGAGCTCTGCCTGGTGGACGCCTGCTTCCTGCTCGAGGAGATCGAGGCCGGGACCCTGCCGCTCTGCCAGAGCGAGGACGAGCTGACCGAGTCCCTGATCCAGGCCAAGCTCGACAACCTCCGGTCCCAGGCCATCCCGCTGCTCAGGGACGAGCTGGCCGAGGAGTTGAAGAGCCGGGGCTGGGACCCGAAGCTGGCCCACCTCCTCGACATGAAGGTCGAGCTGGTCGAGACCGCCGAGGGCATGCGCTCTTCGGGCGGCTATCCCCCGATGTGCCTGGTGCTCCAGCACCCCGACTACGACCCCGACTCCTTCGAGATCTCCATCCGCATCGACCCCATGGCCAAGGGCGACTGGGTCCACTGGAAGGGCCAGATGCCCCGGATCGAGAAGTCCCTCAGAGCGGTCGGCGAGGAGCCCACCGGTATGGGCGACGAGGAAGCGAACCGGGACAACGGCGGCGGGCTGCCCCTCCTGGCCTCACCCGAAGCCCCGGTCGAGATCGAGGACGGCCCCTCCCCCGAGGACCTCGACGACCCCGAACTCACCACCATGGAGCGGGAAGCCAGCGACGAGGACCCGGCCGAACTCCCCGACGGCGCCGAGATCCCCGACGACCTGGCCGGCCAGATCACCGCCGGGCTCGAAGCCAGCCTGGCCGGCGACGGCGAAGGCGAATCCTCCGGCAAGCCCGGGAAGAAGGGCGGCAAGGGAGCCGGCAAGGCGACGGCCAAGGGCGGCTCCAAGGAGCCCGCCAAGGCCTCCTCCAAGCCGGCCGCGGCCCCCGGACCGGAGACCGCCACCAAGGCCAGGTCCAAGATCGACAAGGCGGCCGAGTCCAAGGCTTCCAAAGCCCCGGCGAACTCCAAGGCCTCGGAAGCCAAGGCTGCGGCCAAGGCACCCTCCAAGCCGGCGGTACCCGCCAACGCCGACCGGGGCAAGCCCGCCCCGACCAAGGAGACCGCCAAGGGCAAGGCCCCGGCCGCCGCCAAGGCACCTGCCAAGGCGCCCTCCAAGGCTCCGCCCGCCGCCAAGGCTCCCGCCAAGAAGGCGGCTGCCACCGGCAAGGCCAAGGCCCGCCGCTGATCCCTGCGGCTGGCAGGGGCCGGGTTTCCATGCTCCACTTGGGATAGGGAGGAACGGTCATGCCTCCAGCCACCATGCCGGTACCCAGCGAACCCGTCATCACCCAGCCGCCCGGCCGCGAGGGCCTCACCCGCAAGGTGAACCAGCTCTGCGACGTGCTCCGGGAGTACCGGGGGCAGCGGATCCTGGTCGCCATCCAGGGCAGCCCCGACCCCGATTCCATCGCTTCGGCCTGGGCCCTGCGCCGGATCGCTGCCGGGTTCGAGGTGGAGACCAAGATCGTCTACTTCCACCCCATCTCCCACCCCGAGAACCGGGCGCTCTTGAAGACCCTCGAGATCGAGATGCAGCAGTACGACGAGTCCATGGACCTCGGCCAGTTCGCCGGGTACGCCATCGTCGACCACCAGGACACCCGGCTCCCGGCCGACGCCATCCTCTCCCAGTCCCCGCCCCTGCTCTCCCACGTGGACCATCACCGGGCGACCGGCGCCAGCGAGGGCCGTTTCACCGACATCCGGGAGAACTCGGGTTCGACCTCGGCCATCTTCGCCGAGTACCTCCAGCACGGTCCGGTGGGTCTGCGACCCGGCGACATCAGCGACGTCCGGCTGGCGACCGCCATGATGCACGGGATCCGGACCGACACCGACGCCTTCTTCCTGGCCAAGGACATCGACCACCAGGCCGCCGGGTACCTCTCGGTCTACGCCGACCGGGACCTGCTGCGGATCATCTCGGCCCAGTCGATCTCGTCGAAGGCCATGGACATCCTCCAGCGGGCGCTGGAGCGCAAGCAGATCCGGGGCAACTTCCTGTTCTCCGGCGTCGGCTTCGTCAGGGCCGAGGACCGGGACGGCATCGCCCAGGCCGCCGACTACCTGCTCCGCCGCGAGGGCATCGACACCGTGGTGGTGTTCGGGATCATCGACGAGGCCGTGATCGACGGCTCGCTCCGGACCCGCAGCCAGAGCCTCGACCCGGACCAGTTCCTGAAGGACCTGCTGGGGGCCAACGAGCTCGGCAAGGCCTACGGCGGCGGTCGCCAGGACAAGGGCGGCTTCCAGGTCCCGATCGGCATCTTCAAGAACGCCGGCGACAAGAAGCTGCTCTGGAGCATCGTCGTGCAGACGATGGAGAACCTCTTCTACACCAAGCTCGGCGTCAAGGACGAGCCCGACCCGACCGACTGATGGACGCCGAGAGGGCGGACGAGTGGGTCATCGGCGGCTACCGGCTCGGCCGCTGCCTGGGTGTCGGGGCCACCGCCACCGTCCATGAGGGCGTGCGGGTCGCCGACGGGACGCCGGTAGCGGTCAAGGTCCTCCACCCCGAGTTCACCGACAACCCCGAGCTGGTGGAGCGATTCCGGCGCGAGGCCCGCACCCTGAGGACCCTCACCCATCCCAACATCGTGGGCTTCGTCGACTTCGTGGACGCGGCCCCGACCTTCGCGTTCGTCATGGAGCTGCTCGACGGAGAGACCCTCGAGGCCCATCTGAAGCGGCAGGTGAAGCTCCCCGAGGACCACTGCCTGGTCTGGGTCGAGGCCATGGCCAGGGCCCTGGCCGAAGCCCACGTGAAGTCGGTGGTGCACCGCGACGTGAAGCCGGCCAATGTCTTCCTCACCCGGGAGGGCCGGGTGGTCCTCTCCGACTTCGGGCTCGCCCGGCCCGAGCATGACAAGGTGACCCGGGCCGGGCAGAAGATGCTGGGCACGCCGCTCTACATGGCCCCTGAGCAGGTGGTGGGGCGGACCGCCACCCCCGCCACCGACATCTACCAGGTCGGCGTCTGCCTCTTCGAGATGCTGACCGGCGAGAGGCCCTTCGCCCGGGAGAACGACTACGAGCGCATCCTGGCCCGTCTGGAGGAGGACCTCTTCGTACCCCTCGATCGCCCCGTCTCCCCGGGAATGCGCGAGCTGGTCCGTCGGTCCGGCTTCAAGGACCCGCACCGCCGCTATCCGAGCGGGCATGTCCTGCTGGAGGACGTGTTGGCCCTCAGGGCCGGGAAGCCTATGCCCTACCTCCCCCCGGACCCCGAGCTGCCCCGCCAGGCGACGCTCACCGCCAAGGGTCTCGACTGGCGGGACCCCAAGCACTACCGAGGAACCCTGCTCGTCTGTCCCCGCATCAACCTGCGCTACGACCCTGCCGGCAAGCCGTTCTTCGTCGGCTCCGACCCGGGGGTGGAGGTCTACCTCGAGAGCCGGGAGATCGCCCCCCGCCAGCTCCGGTTCCGGCCGGCAGCCTCCGGGTGGATCCTCGAGACCGGGAACTTCCAGGCCGAGGTCCGCCTCCAGGGCCAGCGGGTGGCGGCCGGCAACCATCCGCTCGCCTCCGGGAGCCTGCTCGAGGTCGCCGGCTACGAGTTCCTGTGGGTCGACCATCCCGACGAGGCGCGCCCGGCACCGCCGCCCACCGCCGCCGCCGCCCCGGCACCTCCTTCCGACCTGACCGCCCATCGGGAGCCTCCCGCCCCCGCGGCGCGGGGAGGCTGCCTGGCGATGCTCCTCGCCGGCCTGGCCGCGACGGCCTTGGGGGCGGGTTTCCCCGGCCTGGCCGCCTGGGCACTGGTCGCCGGGGCGCTGGCCCCTCTCCTTCCCCTGCTCTGAGAGCGACCTGCCGCCGGGTACGCTCCCCGCGATGGGACAGGAAGGCCAACCGGAGACCGTCGGCGGCTACCGGATCCTGGCGCGCCTGGGGCAGGGCGGGATGGGCGCGGTCTACCGGGCCAAGCACCCGCGCACCGGTGCCGAGGTGGCGCTCAAGGTCATGCTCCCCCAGTACGCCACCCGGGAGGACGTGCGGCTGCGGTTCCAGCGCGAGGTCCGGGCCATGGCCGCGGTCGAGCACCCCAACCTGGTGCGGATCCTGGAGGCGGGCGAGGACCAGGGCCTCGTCTACTACACGATGCAGCTCGTCGACGGCGTCGACCTGGCCGCCCGGATCGCCAAGAAGGGCCGGCTGCCGCCGCAGACGGTCCGCGGCCTCGGACTCGGGATGCTCTCGGCGCTCGAGGCGCTGCACGCGGTGGGGGTGGTCCACCGGGACCTGAAGCCCCACAACGTGATGGTGGACCGCACCGGCCGGCCGCTCATCATGGACTTCGGGCTGGTCCATGTCGAGGACGCCAAGACCCTGACCAAGACCGGGGCCCTGATCGGGTCGCCCCGCTACATGTCGCCCGAGATCCTGACCGGGCGCCCTCTGGACGGCCGTTCCGACGTCTACCAGGTGGGACTCATCCTCTGGGAGTGCGCCACCGGGGAGACCGCGGTCGGGGGCGACGACTTCCCCACCGTCTCGTCCCGGATCCTGACCGGGACCATCCCCGACCTGCTCGAGAAGGTCCCGGACTTCCCGCCGCACCTGGCCGAGATCGTCCACCGCTGCATGGCGGTCGAACCGGAAGACCGCTTCCACAGCGCCTCCGAGGCCCATGCAGTGTTGGAAGGCCGGGAGCCGATGCCCCCGCCGGGTCCCCGGGAGCCGGCATTGCCCACCTCGCCCGGGACACCGGCGCCCCCCCCGATGCCGCTCGCCGGCCTGCCCGGGCCGAGCCCGCGCCCGAGCCCGCTCGCCACCCCTCTCGGACGCCTGGTGGTGTTCCTGGCGTGCTTCGCGGCCGGCTACCAGGTGACCGCGCCCCGGCCCCGGGAGCTGCCCTTCGGCGTCGACGTCCAGGGCGGCATCGACCGGGCCGTGGTCTCGTGGTCGGGCGGCCGGGACGAGCCGGTCCAGGCGCTGGCCCTGGGGCCGGGCGGGGAGCGCTTCGAGGTTCCCCCCGGTGGTCCCGCCCTGGTCCCCGCCGACGCCGACGGCCGCTCCAAGCTGGTGGTGGAGGGTCTGCGCCCCGGCACCGAGTACCAGGTGATTCTGCGCTGGCGCGACGGGGGCACCGCCGGGACCCCGATCCGGACCCCGGCCGCCTTCCTCGACGGACACCGGGCCCGGCTGGCCGGCGGGGAACCCGGACGCCTCCGGCTGGAACTCGACCTGCCGGTCCGGGCCGAAGTCGAGGTGCGCTATCCCCGCCAGGGTGGCGGGACCGGCACGGTCGGGAGTCCCGAGGCGACCTCGCACCGGGTCGAGCTCCCGGAACTCGACGCCGCCCGGGAGGGCAGCGGGCTCCAGGTGGAGGTGACCGACCCGATCGGCGGCCGGGTGGCGGTGCGCCTGGCCCTGGGCGACCTGCTGGCGGCCGGGGCCCGGCGCTTCCTGGCGGAAGTGGGCGAGGCCCAGGTGGAGCGCACCGTGGACCGGCTGGCGCGGGCCTTCTGGAACGGGACCGAGGGCCTGGCGCAGAAGTTCCGGGAAGCCATGGACGAGTCCGGGATCCTCCCCCATCTGGCGGAGATCGGGCCGCTGGCGGGCGCGGTGCTGGCGAATCCCGACCTGGAGGGCCCGCTCCGGGTGGCCATGGTCTCCCGGCTCGAGGAGCTCCGCCGGATCGAGCGCTGCCTCTCGGTGGCCGCGGTGCCGCTGGAGCCTTCGCCGTCCTCGCTGCTGGCCGGCCCCTATGCCCTGCGCCAGGACCCGGGGACGACCTTCTCCGACAGCGCCTTGCTCGGCAAGTCGGTGATCCTGGCCGGGGCCCGGGATCTGAAGGTCGACCAGAGCCGGACCTACGCGCTCAAGGTGAAGGTGCCGCGGGTGCCGGATCCGCCCCCGGCGCTCGGCCGGGTGGTGGTCGAGGTCCCCGGGGCCCTGGGGCGGGATCGTCACCTCCGGGTCGACCTCCCTGGCGGGCTCCGGTTCTACGTCTTCGACGACGCCACCGCCGCCGATCCGGGGCGGGAAGGCCATGTGGCCCGCACCTTCCTCCCTTCCGATCTGCCTGCAGGGGGTGGGGAGGCGAAGGTCACCTACGACGACAACTTCCGGGGTGCGGTGGCGGGCGAGGTCCGCTTCACCAAGTTGCTCTTGGGCTACTCCCGACCGGGCTCCCCGGTCCGGTCGCCCTCCCCGCAGCCGTAGGTGGAGCAGCCCCGGTTGAAGCTCCAGCAGTCCTGGTGGTGCACCGCCCGGCAACGCGGACAGACCCAGGCCGCCCCGACCACCTCGCTGTGGCAGACGCCGCAGCCGATCGGACCCGACAGCCCGACCCCGGTGACCTCCAGGGTCGGCTCCTGCCCCTGGTCGTCGTCCGGCCCCGGACCGGGGGCATCGGGAGCCCGGGCGGCGCCGGCCTCGGGCTGCACCAGGAGGAAGCGGCACCGGGCCGAGGCGGTCGCCTCCGGTCCCGCCGAGAGTTCCAGCAAGGCGTCGAGGTCATGGGTCCCAGCCGCCAGTGCGAAGGCCCCGAAGGGCACGAAGATCCAGAGGTCGTCGAAGGCCGCGTCGTCGTGGGCGAGTGGGGCGGTGCGGGCGCTGGCCCGGAGCCTTCCCTGGTCGTCCCGGTAGTGGGAGGCCTCGGACCGGACCGGGACCCCGGAGGGGAGCCGGAACCCCGCCTGGTAGACGAGCGGCTGGCCCCGGCCGCCCTCGACCCGTACCCGGGCGACCAGCTTGACGCCGGAGCGCTTCCCCAGCCGGGTCACCGGTTCGACCCGGAGGTCGCGGATCCCGATCCGGGGCGGCACCGAGCCGGCCTGGAGCTGGAGGCGCGGGTCGGGCGCGATCCGGGCCGGTCGCAGGCCTGCCTCGGCGGCCCGCGACACCAGGCCGGAGGCGATCAGGCCGAGGACGAGGAGCCAGAGCAGGGGATCGATGGCTCGACCTCCCGGTCGCCGGACGGATCGGGCCCTTCCGACGGTGCGGAGCCACCGGCGCCGGGCGCCAGGACCAGGGGTTTCGGATCGGCGCCGAGGAGGATCCGGCGCCCGGCCCGGACCTCGAACCGGAAGCCCTGGTCCACCCCGGCCCGTTCCTCGTCCACCGAGACCTCGCCGGGCCCGGCCGCGGCGCAGAGTTCCCCGGCCCGGTCCGGCCCCTTGCCGAAGCAGGGGACCAATCGCCCGTTCGGGAGCGGGAACGGTCCCGAGAGCGAGTCGTCGGTGGCGACCCCGAGCGAGGGCGGCTCCAGCCCCGCCTCGCCAGCCAGCGGTGCCAACCGCTCCGCGAGTTCCAGGGCCAGCGAGAGGCCGCTGGCACGGTGCTCGGGGTCGGGACGGTAGCGGCCGAGCAGGATCCGGACGCCCCGGGGGTCGAGGGTCTCGAGCTCCGCCTCGTAGGTCTCGGTCAGGTCCAGCGCCTCCCGGCCGATCCGCTGCAGCAGGAGCCAGGTCCCCACCGGATCGGAGACCGCCAGGGAGGCCAGGCCCGGGATCCTGGCCTGGACCGTGGTCACGACCCCCCGCACCAGCCCGGCGGCCCCGCCCTCCGCCACCGGCTCGGCGGTGAGGGCGACCAGGGAGCGTTGGAAGCGCTGGCGGGCGACCAGGATGGCCGTACCCATGACCAGCCAGGCGACCACCAGGGTGGTCGGGAAGGCCTCGCTCATGAGGCCCTCCGGAGTGCCGCCAGGTCCTCGGGCCGGTCGATGTCGCGGACCACCCAGGGGTCCTCGACCTCGAGGTGGCGGACCCGGGATGGATCGCGCCGGAGCACGGTGCGGGCCCCGTCGGCGAGCTCGCCGGAGGTCAGCTCCGGGAACACCGACGCCGGGAACCAGGTGGGGTGGCCTCGCCGGCCCCGCCAGCTGGGAACCACGATCTGCCCGGGGGACCGGGCCACGGTCTCGGCCAGGGCGGCCAGGGTGGCAGGAGAGACTCCCCCGTGGTCGACCGGCTGCACCAGGACCCCGGGAACCCCCGGCTCCAGGGCGGCCAGGCCGACCCGGAGACTCGAGAGCATGCCCTGGTCGGGATCCGGGTTGCGAACGGGGCGGGCCCCCAGGGCCAGGGCCTCGGCCTCGACCGCGGCGGGGTGGTGGCCGGTGACCACCAGGACCGGATCGAAGCCGGCGTCCCGGAGGGCCGTGAGGTTCCGCTCGAGCAGACTCCGGTCCCCGATCCGGGCCAGGGCCTTCACCTCGCCCAGTCGCTCGCCCCTGCCGGCCGCCAGCACCAGGGCCGGACCCAAGCCTTGGGGACGGCTCAATCCAGGCCCTCGAAGGGATCCCCGGGGTAGAGCTCCTTGGGGAGAGGGCCGCGGGGGAGGCCGGCCGCCAGATCGGTGCCGGGGTCGGTCGGTCGGTCGGTGGGCAGCCGGGTGGTGACCGGGTTGCCGCTCGGGTCGTCCGGGTCGGCGAAGGGGTCGTCCCCGGGGTCGAGCTTCGGGGCGGGGCGCGGCGGAGGCTGGGTGGGGGGCGGGGGTGCCACCGGCCGGGCCCGGGCCGGGACGAAGCGAGCCTTGCCGGCCTCGACCAGCAGGCCCCAGACCTTGCCGTCCTTGACCTTCTGGGAGGCGGTCCTGAGGCGCGCCACCTCGATGCCGGGCACGTGGGCGAGGGCGGCCAAGGTCTTCTCGACCAGGGGATCGAGGCGGCTGGCGAGCGCTCCCACCTTGCCCGGGGCGGCATCCTCCACCTCGCGCTGGTAGAGGTCGAAGGGCAGTGCCACGTCCTCCACCCCGATCCGGGCCAAGGCCTCGCCCACCGGTCCGGAGAAGCTGACCACCACCACCTCGACCTCGATCGCCTCGGGGTCGCCGATCGAGAGGGGGGCCGCGGCCGGCACCTCGGCCCGCAGCTGGAAGGCCGCCTGGTAGGGGCCCTTCCCGGAGGTCCCGAGCGGGGTCAGGGCCAGCTCGCCCAGGTAGCACGAGGCGGCCTCGTCGAGTCGGGGCCAGGAGCCGAGCAGGAACCGGAGCGCTCCGGCCGAGGTCCCGGCCAGCACCACCGTGCCCACCACCAGGAAGACCCCCGCCCACAAGGTGCGGCGGAACCAGGCCGGCATCTCCGGTGCGGGCCTCGGGCTGGGCGAACCCCGGAGCTTCCAGAAGACCCAGCCCAGGGCTTCGAGGACCAGGAGGACGCCGGTGCCGCCGAGCACCGCCAGGCCCCAGACGTCGGTGAGGTCGGGAGGGAGCCCGAGCGAGACCAGGTAGCGGAAGACCGCCAGGAAGATCCCCGGGACGATCACCAGCACGAAGCCGAGGTTCAAGCCCACGTGGAGGAGGTAGGAGATCATTCAGACCCTCCGCGCCCTGAGGCCGAAGACCGTCGGGGTGGCGACGCAATCGCCGCCGCAGTCCAACGCGCCGGTCCCGGCCCGGCTCGTGTCCAGCTCCACCAGTCCCATCACCAGGGCTCCGATCGGGGAGTCGCCGCCGGCCAGGAACCACGCTGCATGGTTGTGCAGGCATTTCAGGCCGAGCGGATCGCGGGTCCCGCCGATTCCCATGATGCGCTCCCCGTTGCGGGTTCCGAAGGTCCCCGGGGAACGCTCATCATGGGCGGCGCGGACCGCGCTCGTGTACTCCCGGGCGGCCTCCGAGAGACGGTCCCGGAGCCCCGAGGTCTCGGGGTGGGCCAGGATCCAGCGGAGGTGGTCGAGCCAGCCCCCGTTCTCCAGGGCCTGGATCCGGGACTCGAGCCAGGGACACGCGACCCAGTGCAGGGTGGTCGAGAGGGTCTCCCCGGGTCCCCCAGGGCCGGCCGGGTGGAAGCCGAGCACCACGCCCGGATAGCCTCGATGGCAGCGCGCCACCACTGCCTTGGGCTGGTAGTGGCGTCCCGGGAACAGCACCGCCAGGACCGGGAGATCGCTGTCGAGGACCGGTGCCGGGGGAGGGATCACACCACCAGGCTAGCTTGCTCGGGACGTCCGGGCCAGGGAGGGGCCCGGGATGATAGGCTGGCGGCCGATGAGCGAAACCGCATCCCTGACCGCCCGACTCGACGAGAGCGCCGCCCGGATCCGATCCCGACTCCCCGACAGCCCCGAGGTGGCGGTGATCCTGGGGTCCGGTCTCGGCCCCCTGGCCGACCGGATCCGGGACCCGGTCCGCATTCCCTACGGCGAGATCCCCCACTTCCCCCGCTCCACGGTCGAGGGCCACGCCGGGATCCTGGTGTGCGGGACCCTCGGCGGACGCAAGGTGGCCGCCATGAAGGGCCGCTTCCACCTCTACGAGGGCTGGAGCCCCGACCAGGTCGCCTACCCGGTGCGGACCCTGCGCCGGCTGGGGTGCAAGACCCTGGTGGTCTCCAATGCCGCCGGGGGCGTGAACCGCAACTTCGCGGTCGGCGACCTGATGCTGATCGACGACATCGTGAACTGGATGTTCGAGAACCCGCTGGCGGGCCGGAACGACGAAGCCGTGGGCCCCCGCTTCCCGGACATGTCCCGGCCCTTCTCGAAGCGGCTCCTGGGGTTGGCCGAGTCGGTCTGCCTGGAGAAGCGGATCCCCTACCGGAGGGGCGTCTACTGGGGGAACATGGGCCCCTGCTACGAGACCCGCGCCGAGCTGCGCATGATGGCGCGCATGGGTGCGGACGCGGTGGGTATGTCCACCGTGCCCGAGGTGATCGCGGCGGTGCACGCCGGCTTCGAGGAGATCCTCGGCCTCTCCTGCATCACCAACAAGGCGACCGGCGAGCGGGTCGAGAAGCCCAACCACCAGGAGGTCCTGGACGTCGCCAAGCGGGTCGAGACCTCCTTCTGCGATGTCGTGACCGGAGTTCTCGAACGGCTCTGATCCGGGCCCGCCCGGGTCCGACGAGGAGGATCGCGTGACCAGTCCCGCCAATCCGATCCCGCTCCGGGAGCGCATCGAGACCGCGGCGCGCTTCGTCGCCGGGCACCGGAAGGGCTTCCGCCCCCGCCTCGGGATCGTGCTCGGCTCCGGGCTCGGGCCGCTCGCCGCCAAGGTCGAGGACCCGGTCCATGTGCCCTTCGCCGGTATCCCCCACTTCCCGGTCTCGACCGTCTCGGGGCACGCCGGCGAGCTGGTGCTCGGGACCCTGCGGGGCCACCCGGTGGTGGTCCAGAAGGGTCGGGCCCATTTCTACGAGGGTCACTCCGGCGAGGCGATCGGGTTCCCGATCCGGGTCATGAAGGCGCTGGGGATCGAGACCCTGATCCTCTCCAATGCCGCCGGCGGCCTGAACCGCGGCTACCGGACCGGCGACCTCATGGTGATCGAGGACCACATCGACATGGTCTTCGCCAACCCGCTGGTGGGCGGCCACGATCCCACCCTCGGCCCCCGCTTCGTGGACATGTCCGAGCCCTATTCGCCCCGCCTCGCCGGGATCGCCCTCGAGACCGGGCTCTCGCTCGGGATGCGCATGCAGCACGGGGTGCTGGTCTCGGTGGCGGGACCCAACTACGAGACCATGGCCGAGCTGCGCATGCTGGCCCGGGCCGGGGCCGACGCGGTCGGGATGTCGGTGGTGCCGGAGGTCCAGGTCGCCCGCCACGCCGGGATCACCTCGATCCTGGGCCTGACCTGCATCACCGACATGGCCACCGGCGAGGCCGGCGAACCGATCTCCCACGACAAGGTGCTGGAAGCCGCCAAGGGCCTGGAGCGCGGCTTCGTCAGCCTGGTCGAGGGCGTGCTCGACCGCCTCTGAGAGAGAGACCGAGGATCCCGCCGTGTTCGACCGGCTCGAGGCCATGGAGAAACGCTTCGCCCAGCTCGAGGAGGATATGGCGCGCCCGGACGTGGCCGGCGACGCCCGTCGCTTCCGGGACGTGGCCAAGGAGCACCGCTCGCTGGAGGCGGCGGTAAGGCTCTTCCGCGAGTTCAAGGCGAAGCGCACCGCCCGCGACGAGGCCAAGGAACTGGTCGCCGGCGACGATGCCGACCTGGCCCAGCTCGCCGGGGACGAGCTGGCCGAACTCGAGCCCGCGCTCGCCGATCTCGAATCGCGACTGAAGCGCGAGCTCCTGCCCAAGGACCCGCTCGACGAGAAGAACATCCTGATCGAGATCCGGGCCGGTACCGGGGGCGGCGAGGCCTCGCTCTTCGCCTCCGACCTCTACCGCATGTACACCCGCTTCGCCGAGGGGCGGGGCTGGCGGCACGAGCTCCTGTCGCTGGCCGAGACCGAGGTCGGGGGCTTCCGGGAAGTGGTCTTCTCGGTGACCGGGGACCGGGTCTACAGCGTGATGAAGTACGAGTCCGGGGTCCACCGGGTGCAGCGGGTCCCCGCCACCGAGACCCAGGGACGCATCCACACTTCCACGGCCACCGTGGCGGTGCTCCCGGAGGCCGACGAGATCGACCTCGACATCGCCGAGGCCGACCTCAGGATCGACACCTTCTGCGCCTCCGGGCCCGGCGGGCAGTCGGTCAACACCACCAAGTCGGCGGTCCGGGTCACCCACGTCCCGACCGGCCTGGTGGTCTCCTGCCAGGACGAGAAGAGCCAGATCAAGAACCGCAGCAAGGCGATGAAGGTCCTCCGGGCCCGGCTGCTCGCCCTGGAGACCGAGAAGGCCGAGGCCGCCCGCTCCGCCACCCGCCGCGGCCAGATCGGTACCGGCGACCGCAGCGAGCGGATCCGGACCTACAACTTCCCCCAGGGCCGGGTCAGCGACCACCGCATCAACCTGACCCTCTACTCCCTGCCCCAGGTCATCCAGGGCGATCTCGACGCGCTGGTCACGGCCCTCCACCACGCCGACGAGGAAGCCGCCCTGAAGGCCCTGGCGCCGTGCCCGGGCCCGGCGGCGCCGCGACCGCCGCCCGGGTGCTGCGGGAGGCGGTGGCCCGCCTGGCAGCCGGGGGGATCCCGGACGCCCCGCTCGACGCCTCGCTGCTGCTGGCGGAGGCTGCCGGCCTGACGCGGCAGACCCTGCTGGTCCGGCCGGAGACCGTGATCGACCCTGCCGCCCTGGACCGCTTCGAGGCCCTGGTGACGCGCCGGCTCCGCTTCGAGCCGGTGGCCTATCTCCTGGGAAGGCGGGAGTTCTACGGCCGGAGCTTCCGGGTCGACGCCCGGGTCCTCACCCCCCGGCCCGAGACCGAGCACCTGGTCGAGGCGGCCCTGGAGCGGATCCCGCGGCCGGCGGCCGGCTACCGGATCCTGGACGTGGGGACCGGCTCCGGGATCCTGGCGGCGACCTTGGCCCAGGAACGCCCCGACGCCGTGGTCTTCGCCTGCGACCGGTCCCGGGAGGCCCTGGAACTGGCGGCGGCGAATCGGGCACCCAGGCTCCACCAGGCCGATCTGGTGGCGGCGGTGGCCGACGGGTCTCTCGACATGGTGGTCGCCAACCTTCCCTACCTGGACCCCGCGGCCCAGGACCGCGATCCTCCCGACCTCCGGCACGAGCCCGAGATGGCCCTCTATGCCGGCGAGCAGGGGCTGGCCCTGAACCGCCGCCTGCTGACCGAGGGGCTCCGGGTGTTGCGGCCCGGGGGCTGGTTGCTGGCCGAGCACGGGTCCCTCCAAGGCGACGAACTGGCGGATCGGGCACGGGCGCTCGGCTACCCCGAGGTCTTCACCGGCAAGGACCTTGCACAGCGGCCGCGGTTCCTGGCAGCCCGGCGCGGAGGTGCCTGACATGCAGCGGATCAGGATCCGCGACGGGGCCGGGGCCGACCCTGCCCGGGACCGCTCCCTGCTGGAGGTCGTCGAGGCGCTCTGGGCGGGTGCGCTGGCTGCCTTCCCCACCGACACCGTGTGGGGCATCGGGGTGCGGGCCGACGACCCCCGGGCCGTGGAGAGACTCTTCGCCCTGAAGGGACGGGACGACCGGAAGCCGGTCGCCTGCCTGGTCCCGTCGCTCGCCTGGGTCGAAGCGCACTGGCCGGTCCCGCTCCCGGGAGACCTGCGGGAGGAAGCGCGACGGGGCTGGCCGGGGGCCCTCACCCTGGTCGCCCCGGCCCCCGAGGACTTCCTGCCGGCACCCCGGAGAGGGGCCCCCGGACTGGGACTCAGGGTCCCGGACCATGCCGCCCTCCGGGAGCTCCTGGCCCGCCTCGACCTGCCGCTGGCGGCGAGCAGCGCCAACCGGTCGGGACAGCCGGTCCTGACCGATGCCGAGGCGATCGCCCGGGAACTCGGCGGACAGCTCGACCTGCTGGTGGAGCTCCCGGGCCCGGCCCCGACCGGACGGGCCTCCCGTGTCGTATCCTTCGAACCTGGCGGGGTCCAGCGGACGGTGAGGAGCTAGTGCTCTCACTCTGGCAGCGGTTCCGGCGCTTCCTCGAGCACGTCGCCTCGATGGACGACTCCCCGCACCACCTGGCCCTGGGGCTGGCCATCGGGGTCTTCGTGGGGTTCCTGCCGATCATGGGGATCCAGATGTGGGTGGCGCTGCCGCTGGCCATGGCCCTCAAGGCCAACAAGCTGCTGGCGATGGCCGGGGTCTGGATCTCGAACCCGGTGACCTTCATCCCCTTCTACTACGCCTGCTACCGCTTCGGTCTGTGGCTCCATGAGCCGATGAAACCGTTGAGCGTGGACCAGTTCCGCGAGCTCTTGCATGACGTTTCCATGGAGCGGTTCCTGGAACTGGGAGACTCCCTGGTGGTTCCGCTGACGCTAGGGTGTACGGTGCTGGGCGTGATCTTCGGGACACTCACGTATTTCGGACTCAGGGTCTGGCTGGTCCGGCGCCGGGGCGCCGCCGCCGCCGGGCCGGGGGCGGGGGCTGGGCAGTAGAGTGCACGAGCTCGACGGGAAGCGGGTCCTGATCGTCGACGACGCCACCATCATCCGGCTCATGCTGAAGAAGATGGTGGCCAAGTACGGCATCGTGGTGGCGGGCGAGGCGGTCGACGGCGAAGAGGCGATCCGCATGTACGATGCCCTCTCCCCGGACTTCGTGACCATGGACATCACCATGCCGAACCTCGACGGGATCTCCGCCACCCGCTCGATCCTGAGGAAGCACCCCCAGGCCCGGATCATCATGGTCTCGGCCCTCGGCCAGGAGCGGAAGGTCAAGGAAGCGATCTCGGCGGGCGCTCTCGACTTCATCGTGAAGCCCCTCAAGGAGGACCGCTTCATCTCCTCGGTGCGCCGGGTGCTGGTGGGGGTCCCCCAGCTCCGCTCCTCGGTACCGCCCCCGTCCCCGGGCTGAGGCTCGGCCCCAGAAGCCCCTTCCCGCCAGCCGCGCCAAGGTGCACCGGACCGACCTTCCCAGGTACCCGGAAAAACCATGCACCGGGACTTGCCAAGTCTCCCCGCCTTCTTAGAATGATGTGCGGGTCTCCAGCATCTGAGCAGGGAGTAGGGATGATCCAGGCCGCCAAGGCCCTTCCGGTCGCTGCTGCCAAGGCCGCGCCTGCCTTCCCCAACCTGGGCCCCGACGCCGGCATGCTGGCGTCCTTCCTCCTGCCGGAGGTGGCCCGCCCCTTCGTGGCCCGGATCGCCGCCGAGGGTGCCAGCCCCTCGGACCTCCCGGTCCTGCTCCGCTTCGCCCCGGCGCATCCCGACCCCGACATCCATCGCATGGTCCTCGGGGTGCTCGCCCGGATCCTCCCCAAGGAGCAGGTCCGACCCTTCTTCCACTCCCTCTACGCCCTGGCCGGCCCGGGCCGCAAGGCGCGCCGGGAGCGGGTCCGGGAAGTGCTCGCGGCCCTGGACCCCGGCGAGCTGACCGCCCTCTGGGCCGAGAGCGACCAGCCCGAGAGGCTCGACCTCCTGGATCGCCTCGCCACCCGGCGGACCGCCGCGGCCTTCGTCGAGGCGATCCGCAAGCTCTCGCTGCTCTGCTGCGACGACGAGTTCGTGCGGGCCCGGGTGGCCCGGCTCCTGGGGCGCCTGCGGCTCCCCGGGGTGCGGCCGATCCTGGAGGGGATGCTCCGGGATCCCGATGCCCGGGTGGTCGCCAATACCGTCGAGTCGCTGATCCCCTGTTTCGAGAGCCCCGAGGCCGCCCGCCGGGTGCTCGGGCCGCTCGTGAACCACCGGTCCGCCCGGGTCCGGGCCAACACCCTGGTAGGCCTGATCGCAACGGGCAACCGGGAGGCCAAGGAGCGGCTCGCCGACATGCTCGGTGCCGAGGCCATCCCGGCCAAGGCCAGCGCTCGCTGGGCGCTGAACCAGCTGCCGAAGACCGGCAAGCAGCGGGCCGTCCAGGTCGCCTGACCTAGGCCCGGGCCCAGGCCCCCGCACCGGCCGGCTTCAGGCCGTCTTCAGATCGGAGAGCGCGGCGAACAGCCGCGCCGAGCGGTCGGCCCGGGGATCGGCCCCGGCATCGTCCGGGTCTCCCCCCGCCCGCAGGCCTGCCAGGCGTTCCGCCACGTCCCGGGCCCGATCCTGGTGGCGACTTCCGGAACCGGCACCGGCCCCTGGGGCATGCCCCAGGCCGGAGAGCGCCGCCAGGCCCGCAACCAGGCGCTCGGACCGCTCCCGGGCCGGGTCCGCATCGGAGACCCGGAGATCGCCCCGTTGGGCCGCTTCCAGGCTGGCCCTCAGGACATCGGCCCGGGTCCGGCGCAAGTCCTCGTGGCTCTCCTGGGTGGCGGTCGACAGCTCGGCCAAGCCCCGCCGGATCCGGGCTGCCTCCTCCTCGGGACTCTCCCAGCGCTCCGGGGCCGCCTCGGGCCGGACCGCAGCCTTCCGGAACAGATCCTCCACCGCAGCCGCCTCGTCCGCCTCCCCGAAGCGGCGGAGGATCTCGCCGGCCCGCTCCCCGCCGCGACCTGCCAGGATCCGGAGCACCGATCGGGCCTGGTTCCGGGTGACCACGAACGGGCTCTGCATGGCCAGCATCAGCAGGCGGTAGACCTCCGGTCCCTGTCCCATGCGGCCCAGGCAGAAGGTCGCCGAGTCCTGCATCGAGGCGCTGTCGGAGGCCAGCATGGTCTCGAGGGTCGAGAAGACGTTGACCCGGCCGAAGCGCTTCAGGGCCAGGACCGCGTTGCCCCGGCAGCGGTTGTCGGGGTCGCGGAGGTGCGGCACCAGGTAGTGGAGGGCGGTCTCCTCGGGGCTGGACGCCACCGCCTCGATGGCATTGGCCCGCACCCGGGGGTCGGCGTGGGCCAGCCAGGGGCGGGCCACCTCCAGGATCCCGGGGTCAGCCAGCTGGCGGAGGGCGTCGAGCAGGGTGGCAGCCACGAAACCCTCGGCCTCCTTGGCGAGGGCCGCCCGGAGCGGGGCCACCAGGTCGACCTGCCCCGAGTTGGCGGCCTCCCGGGCCGCCTGGAGCCTCGCCCGGGGGTCGGGATCGGCGAGCCGCGGCACCAGGGCGGCGACCAGCTGCGGGCCGGGGCCTGGGCCGGAGCCGGCCCCCGGGCCGACCTCTGGCGCGGCCGGCCCTCCGACCCGAGCGGCGGCCGGGGGCGACGCGGGCCTGGGGGCCGGGCGGGTCCCGGTCGCCTCCTCGATGAACTGGATGCCCTTGCGTGCCAGGTAGCGGAGCTCGGCGACCGGCTCCTCCTCGGCGGCCCGCCGGAGGTAGGGAATCGCCCGGGCGTCCTTGGAGCGTGCCAGGCGGACCAGGGCTGCCTGGCGAACCCCGGGCTCATCGGCTCGCAGGCCGGAGAG
>CAYOHP010000059.1:0-36275 GCA_964403795.1 uncultured bacterium | reverse complement strand
ATGGACGGCGGGCGCTGGGCGGGAACACCGGCCGGTCGTTCCGGCGCATCCAGATCATGTGACATGGGCGTAGCCGGAGCGCCCCTGGCTCCGCCAGGGGGAGCAGCGGAGGAGTAACCCGTGGCTGGCGAGGCCCTTGTGGCCGAGCCGCAGACTCACGAGGGAGAAGGAACGTGCCGACGCCGATCACCCCGGACTCGATGGGGTTCCACGCCTTCAAGCGCAGGAGCGACCCGCGGACCTTCCCCCAGGACTTCGCCGCCTACGTGGCGGGGTTCGGCGACCTCTACTGGTGGCCGACGGGCAAGTTCCACGTCGTGAACCGTCGCCGACATGCCATCGAGGTGTTGAAGGACGAGGCGGTCTCGGCCGACCGGCGGCCGTTCTTCCTCACCCGCATGCCCAACCTCGACCTCTCGCTGGTCCAGGACTTCTTCGGTGTGGTCGCCAAGATGATGGTGATGTCCGACGGGGAGGACCACGCCCGGCGTCGCCGGGCCGCCCAGGTCGGGTTCGAGGACCATGTGATCGACCGCTTCCGGGGCAAGGTCGAGGCCTCGGTGGAGCGGCTCCTGGGAGCGGCCTACGCCAAGGGGCGGTTCGATTTCGCCAGGGACGTGGCCAAGGACCTTCCCTGCACCGTGCTCGCCGACCTGTTCTCGATCCCGGAGGCGGACCGGGCGGAGTTCTTCGCCTGGTCGAACGCCATGACGGCCTTCTTCGGGGGCGGCACCGGGTACGAGAACGCCGACGGGATCAAGGTGAACCAGGCGGCCCGCTCCCTGGTCGCCTACTTCACCGACCTGATGGCGCGCCGGCGGGCGGAGCCGGGCGACGACTACATGTCGCTCCTGGTCGAGGGTGCGGAGCGCTTCGGGCTGGGCGACGACGAGGTGCTCTCGCAGGCCACCATGATGCTGGTGGCGGGCATGGCCACGACCAGCGACCAGACCGGGAACAACCTCTTCCAGTTTCTCCGGGATCCGGACACCTGGGACCGGCTGGCGGCCGATCCCCGGTGCGTGCCGGCGGCGGTCGAGGAGGCGACCCGCTTCGATCCCGCGGTCACCTTCCTGTTCCGGGTCACCTCCCGGGAGACGCGGATCGAGGACTACCCGGTGCCGGCGGGGGCGACCCTCTTCCTCTCGGCCCATACCCTGAACCGGGACTTCGAGATCGAGCGTCCCCTGGAGCTCGACCTCGGGCGGGAGCCGGTCAAGCACTTCGCCTACGGGCATGGGGCCCACTACTGCATCGGGGCCAAGCTCGGACGCATGGAGATGAACCTCCTGTTCGAGCGGATGGTGGGTGGGTTCCCGCGGCTCGAGGTGGACCCCGACGGGGTGCTCGAGCGGGACCACTACTCGCTCTCGTTCTCGGGCTGGAAGAGCCTGCCGGTGCGGGTGGCGTAGGAGCCTGCCCCGGGGGTACGGTGCAGCGACTCCGGGAGCCTAGCGAATGATCCGATGCCGCGCCTGTCTGGGGCTCGCCAACGGCCTCGAGCCGACCTGCCCCGAGTGCGGGGAGACCTTGCTCGCCCCCTGCGCCGGGTGCGGCGCGGCCCGGGTGCCCGGGCTCCGGGTCTGTGCCCGCTGCGGGGACCTCCAAGGCGAGCCGGAGGCCGAGGCCGAGGCGGTGCCCGGCGACCTGGCGATCGAATCCCTGGCGGCCTTCCGCCATCCGCTCGAGCGGCGTGCCTTCCTGGCCCTGGGCGAGTCGCCGGGCCTGTTCGCCCTGGCCCGGGCTCGTCGGGCGGGCGCTGGCGAGGCGCCAGAGCCGCTGGCCCGGAGACCGGTGGAGGTCCCGGCCCGCCTGAGGGCGATCTGCGAGCGGCGTCGCCGGGTCGGCCTCGAGGTCTGGGCCGACGACGGGCCGGGGATCCGCCGGTTGGGACCGGGACGCCTCCGGATCGGGATGCGGCTGGAGGCCGCCCTGGCGCCCGGCGAGCTCGGGTTCCTGCTCGCCGGCCGGGTCTTCGCCGAGCTCATGGGGGTGGAGCGCTACCCGGACCTGGTGGCCGAGCCCTGGGAAGGGGGAGGGCCCGAGGCCGAGGGTCACGAGGCGCTCTCGGCCTGGCTCCGGTTCTTCGGGTTCTCCTCCGACCGTTTCGCCCTGGCGGTCACCGGGGTCGACCTGGCGGTCGGGGTGCGGGCCGTGCTCAAGGAGGCGGCACTCGCTAGCGGGGACGGGGGCCGGCTGATGGAGAGGCTGCGCGGCTTCTCCCCGGGGGAAGACCAGGGCTTCGATCCCTACCGGCGATGCGTCGAGGGCCTGCCCGGGATGGTGGAGCGGGTCTGGGAGCTCTATGCCTTCGCCCGCTCCCCGCTGGCCGTCGGCCTGGCCGGGAAGAAGCCCTGGGAACGCCTGGGCTCCGGAGCCGAGGACGAGGCCCGGACGCAGGGTGGGGAAGGGGGAGGCGTGGTCGAGGCACGGGTCGCGGCCGCTCCCACCCGGCTGCCGGTCCCGGCTCCCGCCGCGGCGGTCGGCGCCTGGTCGGGCGGAGGCGGGCTCTGGTACCTGAGCGCCTACCGCAAGGACCTCCGGATCCGGGGTGGCGGCCGGGAACGTTCCGTCGACCTCTCGGGCGCCTGCCGGCTACCGAGCCGTCTGGCGGTCGGCCCCGGGGGCGAGGCCTGGGTGTTGGACGCGGAGGGCGGCAGCCTGGTCCGGCTCGACCGGGATCTCGTCCCGGGTGCCCGCTTCGACACCGGGGTCCGGCGAGCCGGGGCGCTGGCCGTGGATTCCCGGGGACGGATCCTGGTGGCGGACCGGGAGCGGGGCTCGGTGGTGCGTTTCGGCCCCGACGGCCGGAGGCTCGGGGTGATCGATTCCACCGGGATGCCCGGCGGGGCCGGGTTCGAGCCGGTGGCGCTGACGGTCGCCGACGACGAGGACGGGGAGGGACCGGCGGTCTGGGTTGCCGACCGCAGATCCGGCCGGGTGCTCGGATTCACGGCCGAAGGATCCCTCGTCGCCCGGCTCGGCGAGGACGTCCTCGAGGATCCGGTGGCGTTGGCCCTCGGCGGTAATGGCCTGCTCTTCGTCCTGGATGGAGCCGCCGGGAGGATCGAGCGCTTCGACGCCACCGGGCGACGGCGCGGCTCGGTGCGGGATCCCGAAGGGCCCCGCCCGATCCCGGGGGGGCGCCTGGCGATCGCCGAGGACGGCAGCCTGCTGCTGCTCGATGCTACGGCCGGGCGGGTACTCGCCTGGGACCCGGAGCTGCGTCCCCTCGGCGAGATCGAGGACCTGGTGGCACCCGAGGACCGCTTCGGGTGGTTCGGCGACCTGGTTTCCGGGCCGGTCCCGGAGCAGGCGCGGCAGGAGTCCGGCGAGACCGGGGCCGAGGGTGACTTGGAGGAGCCATGCGTGCGGTCGATCTCATCCTGAAGAAGCGGGCCGGCGGCGAGCACGACCGGGAGGAGATCGCCTGGCTGGTCCAGGGGTTCTCCGACGGCTCGATCGCCGACTACCAGATCGCGGCCTGGCTGATGGCGGTCTGTTTCCAGGGCCTGAGCCCGGACGAGACCGCCTTCCTCACCCGCGCCATGACCGACTCGGGGGACGTGCTCGACCTGTCCAGGGTCGAGGGCCTCACGGTGGACAAGCACTCCACAGGGGGAGTGGGCGACAAGACCACCCTGGTCCTCGCTCCCCTGGTCGCGTGCTTCGACCTCAAGGTCGCCAAGATGTCCGGGCGGGGCCTGGGCCACACCGGAGGGACGCTCGACAAGCTCGACTCGGTCCCCGGCTTCGTGTCGGCGCTGGACGAGGACGCCTTCTACCGGGCAGTGAACCGGAGCGGGGTCGCAGTGGCGGCCCAGACCGCGGATCTGGTCCCGGCCGACAAGAAGCTCTACGCGCTCCGGGACGTGACCGGCACGGTGGACCAGATCGGACTGATCGCGGCCTCCATCATGTCGAAGAAGCTGGCGGTCGTGAACGACGCCCTGGTGCTCGACGTGAAGGTCGGGTCGGGCGCCTTCATGAAGACCGAGAAGGCCGCCCGGGAGCTGGCGAAGGCCATGGTGGAGATCGGGGTTCGGGAGGGCAGGCGACTCGCAGCGGTGCTCTCCGACATGGAGGAACCCCTCGGATCGGCGATCGGGAACGCCCTCGAGGTCGAGGAGGCGAGCCGCACCCTCGAGGGTCGAGGGCCCGGCGATCTCACCGAGCTGGTGGCCCGACTCTCGGCCGAATTGCTCCGGCTGACCGGGCGGGCCAAGGACGGGGACGAAGGCTACCGGCTCTGCATGGAGGCGCTGCGCTCGGGCGAGGCCCACCGGAGGTTCGTGGCCTTCCTGGAAGCGCAAGGGGCCGAGAAGGGCGCCCTCTCGCGGCTTCCCCGGGCACCGTCGACCTTCGAGCTCGGGGCTCCCGAGGACGGGTTCGTGGCGGGTCTCGACGCGCTGGAGATCGGGATCGCCGCCATGGAGCTCGGGGCCGGGCGTGCCACCAAGGACGACGCCATCGACCCCGGCGTCGGCCTGGAACTCCTGAAGAAGCGGGGCGACCGGGTCAAGAAGGGCGAGCCCATGGTGCGTTTCCACCACCATCGAGAGCGCGGACTCGCCGGTGCGGTGGCCCGGGTCGCCAAGGCCTACCGGATCGCGGCCCGGAAGCCCAAGGCCCGGCCCCTGGTCCTCGGCGTCGTGGACGGAGCCGGGCTCGACCGGTAGGGGACGCTGTGGTACACCTGGGAGCGGCGGGAACGAGAGGGAGTCCGACGGGTACTCGCGAGCCCTCCGGGGCTCGAGGAAAGTCCGGGCTCCACAGGACAGGACGCTGGGTAACCCCCAGGCGGCGCGAGCCGACGGAAAGTGCAACAGAGAGGAGACCGCCTCGGGGCGCATGCCCCGGGGTAAGGGTGAAACGGTGGGGTAAGAGCCCACCAGCGGTCCGGGCGACCGGGCCGGCTAGGCAAACCCCGTCCGGAGCAAGACCGAATAGGGGGAAGATGCGGCGGTCCGCCAATTCCCCGGGTAGGTTGCTGGAGTCCGGGAGCGATCCCGGACCTGGATAGATGAGTGCCGCCGGAGCTCCGGCTCCGGTACAGAACCCGGCTTACAGGCGGACTCCCTCCGCTCCCGCCGTTTGAAATCCCGAAGGCCCTCGGATCCGAAAGGCCGTCCAGGTTGAAGACCTTCGTGCTCGACACCAACGTCCTCTTGCACAGCCCCCAGGCGCTCTTCCAGTTCGGGAAGAACCGGGTCGTGATCCCGATCACCGTGATCGAGGAACTCGACACCTTCAAGCGAGCGATCGACGAGAAGGGGCGCCACGCCCGGATCTGCTCCCGCCAGCTCGACGACCTGAGGAGTCGGGGACGGATCTCCGAAGGGGTACCCCTCGAGAACGGGGGGATCGTCCAGGTCATCGTCGAGACCGACATCGAGCTGCCGCACGCCCTGCAGAACATGACCGCCGACAACCGGATCCTCCGGTTCGCGCTGCAGGCGAAGCATGACCATGGGCAGGCCATCTTCATCTCCAAGGACCTGAACGCCCGCATCAAGGCCGACGTCATCGGCATCCCCTCGGAGGACTTCGAGGCCAACAAGGTCGACATCGACGAGCTCTATCCGGGATGGAGCGAGCTGCCCCTCGACCCCGAGCGGCGAGCCAAGCTCGAGGCCGGGGGGCTGACCCCCGAGGAGACCGGCAGGGATCCGGCGCCGCTCGCCAACCAGTACTTCCTGGTGAAGACCGAAGGCGCCGACCCCCTGCCTGCCCGTTTCGATTCCGAGGCCGGCAAGCTCGTGACCGTCGAATACGGCAACCACGAACCCTGGGGGATCCGGGGTCTGAACCCGCAGCAGGTGTTCGCGCTCGACGCCTTGCTCGACCCCCGGATCGAACTCGTGACCCTGGTCGGCCAGGCGGGCACCGGCAAGACGTTGATGGCGCTGGCAGCCGGTCTCCAGCTCACCATCGACGACCGGGTGTTCCGGCGCATGCTGGTCTCCCGGCCCATCATTCCCCTGGGCAGGGACATCGGCTTCCTGCCGGGGACCAAGGACGAGAAGTTGAACGCCTGGATGCAGCCGATCTTCGACAACCTCGAGTTCATCTTCGACCGCTACCTGGGGGGCGAGGTCAAGGCCGAGGACCAGCTCTCCTTCCTGATGGAGTCGAAGAAGATCGAACTCGAGGCCGTGACCTACATCCGGGGTCGCAGCGTGCCGGGGCACTACCTGATCGTCGACGAGAGCCAGAACCTGACTCCCCACGAGGTGAAGACGATCATCAGCCGGGCCGGCGAGGGGACCAAGGTGGTCCTCACCGGGGACCCCTACCAGATCGACCATCCCTACCTCGACTCCCAGTCCAACGGTCTCGCCTATGTGGTGGAACGTTTCAAGGGGAACCAGATCTACGCCCATGTCACGCTGGCGGTGTCGGAGCGGAGCCGCCTGGCGGGCCTGGCTGCCAACCTCCTGTAGGTGAGGGAACTCCATGCCTCGCCGGGGGGTCCAAGCAGCCGAGAAGCGTTAGGTCTCGCGGGCGATTCCATGTCACCCTGGTACCGGGAGCTCCCACCCACCATGGACAGTCCTACCGCCAGCGCCACGGCTCCGCTCCTTCCGGACAAGCGGCCCTCCCGGAGCGGCCTAACCCTGGTCGAGATCCTGATCGCCGGCTTCATCCTGACGGTGGTGATGGTGCCGATCTCGCAGCTCATGTTCAGCCGCACCACCCACTCCCGGGTGGGGCGCGACCGGACCACGGCCGTGAACCTGGCCGCCAATGTCATGAGTCAGCTGCTCGAGAAGGTGCCGTACACGGCGATCAAGCCGGGCGAGGGACCGACGGCCGGCACCGACACCATGGCCTCGGGGATCGAGTCGGCCGGGCGCTTCGCGGCGATGCAGCAGGCCCTGCTCGACGGCGACTGGGAGAAGCTGGTCGACGACGACCTCGGGAAGCCGGGCCGGATCGTGAAGCGGGAAGGCACGCCCTTCGAGGTCATCCTCTTCGCCGGGCACTACCCGGACGTCGAGAGCCGCGACGCCACCTCCGGGTTCAACGCCCCCAAGATCGAGGAGGAGATCAGCTTCTCCTACTTCCGGAATCCCTACGTCCCGGTCACCGAGGACACCCGTCGGGCCATCACCCTGGCGTCGGGCTCCGGCGTCCCCTACGACGCCACCGGCTCGACCGTGCCGGGCGTGCCGGACACCGCGGTCCACGATCCCCGGTTCCGGCCCGGGTGGCCCCAGAGCCCGGGATCCCAGGACGCCGACGGCCGCTTCCAGGTGACCCACGACAACTTCAACCGGACTCCCAGCCGGGAGTGGCCACGGCACTCGCTCGACCTCTCCGACTTCCGCGAGACCAGTGCCTTCATGAAGCTGGTGCTCGGGATCCGGTGGAAGACCCCGGGAGCCGGCTTCCAGCACTCGGGGGAGTCGAAGACCTCCAAGGAATTCTGGCTCGTGAGCTTCAAGGCGAAGCTGGAGGAATGATGAGGGGTCGCCGCCGCGGTATCGCGATCTTCATCGTGATGATCGTCGCCCTGATCCTGGGCGCGATCGTCGCCATCCTCTGGAAATCGAGCGCCCCGAGCGGGACCCAGGCGGAGCAGAGCTTCGAGAAGCGCCAGGCGGAGTACCTGGCCAAGGGAGCGCAGCAGCACGCCCTGCTCAAGTGCCGCCTGCTGCCGACCGAACTCTACGACGCGGTCAGCTACTCGATCGGCCGGAACCCGTACTACGACTTCGGCCTCGGGCTGAAGCAGCCGCTCGAGGGCGACCGCATCTCGGCGGTCGACGCCAACCGGGCTCCGGGTCCGATGTTCTACACCGGTTCGAACCGGGTCGACCTGAAGCCGGGCGCCAACGCCGGCGACCCGCAGCGGATCGTGGTGGACCGGACCGGCGACATCGAGGGCTCCTACAAGGACCGCATGGGACTGCTTCTCAGCATGTTCATCTACGACATCTCGACCCTCTTCCCGAGTCCCGGGGACCTCGACAAGTCGGTGGTGGTGGTCTCCTCCAAGGACCATACCGACAAGGCGATGAGTCCGATCGCGGGCGGGCCATGGGCCGACCCGTTCGTGGGGAACTACAAGGTCCAGACCCTCCGGATCCTCGGCCTCCAGGGCGGGCGCCGCTACGACCGGGACACCATGCTGCTCACCACCGTCGGCAGCGTGAAGCGGGCCGGCCAGGTCTCCCCGGTCACCAGCATCGGTGGCCAACCCAAGAAGCTCGAGAGCGTGCGCCAGACCAGCCATGAGGAGGTCCACGGGACCTTCGGGGAGTTCAGCTCCAGCTTCGAGGACATGGAGAAGTACTCGGAGCGGATGGGGAACTCCGACGACGCCACCAAGAACGAGGACGCCTTCACGGAGTCGTCGGGACGGCGTACCGAGATCGCCACGGGCGTTTACTACATCACCCGCAAGGCATTCAATGCCGACACCGACCCCTGAGGGATCCTGCCCTCGGCGGTTCGGTCCACCCGAGCAGGAGTACGCATCCATGTTCCATCCCAGGCGTGCCGGGTCCCGGCGATCCGGATTCACCCTGATCGAAGTGCTGTTGGCGGCCCTGCTGCTCTCGGTCGTGACCTACCTCATGTGGCAGATGCTGATCGGCGGCGTGCACACCGGCGTCTCGGGCATCTGGAGGGAGACCACCAACCAGCGCCTGCAGCAGGCCTCGGAGCGGATCCGCAAGGCCCTCGAGGGCGCCTCCTTCCCGTCGATCCTCTCGCCCGAGATGAACGTCCTCGACGTGCGCGAGGATCACTGGGTGTCGCTGGGCCAGGGTTCGGACTGCCAGGGCCGGGACACCGAACTCGGCGAAGGTGCCAGCGAGGCGGCCGGGGAGGGCGCCCAGGGGAGCTACAAGTGCTTCGGCCCGGGCCGGAAGACCGGTGGCGACCAGGGGCCCAAGGACGGGCAGGTACTGCTCTTCAAGGCCACCAACTGCACCCCGGGTCGACAACGCATGGAGGGCCTGAGTCCGCCCAACCAGGAGGGCAAGGCCGAGCACTACTACTTCTGGCTCGAGGGTGCGCGCAAGGTGCAGCGGGGCGAACACTTCGGGGAGGTCATGGACCTGCGCTTCGCCACCGAGGAGACCACCTTCCAGGCCACCGGAGAGCTCCAGGAGGACCAGCAGATCAGCACCGGTGGCGGAGGGCCTCCTTCCGAGGGCAAGCTCCTGGTCTCGGACGTGAACTCGGTGCGCATGCGCATCCTGGACAAGACCGGGGCCGAGGTCGACTCCGCCGGCGACGACCAGAACCCCACCCTCGAGATGGTGATCCGCTGCGTGGCTCCGGATGACGGCAAGGCCACCCTGGGCAAGGTGATCCGGGTGCAGCTCCACACCGGGGTCAAGTACCAGTAGCCATGCCGGCCCCGGACTGGCAGCGTCGGGAGTTCCTCGACTACAAGCGGCGCTTCCATACCCGCCGCAGCCAGTCGCGGGACGGCACCATGGTGATGACCACCGCCGCCTACCAGGCCGGTTCCGGGTTCCGACCTCTCCTGCTGCTGCTGCCGGTCCTGCTGGTGGCGGGTTCGGCCCTGGGGTACCTGATGCTGGTCCGGGAGGGAGCCATCGGTGGGGGCAGCCTCCAGGTCCACCAGGTGCGGGGCCGGGTGAAGGCTTCCGACGACCTGAAGGACTGGGATCTCGAGACCGGCGCCAAGCTCCATCCCGGACAGAGGGTCGTGTGCGGTGCCGACGGGAGCGTCGAGCTCCGGGGTGCGGATCCCGATACCCGACTCCTGGTCTTCGAGGGCGGGAGCTTCTACCTGAAGACGCTGCGCGAGGTCGAGGACAAGAAGTACCTGCTCGAAGGGCGGGCGGAAAAGGGTGAGGTGCTCTTCGATTTCCGCAGCCAGACGGCGATCTGGGGTCTCGAGATCCAGGCTCCCCAGGGGACCCGCTTCCTCTCGAAGAAGGTCATCATGTTCAAGGTCGGGGTCGGGGAGTCGGGGACCCGGCTGGTGGTGGGCGACGGAGCCGTGATGGCGGTCGGTCCCGGGGGCGAGAAGGACCTGGTGAAGGCGGACCAGGCCATGAAGGTCACCGACGATGCCCCGATGGGCAAGCCGCTCGGCGTGAATGTGCTCTCCGAACGCTGGAACCTCTGAGTCCGGGGGACGAACCCCCGGACCCCCGGGGCGAGCGCGATGGGGGACGCGACGTCGGTAGCGCTTCCTGGTTGGGGAAGGCGTCGTAACGAGCCAGGGAGGACCGGGGGGCGCTCGCTGAGTCCGGGGGACGACGCCGGATTTGGACTGGCAGCTCTCCCGCAAGGGGCTCGCTCGCCGACGGCGGATGCCTGCGCTGTTCCCCCGGGGTGAACCCGGGGCGCACCGGTAGCCGCCGTGTCTGGGGCTCAGGACTCGAGGAGTGGGGGCGGTCCCAGTCGAGCCCTCGCCGGGAGGCTGGACCAGGCTTCCTCGATGCCGATCCCCGAGACCGGGTGGCGCCAGCCGGGATCGACGTCCCTGAGCGGGGCCAGCACGAAGGCCCGGAGGAGGATCCCGGGATGGGGGATCTCGAGTTGCCAGCCCGAGTAGGTCTCGGGGCCGTCCGCGCCCTCCATGGCGAGGATGTCGAGGTCGAGGGTGCGAGGACCCCAGCGCCGGTCGCGGATCCGCCCTCCTTCCCGCTCGACCTCCAGGAGGTAGGCCATGAGGAGCTGGGGAGGACCGTCGAAGTCCACCGTGGCGACGGCATTCACGAAGTCGGGCTGGTCCTCGACCCCGAAGGCCGGGCTGCGGAAGAAGCGGGAGACCGCCCGGATCCCGAGGGCGCCGCCCATCCGGGCCAGGGCATCCCTCAATTGGGCAGCGGGATCTCCGAGGTTGGCGCCCAGTCCCAGGTGGAACCGCCGTCCCAAGGTTCCTCAGAAGTTCTTCAGGCGCTCCAGGCACCCCTTGGTGAGCACGTAGTGCTCGTTGAGGAGCCGGAGGCGCTCGGAGAGCGTCGAGAGCATGCGCAGGAAGAGCTTGGAGAGGGCGGCCGGCTGGCTCCCGACCAGGTTCACATAGTCGTTGCGGGTCACGAACAGGGCGAGCACCTCGCCCTTGGCGCGGGCATGGGCGCTCCGGGGCTTGTCCTCCAGGAGCGCCATCTCGCCCACGAAGTCCCCGGCCGGCAAGACCGTGAGCATGAACTCGGCCCCTGACCGGTCGACCTTGTAGACCTCCACCTCGCCGCGCAGGATGATGTACACGCCGTCGCCCCGGTCGCCCTCCTTGAAGAGGATCGGGTCGGAGTTGTTGAAACGTCGTACCCGGCTGCCCTGGATCAAGGTGCGGATCTCCGGGTCCGAGAGGTCCTGGAAGACCGGCACGTTCTTCAGTTCCTGCACCAGCACGTCGTCGCGTTGGGTGGACATCCGGGCCAGCGTAGCACGGCGCGCCGGAGGGCTTCGGAACCGGCCCGACAATTCCGATGCTCCCGAAGAGGGGATTGTCGTGCCCTCGGGAGGATCGATGGCGTCCCGGAAGTCCCCATTCTGCCTGCTCCTGACGCTCGCGCTCGTACCCCGGAGCGTCGCCGAGGTCGAGGACGGCTGGACCCTGGCGCGGTCGCTGGCTCCCGACACCCTGGTCGAACCGACCCGGGGGCTGCGTTCCGGGAGGCTCTCCCCCGACGGGACCCTGATCGCCTACGAGACCAGGGGAGCCGACGGGAAGGCCTCCATCGAGTTGGTGCCCGCCGCCGGAGGGGTACCCCGCACCCTGGTCCCTCCCGGTTTCGATGCCGGTGGCCCTTGCTTCACCCGGGACTCGGCCGCTCTCTACTTCCACTGGAGCAAGCCCGGGACCGAGAAGATCTTCGTCGTCCCGGTGGCCGGAGGAGAGCCGCGCCAGGTGACCTATGGGCCCGGCCATGACCTCCATCCCTCGCTCTCGGCCGACGGCGCCACCCTGGCCTTCGATTCCGATCGGGAGGGTTCCTACGACATCTGGATCCAATCCTTGCCGGGAGGGGATCCGGTGCGGCTCACCGTGGACCCGACCCCGGATTTCCACCCGGCCCTCTCGCCGGACGGACGGAAGGTCGCCTTCGTCAGCGGTCGGGGCGGGGGCTGGCACCTGTGGGCACGCGACGTCTCGGGAGGCTCGGCCTACCCCTTGACCCGGGGCAGCGCCGCCGACGCCCATCCCTTCGCCTTGCCCGACGGGTCGGGCCTGGTCTTCGACTCCGACCGCAGCGGCACCACCGGGCTGTGGCGGGTGGACTGGACCGGAGGCGGGCTCGATCGGGTCCCCACCGCTTCGCCCAGGGCCAGCTTCCCGTCGGTCAGCGGGGAGGGGAGGACCCTGGTCTTCACCTCCGAAGCGCGGGGACGGGCCTCCCTCGAGAAGACGGAACTCCCTGGAGGGACCAAGACGGCGCCGGTCGGGGCGCAGGCGGGTGCCGAACCCAGCCGGGTCGGGACGCCGGACCCGGTCCCGGCCACCGGGTTGGGGTCCGAGGTGCGCGTCATGGCCTTCCACCCTCAATCGGTGCCGGGGGGCGTGGGTCCCGAGGCCAACGTGTTCGCCGCCTTCTCGGAGGACGTGGTCCCGATCGGGACCTGGAGCCAGGCCGTCCGCATGGCTGCCGCGGGTCGAGGGGAGGTGGCGGTCGAGGCGCTCTACAACCCGGCCCTGCAGCGGCTCGAACTCCAGCCCAGGGAGCCCCTGGCCCCGGGCGGGAAGTACCGGGTCGAGCTGCTCCCCGGGAAGCTGGCCGGGCGCTCGGGGAGCCCCTTCTCCGGCTTCAAATGGACCTTCTCGCGGGATGACACCGGGCCCGGGACCGAGGTGGTGGTGGCGACCGTGGCCAGCTACGACCAGTTCCGGGTCAAGGGCGTCCTGCCCCGGCCGGACCGGGAGGGGATCCGCCCCGACACCAAGGTGGCGGCCCGCTTCGTCGGCCCCTTCGATCCTTCCTCGGTGGATGCCAAGGCCCTGGTACTCAAGGATGAGGAGGGAAATCCGGTGGCCGGCGAACTCCGCATGGTCGAGGGGGACAGCACCCTGGTGCTGGTGCCCTACCAGGCCCTGCGTCCCGGCGTCGGGTACCGCGCCGAGCTGTCCCGGACCATCCGGGATCCGGCGGGACGGACCCTGACCGGGCGAACCGAATGGGGCTTCCGGGTGGCCCACGGCTCCCCGCTGACGGTGGTCGAGGTGGAGCCGAGGGGCGAGCTGGGACTGGAGAGTCCGATCACCCTGCGCTTCAACCGTCCCGTCGATCCCGCCACCCTGGGATCGGGGGAGCTGGTCCTGGAAGGCGGCGGCATCCCGCACAAGGGCTCGCACATCCTGGACGAGAGCGGGACGCTGCTCCTGTTCCAGCCGCACTCGCGCTTGCCTCCCGGGACCGAGCTGGTGCTCCACCTCCCGGCCGGCCTCGCCGATCGGGAAGGCCACCCGGTGGAGCTCGCCAAGCCGCTGCGCTTCGCCACGCCCCGGTCCGCCTCGTCGCAGGGCGCCGATGCGATCCTCGCCCGCCACCTCCCCAGCCGGGGCGGGGAGCGCTCCGGGGATCCCATGGCGCGCCTCCACGAGACCGAGGGCGAGCCCGACGCCGACCGGGTTCCCCGCTGGGTCCCGGCCGTGCTCCGGGGCCTCAAGGGGAAGGGCTACGTCGATCCCGCCCTGGCCGCGGGTCTCGACGGATCGGGAACGCTCACCCGGTATCGGGCGGCCCTGATGGTCGACTCCGCCCGGCAACGCACCGCCGCCATGAGCCGCCACGAGCGGGCTGCGGTGGACCGGCTGCTCGAGGAGTTCGGGTCCGAACTCGGGCGCATGGGAAGGGTCCAGACGGCGGCCGTGCCGCGGGCCGTGGCAGGCGGGTAGGACCCCGTCGGGGAACCGTGGTTCGATGGAGCCATGGGCGATCCGCTCCCGGCTCCCCGGTTCCCAGGCCCCTGCCCCAGGTCCCTCTGGATCCTGGTCTGGCTGGCCTTGGGGATCGGCCTCGGCACTGCCTCCGCCGGCTCCCTGGAGGACCGCTGCCGGGAGTACCGCAGCCGAACCGTCGGCTGGGACTACAACCTCTCGGTCCTGGCCGAGCGGCTCCCCCAGGTGCTTCCCCGGGCATGGCCTGCGGCCCGGGAAGAACTCGGGCGCCGCATCGGTTGGATCCGCTCCGAGGCTGCCCGGGAGCTCGAGTTGCTGGAGGCGGTCCTGGCGACCCGATCGCGGCTGGGGGCGGGGAGCGGGGAAGGCCGGAAGGGGGAGGCCGGAGTCCCCGGTCCGGGGCCGGCAACGGGACCGGCTCCAGGGGCGGCTGCGAGCTCGGATGCAGCCCCGGGGCCGGGGCGTGCACTGGAGGAGGCCGAGGAGGCTCTCTCGAGCTACCTCCGGCACTTCTCCCCCGAGGTCCGGAGGGCCCTCGATGCCTACCCTCGCCCGCCCTGGAGTCGATGGGGCGGTACCCGGGAACTCCCGGCTCCGGAGCGCGCGACCGCCTTCCTCGGGATCTCGGAACGGATCGTGTCGCGCATGGTGGTGGCCCTGGCGGGGCTTCGCCGCGGCGTCCACTCGGCCTTGAAGGAACTGCAGTCGGTCGCCGCGCCCCTCGATTTCCAGGCGCAGGCGCGATTCGACGAGGCCTGGTTCGGCTTGCAGGCCATGGTCTCCTCCCCCCTCGAGCCGGGCTTCGGACCTCGCGAGCGGAGGGATTTCCCGGTCGAGGACAGCCTCGATCCTCGCCCCAGACCCGCGCTGCCGGCCCGGATCCGGGCCCCGGAAGCCTTCCCGGTCCCGTCGGGGGAGGGCGTTCGGTTCGCCGGGGACCCGGTGCTGGTCGCCCGGGAAGCGCTCCGCCGCAAGGAGCTGGGGGACCTGGAGGCGAAGTTCCCGGTTCACCGGCTCGGGTCGGATCGGGAGGCCCTGGAGGCGGGCTGGGCCGCCTATCTCGGGCTCCGCAGCCGGTGGTACGGACCGGAGTGAGCGGGGGGTCCACGGCCGAGCGGTCCGAGAGCTCGGACGAAGCCGGAGCGCCCCCGGCTTCGCCGGGGGGAGCAGCGCAGGCGTAGCCCACCGCGAGCGAGCCCCTCGGGGCGAGCTGCAAATCGAGTCGGGTGCAGCCGGAGCGCCCCCGGCTTCGCCGGGGGGAGCAGCGCAGGCGTAGCCCACCCGCGAGCGAGCCCCTCGGGGCGAGCTGCAAACCGACTAGTCGAAGCGGAGCGACAGGCTGAAGCCGATGTGGTCGGTGTCGTCCTGGTTGATCCGCATCAGGTAGGCCCGGCCGAGGATGTCGCCCGCCTTGTACTGGGCGCCGACGTTGACCTCGGCCTCGCCGATCCCGATGAAGTCGACGGTGTGGCGCTTGGTGGCCTCCGCGATCAGCGAGAACCCGGCCCACCGACCGTACTCGAAGCCGATCCCGATCTGGGTCCAGTCGGTGGGCGGCGAGAACCCGATCTGGTTGGTGTTGGCGCCCACCGGGGGCCTGCGGCCGAAGCCGTACTTCACGTACTTGATCCCCACCGTGCCGTCCCAGCGGCGGCCGCCGTTGGACATGGTGAGGAAGGCGCTCGCCATGTTCTCGTAGTCCCGGAGGTCCATCAGGTTGCGGTGCTGGTCGTCGAAGATCTCCACCGAGAAGCCGGCGGCCATCAGCATGTCGTACATCGGGATGGCGGCCTTGAAGGCGACGCCTCCCAGGATCAGGTCGTCGTTGAAGTTGGGCGGGATCGGGTTGGCGCCCTGGGTCTGGTAGGTGATGTTGGAATCCTGCAGGTGGAGGATCAGGCCGGCCTCGTAGTTCTGCCGGAAGCCCCGGTTCACGTAGAACTTGGCGACGTCGGTCTCCAAGGCCCGGTACAGGTTCGGCCAGTGGCTGGCGCCGTGTTCGTAGTTCTGGTAGTTGAAGCCCACCGACCAGGCCCGGTGCGGGAGGACGTAGCTGTCGGGGAGCGTGATCAGGCCGGTCACCCCACCCAGGCTGTGGCCGTAGGCGGCACCCGGCTGCTTCTTCTCGTCGCCCTTGGGGCGGAAGTAGTGCTCCTTGAGTTCGTCGAACTGGAGGGCCGTGAAGTGCTCCTCGAGGTGGTCGGGGACTTCGAGCTGGGGTCCGCCCTCCCAGGTCATGAAGTGATCGATGGCTTCCTTGGGGAAGTCCAGGGCGTCGAAGCGGTCGCTCAGGGGCCGCGACAGCCAGGGCACGCCTTCCGGGGAGACCCCTCCGGCCATCATGCGGCCGCGGGTGGCGGCATCGGGGCGCGCCGGACTCCCGACCATCAGGGCCAGGCACAGCAGAGCCAAGGTGCGGGATGGGGTTTTCGGCAAGGGCGGGCTCTCCCCCATGCCTATCGTTGCCCCCGGGGGGCCCTCGAAGGGCTCCGGGCGCTTCCGACGCCGATCGCACAAGTCACCGGGCTCCGGGTGCCGGTCCCGTCGGCCGTGGTGTAGATTCCGGGGCCCGGGAGGAGGCTCCCCATGCCGGGGTCGGTACCGCTCCTGTTGTTCCGTTCCGCGACCGGGATCTACAGCCTGGCGCTCGTGTTCGCGGCGGTGGCCTTCGCCCGCCAGGCCGCCGGGCTGGCCCGGGTGGCCTCGGGGGTCCTGGTCGCCGGCGTCGCCCTCCATGTGGCCAGCCTCTGCGGGGAGCTCTCGGTCCACGGCTTCCCGCTCTTCACCACTCCGCTCTCGATCACCAGCGGGTTCTCGCTGTGCGGAGTGGTGGTGGGCTATGTCCTGGCGCTGCGCTTCGAGCTGAGGCAGTCGCTGGGGCTCCTGGTTGCGGTACCCTTCGTGATCTCGCTCGCCGCCCTCGGGGTCGACCCCGACTTCGCTCCCTTCGGCAGTCGCCTCGACGGCTTCGCCATCCAGCTCCACCTGGTGGCGGTGATGGTCGCCTACGCATGCTTCGCGGTGGGCGCCTCGCTCGGCGGGATGCTGCTGATCCGGGTCCGGGCCTTGAAGGAGCGTCGGCTCGGCTTCTGGAGCGACGTGATGCCGCCGCTGGTCTCCTTGGAACGGGCCACCGTGGCTTGCCTGGGAGCCGGCTTCCTGGCGCTCAGCGTCTCGACCGGGCTGGCCGTCTACCACGTGGTGACCAAGGGCTGGCTCACCTCGGCCAAGGGTGCCAAGGCCCTGCTCTCGCTCGGCGTCTGGGTCTATTACGCCGTGGTCATGGCCGGCAGGGTCCGGCGGGGCTGGCACGGGGAGCGCATCGCGGTGCTGGCGGTCGTCGGGGGCCTGGTGGCGTTCCTGGCCTTCGTCCTCATGCAGGCGGCCGGGAGATCCTCATGACCGCGCCGTATCCGGTGGTGCTCGACCTGGCGGACCGTCCGGTGCTGGTGGTCGGCGGGGGCCGGGTCGCGGAGCGCAAGGTGGAAGGTCTGCTCGAGGCCGGGGCACGGGTCCGGGTGGTGGCACCCCGGGCGACCGACGCGATCGTCGCCATGGCGGAGGCCGGGAGGCTCGAACTGGAACCGCGGGCGGCAGGACCCGGCGACCTCCAGGGAGCCCACCTCGTCTACCTGGCCACCGACGTCCCCGAGGTGAACCGGAGCCTGGAGGAAGAGGCGGAGCGGCGCGGGATCTGGGTGAGCCGGGCGGACCGCAAGGGTGGCGGCTCGTTCTCGACCCCGGCCCAGGTGCGTCGCGGCGAGGTCCTGGTCACGGTCTCCACCGGCGGCCGGAGCCCGGCTCTGGCCCGCTGCCTGCGGGCCAGGCTCGAGCAGGTCCTGGACGAGGGTTGGGACCGGGCGCTCCACTTGATGGAGCGGTTGCGGGCCGAGCTCGAGGGGCGGGGCCTCGACGCCGCGTCCCGGGCTCGCTTCTGGGAGCGGTTCCCGGATCCCCCGGCCTTGGAGGCGCTGCTCGCCGGCGCCGAGGACCGGGTGCGAGAGGAGGCCGAGCGATGCTTGTCCGCGCCCTCGGCTTGAGCCACTGGTCGGCCCCTGTGGAGGTCCGGGAGCGGGTCGCCGGGAGGATCCCCGAACTCGAGGCCCGGATCGCGAAGTGGCGCGACGGACCCCATCCGATCGAGGCCGTCCTGGTCTCCACCTGCAACCGGCTCGAACTCTTCGTCGCCTCCCCGGCCGGCTCGTCGCCGGAGGATCCCGAGCTGGTCGAGGCCGCGGCCGAGGCCCTGGGGGTGGCCGGAGAGGCCGCCGGACTGCTCTACCTGCACCGCGGCAGGGAGGCGTCGCGCCACCTCTTCCGGGTGGCCTCCAGCCTGGACTCCCAGGTGCTCGGCGAGGACCAGATCCTGGGCCAGGTGCGGGACGCCTTCCAGAAGGCGGCGGCCGAGGGAAGCACCGGTCCGGTGCTGAACCACCTGTTCCACCGGGCACTCCGGATCGGCAAGCGGGTGAGGACCGAGACCGGCATCGCCCGCAGTCCGGTCTCGGTGGCGAGCGCCGGGATCCGCCTGGTGCGCCGGGTGTTCGGCGAACTCGACGGCCTGGCGGCGGCCCTGGTCGGGGTCGGGGAGATGACCCATCTCGCCATGGTCCACCTGCGCGAGCACGGGGTCCGTCGTTTCCTGGTCGTCAACCGGACCCTGGAGCGGGCCGTGGCCATGGCCGAGGAAGTGGGCGGCGAGGCCTTCGGTCTGCCCGAACTCGGGAGCGTGCTGGCCCGGGTCGACCTGGTGGTGGCCGCCACCGGCGCCACCTCGCCGGTGGTCGCCAGGGACCTGGTGGCGGAGGCACGCCGGGAGCGGGCCGCCCATCCGCTCCTGTTCCTGGACCTGGGAATCCCCCGGGACGTGGATCCCGGGGTCCATGATCTCGACAACGTCTTCCTCTACGACCTCGACGACCTGGAGGCGATCACCGCCGAGAGCCGGGAAGCCCGGCGGGAAGCGGCCCAGCAGGGCGAGGCCCTGGTCGCAGCCGAGGCCGAGGCGTTCGAGACCTGGCTGGCCTCCCGACCGCTCGCACCCCTGATCGAGGACCTGAAATCGAGGGTCCACTCGCTGGCCCGCTGCGAGCTGGACCGGGCGCTCCGCAAGGTCTCCGGGCTGGATCCGGCGGTGAGGGCCGCCTGCGAGCGGGCGGTGGAAGCGGTGGCGGACAAACTGCTGCACCACCCGGTGGTCGCCCTGCGCGGCCTGGGGCCTGGCGAGGAGCGGGATCGCACCGTGTCGGTGGTCCGGGACCTCTTCCGGCTCGGGACCGACAGGACCGGGGCCGATCGCGAAGAGGAGGAGGAGACGACCGAGGATCCCGGTCTCCCCTCCGTGTCCGGGGTGGCGCGACCGTGAGCCGCAGCCGCGCCGACAACGACCCGAAGCCCCTGGTACTCCTCACCCGGGGGAGCGCGCTGGCGCTCTGGCAGGCCCACCGGGTCCGCGACCTGCTCGCCGGGAGGGGCCATGCCGCCGAGATCCGGGTGGTCCGAACCGAGGGGGACCGGGACCGGACCACGCCGCTGGCCGCCATGGGGGGGACCGGGGTCTTCACCAAGGAGCTCCAGCGCCTGCTGCTCGCCGGGGAAGGCGACCTGGCGGTCCACAGCCTGAAGGACCTGCCTTCGGCCCCGGTCGAGGGTCTGGTGCTGGCGGCGGTCCCGGAGCGGGGACCGATCGAGGACGTGCTGGTCACCCGGCAAGGGCTGGAGCTCGAGGCGCTCCCGCCGGGGAGCCGGATCGGGACCTCCTCGCCCCGGCGCAGGGCCTTCCTCCGGAGCCGGCGGCAGGATCTCGAGATGGTCGAGCTCCGGGGCAACGTCGGGACCCCGCTGGGCCGGGTCGAATCCGGGGAGCTCGATGCCGTGGTGCTGGCCCGGGCGGGGCTCTTCCGGTTGGGTCTGATCGGTCCCGGGGTGCGTCCCCTGGATCCCGCCTGGATGGTCCCCGCGCCCTGCCAGGGGATCCTCGGGGTGGAGACGGCTTCCGGGACCCGGGGCGAGCGGGTGGTGGCGGCCCTCGACGATCCCGCGGTGCGTCGGGTGGCGAGCGCCGAGCGGGCCTTCATGCGGACCCTGGCCGCCGGCTGCTCCACCCCGGTCGGAGCCCTCGCCGTGATCGAGGGCTCGGGCGTGACCCTGAGGGTGCGCCTGGCACGAACCGATTCGGGACCCTGGCATGACCACATGGAGCGGGGAGACGACCCCGTGGACGTGGGTCGGAGGGCCGCGGAGGCCCTCCTGGCGGCGGATCGGCGGGTCCCGGGCGGACGGGAGGCGGTCCCATGACCGGGTGGCGACGAGGCGGGGGTCGGACCCTGGCCGTGGCGGTCCTCTCCCTGCTGGTGGCGGGAACCAGGCCCGGGCTCTCCGATCCCGGATCCGGGGAGGGAGCCGGTCCGGGAGGAGTCTCCGGCTCCGGATCCCGGTCCGGACCCGGGAAGTCCCGGGACATCCCGGTGCGGGCGGTCTTCGAGGGCGGGGCGAGCCTGGAACTCGAGACCGTGGATACCCCGGAGGCCCGCACCGTGGGGCTCATGTACCGCAAGTCCCTGCCCGAGGGCTGGGGCATGCTCTTCGTCTTCGAGGAGCCGGAACTCCTCTCCTTCTGGATGCGCAACACCCACGTCCCGCTCTCGATCGCCTTCGTCGATGACGGTGGCAGGATCCTGAACATCCGGGACATGCGTCCCCTCGACGAGACCACCCGGCACCGTTCCAAGGGACCGGCGCGCTATGCCATCGAGGTCGAGCGCGGCTGGTTCGAGGCCCGGGGGATCCGGGCGGGGAGCCGCGTGAGATTCCTCTACCGGAGTTACGAGGAGGGCGAGCTCCGCCCCCGCATACCCGGAGAGAAGCTGGTGGTCCCGGTCCCCCGCCGTCCCGAGGGGATGGTCCCGGTGGGACCACCGATCCCGGTGAAGCTCGGAGGTTCCCCATGATCCGCCCCGCCACGGTCTACCTGGTCGGCGCCGGACCGGGCGATCCCGGTCTGCTCACCTGCCGGGGCGACGAGCTCCTGCGGACCGCGGATGCGGTGGTCTACGACCGGCTCGCCCATCCCGCGCTGCTGGCGCGGACCCGCCCCGATGCCCGCAAGGTCTACGTCGGCAAGATCCCGGGCAAGGAGCAGACGCCCCAGGAAGAGATCCACCGCATCCTCGCCGAACTCGCCGGGGAAGGACTCTCGGTGGTCCGCCTGAAGGGCGGGGACCCCTTCGTGTTCGGCCGGGGCGGCGAGGAGGCCCTCTACCTGCTGGAACGGGGCATCGCCTTCGAGGTGGTCCCCGGGGTCACCGCCGGGATCGCGGTCCCGGCCTATGCCGGGATCCCGGTGACCCATCGGGCGGTGGCGGTGGGCGTCTCGTTCTTCACCGGCCACGAGGAGCCGGGCAAGGAGGAGAGCCAGCTCCACCTGGAGGGTCTGGCCCGGCCCGGGACCACGGGGGTCTTCTACATGGGCCGCCGCAACCTGGGCCGCCTGGTGGGGGAGCTGCTCCGTCTGGGCCGGGCGCCGGAGACCCCCGCCGCCATCGTGTCCTGGGGCACCCGACCCGAACAGCGGACGGTGGTGGCGACCCTCTCCACCCTCGAGGCGAAGGCGGCCGAGGCCGGACTCGAGCCTCCCTGCATCACCGTGATCGGGGAGGTCGTCGCACTGCGGGAGCAGCTCGCCTGGTACGAGCGCCGACCGCTCTCGGGGACCACCGTGGCCGTGACCCGGGCCCGGGCCCAGGCCTCGGAGCTGGCCGACCGGCTCCGCGACCTCGGTGCCGCGGTCCTCGAGACCCCGGCCATCCGGATCGAGGCTCCCGAGGATCCCGAGCCGCTCCGCCAGGCGGCGCGGCGGGTCGGCGAGTATCGCTGGGTGATCTTCACGTCGACCAACGGCGTCGAGCGGTTCTTCCAGGAGCTGCGAGCCGCCGGTCGGGACACCCGTGCCCTGGGAACCGCCCAGGTCGCGGCCATCGGTCCCGGGACCGCGGCCCGCCTGGCCTCCGAGGGAGTGGTGGCGGACCTCGTGCCGGAGCGGTTCCAGGCCGAAGGGGTGCTCAAGGCCCTCGAGGGGCGGGTGGCTCCCGGGGACCGGGTGCTCCTGCCCCGGGCCAGGGAGGCCCGGGACGTCCTCCCCAAGGGACTGGCGGACCGCGGGGTCGAGGTCGAGGTGGTGGAGGCCTACCGGACCGTCCCCGAACCTCCCGAGCCCGAGGTGGAGGCGGCCTTCGCCGAGGGTCGGGTCGACCTGGTGACCTTCGCCTCGTCGTCCACGGTGAGGAACTTCGATGCGGCCCTGGGAAGGCATCCTCGCAACTACCGGGTGGCCTGCATCGGGCCGATCACCGCCGGGACCGCCAGGGAGCTCGGCTACCGGGTCGACCTCGAGGCCGCGGCCTCGAGTCTGGACGGCCTGGTCGAGGCCCTGGTCCGGGACCCGGCGCGCCGGGCGTGAGGATCCGGATCGTGGCGGTCGGCGAGCTCCGGGAGCGGGGACTCGTGGAGGCCGCCGGCGAGTACCGGAAGCGCCTGTCGCGCTACTGCAAGCTGGAAGAGGTCGAAGTCCCCACCAGTCGACGGCCGGAGCCCGAGCGTCGCCGGAGCGAGGAAGCCGAGCGCATCGAGAAGGCCTGCCAGGCGACCGACGCCGTCATGCTGCTCGACCCCGGCGGTACCCGCATCACCTCGCCGGGCCTCGCCGAGCTCCTGGGGAGCCTGGCCGTGGGAGGCCAGGGACGGGTCGCCTGGGTGATCGGAGGACCCGACGGTCTGGCTCCGACCCTGAAGGCCCGGGCGACCAGGATCCTCTCCTTCTCGGACCTGACCTTCCCCCACCAGCTCTTCCGGGTCATGCTCATGGAGCAGATCTACCGGGCCTTCACGATCGGGAAGGGCGAACCCTACCACCGGTGATCCGAGAGGGCCGCAGGCGGGCGAGCTGCATGCGGCATCCCCCCGGGGTACAGTGCGCGTCCCGAGGAGGCGCATGCAATTCCCCGAGGTCCGCCCCCGCAGGCTCCGTCGCACCGATGCGCTGCGGCGCATGGTGAGGGAGACGAGGCTTTCGACCGACCATCTGATGATGCCGTACTTCGTGGTGCCGGGGGAGGGGATCCGGTCCCCGATTACGGCCATGCCGGGGCAGTTCCGGCTGTCGGTGGACGAGGTCGTGAAGGACGCGGAGAAGGCGTCGCGCCTGGGGATCCCGGCCTTCCTGCTGTTCGGACTCCCCCCCGCCAAGGATCCCGAGGGGAGTCCCGCCCACGATCCCGAGGGACCGGTCCCGCAGGCGCTCCGGGCCCTGCGCCGGGCCCTGCCCGAGGCCTGCCTGGTGGCCGACGTCTGCCTCTGCGAGTACACCTCGCACGGGCACTGCGGCCTGCTCCGGGAGGGCGAAGTCGACAACGACCCGACCCTGGAGCTCCTGGCCCGCGCCTCCCTGGCGTATGCCGAGGCCGGGGCCGACGTGGTGGCACCGTCGGACATGATGGACGGGCGGGTGGGAGCGATCCGCACCGCCCTCGACCGGGCCGGATACTCCCGCACCGTGCTCATGTCCTATGCCGCCAAGTACGCCTCCGGCTACTACGGGCCGTTCCGGGATGCCGCCGACTCGGCCCCCCAGTTCGGCGACCGGCGCGGCTACCAGATGGATCCCCCCAACCTCCGGGAGGCCATGCGCGAGATGGAGCAGGACGCCGGGGAAGGCGCCGACATCCTGATGGTGAAGCCGGCCCTCGCCTACCTCGACGTGCTCGCCGAGGCCCGCCGCCGCTTCGACCATCCGCTGGCCGCCTACAACGTCTCGGGCGAGTACTCGATGGTGAAGGCGGCCGCGGCCCAGGGATGGATCGACGAACGCCGGGTCGTCATGGAAACCCTCACTGGCATCCGGCGCGCCGGAGCGGATATCCTGATCACCTACCACGCCGTGGAAGCGGCGACCTGGCTCTCGTGAGGGCAACCCTCGCGCCGATCGGAGATCCGACCGCATGAGTCCTCCGGCCGTCAAGAAGAGCGTTCCCAAGGCCGGGACTTCGGGGGCCTCCAGGACCGCCAGAAAGCCGTCTCCGGCCAAGGCCAAGGCCGCGGCCAAGAAGCCGGCCCCTACCCGCAAGGCGTCGGGGGGGAAGGCGGGGAAGTCCGCCCCGGCCGCCCGTTCGGGACCCCCGATCTCCCGGGACGACCTGCTGGCCAGGTTCGGCGGGGCCCGGGAAGTCCCCCATCCGAGCCCCCGCTACGTGATCTGGGAGTGCACCCGGGAGTACGACGACGAGAACCTGTTCGGGCGACCCCACCAGGCGCCCCCGGGGGGCGGCAAGCAGCTCGACACCGACCAGGCCTGCGCCCTGATCGACACCGTGGCGCGCTTCGGGTCGACGATCCTGATCATCGGCGGGGGAGAGCCCCTGCTGCGCAAGGACATCTTCGAGCTCGCCCGCTACGCCAAGACCAAGGGCCTGAAGGTGATCCTCTCGACCCAGGGCCACCTGTTCGACGCCAACGCCGCCCGCGAGTGCGTGATGGCCGGGATCAAGGCCATCCAGGTCGGGCTCGACGGTTCCTCGTCCCGGTCGCACGACGGCTTCCGGGGTTCTCCCGGCTCCTTCGTCAAGGCCATCAAGGGGATCGAGCTGATGCGCCTCGCCGGGCTCCGGTTCGAGGTGAACAGCTTCATCGACAAGGAGAACGTCGAGGAGATCCCCAAGATCCAGAGCCTGGCGCAGAAGCTCGGTGCCCGGGGACACAACGTGAGCTTCGTGATCCCCACCGGGCGCTTCGCCGCCTTCAAGGGGAGGGAACTCTCCGGCGACGAATACGACCAGTGGCTGAACCGGCTCTTCGAGCAGAAGTACCGGCAGAAGATGAACATGAAGTTGATCGCCCAGCCCCAGTTCCACCGGATCATCTACCACCGGGGCGACGAACTCTCCGACGCCCAGGATCCCAACCGGAGCCCGGAGGCTGCCGAGGCCCTGGGACCCCCGTGTCCCGCCGGTCGCCTCCAGTGCTACGTGTCGGCCGACGGCGAGGTCTTCCCGACCCCGCACCTCATCATGTCGGTGGGGAACGTGGGGAAGAGCGACCTGCGCAAGCTCTGGCAGGAAGCGGCCCTGTTCAACTACCTGCGCAGCGCATCCCACGCCGCCTGCCAGGATCCCAAGAGCCTGGCCTCGATGATGGGCGGCTGCGGCTGCATGGTCCTCGACGAGCTGGGGCGCCTGCCCGGATCCGGGTAGGAGCGGCCCGGTCCCCCGGGTTCACCTGCCGGGGCGGCGTACCCGGCCTTCCCCCGAGCGGAGCGTTTCGCCGGATTCGTCGAGCCACTCGAGGAGCGGGATCAGCGCCTTGCGGGTCAATCCCAGCTCGGCCTTGAACTCCTGGGCCGTGACGGCCTTGGGTGCTCGGCGCTCGAGCAGGGCCATGACCTTGGCGGTCAGCTCCCGGATGGTCCCGGCCGGAGCGTAGATGCCTCCCACCAGCCGCACCAGGTCGCCGGCCTTGACCATCGAGTCGAGCGCCGCCAGGGCCGGCTTCTCGGCCAATCCCGCCGCCTCGGCCAGGTTGTGGAGACCCTGGAAGGGGGTGTCCTGGGCCGCGATCCAGGCCATGATCCGGTCCCGCCGGGGCGAGACGTCGGCCCGGTGGCGGACCCGGTGGTCGGGGAGCGAGATCCGACCCTCCTCGTCCCGGATCCGGCCCTGGCTCGCCAGGTGGCGGAACAGGGCGTCGACCACCGGGATCGGCACTCCCAATCCGGCGGCGGCGGCCAGCGCATCCCGGGGCGCCCCGGCCTCGACCGGGCGACTCCGGTGGAAGGCGGAGGCGGCGGAGAGCAGCAGGGCCTCGGCCCGCTCCACCCGTCGGACCTCGCCCCAGAGCGGACCGGAGGCGCCGTCACGCCGGACCAGGCCGACCACGCCGCGGTCCTTGAGCAGGGCCCGGAGGGTGCGGGCGGGGGTGGAGAGCGCCTCGGCGATCCGCTCCGGTCCGGCCAGCAGCTCGGAAGCCCGGGAGAGCCATCCGTAGACCGCCCCGGGAAGGCCCTCGGCCTCGATCCTCTCGAGCCGCGGAACTACGGTGCGGGACCGCTTGTGGCGCGGGGCCCCGACCTCGAGCACCGTACCGCCCCCGAGGGTCAGGAGAGGCGAGAGGGAGCGGACCAGGAACCGGTCGCCGGCCATCGCCACGGTGGGGCGGTCGAGGCGCAGTTGGGCCAGGGTGCGCTCGCCGGCCGCCAGCGTGGAGGCCTCGAGGAGGTGGATCCTCCCCCCGAGTTCGGCGGTCCCCATGTGGACCCGGACCCGGCTGCCGGTACGGACCTGCTGGAGCCCCTCGGGGAGCCCCCGCGCCAGTTCGACCCGGACGTCCAGGACGGAAGCCCCGACGAAGCAGCCCCGTGCGGCCACCACCATGCCGCGTTCCAGCTGCTCGGTGGCGAGGTCGGGAAGGTTGAGGGCGGCCCGGGCGCCGGCCGCCGCCGAGGTCGCCTCCTCCCCGAAGCAGTGGATCGAACGGACCCGGCTGGCGGCTCCTCCAGGGAGGAGTTCGACCTCCTGGCCCACCTCGACCCTTCCCGAGAGCACCGTCCCGGTGACCACCGTGCCCCGCCCCTTGAGGGAGAAGGCCCGGTCGATCGGGATTCGCAGCAGTCCCTCGCTCCCCGGCTCGACCAGGCGTCCGGCCAGGCGGACCAGGTGCTCCCGTACCCCGGCCAGGGTCTCGGGCCGGAGCGCCGAGTACCCCACCACCTCGGGTACCGCCATGCCTTCGTCGCGGATCAGGGTGCGGAGCTCCTCGCCCACCAGGGGGACCATCTCGGGATCGGCGACGTCGATCTTGGAGAGGACCACCAGGCCTTCCTCGACCCCCAGCAGCCTGAGGATCCGGAGGTGCTCGCGGGTCTGGGGCATCACCCCCTCGTCGGCCGCCACCACCAGCACGTAGCCGTGGATGCCCGAGACCCCCGCCACCATGTTGTGGACGAAGCGCTCGTGGCCCGGGACGTCGACCAGGCCCACCCGGAGGTCGGGGGCCAGATCGAGCGGGGCGAACCCGAGGTCGATCGAGATCCCGCGCTGCTTCTCCTCGGGCAGGCGATCGGTGTCCAGCCCCGTGAGCAGGCGGGTGAGGGTGGTCTTGCCGTGGTCGATGTGGCCGGCGGTGCCGAGGGTCAGCACCCGGCGAGCCTAGCACGGTCGGGCCGGGAGCCCGTCGGCGTGACCGCCCGCGTTCGGCCGACCCGGGCTTGCGGCCGGCCTCCGGACGGGGGTACAACGAGGGCATCCGGATCCGGTCCGGATGCCGAAAGGGTGGCCCTCGTTGAACAGCGTCGAGGCCCTGCGACGCCTCCAGGCGGTCGATCTCGAGGTCCTGAAGGGAACCAAGGGCATCGAGAGCGCCGAACGGGATCTCGCCGACCTCGCGGCCCGGATCGAGAAGACCCGCACCCTGGTCGCCCGCGCCAAGACAGAGCTGCAGGCGGCCCAGGCCAAGGTGCGTGCCGGCGAGGGCGAGGTGGCCGAGGCCCGCGGCAAGCGCAAGAAGCTCGACGAACGCCTCCGGGTGGCGGACTCGCCGAAGACCCTGTCGGCCGCCGAGGCCGAGATCGCCAAGCTCGAGGCGACCGTGGTCGCCCTCGAGGAGGGCGTGCTCGCCCTGATGGAGGCCGAGGAAGAGGCCAAGAAGCTCCTCGACACCGCCGAGAAGGGCCTGCAGAACCTCGAAGCCAAGCGGCGTCAGGTGGAAGGCGGCCTCCCCGCCCGTCGGAGCGAACTGCAGGCCCGGATCGGCGAGCTCGACGCCGAGCGGGCCCGCTGGCGCGACCGGATCGAGCCCGCCGATCTCGAGCGCTACGACCGGCTGGCGAAGAAGCTCCCGCCGCCGGTGGTGGTCGAGGTCGAGGAGGCCTGCACCGGCTGCGATGCGATCTTCACCGAGAGCTTCCGCAGCGGCCTGATGCACAGCCAGGACCGGGTCCACCTCTGTCCCACCTGCGGACGGATCCTCGTCTACGTCGGTGCCGTAAGCCTGTGATGGCGTCCAGGGTCCGGGGATCTGCATGGCGGGCCGGCCTGATGGCGGTCGGTCTGGCGGTCGCGGCGAACGCCCAGACCCTGGTGGAGGACGACGCCGGCAGCGAGGAACTCGGCGCCCGGGAGCCGGCGGCCGCCGGTCCGGCCCGTCCGGGGCAACCGTGGAAGGCGGCCCGGGTCGAGGACGAGCTGGGGCTGTTCCCGCACGCCGATCTGGCGGCCATGGAGGAGCGCCTGGCCCTGCTCGCCCGGGAGACCGGCTTCGAGGTCAGGGTCTCGGCGGTGGAGTGCGAGGGCTTCGACGGGTTCGAGGCCCTGGCGGAAGCCCGGTTCCAGAAGGCCCTCTCCGGCCTCGACCACTACCGGCTCGCCCTGGTCCTGATCGGGATCGATCGCCGGGCCGGGAAGGGCATGGTCGGCACCAACCTCGGGGCCGGAATGTACCAGACCATGAGCCGGGAAGAAGCCGCCGACCTGTTCCTGGCGGAGGGGGAGGGGTTCTCCTGGGCCCGGATCCGCTCCGGGGTGGACCGGCTCGCCAGCCGGCTCGAGGAGGTCCACACCATCCTCAAGGCGCCTCCCGAGTCGCTCTTCAACGAGCCGGCCCTGGCCTGGTACCGGCGGCTCGGGTACTCGTCCCATCTCCTGCTCCTGGGCGGGCTCCTGGCCCTCGTCCTGGGCTGGATGGCCTGGCGACGCCGGCACTGTCCGGGCTGCGGCAAGCCGCTTCGGGTCCTGGTCCGGCTGGGGGGCGGCCGGGGGCTGGCTACCCGGACCGCCAAATGCCTGGAATGCGGATTCGTGACTCGGCGACGCTACGGTAATCTGGGGTTGCTCGGAACGATACGGGGCAAGCGACCGAGGTCGGTCGGGAACGAGGAGTAGGCGATGCCTGGACCCACGAGGGCGGCCCGCAAGCAGGTGGAACTGCCGCTGGTACCGCTCAGGGAACTGGTGGTCTTCCCCAGTCTGGTGACCGCCATCCACGTCGGCCGACCCAGTTCGGTCGAGGCCCTGGAGAAGGCCCTGGAGGGCGACCGGGAGCTGGTGGTCACCGGGCAGAAGGACTCCTCCCAGGACGATCCCGAGCCCCAGGACCTCCACGCCATGGGCACCGTGGTCCGGGTCCACCAGGTGGCCCGCCTGCCCGATGGGATCCTGAAGGCCATGGTGGAGGGCCTCTTCCGGGCCCGGATCCTCGAGTACCCCGACGTCAGGGGGATCCACCGGGTGGTGGTCGATGAGCTCGAGGAGGCCGCCACCAGCTCGCTCAAGGTCCAGGCCCTGATGCGCAACGTCCACAGCCTCTTCGAGGCCGCCACCAAGGTCGTCCCCGGCAAGAAGCTCTCTCCCGAGGCGGCCCCCCTGATCGCCGGCCTCGACTCGCCGGGCCGCCTCGCCGACATCGTGATCGCCCATCTCGAGGTGCCGGCTTCCACCAAGCAGGGGGTGCTGGCCGCGGTCGATCCCGAGGAGCGCCTCGAGATCGTCTCCGAGGTCCTGCAGCGCGAGATCGAGGTGGCCCACGTCGAGAAGCGCATCCGGGGCCGGGTCAAGAAGCAGATGGAGACGCTGCAGAAGGAGTACTTCCTGCGGGAGCAGGTGAAGGCGATCCAGAAGGAACTCGGCGAAGGCGACGACCTGCTGGCCGAGATCGCCGAGTACCAGCGCCGCATCGAGGCCTCCGGGATGCCCCGCAAGGTGGGCGAGCAGTGCGAACAGGAGCTCTCGCGCCTGTCGAAGGTCTCGAACTTCTCGGCCGAGGCGACGGTGATCCGGAACTGGCTCGACACCGTCATCGAACTGCCCTGGACGGTGCTCTCGGAGGACCGGCTCGACATCGAGCATGCCCGGGAGATCCTGGAACAGGACCACTTCGGGCTGGAGGAACCCAAGGAACGCATCCTCGAGTACCTCTCGGTGCTCAAGCTGAAGAAGAAGCTCAAGGGGCCGATCCTCTGCCTGGTCGGGCCGCCCGGGGTCGGCAAGACCTCGATCGCCATGTCGGTGGCCAAGGCCATGGGACGCGAGTTCGTGCGGATGTCGCTGGGCGGCATGCACGACGAGGCGGAGATTCGGGGGCACCGGAAGACCTACGTCGGCGCCATGCCGGGCCGGATCATCCAGAACATCAAGAAGGCGGGGACCTCGAATCCGGTCTTCCTCCTCGACGAGATCGACAAGACCGGTCGCGACTGGCGGGGCGACCCCACCTCGGCCCTTCTCGAGGTGCTCGACCCGGAGCAGAACGCCGCCTTCCAGGACCACTATCTGGCGGTGCCGTTCGATCTCTCCAACGTGCTCTTCATCGCCACCGCCAACCTCCCGCACCTGATCCCTGGGCCGCTCAGGGACCGGATGGAGGAGATCTCGCTCCCGGGCTACACGGTCGAGGACAAGCTGGCCATCGCCGAGAAGTACCTGGTCAAGAAGCAGGTGGAGGAGAACGGCCTGGGGAGCGTCTCCTTCCGCAAGGACGCGTTGCTCCGGATCATCACCTCCTACACCCGCGAGGCCGGGGTCAGGAGCCTGGAGCGGGCCATCGCCAAGGTGCTCCGCAAGGAGGCCCGGACCATCGCCGAGAAGCTCGAGGCCGATGTCGAGGCGGCCTCCGGCGGCGAGACGGGCTCGGGCTCGGGCAAGAAGGCCAAGGGGAAGGCGGCCGCCCGCAAGAAGAAGGCCGTGAAGTCGGTGGAGAAGGCGGTCAAGGATCTGCCTCCGGTGGCCGTCGACGTGGCCATGGTGATCGAGCACCTCGGCCCCGAGAAGTTCCGGCCCGACCGGGTGGGTGAGGACGACCGGGTGGGCGTGGTCCAGGGCCTGGCCTGGACCGCCACCGGGGGAACCCTGCTCCCGCTCGAGGTGGAGGCCCTGCCCGGCACCGGGAAGCTCATGATCACCGGGTCGCTGGGCGAGGTCATGCAGGAGTCGGTGCAGGCGGCGGTGACCTACGTCCGGGTGCACCACGGGGAGCTCGCCCTGGATGCCGAGTTCCACAAGAACTTCGATCTCCACGTCCATGCACCCGAGGGAGCCACCCCCAAGGACGGGCCTTCGGCCGGCGTGACCATCACCACGGCCGTGGTCTCCGCCCTGACCGGACGGGCGGTCTCGGCCCGGGTCGCCATGACCGGCGAGGTCACCCTGCTCGGGAAGGTCCTCGAGGTCGGGGGCATCAAGGAGAAGCTGCTGGCCGCCCATCGGGCCGGGATCCAGAAGGTGCTGATCCCCGAGCCCAACGTGAAGGACCTGGAGAAGATCCCCGCCGAGGTCACCAAGGCGATGGAGATCATCCCGGTCAAGCACGTGGGGCAGGTGCTCGAGCACGCCCTGCTGGGGAAGTAGGGGCCGCCTTGGGGGGGGTCCGGACCGGGCCCCATCGGGCTCCAGGTGGCCTGCGGCTCAGGCCCCGGCGCTCGCCCGGGCCGGGCGGAGGTTTGACCCGGGCTTCCGGGGCGTTGTAGCCTTCGTGCCCTGATCGAACCTCAGGTGCGCCTTCCTGAAGGAGCTCCTCCGGGTGCCCGCGACCGCGGGTCGGTGGACTCCGGCGCACCGGAACAACCCGGAAAGGCCATGACCATGCGTGACACTCCCGACGATTTCGACGACCTCGACGACGACCTCGATTCCCCCCCCGAGGACACTCCCCCGCTCGAGGCCCAGGGTCCGGTCGTCAACCCTCTCGAGGACGACACCCCGCTCGGCGAGGTGGACATCAAGGTCCTCCTCGAGGCCGGCGTGCATTTCGGTCACCAGACCAAGAAGTGGAATCCCAAGATGGGGCGCTTCATCTTCGGGAAGCGCAACGACGTCCACATCCTCGACCTCCAGAAGACGCTCCGGGGCCTGAAGCGGGCCCGGAACTTCCTCGCCGGCGCGGTGCGGGACGGCAAGAAGGTCCTCTTCGTCTCCACCAAGCGACAGGCCCAGGAGATCGTGCAGCGCGAGGCCAAGAAGGCCGGCGCCTACTGGGTCACCGAGCGCTGGCTCGGCGGCATGCTCACCAACTTCGACACCATCCAGAAGCGGGTCAAGCACTTGAAGAGCATCGAGAAGATGCAGGAGGAGGGGGAGCTCGACCGCCGCGTCAAGAAGGAGGCGGCCAAGCTCCGCAAGCAGCTGGCCCGGCTGGACAAGTACCTCGGGGGCATCAAGGAGATGCGGGGCCTCCCCGACGTGGTCTTCGTGATCGACCCCAAGCGCGAACACATCGCGATCAAGGAAGCCCGCAAGCTCTCGATCCCGATCGTGGGCCTGGTCGACACCAACTGCGACCCGGACGAGATCGACTACGTGATCCCGGGGAACGACGACGCCATCCGCTCCATCAAGGTCGTCTCGCAGTACCTCGCCCAGGGAATGGCCGAGGCCCTCGCCGAGCGCCAGCAGAAGGCCGCCAAGGGCGACCAGGACGACGAGGCTGGGACCGAGGAGGCCGCAGCCGAGGAGAGCGCGACTCCCCCGGCCGAGACCGCCGCCGAGGCCCCGGCCGAGGAAGCGGCTCCGGCCGGCGCCTGAGCCCGACCCGAGCGGCGGCGCCCCGGGCGGGCCCGGCGCCCCCCACCCACCCCCCCCCCCCCCCGGCGCGGGGGGGGGAGGCCCCCGGAACGACCCCGGGTAGGGGGGGGGTCCGGGATGGCGATCTCGGCTTCGGACGTGATGCGACTCCGGGAGATGACCGGCGTCGGGATGATGGACTGCAAGAAGGCCTTGAACGAGGCCAACGGGGACTTCGACCGGGCCGTCGAGATCCTGCGCACCAAGGGGCAGGCGACCGCCGCCAAGCGGGCCGGCAAGACCGCCGCCGAGGGCAAGGTGCTCGCCAAGGCCGAGGGCGGGGTCGGAGTCGCGGTGGAAGTGAACTGCGAGACCGACTTCGTGGCCCGGAATCCCGAGTTCGAGTCGCTGGTCGAGGCGGTGGGGGCCTTGATCGCCACCCGCGGTCCGGCCGATCTGGCGGCGCTCTCGGCCCTCGAGATCCCCGGGACCGGCAAGACCGTCGACGCCCGGGTCAAGGAGTTGACCGGCACCATCGGCGAGAAGCTGGTCGTCCGGCGCTTCGAGAGGATCGTCCCGAAGGCTCCCGGCTTCGTCCAGGAGTACGTCCACATGGGCGGCCGGATCGGCGTCCTGGTGGCCGTCTCCGGGGACGACGGGACCAACGACGAGGTCCGGGCCCTGGCCCGGGACGTGGCCATGCAGGCGGCCGCCATGCGCCCCAGCTGGCTCGACCCCGAGAGCGTCCCGGCTGCCGAGCTCGACAAGGAGCGCGAGATCCAGAAGCAGCGGGCCCTCGAGGAGGGCAAGCCCGAGAACATGGTGGCCAAGATCGCCGAGGGGCGCCTCAAGAAGTTCTTCTCCGAGGTCTGCCTGCTCGACCAGCCGTTCGTGAAGGAACAGAAGAAGGCCGTCCGCGAGATCGTCGCCGAGGTCGGGAAGAAGGTGGGCAAGACCCTGAAGGTCACCGCTTTCGCCCGGTACGAGGTCGGCGAGGGGATCCAGGCCGCCAAGGAGGACTGAGCGACCGGTGACCAAGCCCACCCTCAAGCGCATCCTGCTCAAGCTCTCGGGCGAAGCCTTGAACGGGGGCAACCCCGAGGTCACCTTCGACCCGCAGATCCTCCAGTTCTTCTGCCAGCAGCTGATGCTGCTGCGTAGCGCCGGCCTGGAGGTGGCGGTGGTGCTCGGGGGCGGCAACATCTTCCGGGGTGCCCGCATGGTCATGGAGGGCGTGTCGCGGGTGAGCGGCGACTACATGGGGATGCTCGCCACCATCATCAACGCGGTCGCCCTCCAGGATGTGCTCGGGAGCTACGGAGTGGAGTCCGAGGTCTATACGCCCTTCGAGATGCCCGCCTTCGCCCGGCGCTTCAACTCGGCCCAGGTCCTGGCCGGTCTGCGCCACGGCCGGCCGGCCATCCTGGCGGGCGGGACCGGCAACCCGTTCTTCACCACCGACTCGGCGGCTGCCCTCAGGGCCTCGGAGATCGAGGCCGAGGTGCTGTTCAAGGCCACCAAGGTCGACGGCGTCTATGCCGAGGACCCGGTGAAGAACCCGGGTGCCCGACGGTACGATCGGCTCACCTACCAGGAGGTCCTGGAACAGGGGCTCAAGGTGATGGACCAGACCGCCATCGCCTTGTGCCAGGAGGTCGGGATGCCGATCCGGGTCTTCAAGTTCGACGATCCCGAGAATTTCCACCGCATCGCCCGGGGCGATGGACGGGTGGGGACGCTGATCTCGGGACCGGAACGCTAGGGGTCGGGGACGCCGCAGGCGGCGTCGAAGGAGGACGGTATCCGTGATCGACGACGTGCTCACCGAGACCGAGCTGGAGATGGACGGGGCGATCGAGGCCCTCAAGAACGAGTTCTCGCGGATCCGGACCGGACGGGCCCATCCCGGGATGCTCGACCATGTGCAGGTGGACTACTACGGGACCCACACCCCGATCCGGTCGTTGGCCCAGATCTCGGTCCAGGAGGGCCGCTGCCTGGTGGTCCAGCCCTACGACAAGGGCAGCATGAAGGCCCTGGAACAGGCCATCGCCCAGCAGTCCGGCCTGAACGTCCCGGTCCAGAGCGACGGCATCCTGATCCGGGTCACCCTCCCCGAGCTCACCTCCGAGACCAGGAAGACCCTGGTCAAGGAGATGCGGAAGAAGGGCGAGGAGGGCAAGGTCCGGATCCGCACCCTCCGGCGAGAGGCCAACGACAAGGTGAAGGCCCTGGAGAAGGGTCGCAAGCTCACCGAGGACCTGGCCAAGAAGGGGCTCGAGGACGTCCAGGTCCTGACCGACCGCTTCGTGGAGTCGATCGACAAGCTGATGGCCCACAAGGAGAAGGACATCACCGAGATCTGAGCCGGGGCCAGGCGCTCCCCGGCCGGTCCCCTGAGGCCGGGTTGCGGTCCGACCCACGCCAGGAGGCATGTCCCGGTGAAGGAACCCGCTCCCTACGATGCCGAAGAGGCGGCTCTCGCCGCCCGGCTCGACCCGGCCCGCCTGCCCCGCCACCTGGCCTGCATCATGGATGGCAATGGTCGCTGGGCCAAGAAGCTGACCCGGGAGCGTCTCTTCGGGCACCACCACGGGCGCGAATCGGTCCGCATGGTGATCCAGACCTGCCGGCGCCTGGGGATCCGGTTCCTCACCCTCTATACCTTTTCGTCCGAGAACTGGTCCCGGAGCCCCCTCGAGGTCGAGGGCCTGATGCGGCTGCTCCAGAACACCATGGCCGCCGAGGAGGAGGGGTTGGCACGGGGAGGGGTCAAGCTGCGCTTGATCGGCCGGCTGGATCGCTTGCCGGCCCCGGTCCGCGACCAGATGGAGCGGAGCCGCGAGGCCCTGGCCGGTGGTACCGAGCTGGAGCTCGCCCTGGCCATCGACTACGGGTCGCGCGACGAGCTGGTGCGGGCCGCTCGGGTCCTCTGCCGGGAGGCCAAGGAAGGGCGGCTCGATCCCGAGGACCTGGACGAGGCGATGCTGGGCGGGTACCTCGACACCCGGGGCATGCCCGATCCCGAACTCGTGATCCGCACCGGGGGGGAGGTGAGGGTCTCGAACTACCTGTTGTGGCAGTCGGCCTACGCCGAACTCCACTTCACCGAGACCCTGTGGCCGGACCTCTCCCGGCGGGAGCTGCTCTCCGCCCTGGTCGACTTCCAGGCGAGGGATCGCCGCTTCGGGAGTGCCCAGGCGTGACCACCCGGATCCTCGCCGCCCTGGTGGCAGCCCCGCCGTTCCTTTGGTGCGTCTGGGTCGGCGGACTGCCGCTGGGAATCGCGATGGGGGTCTTGGCGGCGCTGGCCCTGGGCGAATTGGCGGCTCTGCTGGCGGTGGCCCGACCGCCCAGGGATGCCGGGATCTGGTGCCTGGCACTGGGGCTCTCCGGGACCCGCGGCCTGGATCCGGTCCTCGGAGTCCTCCTGGCGGGCCTGGCGGGCCTGGCCCTGCCGCTGGCGTTCCCGCCCATCGACCCGGTCCGGGTCAAGGCCAGGATCTCCGCCCTGGCGGGCCTGGGGCTCTACGCGCTGCCGTTCGGGCTGTTCGGGGCCCTGCGCCACGGTCCCGAGGGCCGGGCGACGGTGCTGGCGGTCCTGGCCCTGATCTGGGTCCAGGACTCGGGTGCCTATTTCGTGGGCCGGGCCTTGGGCCGGCACAAGTTCTCGCCCCAGGTCTCGCCCAAGAAGACCTGGGAAGGCGCCATCGGCGGGTTCGCCACCGGGGTGCCGGCGGCGATCGCGGTCTTCGCCTGGGCAGGGGGGGAGATCGGGCGGATCCCGGGGATGGGACCGGCCCGCGGGGTCTGCCTGCTGGCGGTGGCGGCGGTGGCCGCCCAGCTCGGCGACCTTGTGGAATCCGGGGTGAAGCGGGCCGCCGGGGTCAAGGACTCCGGGACCT
>CAYOHP010000058.1:16581-36832 GCA_964403795.1 uncultured bacterium | reverse complement strand
GCCGCCGGGGTCAAGGACTCCGGGACCTTGCTCCCCGGACATGGCGGGGTCCTGGATCGCTTCGATGCCTTCGCCCTGGCGGTCCTGGTGGTGGCCTCCGGCCTGCTCCTCGCCCGGGCCTGACCCTGACCCCCTCCGCAAGTGGACACACGAAGTGCTAACCTCGGACCGGGTACCCCTGGGCCTCGACGAGGAGACGGTTTGGAAACGATCTTCTGGCTTCTCTCGCCCCAGGGGCTGATGGAGGCCGTCCGGACGGGCTTCTGGTTCGGCCTCTGCGTGGGCTTCATCGCCTTCATCCACGAGTTCGGGCATTTCTCCATCGCCAAGCTCTGCGGGGTCCGGGTCGACGAATTCTCGCTGGGCTTCGGGAAGCTCCTCTGGGGCCGGAAGGTCGGCGAGACCGAGTACAGCCTGAGACTCCTGCCCTTCATCGCCTACGTGCGCCCGGCCGGGATGGACCCGGAGGAGGAGTATCCCCCCGGAGAGGATCCCGGCGAGCGGGGTTTCCAGGCCAAGGGCTTCTGGGCCAAGCAGGCGATCCTGGTCGGCGGTCCGCTCTTCAACTTCCTGGCGACCATGGCGATCCTCACCGGGATCTTCTGGTGCCTGGGGGTCCCCAAGACGACCATCAAGGTCGGGGGAGTCCTGGAGGGGCGGCCCGCCATGGAGGCCGGGATCCTGAAGGGCGACGTGGTCACCCACATGGACGGGGTGATGGTCGAGGACCGGGACGCGGCCATCGAGTACATCGCGGCCAGGAACGGGAAGCCCATCCGTTTCCGCCTGCGGCGGGCCGGTGGCGAGTCGGGCAGCGAGCCGACCTCGGTCGAACTCTCGGTGGTCCCGGTCGCAGGCCCGGGGGAGCCGGCCCGGATCGGGATCCAGGCAGACGTCGCCATCCTCGAGGAGATGGGTCGGGCCACCCTGCCGCTCGGGGAGAGCATCCGACGGGCGGGGACCACTACGGCCGGGTACGTCATCAAGATCTACTCGGCCACCGTCGGGATCATCCTCCAGGCCATGGGGCGCATGGAGGTTCCCAAGGAGGTCTCCGGTCCGGTGCGGATCGTGGCGGTGATCTCCAAGGAGTCGAAGACCGGCCTCGAGAACATGCTCTTCTTCACCGCCGGTCTCTCCCTCTCGATCGGGGTCTTCAACCTCCTGCCGGTCCCGGCCCTGGATGGAGGGCGGATGCTCCTCCTGCTGGTGGCCCTGCTCGGCACCTGGGCGGGTCGCCTGTTCGAGCGGGAGGACCTGGCCGACGGCAGCCTGGTCGCCCGGGTCGAGGGGTACGTCAACGCCCTCGGGTTCCTCTTCCTGATCGGTCTCATGCTGGCGGTCACCTTCAAGGACGTGCGGGAGCTGGTCGCGCCCGCTCCGCCCCCGAGCACCGCCCCGGCGACCGCACCGCCCCCGGCAAGTCCCCGAAGTCCCTGACGATCCCGTGGCGTCCGGTCGGATTCCTGCCGATGGGTCATGGGAAGGCGGACGGTCGACCCGTCCTGCCCTCGGATCCGTGTCCCGACCCTTCCCTCGCACCATAGGTCTCTCGATTCCCCTGCTGGCGGTCCTGGTGTCCGCCGCCGCGGCATCCCCGGGGGAGACCCTGCTCTCGGTCGGGATCTCGCTCCAGAAGCCGGGCTTCGAGATCACGTCCACCCGGGGGATGCGAATCGTGGACCCGGCCGACGGATCGACCATGGGGAAGGTCTGGGGTGAGTCCCCGGTGTTCCTCCGGGAGGTGCCGGGGGCCGGCGTCTCGGTGCGCTGGGACCGGGACGAGGTCCGGCCCGCGGTCCTGCTCCAGCCCCTGATGGGCGGACAGCTCGGACACGGGGGAAGCCGATATCGTGGCCAGCTCCTGGTCAGGCCGGATCCCGGGGGCCGGCTCAACCTGGTGAACCTGGTGGACGTCGAGGACTACCTCATGGGGGTCCTGCCCCGGGAGATGGCTCCTTCGGCGCCGGCCGCGGCCCTCGAGGCCCAGGCCATCGCCAGCCGGACCTATGCCCTGCGTCACGCCTTCGAGTTCCAGTCCCGGGGCTTCGGCTTGAAGGCCGGGGAAGGGAGCCAGGTGTATGCCGGAGTCCTGGCCGAGACCCCCGAGACCACCCGGGCCGTGCACGCCACCCGGGGGACCGTCCTCTATTTCGGCGACGAACTGGTCCATGCATGGTTCTCGGCCTCCTGCGGCGGGAGGACTGCCGACCACCGGTCGGTCTGGGGCGGATCCCGGGCCTTCCCCTATGCCAGGTCCCTGGAGTGCCGGGCGTGCCGGATCTACCCCCAGTACCACTGGAGCGTGGAGGTCCCGCTCGAGGATCTCTCCCGGCGCTTGACCGATCTGGGACGGGGGATCGGGCCGGTCTCGGACGTGGCCTTCGAATGGGGAGCCGACGGGAGGGTCATCCGGGCCGATCTCACCGGCGGGAAGGGCCGGCTCTCGCTCTCGGGGAACGAGTTCCGGATCCTGGCCGGTCACCGGCGGGTCCGGTCGCTCAAGTTCGCCCCCCTCGAGGTGGAGGGCCAGGCTCCGGCCCGGTCCTCCTCCAGCGTGGAAGAGAGGGCCATCCGCGACATCATCGGGAAGTCCCTGGCCGGCAAGGCCCGGACCGGTCTCACCCTGGAGGGGACCGGCTTCGGGCACGGAGTGGGCCTGTGCCAATGGGGGGCCCGGGGGATGGCCGAGGAGCGCCACTCGGCGGCGGCCATCCTGGCCCGGTACTACCCCGGCTCCAGGGTCCGGGCCTTCGCCGGCTTCGACGCCCTCACCCAGGCCCCGGACGCGACCACCGGGGCCTCCCCGGGCCGAGGTTAGGCCCTGGATGCGGCCGATCTCCGGGGGCCGGCTCGGCTTCGGATCCTCGGTCCCCGGGGGGTACCCTGGATCCAGGGTCCACCCGGCGGTCCCGGGCGTCGAATTCATGGAACCCGGGAGCCTCGGCCGGGGTCTCTTCCGGTGAGGGCCGGGGGAAGTCCCCCCGGAGCCCCCGGGGATCGAAGGGAAGCGTCCGGTAAAGTGCCAAGCGGTCGCATGTCGATACTCTCAAGGAAGTCCGCCCGGTCGATCCCGGTTCAGGGTCGCCAGACCGAGCGAGGGAGGTAAGGCGACATGCTGCGCTTCGGTGCTTCCAACACTGCCCTCGGGGTCGACATCGGGAACAGCTCGATCAAGGTCGTTTCGATGAAGAAGGGCCCCAACGCCCCCCAGATCACCGGCCTGGCGATCGAGCCGTTGCCGGAGAACGCCATGGTCGACGGCAACATCAACGACCCCAAGCTCTTGGCGGACATCCTCCGCAACATTAAGAAGCAGAACAACCTGCCCACCGACAACTGCGTGACGGCCCTGGCGGCCCAGAACGCCATCCTCCGCTTCGTGCCCTTCCCGGTGATGCCGGAGGACGAACTCAAGATCGCGGTGCGCAACGAGGCCGAGCACTACGTCCCCTACCCGATCGACGACGTGCACATCGACTTCGCCAAGCTCGCCGAGCTCGAGGAAGAGGGGATGAAGCGCTACCTGGTCCTCCTGGTGGTGGCCCAGAAGGACTTCGTGGGCGGCCTCGAGACGGTGTTCAAGGAGTCGGGGATCACCCTCTCGGCGATCGAGATCGACTCCCTCTCGATCCTGAATGCCATCGACTCCTCGCTCAAGGTCCCCGGGGCAGGCGGGGGCGACGACCCCTTCGGCGGGGGCGACAAGGGCGAGGTGGTCGCCTCGATCACCATCGGGGCCCGCACCACCAACGTGAGCATCATGAAGAACGGGATCCTCCGGTTCACCCGGGCCATCCCGATCGCCGGGAACAACATCACCGCCGTCATCCAGAACGTCTTCAAGGAGTCCTTCGCCGAGGCCGAGCGGACCAAGATCGAGGCCGGAGTGCTCGGGCTCGACGGCGAGGGCGGCGACCAGGAGTTCACCGAGGTGGTCCAGACCACCATCGAGGAGCTGGCCGGCGAGATCCGCCGCTCCTTCGACTACTTCAAGGCCCAGACCCGGGAGCCGATGATCCACCGGGTCATCCTCTCGGGCGGGACCGCCAAGCTCCGCAAGCTCGACATGTTCCTGACCAACGAGTTCGGTATCAACGTCGAGATGGCCAACCCCCTCGAAGGCGTGGAGGTGGCCATTCCCAACCCTGAGCTCCTGCAGGATTACCTCCAGGACTTCTCCACCGCCATCGGTCTCGCCCTGCGCGGGATCAGCGAGATCGGAGGCTGAACCGGAATGATCAAGGTAAACCTTCTCAAGACCAAGAAGGCCCCGACGATCACCATCCCGATCGGATGGATCTTCGTGGCCCTGGTGGCGGCGGGGTGCGCCGTCGGTCTCTACCTCTTCAACGAGCAGCTCCTGACCCAGATCCAGGAACGCAAGGACGAGCTCGAGCGGGTCCAGAAGACGGTCCGCGACCTGAAGAAGTACGACACCCAGAAGAAGCAGCAGAGCGAGACCAAGCGGAACATCGAGAACGAGCTGAACCGCTACGAGAGCGTGCTCTCGGCCAATGCCGGCGGCTGGACCCAGACCCTGCTCCTGTTCGAGGACCTGCTCCGCAAGTCCGAGACGGTCTGGTTCCGGGATCTACGGATCGACGGCGACGGCCGGGTCACCATCAATGCGGTGGGTATGGGCCGCAAGAAGGACAAGGCCCGCATGCCCGGGATCACGGCCCTCTACGAAGAGATCGAGAACCGCAAGACCAAGTTCAAGTCGGCCCGCATCAAGCGGATCCAGAAGAGCCAGGAACAGCGCCAGGAAGTCAGCCAGTTCGAGTTGACCTGCGTGCTGATCCGCTGAAGGAAGGAGGGACACGAAGATGTCCGGTATGAACCGCATCGTGACCTACATCATGAGCGTGCTCTTCATCCTCGCCTTCAGCGGGATCGTGGGCTGGTTCATGATCTACGAGCCCTACGAGAAGCAGAAGCAGGAACTGCAGGAGCAGATCGACTCGGCCAACAACCTGGTGAAGAAGTACCGCCAGGCCAAGACCGAGATCGAGGCCCTCGAGGTCCAGATCAACGAGGTCAAGCAGAAGGTCTTCCGCAAGCTCTGCTCGGCCCAGGGACGGACCATCGAGCAGTTCCTGCGGGAGGTCGAGATCGACGGCAACGAGGCCGACATCGATATGGAGTCGATCCGCATCGACTCGATCTCGAGCCTGGACCTCTGGAGCAAGATCCCGCTCGACTTCAACATCGCCGGGCCCTACTTCAAGATCTACGACTTCCTGGCCCGGGTCCAGAAGCGGGGCAAGATGGACTTCTCCAACGGGGTCCTCTCGATCACCGCCGAGACCAAGATCGATCGGCTGCCCAACCTGATGAAGCTGGTCGACCAGCAGAAGACCAAGTACACCGCCGAGTCCCGGTTCCCGAACCTGCGGGTCAACCTGAACGGCGAAATCATCATCATCGACAAGAACCATCTCCTGAAGTACCGGACCGACGCCCTGTCGAGCTGCGACGGGGTCTGAACCGATACCGATACCGAGCGAGCCGGAGGAACGATCTCCATGACACGAACCACGAGCCATCGGGCCCTGTTCCGACTGGTCCTCGCCCTCGGCCTGGCGGCCGGGAGCGTACGGGCCCAGGCCGAGTACGACCCGGACGCCAAGCCGGCCCTCGATCCCTTCGTGGTGCTGATCGCACCGCCTCCGCCCCCGGCGCCTCCCCCGGTCCAGACGACCTTCCAGCCCCAGGTGCAGGCGGCCCCCCAGGTCCCGCCCCTGGTGCTGAAGATCCAGACCATCATCGGGGCCGGCGACGACAACCTGGCGGTCATCGACTACAAGGGCGCCGAGTACATCGTGGGCAAGGGCTGGGAAGGCGCCGACGAGTCGAACTTCGACAAGCGCTTCAAGGTCGTGGAAGTCGAGAGCGACAAGATGATCGTGTACGACGGCCACACCAAGCAGCGGCGCACCTTCCGCATGGAGGAGGAGACCTTCGACGGCTCGGTCTCCGTGGATGACGCCAGCGGAGGCGGCGGAGGCGACGACTTCTGATCCCATCGGGGTCCGCAGCGGACCTCGAGGCACGAGGCCGGCCCTGGAGGGCCGGCCTCGTCGCGTCGGGCCGACCCAGGGGCCTGGCGCGGACCTCCCGCACCGGAGCCCGAGGCCGACCCGGCAGGAGGCCCGGGGGAAGGTCGGCCCTCCGGGTCCCGGGGACCCGGCACGGGGCGCGGCTCCCCGCCTTCCCACCGAGAAGGGTGCATGCGACCCCTACGGAATCGCACCCGACTCGCCGAAGGGAGGATGAGGTCAGGTGTGTCCTCGGGACTCGCCTCGACGCTCATGCAGCTCGATCAAGGAAAGGGTACGCCCATGCGTAATTCCGGGGCTCTCGGCAGGATCGGGATCCTGGCCGTGGCCGCGTGGCTGGCTCTCGGGCCGGTGGCGACGGCCGGGCCGCTCGACAAGGACATCAAGGTCGACGCCAAGGAGACCGAGCTGCAGGCGCTCATGAAGATCCTGGCGACCCAGCTCAACGTGAACATCCTGGTCGATCCCCAGGAGGCCAAGCGCAAGGTCACGGTGAGCCTGAAGAACGTCAACGCCAAGAAGGCGCTCGAGTACATCGCCAAGCTGAACAAGCTCGAGCTCAGGTTCCCTGAGGAGGGCAAGGAGGACCTGCTGGTCATCGCCCGCTCCGACACCCTGCAGTCGGCGTTCGACCAGGCGCTGTCGAAGACCTTCCAGCTGCGCTACGCCTCGGCGGTGAAGATGGCGAACATCCTCCAGAAGGCGCTCGCCAAGTCGGGCAACGTGCAGATCGAGGTCGACGAGCGGACCAACTCGCTGATCGTCTCCGGCACCCAGGCCCTGATCGACGGCGTCGACAAGCTCCAGAAGGAGCTCGACAAGCCGGTACCGCAGGTGCTGATCGACTCGAAGATCGTCTCGGTCACCACCAATGTGCTCAAGGACATCGGCTTCAACTGGGAGTGGGGGACCAAGGGCGAGGCCGATGGCACCGTCACCGGACAGGGCGGCTCGGGACCGTTCTTCGCCTTCACCGAGCGGTTCCGGATCAACAACAACCAGAACTTCTTCCTGAACGCCCCCGCCAACGACGCCGAGGTCCTGAAGTTCGGCGACTTCTACCGGGGCAACTTCTTCTTCGATGCCGTGTTCCGGGCCCTCGAGACCGCCTCGATCGCCAGGAACCTGGCCAGCCCCCGGGTGCTGGCGGTCAACGGCGCCAAGGCCCAGCTCCGGATCGGCGACGAGATCGTGTTCTCGGGCGGTCCCTCGCAGGGTCCCGAGTCGAAGGAGACCGGCATCGTGCTGGACGTGGAGCCCCGCATCAACAAGGACGGCTTCATCACCATGGACGTGTCGGTCGAGCAGTCGACCGCCACTTTCCGGGCCAGCGACTTCCCGACCATCAACAAGACCAACGCCAAGACCACCGTGCAGGTCCGGGACGGCGAGGAGGTCCTGATCGGGGGCCTGGTCACCGAGAGCGACAACCAGACCGAGGAGAAGATCCCCTTCCTCTCTGACATCCCGGTGATCAAGCACTTCTTCCAGAGGAAGCGGTCGAGCCCCAACACCACCGAGCTGGTGATCCTGATGACCCCCCGGGTCATCAAGCAGAACCTGCCCGGGGTGGGCGAGGTCGGGGGCGGCGGGGGCGGCGGTGGGGACCCGGGAGGGTTCGACGACGACCTCTCACTGGGCGGACCGGGGGGCGGCGACAAGCCCAAGCCGGGCGGGGGCGGGGACAAGCCCAAGCCCAAGCCGGGCGACGACGACCTCGGTTTCGACGACGACGACTTCGGGTTCTAGGCGCCCGGAGCGAGGAGGACGACCCGGGCCCCGGCCCGGGTCGTCGGATTCAGGGGGAGGGGCGGCTCACCGGGGGCAGAGGTCCCGAGGGGAGGGATGGCCGGCTCCCGGGGGTCCGGGGAGCATCCGGGTCGGGAGGTTTGCGCTCCGGAGGTGGGCCCGGATAGACTGCGCCGCCGGCCCGGATACCGATGGACATCAGCGTCTCCGAGATCTCGCTCCTCACCACGGGGACCCCTGACGAGAAGCGGGCCCTGCTCTCCCGGCTGCTCTCCACCCGGTCACCGGGTGGGGTCGAGCTGGCGATCGACGCCCTGGGCGACCGCGACTGGACCATCCGGCGGTTCGCCGCCGAACGCCTGGCCGGGCTCGGTCCCCCGGTGCTCGAGCGGCTCGGCAAGGTGCTCTCGACCGGCGACGAGAACCAGCGCTACTGGGCGGTGCGGGCCCTGGTCGGGATCGGGCGGGAGGCGACCCCGCTCCTGCTCCGGCTGCTGGCACGGGGCGCCAAGCCGATGCGCACCCACGCCGCGGTCGCCATGGGCGAGATCGGCGACCCGGCCGCCATCCCCGCCCTGGTCGAGGCCCTCGGCGACGAGGTCTGGCAGGTCCGGTTCCACGCCTTCGAGGGTCTGGTGGCCTTCGGCGAGGGTGCCTTCCCGGCCCTCTCGGCGGCCCTCGAAGGGGAGAACGAGGATCGCTCGTACTGGGCGGCCAAGGCGCTGGGCAAGCTCGGCGAGCGGAGCCGGGACGTGCTGCTCCAGGCGCTGCGCAACGGCAACCGGCGCTTGCGGTTCGTGGTGGCCGCGGCCCTGGGCGAAACCGGCGACCTCCGGGTGGTGAAGGTGCTGGTGGGGTACCTCTCGGACAAGTCCTGGATCGTCCGGAAGCGGGCCTCGGACGCCCTGGCCGAGATCGGGCCGATCGCCATCCCGACCCTGATGGAGGCCCTGGCGATGCCCGAGGGGCCGGCTACCCGCTGGCTCCTGGCGGCCCTCTGCCGCATGGGCGAGAAGGGCGTCAAGGCACTGGTGCTCTTCCTCCGCAAGCGCGGCGAGGCCTTCGCCTGGAACGCCAAGGACGACCTGACCGGGCTGGGACCGGCGGCCGAGCCGGTGTTCCTGGAGTTGATCGGGGACCCCGATCGGGACCTCCGGTTCTTCGCCGCCACCTGCCTGGGCGAGCTGCCCTCGGACGCCAAGATCGACGAGGCCCTGCTCCGGTGCCTGGCGGATCCCACCTGGTCGATCCGCAAGGTCGCCGCCGACGCCCTGGCCGAGCGCGGACCCGCGGTCCTGGGGCGCCTCTCCCAGGCCATGGACACCGGCAACGAGGACCTGCGCTTCTGGGTGACCGCGGTCTTCCGGAAGATGGGCAGCGCCGGGGTCGAGAAGCTCCTGGAGGCACTCCAGGACTCGAACTCCAACGTGGCGTACTTCGCGGCGACGGCTTTGGCCGAGGTGCCCGAGAAGCGGGTCGTGAAGCCGCTGATCCGGGCCCTGGCGTCGTCCTCGTGGCCGGTGCGCAACGCCGCTTCGACCTCGCTGGCCCTGCTCGCGGATCTGGCCGTGGAGAGCCTGGTGAACGCGGTCGAGGACGAGCACGAGGACGTGGCCTTCTGGGTGGTGAAGACCCTGCGCCGGATCGGGCGGAAGGCGCTGCCCGACATGGTGCGGATGCTCAAGAAGGGGACCGACGAGCAGCGGCTCCACGCCGCCAAGGCGCTAGGGGCGATGCGCGATCCCGAGGCCGTGGAGCCGCTGATCGCAGCGCTCTTGGACGGCCACGAGTGGGTTCGCCTGTACGCCTGCCTGGCGCTCGGCGAGATCGGGGACCAGCGCAGTTCCCGGGCGCTCATCGGGGTGGTGCGGGATCCGGCTTTCAAGATCCACCCGAAGATGGTGGGCGTCTTCAAGGCGATGGGGCCCGGGGTGGTGCCCGACCTCCTCGAGATCGCGGCCCACGGTGAGCCGGGGGCGAGGGCGAATGCCCTGTTCGTGCTGGGCTCGATGCGGGTGGAGGCAGCTCTCGAGACCCTCCGGAAGGCCGCCCTCGACGAATCCGAGCCCCACGAGGTCCGGGTGGCGGCGGTCACCGCGCTGGGTTCCTACCAGGAACACGGGGAGGCCGTGGTCACCCTGGCCGGGGTGGTGGAAGCCCAGGCCACCGGACCGATCCGGTCCCGGGCCCTGCTGGCGCTCGGCGAGATCGACCGGGACGACGCCCTGCCGGTGCTGCTTCGGGGGATGGCGATGTCCGAGACCCGGGAGGACGTGGCCCGGGTCGTCAACATGCTGACCAGCAAGGGGCCGAGGATCCTCCCCAACCTGATCGAGGCCCTCGGCCACCGGGACGTGGCGGTCCGCAAGGCCGGGGCGGAGATCCTCGAGCGGATGGGGGGCGCGGCCGTGCCCTACCTGAAGACGGCCGCCGGGGAAGGGGACCAGAATGTCGGCTACTGGCCCCAGAAACTCCTTACGAGGGGCACGCCGCGCGGCCCCGGGCCCGGGCTCGAGGCGTAGCCGTGGGTACGCTCATGATTCGCCGGCCTCCCCGGGAGGCCTGGTTGGGCTTGGCGTTGCTCCGGTTCCGGCCGGGTGGCCGCCGGGTACGGGAAGCCCTGGGAGCGGCACTCGACCTCTGGAGGGAGGGCGGCGCCCGGGCCGGGGAGCTCGATGATGTGGCCGACGGCCTCCGCCGGCGGCTCGGAGCCGGGGACCGGGATCCCGGGCGGGTCCTCGCCGGATGCGCCCGACTCGGCTGGCAGGTGCTGGTCCCGGGGGATCCGGACTTCCCTCTGCGCCTGCTCGACCTGCCCGACCCGCCGGCGTGCCTCTTCGTGCGCGGACGACGGGAACTCCTCGGGAGCCCGGGCGTGGCCCTGGTGGGCTCCCGGGTGGCGGGAGGCCCTGCCCGGACCTTCGCCAGGTCCTCCGGACGGCTCCTGGCGGCCTCCGGCGAGGCGGTCCTGTGCGGGGCGAGCGCCGGGATCGAGGACGAGGCGCTCGCCGGTGCCGTCTCGGGCACCGATGCCGTGGTTGGCCGCGGCGGCGCCGTGGCGGTGGCTCCCTACCCGCCCGAGGCCGTCGAGACCGGCTCGGGCCGGGCCCGGGCAGGAGCGGTCCTGGCCCGTCGCGGCCTCCTGGTGACGGCGGTCCCTCCCGGGACCGGGTACCTGCGGGGCGCCTTCCAGCTCCGGGCCTGGCTCCTGGCCGGCCTGGCCCGCGAGCTGGTCCTGGTCGAGGCGCGGGCCGGGTCCGGCGCCCTGCTGGCGGTCGAGGCGGCCTTGGAGCTGGGCTGTCGGGTGCGGTTGGCGGGCCTCCCCGGGGGACAGCCGGGAGGAGAGGCGGGTGCCCCGCTGGCCGAGGCCGGTTGTCGGGTGGTCCGGCACCCCTTCGAGCTGGTCGCAGCCTCCGGGGAGGTCCGGAGCCGGGTGCCCCGGCGACCCCGGGCGGTGCGCCTCCTCGAGACCGAGGGACGGATGGCCCCGGACGCCCTCTTGGCCAGGCTCGGGGAGCGGGTCGGTGCCCGCCACCTCAGGGGTTGGGTGCAGGCCGGCTGGCTCCGCTTCGGGGACGACGGGCTGGTCGGCCCCGATTACCTTCCGCTGGTCAGGGCTCCCGCCCGGGAAGCGGATCCCGGGGGGGTGGAGGGCTCCGACCGACCATGACGGGGCGGCTCTCTTGCATGTCGACGGGAGGTCAGATGGACGCACCGGGAGCCGTTCGCGGCTCGGGAGCTGGTGTTTTCGCATGGAAAGCGCCATGCGCTTTGCATGTCCAATGCTGGTGCGGCTCGAGCCGGGTCTTCGCGACAAAATTGTTTCAAAAATAGTTTGTCCTGTACGAAGGGGTTTGGTATTTTCGAGGGGTCTTCGGCCGAGTTCCCCGCAAGGGGAGCGCGACGGGGGCTGGGGGATCGAGTCTTCGAGTATGGAGGAGCCCCTCGTGTCTTCGGTCCAGGGCGAAGCCGTGTCTGCCGCCTGGCGAGAGCTCGTGGATGCCTTCCTCGAGGAGCGGATCCGGATTCCGGGCGGATCCCCCCACACCCTGCGGGCCTACCGGGCGGAGCTGGGAAGGCTGCTCCGGTATCTGGCCGCGGGATCGGCCGCCGAGACCGCCGAGTCCCCCGCCGACGGAGCGGTTCCCGGCCTCTCCGAGGTCACCTCCGAGGACCTGAGGAACCTCCTCCTGGACCTCCGTCGACGTGGCCTGGCTTCGGCCTCCCGGGCCCGGGCCCTGGCGCCGATCCGGTCCTTCTTCGCCTGGCTCGAGGAGACCGGGCGGATCGCCCGGGACCCGGCCCTTCCGCTTCGTAGCCCGCGGGCGGAGCGGCGCCTGCCCTCGGTTCCCTCCGAGCCCGACGTCGGGGCCCTGCTCGAGGCCGCCTCCCAGGGCCCGTCCGGGATCCGCGACCGGGCGGTCCTCGAACTCCTCTACACCACCGGGATGCGGTCCGCCGAACTGCTCGCTTTGGACCTCGGCGACGTAGACCCGGATCGGGACCGGCTCACCGTCCTCGGCAAGGGGAACCGGGAGCGGACGGTTCCGGTGGGGCGCAGGGCCCGCCAGGCCCTGGTCGCATGGCTGGAGGACCGGCCGAGCTGGACGGATCCGGGCGAGCCGGCGCTCTTCGTGGGGCGCCAGGGGGGACGGCTGGCTTCCCGCTCGCTCCGGGCCATGTTCCGCCGTTGGTGCCTGGCCGCCGGGGGACGGTCCGGCTTCTCTCCCCACTCGATCCGGCACGCCTTCGCCACCCATCTGCTCGATGCCGGCGCCGACCTGCGCAGCGTCCAGGAACTCCTCGGACATCGGAGCGTGGGAACCACCGCGATCTACACCCACCTGACCGCGGCCCGCCTCCGCCAGGCCTACGAGGAGTCCCACCCCCATGCGTGACCGTCCCGTCGGACCGACCCCCGCCGAGGTGGTCCGGCTCCTCGACCAGTACGTGATCGGACAAGCCGCGGCCAAGCGGGCGATGGCGGTGGCGCTGCGCAACCGGGCCCGTCGCAAGGCGGTCGCCGAGGATCTCCGGGCCGAGATCCACCCCAAGAATCTGCTGCTGGTCGGGCCGACCGGGGTCGGAAAGACCGAGATCGCCCGTCGGGTCGCCCAGATGATCGACGCCCCCTTCCTCAAGGTCGAGGCCACCAAGTTCTCCGAGGTCGGCTACGTGGGCCGGGATGTGGAGAGCATGGTCCGGGACCTCGTCGAGGTGGCCATGAACCTCGAGCTCCAGAAGGCCCAGAAGGCCGTGCGCGAGAAGGCGGAGGAGATCGTCGAGCACCAACTCCTCGATGCCCTGGCCGGCATGGATCCCTGGGAGACCGGTCCGCGCGAAGATGCCGAACGGCGTCGCGCCGAGCTCGTCGAGCCGCTCCGGTCCGGGGCGCTGGAGGACCGCCCGGTCACCGTCTACCTGATGGACTCCGGTGGCGGACGCATGGACGTGCTCTCGGGCCAGGGGCTCGAAGAGATGTCGATCCAGTTGAAGAACCTCTTCCCCCAGCAGAACCGGGCGGTCGCCAAGACGCTCCGGGTCAAGGACGCCCGCCGCCGCCTGCTCGACGAGCGCTACCGGGATCTGGTCGACGAGGACCAGGCAGCCAACATCGCCATCCACAAGGTCCAGGACGACGGCGTGATCTTCCTCGACGAGCTCGACAAGATCGCCATGCCCGCCGACCGGGCCAAGGGCGCGGGGCCGGACGTCAGCCGGGAAGGCGTGCAGCGCGATCTCTTGCCGCTGGTCGAGGGCACCACGGTGCGGACCAAGTACGGGCCGGTCTCCACCGACCACGTGCTGTTCGTGGGGGCGGGGGCCTTCCACCAGGCCAGGGTGACCGACCTGATCCCCGAGCTCCTGGGTCGCTTCCCCATCCGGGTCCGGCTGCGGTCCCTGGAGGAAGCCGACCTGAAGCGGATCCTGCTCGAGCCGAAGAACTCCCTGCTCCGGCAGTACGAGGCCCTGCTCGCCACCGAGGGCGTGCGGATCGAGATCGACGCCAGTGCCGCCGACGCCATGGCCGCGTTCGCCGCCAGGGCCAACAAGGGCCGCGGCAACCTGGGCGCCCGCCGCCTCCATGCGGTGGTCGAGCGGGTGCTGGAGGACCTCCTGTACCTGGCGCCCGATGGCGCCCCGGGGCACGTGGTGGTGGACGAGGAATACGTGAAGAAGGCCTTGGGCGGGATCGCCGAGATCGGCCCCGACACCGAGCCCGAAGCGGACGAGGAGGACGGAGACGACGCAGAGGGAGGGGAGTCATGAAAGAGCTCGCGGACGGCCTCCGCAGGCTCCTCGGCCAGCCTCGGGTGCTGGGCGGGATCAGTCTGGCCTTGGTGATCGTCGCCCTGGGTTCGACCCTGGCCATGGGGTCCCGTCGCCCGGCCGACAACTACGAGATCCTGGTCCAGGACGCTCCCGATCCGGCCGAACTCCTCCGGCTGGCCGACCTCCTGTGCCGGGAGCGGATCGAACACCGGATCCAGGACGGTGGCCGCAGCCTCTGGGTCTCGGGGACCGACCGGGAGCGCGCCGTCGAGCTGGTCATGGCCGAGGGCCTGAGTCCGGTGGCTCGCCCCGCCACCGGCGGCGAGGACTTCTTCGGACTCACCGGCGGCCTGGCGGCCAGCCACGAGGACCACCGCTCCCGGGAACGGCGGGAGCGCGAGGGCGAGCTGGCCCGCACCCTCTCGCTCTACCCGGCGGTGCAGTTCGCCCGGGTCCACCTGAACCGGCCCGAGACCGGGACCCTGGGGGAGCGGCAGAAGCCCTCGGTTTCCGTCTTCCTCGGACTGCGCCCGTTCCGGAGGCTGTCGGCGGCCCAGGCCCGGGGCATCCGCAAGCTGGTGGGCAACGCCATCGACGGATTGGATCCCGAGCGGGTGACCCTGGCTGACAGCTGGGGTACCGACTACGAACGCCTGCTCCGGGAGGACGACGAGCGGGGCATCCGCGAGATGGCCGAGCGGCTCGATTTCCTGCGGGCCGCCGAGGCCTCGGCCGAGACCCGGGTCCGGGACCACCTGGCCCGGATGCTGGGCGAGGAGAACGTGCTGGTCCGGGTCGCCCTCCAGCTCTGCGAGGCCCGTGGCCCGGGGGCCTCCGCAGGGGGACTGGCGCTGGCCTCGGGGCGACCCGAGGCGGCGGTCGAATCGGTGCGGGAGGTCAGGGTCGCGCGGATCGGAGTCACCCTCAACGCCCGCCTCTTCCTGCCCGATGCACCTCACCCCGAGACCCTCGGGATGGTGCGCAACGTCGTCCGGAGTGCCCTCGACCTCGACCCGAGCGTGGCAGACCGGGTGGAGATCGCGGCGGTCCCGTTCGGGATCGCCCACACCACCGCGGTGGCGGACGGGGAAGCCCGGGAAGCGTCCCCCCAGGCGGTCACGGCCAGCGCCGCGGGTGTCGCCGAAAGCTGTGGAGCCTCGTTGGTCGGAGGCCTGCTCCTCCTCTTCCTGGGTTCCCTGGGAGTGGTCGCCACTACCCGGGAGGCACCCATGCCCGAGCCGGTCGGAGAGCATCCCGAGGTCGATCCCTCGTCGCTGAGGGGCGATGCGGTGGTGCGCAGGGCGGTAGCGACCAGCTGGGCCGAAGAGGACCCGGCCTTCGCAGCCAGGGTGGTGCTCGGACTGCTCGAGGAGGACAGGGGATGAAGGAGCCGGCCGGTCGTTTCCTGGTTGCCCTGGGGCCCAGGGTGGCTCCCGAGGTCGTGGCGCACCTGCCGGTGGAGGCCGCCTGTCGCTCGCTCCTCTCGGTGGCCCGCATGGTCCCGGACCCTGAGTACGCCTATCTCGACCCGGGACTGCGCCCCGTGGCGCTGATGGCCACCCAGCGGGCCCTCTCCCGCCAGGGGCCGCGTTCGGCCCGCCGCTTCGCCGAGGGCCTGCTCGGTCCCGGGGGGAGCGAGGGGGTCATGACCAGCCTCGACCACCTCTGGGAGGCCCAACTCTGCAGTCCCGGGACCGACATGGCGCCCCGGGCGACCGGGGAGCCCGACCACGGCGAAACCGAAGAGGAGCGGGACTCCCATCGGGTCGCCTCCGAGCTGGCCAGGGAGCGGCCCGAGGGGATCGCCCTGGCCCTCGCGCTGGCGCCTCGATCCCTGGCCCGGCGGGCCCTGGTCTACCTGGTCGAGGACTCGGGTCGGGACGACGTCCTGCCCTGGTTCCCGCACCTCTGCCATGCCTTCCCGGGCTCTACCGAGGCCCTCGATACCGGAGAGGAGATCCTCGGGGACCTCCTGGACGGACTGCGCGAAGAGGTCCGGGCCCGGATCATGGCCCGGGTGGCAGCCCTCGACTCCGAGCTGGCGGACCGGCTGGCGGACCGGCGCTTCACCATGCGGGAGCTCGAGACCCTCTCGGACGGCATGCTCTCGGAGGTCCTGGCCCGTACCCCGGTCTCCGATCTGGACCTGGCCCTGCGGGAAGCTCCCGAGGCCCTGCGTCGCCGCTGCCTGCGCTGCATGCCCAGGGGCAGTCGACGGGCGCTTCTCGACGAGCTGGAGAGCGGCCAGCCGGTTCGCCTCCGGGAGATGGAGGCGGCCCGTCGCAGGATCGGCCAGCTCTGCCGCGAAATGGGGGAGGCCGGACCCGGTGCCCCCGTCTGACATCGAGAGCCGCTACCGGGCCGGGCTGGCGCTGCGCTTCGGTGCCCAGGCCGAGGATGCGGCTCCCGGCCTCGACGAGCTGGTCCGGCGCGCCGAGGAGGTCCTGGCTACGGCCTCGACCCGGGCACGGGCCACGGTGGAGGGAGCCGAGCGGGCGGCCCGGGAAATGGTGGCGGAGGCCCGCAGGGAATCGGCGAGGATCCTCGCCGAGGCCGGGTCGAAGGCCAGCGCCCTGAGACAGGCCGCGCTCCGGAGCTTGCCGGCCGTGGAAGCCCGGGCCGAGGAGGCCGCCCGGACCCGGGGACGAGCTGCCGGTCGGCATCAGGCCGAGGTCGAGAGGTCCAGGGAACGGCGGGAGCTGGCCCGGCTGCTCTCGGACCTGCAGAGCGAGTCGGGTCGGGCGGCCGCGGCCGCCAGCGAGCTGGCCGTGGACCTGGCGATCGACCTGGCGGCGGGCGCCCTCGACCTGTGCCGGGACGAACACGCCGGGTTGCTGGCCGCCGCCTGCCGGAGCGCGGCCCGGAGGCTGGGCGAGGGGATCGGCCTCCGGCTCCTGGCCGCTCCCGGGGTGGCCGGTCGCCTGCGCCAGCTGGCCGCCTCGGAGGGCCTGGGCGAGCTGGCGATCGAAGAGGACTCCAGCCTGACCGGGACCTCGGTCCGCCTGGTGTCGAGCCGGCAGGTCCTGGTCCTCGATCCCGGGGCCCGACTGGGTGGGGCCGGGAAGCCTTGACCGGGATTACCCTGGAGGGTCCGGCCCGGGCCCGCCAGCGAGTCCGCGAGCTGGTCGCGGCCATGGGGAGGCCCGAGGTCGGAGGCCGGATCTCGGCGGCCGGTGGGCTGCTCGCCCGGGTCCGCGGGCTCGAGCTCCCGGTCGGCTCGGTGGTCCAGGTGGACACCGGAGGCTCGGCGGGCTCTTCCCTCGCGGAAGTGGTCGGATTCTCCGGCGAGGAGGCCCTGGTCATGCCCTTCTCCTCGCTGGAGGGGATCGGGGCCAGGAGCGCGGTCTACCCGGTCTCGGAACGCCTGGAGGTGCCGGTCGGCGAGTTCGCGCTCGGGAGGGTCTTCGACGGAGCCGGCCGGCTCATCGACGGGGGACCGGCCGCTCCCGCAACGGTGCCCCGGAGGCCGGTGGCCACGGGAGCGCCCCATCCCGTCGAGCGCGGCGGGATCGTGAAGCCCCTGGCCCTCGGGATCCGGGCCCTGGACGGACTGGCGACCTGCGCCGAAGGCGGTCGGATCGGGCTGTTCGCAGCCGCCGGGGTGGGGAAGTCCACCCTGCTCTCGGCGATCACCCGGAGGGCCGAGGCGGACGCGGTGGTGGTCTGCCTGGTCGGGGAACGCAGCCGGGAGGTGCGGGAGGTCCTGGAGGGGATCCGGGCGGAAGCCCCGGGCCGGGTGGCCGTGGTCGCCTCCACCGCCTCGGACCCGCCGCTCGCCCGGGCCCGGGCCCCGCTGGTCGCCACCACCCTGGCGGAGTCCCTCCGCGACCTCGGTGGGCACGTGGTCCTGGTCATGGACTCCCTCACCCGCTACGCCCAGGCCCTCCGGGAGATCGGGCTCGCCTGCGGCGAAGCACCCGCCGCCCGCGGCTACCCGCCCTCGGCCCTGGTGGGTCTGGCGCCCCTGCTGGAGCGCGCCGGGCCCGGGGTGACGGGTGCCATCACCGGTCTCTACACCGTGCTGGTCGAAGGAGACGATCCCGACGAGCCGGTGGCGGACGCGGCCCGGTCCTTCCTGGATGGGCATGTGGAGCTGTCCCGGGGCATGGCCCGCCGGGGGCTCTTCCCTCCCGTCGATCCGCTGGGTTCGATCTCGCGGCTCCAGGACCGGGTGGTCGAACCCGGGCACCGGAGCGCCGCCCGGGCCTTCCGGAAGGCTTGGGCCCTCTACGAGGAGACCCGCGACCTGATCTCGGTGGGTGCCTACCGCTCCGGGACCGACCCGAGGATCGACGCTGCGGTCCGGCTGCGGCCCGAGCTGGAGGCTTACCTGCGCCAGGAGCCCGAGGAGGCTGCGGACTACCAGGACTCGCTCCGGGGCCTGCTGGCGCTGGGGGACCGGATCCGGGCCGAGGGGATCGAGGATGAGTGATCTGTGGCGGCGCCTGGAGCGTCTGGAGCGGCACGCCGCGGTCCGCGGGTCCGGAGAGGCGGCCCGCCTCGAGGCGGAGGCCGCGGCCCTGAGGGCCCGGGTCGTGGCCGCGACCGCCACCGACGCACCCTGGGACTCCCGCACCGCCTTGGCCGCCCTCCGGGAGGAGGAGGAGCGGCGCGGGCGGCTGGCCGAGCTCGACTCCCGGGCGGAGGAGGTCCGGGCCATGGCCCGGGACCGGGCGGTCCGCGCCCTGGTCTATGCCCGCCTGGAGGCCCGGGGAACCCTGTCCCGATCCGGCGCAGACCCTCGCACCAAGCGCTGATCCCGGATCGTCCCAGGGCGGGACTCCCCGGAGAGTGCCGGGCAGATCAACGACCGGTCGTGGCCCGCCGGGCTTCCCTCAGCAGGAGCACGACGGAGAGGGCGATCCAGGCCAGGGCCCACGCCATGGCGGGGATCCCGGTCATCGCCTCCATGGCCTCGGCGTCGGTGCGCCCACCCGTCATCCCGCCGGCCATCACCCTGCCGGCACCCGCCGAGATCGCCACCAGGTCCCGGAGGTCCTGGATGGCGCCGGTCCCGACCAGCACCGCCAGGAAGCTGACCACGTGGAACTCGACTTCCGGATTGGTCTTCAAGCCCACCCAGGCGAGCACCGCGGTCGCCGCCATCACGTAGAGCATCGTGAAGGGGTCGCGCACGTAGCCGACGGCCAAGAGCAGGATCCCGGCAGCAAGTCCCTCGAGGATGCGGCTCCGGGCTTCCGGGATCGAGTTCAACCGGAGCATCAGGACGCCGAACAAGGTGGCCCCGAGGTAGCCGGAGGCGACCACCACGGCGCGGATCCCTCCGGAGGTGATGGTGTAGCCGGCCCCGTTCGGATCCACCACGATCGCCGAGACGCTCCCGCCCGTGAGCAGGGCTCCCAGGGCGTGGCCGGCCTCGTGGACGAAGGTGACGAAGAGGTTGAGCGGCGCCACCAGGGAGGCAGGGAGCAGGAAGTGGACGAGGATCACTGCGAGCACCAGGCTGGCCGCAGTGCGCTTCCTCATGGGCGGCCGATCTCGGTCAGGCGTCGCCGGGCCCGGGTGAAGACCGGTCGTCGGGCGAGCGCCGCCTCGAAGCCGATGCGGGCCCCGGCGGGGTCCCCGCTCCGGGCCAGAAGCTCGGCCCGGTTGAAGAGGGCGTAGTGCCCCAGGGGCTCGCCCTCGGCGAGTTCCTGCCAGATCTGCCCGGCCTCCCGGGTGTGGCCCTGGACGGCCCGCAGCACCGCCACCAGGTTCCGGAAGGCCGGGACGAGGTCCGGGGCCGCCTCGGCGCCGGCCCGCACCAGGCGCGCCGCCAGGGTGGAGAGGGAGGTCGGGTCGGGCGGGGTCCGGGCGAGCCCGGCCTCGAGTTCGTCGCGGAGCTCGAGGTACCGGGAACCCGGGCTCGGGGAGGACGGGACCCCGGCGGCCAGGAGCAGCTTCCGGAGGGCCGGGGAGGCATTCGCCAGGGCCTCCTCCGGGGCGCCCCGACCGGGCTCCCGGGGCGGATCCCAGGCGGCGAAGCTGCCGACGGGCGTGGCCAGGTAGAGGGTCCAGGCGGGAGGCCGGCCGGGGACCACGCCTTCGTCCGCGGTCACCGGGGGATGATCCCAGGCCGCCAGTTCGGTCTCGGGCGGAAGGGTGCGGATCCTCTCGCACAGGGCCTCGAGATCGGACCGGGCCGCCACCGTCGCGTAGCGGCGGCG
>CAYOHP010000058.1:0-16571 GCA_964403795.1 uncultured bacterium | reverse complement strand
CGGGCCGGGACCGTGATCCCCATGCGGGACGGAGCGGCCTCCAGGCGATCGAGTCGGGCTCGGAAGCTCCAGCGGACCGTGCCGCCGGCCTTCACGGTCTGGGCGCTGCGCGGCTGGGGACCGGCCAGCAGGGTCCAGCCCGGGCCGGGGGTAGCGGTGGGCACCCGGACCACGGTCTCGCCGACCCGGGCCGTCAGCACCACTTCGAAGGTGGAGGCGCGCCCCAGCTCGACGGCTCCCGGCGCCCGGAGCTCGAGATCGGCCCAGGCGGGGATCTCCAGCGGGGAAGAGGCGCGGACCATCGAGGGCAGGAGGAGCCAGGCAGCCAGGAGGGGTCGTTTCACGGAAGGTCCTCGGGTTCCGGGACCGGGCGGGCCCGGGGCATGGTCGTCCCGTCCCGGGTGCAGACGCTGCGTCCCTTCCGGGCGACCTCGACGCCCAGCATAGCCGCGATCGGCTGGCAGCTCACCGGATCAGAAGGCGTCACGGAAGCCTCGGACCGTCCCCGGGCTAGGGGCTGCTCCCGGCGTCATGATCCCGTTGTCGGCGGGCTGGCCCCCGGGGCGGGTCGGAGCCGGGCGGGCGCCTCCCGAGGCGGTTCCCGAGCCGGTGTCGGTGCCCAGCCCCACGCTCCCGAGCCCGTCCCCGCTCCGGCCCGCGTAGCGCCCCAGGCCTCCGCCGGGTCCCGCCGCCGAGGACCCGGATCCGGCAGCTGCCAGCTGGGCCTCTCCGAAGGCTTCCGGCCGGGCGTCCTCGACCCGATGCTCGCCGCCCGGCGAGATCCGGACCTGGCGGAACGGATCCAGTTCCAGGACGGTGCCGTCCGGCAGGCGGACCGACGCCGAGCCTCCCTTGACGGCGACCAACGTGCCCTCGCCGGGGACGGTGGCTGCCACCACCGTGCCCTTCTGAGCCGTTACCGTCAGGCCCGCCACCCGGGCCTGGAATCCCCCGCTCTTCACCGGACGGCCGTCGAGGGAGAGGAGGATGCGGCCTCGCTCCAGTTCCAGGCCCGCGCCCCGGGCCACCACGATGCTTGCGGGCGAGAGGAGGGCGGTGGGCCCTTCGAAGAGGGTGAGTTCGGTGGCACCCAGGGGCGAGGATTGGAGCGCCCGTCCCTCGGCCAGGACCTGCTTGCGGCCGGACAGCCCGGCGAAGTAGCCGACCGCTCCGCTCGCTCCAGGGGCGCTGGCGGTGCGGTCCGCATCGCCGCCCGGCACCTCGCCGGCGGATCCTGGGGAGCCCCCGATCGGCCTTCCCCGGAGCAGCCCCACCGTCCCGCCGGCGAAGGCCAGCAGCAGGGCCACCGCCACTGCCAGATGGGCGAGGCGCCGACCGTGGTTCGGTTCGGGACGGGACTTGAGTGGGATGATCCGGACCGGAGGAGGCTCGGGGCGGGCCTCGCCGGCGGACTGGGCGACTGCGCTCCCCGGGGCTCCCGCCAAACCCAGGGTGGCGAGATCGGGAGCCGGAGCGGCCGGGTCGGCCGTCGAGGTGCCCAGGGACTCCGAGAGGCGCAGCACCCGGAAGACCAGGGTCTGGCAGCCGCCGCATGCCGCCAGGGTCCGAAGCAGATCCCGGACCGCCTGGGGATCGCCTCGGGCCTCCAGGGCATCGAGCGCCACCAGTAGGCCGGCGCGGCACCCGGCGGAGTCGTGCTCGATCGACTCGAGGCCGCCGAGCTGGTCCAGCAGGCCGTAGGCGAAGGAGCCGACGAACATGCTCGAGGCTCCCAGCACCCCGGCCAGGCGGCCGACCGAGAGCTGGTCCTGGAAGAGCAGGTGGGTCGCCAGCTGGTGGCCGGTCGAGAGCCCGGCGAGGGCCTCCCCGACCGGACCGGGCGGGATGGGATCGGGGGAGTGGATCAGCCCCGAGGCGAGCGGGGCGACCCGGGGCGCATCCGAGAGGATCTCCTGGCCGTGGGACCAAGGCGTGGCCCGCCAGTCGTCGTCGCTGAGATGCCGGCGGGCGGTATCGCGGGCCATGGCGGCCAGCCACTCGGCGAACGTCTCCTCGTCACGCAGGAAGGCTTCCAGCCCGCCCCGGGCGCTCTGGAAGGTGGCCGCGGCCAGGCTCCGGGAAGCCTCGGCATCGCCGGTGGCCAGTCGGTGCAGGGTCTCGATGCGTTGCCAGTGGGTGGTGACGATCTCGGTCCAGGCCGCTTCGTCCCCCTGCAACGCCAGGCGGGCCGTCTGGGTCTCCGACTTGGAGCGCTTCATGGGCCCCACTCCGACTTCAGGCTGGCGACCAGGAACTCGGGGAAGAGGCGGGTCGAGAGCACCTGGGGCCGGCCCCGGATCTTGCCCCCCGAATCGGCGACGATGTCGAACCGCACCTCGAGCCAGGCCTTGACCAGGCGGGGCACGAACCCGGGGTCGTCGGGATCGAAGACGATCTCGAGGTAGGGGGTCGCCATGAACCCGGCGAGCGATGGCGCCGCGATCCGGGTGCGACGGCCGGCCGCGTCCACCCGGACGATGGCCCTGGCCGCCGGTTCGTAGTGGTAGACGACCCGCTCGAGCTGGTCGTCGCGCCGGAGGTTCAGGGTCAGGAACCGGGGAGCGTCGGGATCGTCGGGGGCCACCCAGGCGAAGGCGTTCTCGAGCCGGGCGATCTGGGCCAGGAGGCCAATGGCCCCGGGGTTCCCCAAGGCCATGCCGGCGGCGGCCGGGTGGCCGGGGGCGATCGGGTCGTCCTCGCCGCGCCGCATGCGGGGGAAGAGCAGCAGCTTGGAGCCCCCCGGGACGTGGCAGGCATGGACCCAGAACTTGGGGAAGGTGGTGCCGGTGGTGGCCGAGGAGGAAACCGGCACTCCGGCCGAGGCGGCCACCCCGTCGAGGGCCGCCATGTCGCGACGCAGCCACTCGAGCAGGAGCTGGGCCTCGTGGGCCCCCGAGAGGGTGTCCTCCTGGTGGGAGAATCGCTGGAGGACGTCGCCGAACCAGGTGACGATCCCGATCATCATGAGACCCGCCAGGAGCGACGCCAGCACCCCTTCGACCAGGGTGAACCCGCCCGAGGTCCCGGGAAGGCGTCCCGGGACGCGCCTTGGCCGCCTTCCCATGGCCGTGGCGAGAAGGCTCATGGAGCGCTCACCTGGCTCTTCCCCACCAGGGTGGCCAGGGTCATCGAACGCTGCTTCTCGGCGGTGCCCGTGAAGGTCCGGTCCCAGTCCACCCGGACCTCGATGCGGCGGAGGAAGGGGGTCCAGTCGCCCCGGGCGTTCAGGCGCGCCGGGTGGACCTTCAGGAAGCGCCGGAAACCGTCGGGGGCAGGGGAGAGGTAGAGGCGGGAGAGCGACTCGAGGAGCGGCTGGGGATCGACCGAATCGCGTCCGGCCAGGCCCGCCCCGAAGAGGGTCCAGCCCTGGGTCTCGAGCTCCTCGACCCGGGGGTCGCCCGAGGTCACCGGGTGGGGAAGGCGCCCGCCCCGTTGGTGGATCGGGGTCTGGGGATCGTCGAGGGCCACCCAGTCCGGGAAGAGGGGAGGCGGGTTGGGCACCGGCAGGTCGGGAAGGTTCGAGAACCCGGGCTCCACCGCCAGCAGCCGGACCTGGGCGAGCACCTCGTGGGCCAGGAGCGAGGCCTGGACCTCGTCGAGGCTCACCTCGGTGGTGCGTACCGAGCCCGAGAGCAGGACGAAAAGCGGCAGCATCACCGCCACCAGCACCCCGGAGGCGACCAGGATCTCCACCAGGGAGAGACCGGAGCGGGCGAGGCGGGTCTTCATTCGCTGGGCGCCCATCCGGTGGGGGCGTCCGAGACCGCCACGTGGTAGAAGTCGGCGTAATGCACGCCCGACCCGCCGCCGTACCGGGTCGGATCGGCCGTCGAAGGGTAGCGGATGCCGCCGCCGCGGGAGAGGGCCTGGGCGGAGAGCGAACCCAGCGCCAGCGACCCGGCGATCTCGAGCGGGGTCCCCTGCGGGTTCCGGAGCTCCCCTCGGGGCACCGCCGCCAGCAGGTGGAAGGGTCCGGGTCCGTCCAGGATCAGGTCGCCGTCCAGGACCACCAGCGAGAGCAGCGAATAGCTCCGGGGCGTCACCCCCCGGAGGCGTACGTCGCCTCCGGCGACCACGATCGTCCCGCCGCCGGCGTAGGCGAAGACCGGGAGGTCTAGCCCGCCCGAATCGATCTGGACGATCTCGTCGAGCGCCAGCAGCGGCACCGAGTCGGTGGGAGCGAGCGGGTTCCTCTCCAGGCGGAATCGGCGCAGGAAGGTGGTCTGGTCGGGAACCCGCACGCCCACCCGGCGCCTTGCGATCGCCTCGAACTCGTCGGAGGGGAGGAAGCTCGAGAGGTCGCCGTCGAAGAGGCGGGTCTTGGCGGCGGCCCGGTGGAGCGGGTCGTCGAAGTCGAACTTCACCGAGTTGGCGCGGGCGTCGGCGTCCAGGTCGCCGGCGGTCCAGCCCGGGAAGGCGGGGTGCTCCTCCGGGGGGATCATGCCCGAATAGGCCATGTAGTCGAGCACCTGGGGGAAGGGGACCTCCATCACCCGGCTCATGAAACGGCGGTAGCCGGGGCGTCCTCCCCCCTGGTCGTCGTAGCCGTCGGGGAACATCGTCCGGTAGCGGAAGAGGTTCGGATCGAGCGGCACCGTGGGGTGTCCGGGGTCGAGGATCACGTCCTTGAAACCGTCGCCGTCGGAGTCGACCGCGAAGTTCCGGTTCTCGGGGGGCGGGAGGGAGGACCCCGTGACCGGCAGCGGATAGAGATGCAGCGGCGTCTCGCCGGAGGTCTCGGAGCGCCTGAGATCCGCCTCCCATGCGGCGGCGTCGGGCACGTAGGCGAAAATGGGGTCCACCGAGTCGCGGTCCCGGATCGGGAAGCTCCCGGCCAGGCCGGCCGCGTCCCGGTTGGCGATCTGGATGTCCTCGTCGTCGGGGCCGGCCGCGTCGGGGCCCGCCTTGCGGTCCACGGCCAGGTAGGAGAAGCGGACGAAGCGCCGGGTCACCGGGCCCAGCACCCGGGTGCGGGACGGGTCGACCGTGGAACCGAACGGATGCAGGATCGAGGAGCGCTTGGTGGTGAGCGTGCTCCCCAGGCCGGCGTCCTCGAGATCATGGCTCCCGGAGCTCTCGAAGCCCCAGAAGAGGAAGTTCACGAAGGCCTTGAGCTGGTTTCCGGTGCCGTCGGTGATCGGTGCCTGGAAGAAGTTCGGAGCACCTGCGATCAGGCGGAAGTAGGTCGGCTGGGCCCCGTACCGGACCGGGTCGTAGAGCTGGAAGAACTCGCCGTGGCCGCCCCCCGGCTCGGCCAGGGTGGGGCCGGCCGTCAGGTTGAGCGGGACGGTGCCGGGATTGCCGGGTCCGGTGCCCAGGTAGACCCAGCCGCGATCGTCGAGGGCCGCCCGCACCGCGTCCTGGTCGCCCCAGGGGCGTCCGGCTTCGACCAGGGTGCCGTGGTCGGCGATCCGGTCGAGGTCGGTCCGGTCCTCGACCGGGGTGTTCCAGAGGACGAAGGGGGCCTGCACGGGGGACCCGGTCGAGGCCCCCGAGGACTCGTTCTCATAGACGTTGAAGGCCTCTCCGCCTCCCGGGACGTTGTCCACGAAGAGGGTGAACTTGGAGACCGCGGGCGGGAAGGGATGGGTGACCTTGACGGTCCAGGACCGCTTCGCGGTCCGGACCACCCCCCGGTAGTCGGCCCGGGCGGACAGTCCCAGGCGCACCGTCTTCTCGATCGGATCGGAGAAGGCCGGGCCGGGGTGGAGGGGATCGGCTTCGAGGGCCATCTCCAGCGTGACCTTGCTGCCCGGGAAGGTCGCCTCCAGGTCGCTGACCGGAGTGCGCCAGTCGGGCCCGAACCAACGCTCGAGGAAGGTATCGAGGCGGGTGCGGGCGAAGCTCGCCTCGAGGTCGTCGGCCGGCTGCAGCAGGAAGCCGTAGAGCGCCTCGTTGGCGAGCGGGACGGCCAGCGCCGAGGCCGGCACCGCTCCTTCATGGGCCGCGAACCGGAACAGGTACTGGAGGTAGGAGGCGGTGCCGTCCGCCAGCCCCTCGGCGACCCGGCCCCACTCGGAACGGTGGGCCAGCCGGTTCCGCTGGCGCGCCAGCTGGTCGAGGGACACGAGGAGGATCCCCACCACGGCGAGCATCCCGAGGAGGAGGTAGAGGAGGAACCCCCTCCGGCGCAGGCGGGGGCGAGGTCGCCCGGACATCGGCACGGAGCCAGGGTAGCACGGTCCGGGATGCCTCCAAACCGGCCGGCCGCCTGGCGGGTCGGGTGTTACCATCGCCCCCGTGTCTCCCCGGACGCTCGCCATGGTGGCGGCCGCCACCCTCGCCTCCCTGGCCCTGACGCTCGCCCGCGAGGACGGGCACCTGGAACCCGGCGAACGGGCGCTCTTCGACGCCTTCCAGGCGCGGTCCCCGGGCCCCGGGTCGAGGCGGGCCGAGGATCGCCTGGTCCGGATCGAGATCACCGACGCCTGCCTGGCCCGCCATGGCCCCTGGCCCTGGCCGCGGGAGCGGCTGGCCGACCTGGTGGAGGCCCTGGGACGGGCCCGGCCCAAGGTGATCGGGGTCGATCTCCTGCTCCTGGATCCGGATCCGGCCCAGGATCCCCGGCTGGCGGCCGCGCTGGCGGAGGCCTCTCCGGTGGTGCTGGCGGCCGAGGCCGATCGGCGCACCGTCTGGGACAACGAGGCCGGCGGTCTGGTGACCGGGCTGGCGGTGACCGGCCCGGCCCCGGAACTGGCCCGGGCGGCGGCCGGTCTCGGCCTGGTGAACGTGGACTTCGAGGCGGACAACCAGGACGGCGTGGTCCGCAAGATGCCGCTGGTGGCCGAGGTCGAGGGCCGGTTGGTGCCGGTCCTGGCGCTGGCCCTGGTCTCCCGCTACCTGGGGAGCCCGGTCGCCTCGGATCCGCAGGGAGTCCGGCTGGGGTCCTGGGTGCTGCCCCTGGATCCGGCCCGCCGGACCGGCGAGCGCAGCGGGGGCGAGGACGCCCGGATGCTCAAGGTCCCGTTCCCCGGGACGGCCTACCTCCGCTACCAGCACGGAGGCTCGGAGGGAGCGATCCCGGCCGTCAGGGCCCTGGACGTGCTGGCCGGCGAGGTGCCGCCCCAGCGCTTCCGGGACCGGATCCTGGTGCTGGGCCTGAACGTGCGGGGGATGGACCGGAAGGTCACGCCGGTCGGCATCCAGGCGGGCATGGAGATCCAGGCCCAGCTCGCCCGGAACCTCCTCGACCGGTCGCTGCTCACCCGCATGTCCCCGGGCCTGGGCCGGCTGGCGGTGCTGGGAGCGTCGCTCCTGGGCCTGGTGGTGGCGGCCCAGCTCCCGGCCCTGGCCGGAGCCTGCCTGCTGGCGGTGCTGGCGGCGGGATGGTTGGCGGGTGCCCGCCTGGCCTTCGAGCGCGGGAGCTTCCTGGTGGACGTCTACGGACCGGTCCTGGGTGCCCTCCTGGCCTGGGGAGCGAGTCTGGTCACCAACCTGAGCCTGGCGCTCCGTGCCCGCCTGGAGAACCTGCGCACCCTCCACCGGAGCTCGCTCCGCCTGGCCCGGACCCTGGATCTCGACGCCCTGCTCGTGGAGGTGGCGGAGACCTACCGGGAGGTGACCCAGGCCCGGGGGGTGCTCGTGGTGGTGAGCCCCGGCGAGGACGCCGATCCCGAGATCCGGGCCGCCGGATTGGTGGACGAGGGGCTCCGGGCCCTGCTGGGACGTCGCCGCCTGCAGCAGGAGATCCTCCGGCTGATGGATGCCGAGGGGTCTCCCCTCTCCGCCTCCCGTCTGGCCGAGCTCGCCGACATGCCGGGCGACCAGGAGATCCCGGCCGGGGCCGTGCTCCTGCCCATCGGACGTTTCGAGAAGGCCCTCGGGTTCGTCCTGGTCCTGGCCGGGAGGCGTCGACCCCTGCTCGACGATCCCGAGGACCGGCGCTTCTGGTCCACTCACTCCTCCGTGGCCGCGACCGCGGTCGAGAACGCCGGCCTGTACCGGCTGGCGACGGTGGACGCCCTCACCGGCCTCTATCTGCGCCATTACTTCGACACCGCGCTCCGCCGGGAGTTCGCCCGGGTGGGTCGCCACAAGGGCCACCTCGCCCTGCTGGTCACCGACGTGGACTTCTTCAAGCGCTTCAACGACACCCATGGCCACCAGGTCGGCGACCGGGTTCTCCGGCACGTGGCCGAGAAGGTGCGGGACAGCGTCCGGGACGTCGACATCCCCTGCCGCTACGGGGGCGAGGAATTCGGGATCGTGCTCCCGGACACCGACTTCGACGGTGCCATGCTGACCGCCGAGCGGATCCGGCGGACCATCGAGGAATCGCTGGTGGCGGTCGGGGACAAGCAGCTCGGGGTGACGATCTCGATCGGCATGTCCTGCACCGATCGGTCCCGGGCCCAGAGCCCGGAGGCCATGGTGGAGGAAGCCGACCAGGCCCTGTACCGGGCCAAGCAGGCGGGACGGAACCGGGTCGAGGCCCACCAGGCCGCCGACTTGGCCGGTCCCGTCGACGCCTGAGTGCGGAAGCGATCCAGGGAGGCTGGCATGGCAAGGCTCGACGAGGTGGTCGGGGCGCTCGATCGGGAACTCGAGGCCGCTCCCCAGGCGGATTTCTGTCCCAACGGCCTGCAGGTGGAAGGCCGCGGCGAGGTCACCCGCGTGGTCGTCGGGGTGACCGCCTGCCTCGAACTCTTCGAGGCCGCCCGGGTGCGCCGGGCCGAGCTCGTGGTGGTCCACCACGGGATCTTCTGGAACGGGTGGGAGCCCCGGATCAAGGGAGCCATGCGTCGTCGCCTGGTGGCGCTCCTCGATGCCGGCATCTCGCTGGCTGCCTACCACCTCCCGCTCGACCGCCATCCCGTGCTCGGCAACAACGCCCAGATCGCCGACCGGCTCGGTCTCTCCGATCGGACCGGCATCGCTCCCTACCGGGGAGTCCCGGTGGGCATGATCGGGAACCTGGCGGAGCCGGTCCCGGCCCACCGGTTCGAGGCCCGGGTGGCCGAAGTGTTCGGGACCGCCCCCCGGGTCTTTCCCTTCGGTCCCGAGACGGTGCGGCGGGTGGCAGTGCTCTCGGGCAAGGGAGACCACGACCTCCCGGCCGCCATCGACGCCGGCGCCGACGCCTACCTGACCGGGGAGGCCGGGGTCTCGACCCGGGAGACCGCCCGGGAAGCCGGGATCCATTATCTGGCCGCCGGCCACCACGCCACCGAACGCTTCGGGGTGATGGCCCTCGGGAAGTTCCTGGAGGAGCGATTCGGCCTGCCCTGGGACTTCGTGGAGGTCGAGAATCCAGTCTAGTCCCAGGGGAAGATGGCAACTCAGTTGTCATTCTCGGTCCCGTCCTCGAAGGGAGACCGAGATGCCGATCCTCGACCCGACTGCCGATCGAACCCCCGTGACCCGGAGCTGGCTGCGCGCCACCCTGGGACGCCTGGTGCTCCGCCCCCTGGTCCGGATCCTCTTCTCCCCCCGGCTCGACGGGGCCGAGCACCTCCCGACCCGGGGCCCCGCCCTGGTGGTCGCCAACCACAACAGCCACCTCGACTGGCCGGTGATCGCGAGCCTCCTCCCGGAGGCGATCTCCGGGCGGATCCGGGCCGCAGGCGCGGCCGACTACTGGTTCGCCTCGGCCGGGATGCGCTGGGCCTCGAGTCAGGTGCTGGGCGTCATTCCCCTCGATCGCCAGCGCAAGGGAGCCCGGGACGAGGTGCTCCGCCCGGTCCGGGAGGCGCTCGAGAGGGGCGAGGTGGTGGTCGTCTTCCCGGAGGGGACCCGGGGCGAACCCGAGGTCATGCAGCCGCTCAAGTCCGGGATCGCCAGCCTGGCGGAGGCCTTCCCGGAGGTCCCGGTCCATCCGCTCTTCCTCACCGGGCTGGGACGGGCGCTGCCCAAGGGGAGCCGGATCCCCCGGCCGGTCGCCTGCACCGCCAGGGCCGGGGCGCCGCTCCGCTGGACCGGCTCCAAGGAAGGGTTCATGGAGGCCCTCCGGGCCCGCTTCGACGAGCTCCGGGCCGCCTCGGGAGTCGGGCTTCGCCACGGGTGAGCCGCCTCCGGGAGCCGACCCGGTGCTAGCATCCGGCGCCGACCGTGCCCCCACCCGATCCCGCCTCCGGCCCTGTTCCCGCGCCTTTGCCCAACGCACCCACCGAGTCCGAGGACACCTGGGCCACGGCCCGGGACGCCGCCCGGTCCCTGGCCGCCGGTGCCGTCGTCCCGGAGGGACTCCGCCGTCTGGCCGGGATCGGCTTCGCTCCCGAGGACGGGCCCGACCTCCGGGCCCGCAAGGGCCTCCAGATCGTGATGGCCGCCGCCTCGCTGCCCGCGATCGCGGTCCTGGCCCTGGGCCTCCATCGCTTCGTGGGTCCGGCCTACGCGACCTCGCCGCTCGCCTACTGCCTGCTCACCGCGGCGATGCTGGCCCGGGTGGCCTGGACCGGCGACCAGGCCACCTTCCGCTGGGCCCACCCGCTCCTGGTCGTGCTCCTGCCCTACGCCCTCCAGTGGCACCTGGGCGGGTTCGAGTCCTCGGGGGCCACCATGCTCTGGAGCATGGTCGGGGTGGCGGCCGCCATCATGTTCCTCTCCCAGCGGGAGGCGTTGGCGGCCATCGCCGGCTTCCTCCTGCTGGTTCTCCTGGCACCGCTCCGGGAGATCGGCAGCGGCTTCGCACCCTCACCGGTCCCGGCTCCGGTCCGCACCGCCCTCTTCGTGTTCAACGTCCTGGGGTGCTCGGGTTTCGTCTTCCTGAGCCTGTCCTGGCACCTGACCCGGGCCCGCCGGGAGCGCAGCCGCTCGGAACGCCTGCTGCGCAACATCCTCCCGGCGGCGGCCGCCGAACGCCTGAAGCGCGGCGAGACGGTGATCGCCGACCAGGCGCCCGAGGCCACCGTGGTCTTCGCCGACCTCTCCGGCTTCACCGAGCTTTCGGCAAGGCTGGCGCCGGAGGAACTGGTGGCGATCCTGGACGACGCCTTCGCCCGCTTCGACGCCGAGACCGAGCGCCTGGGGGTCGAGAAGATCAAGACCATGGGCGACGGGTACATGGCGGTCGCCGGGGTCCCCGGGTCGGTCCCCGACCATGCGGCCCGGGCCGCCGACCTCGGCCTCGCCATGCTGGCTGCGGTGGAGGCCATGAACCGGGAGCGGGGGACGCGGCTCTCGCTCCGGGTGGGTCTCCACTCCGGGTCCCTGGTGGCCGGGGTGATCGGACGGAGGAAGTTCGCCTACGACCTCTGGGGCGACACCGTGAACACCGCCAGCCGCATGGAGAGCCACGGGGTCCCGGGGCGGGTGCACGCCACCCGGGCTACCGCAGACCGGCTCGCCGCCAGCCACCGGGTCGAGCTCCGCGGCACGATCGAGGTCAAGGGCAAGGGACCCATTGAGACCGTCTTCGTGACGGGGCGACTCATGGATGCCGCAGCTCCTTGACGTCGGCGAAGTAGTAGCCGCGGATGGCGTACATCGAGAGCTTGCGCACCAGGTGTTCCCGGTCGAGATGGAGGGCCTTCCAGGCCGCCTTCCAGAAGTCGCGCTCGCCCTCCCGGAAGGTGAGCAGCAGCTTGCGCATCCCCACCCAGCCGTAGGTCTCGAGCAGGTACCGCACCGTGACCAGGGCCTTGGCCATCTCCCGGCGCCGGTCGGCGTCCATGTCCTCGAACCGCAGGTAGCGTCGCTCCACGAAGTCGTCCCTGGGGAAGTCGATCGGGAAGGGCGTCACCGACCGGAGCGGCACGTCCGCCAGCCCGGGCGGGGCCGCGTAGTGGAGCGCCAGGCCCAGGGCCAGCCAGTCCGGCAACCGTCCGGAAGCCATCTTCTCCAGGTAGAGGTGCGCCATCTGGTCGAGGATCGGCCAGAGCACCCCCGCCTCCAGCCCGGCGGCCTCGACGTAGACCGTGTCCTCGGGGGCGTCGAACAGGGCGGGCGGCGACCGGAACCGGCGCACCTTGTTCTCGACCCGGAGCCAGAGCATCGGCAGGTGGTACTTCAGGTCGTCCTCGAGCCTCCGCCGCACCGCTTCCAGGGCGGGGAAGGCCCGCTCCACCATCCCGTACTGCTGGTGGGAGTGGAACTGGATGACCATGTTCCGCTTGCGGTAGACGTTCTGCCCGTCCCCCTGGATCAGGCGATCGACGATCTTGCGTTCCTCCAGCGCCGGCAGGTACTCGGGATCGAGCGCCAGCGCCTTCTCCAGGACCTCCCGGGCGTCATACGGCAGGCCCTGCCGCACCCGCACCTGGGCCAGGCGCACGTAGGCCTTCAGGTGCCGGGGATCCAGCTGGAGCGCCCGGGCATAGGCCCCCAGGGCGTCCCGGAGCTGGTTGGTCTGCTGGTAGCAGAGTCCCAGCGGGTAGTAGAGGTTGCGTTCCCGGGTGGAGCGATCGAGGTAGGCGCGCAGCAGGGTGATGGCCGCCGGGTAGTTCTTGCCCTCGTAGTGGAGGTCGGCGAGCTTCCAGGCGACCTCGAGGTTGTCGGGGTGCTCGTGGAGCGCCCGGGTCAGCGAGTAGATCGCCTCCTTGCGCCGCCCCCGTGCCAGGTGGACCTTGGCCTCCGTCAGCAGGATGTCCCGGCTCGGCCGGTCGACCGGCTCCAGGAAGTCCTGGTCCCGGCGCGCCCAGGCCTCCGGCGCCAGCGAGAGTCCCAGGCCGAGGGCCAGGCAGCCCGCCCGCGTCGCCTTCCGCCCGAGCCTGCTCACCTGCATGGCTACCGCCGTCGCCTCCGTCCTTGATGTACCGTTCCTTCCATCGACCTCGGGAGCCCGATGGCCGAATCCCGTCCCACCGCTTCGATCCGCCTGGCAGGGGTCTCCCTTCCCTCCTTCCCCGATTCCGGACGACTCGATGCGGTCGATCTGGGGGTGGAAGGCGGGGAGCGCGTCCACGTGGTGGGGACCCGGGGTTCCGGGTTGCCTCTCCTGCTGGCGCTGGCCGGGGGGCGACTGCGTCCCGAGGCCGGCACCGTGACGGTGCCCGAAGCCGGGATGGCGGTCCTCCTCGAACAGCTCTCGGCAGCCCACCTGGCCACGCCCCGGGAGGCGGCACTGGCCCTGGGAGTCGATCGCGAGCGGTTCCTGGAGCTCTCCTCCCGGCTGGGACTGGCCGGCTGGCAGGATCGGTCCTGGCGCAGCGGCGAAACGTGGCGGCGGCGGCGCTTCGAACTGGCCCTGGCGCTTGCCGACCCGCGCCCGGGTCTGGTGCTCGAGGATCCCGAGGACTGCCTCGACCTCGAGACCCTGCCGGTGCTGGCCGGGGCGCTGCGGGAGCGGCAGGCCAGATCCGAGCCGGTGCTGGTCGGCGAGTACCGTCCCGGGTCCCTGCTGGCGTCCGCCAGCCGGGTCCTGGTCCTCGCCGAGGGGCGCCTCCGGGATCCGGGAAGGCCCTGGCCCTGGGCTCCGTCCTCCCTCGAGACCGGAACCACTCTGGGCATCGTCCCGGGGAGCGGAGCCGGATGACCGGGGTCGGGGTGGGACTCGCCTTCGTCCTGGCCTGCACCCTGGCCGGTCTGGGGGCGATCACCCAGGGTCTGTCCCTGATCCTGGTCCGGGCCATGTGGGCGGCTTCGCTCCTGGTGCTGCCCTGGATGCTGGTCCGGGTGGCCAGGGGCTGGGTGGAGGTACGGGCCGCCGCCCTCCAGACCCTCGGCGCCGAGCGCTTCCGGCTGGCGGCCCTGGTGGAGGCCGGCTGGCGGGCTGCCGGCCCCTGGCTGGTGGTGGTGGGGCTGGCGGCGGCCGAGCCGCAGGGTTTCCACGGGTTCGGGGCCAGGCTCTCGGCCGGCGCCCTGGCCATGCTCCCGGCCCTGCTCTTCGGGGTCGGGGCCGGGATCCTGGTGGGGGAGGCCGCCCTCGCCTCCGGACTGGGGCCGGCGTCGCTGCGGCGCGGCGAGCTGCTGGCCGCCTCGCTGGCGGTCCTGGTGGGGATCCACGGGCGGGTCGGCCAGGGCGAGGGGGTGCTCGACCTGGCTTCGGCCGTGCTCGCCTCGGGCTGGCCCTTCGGGTTGGCGACCCGGATCCTGGAAGGCGTCGAGCCGCCCGCCTGGTCGGGCCTCCTCGCAGTCTCGGCCTGCCTGCTGGCCGCGGCTTGCCTGGCAACACCCCGGGTCCCCGGTGTGCGGGCCTGGCGGGCGGCCAGGCCCGATGCCCCCGAGGACCGCCTGGACCACCTGCCGGCCGGGGTTCCCGGGGTGCTCTCCCACGTCTGGCGCGGCTTTCGCGAGGACTGGGGCTGGCCCGGCCTCCTCACCATGTTCCTGGTGCCGGCCGGGGTGGCCCGGGATGCGCTCCTGCTCGCTCGGGGCGGGGCCGATCCGGCCAGGGTGCTCATCGCCCTGGAACTCGCCCTGGTGGCCGCCGCGGTGCTCGGGGCCCCGGACTGGATCCCGCCGCCCGGACCCGACCGGGATCCGCCCGGTGCCCGCTCCGAACCCGACCGGGCGCTGGCGGTCGGCGTGCTCCGGTTCGGCGCGGTGCTCCTGGGGATCGTGGCCGGGCTGGCGCTGACCGGGCGCTTCCAGCCTTCCGCCCTGTCGATCCTGGCGCTCCTGGTCCTGGGGGCCGTGCTCCCGTGCCTGGGCCTGGCGACGCTGGCGCTGCGCATGCCGGGTTCGGGCGTGACGGGTGCCGCCCTCTACCTGGCGGGGATCCTGGTCCTGGTCCTGCCGCATCTGGTCCTGGACGGACTCCTGGTGGTGATCCGGGACCTGCCCTCGGTCCCCGACGCCCTCGGGCACGGCTGGCTCCTCACCAAGCTCCTGGCCTCGGCCATGGGCCTGGCCCTGGGGACCTGGCTTCCGCTCGTATACTGTGAGGGAGCCCGGAGGTCCCCATGATCACGAGCGATCTCGAAGCCCGTGCCCGCCAGCTGGGACGGGAGCTGGCGGCCCATCCCTCGGTGCTGCGCTTGAAGCGGCTGGAGGAGATCATCCGCGAAGACCCGGCCCTGGCGGCCACCTGGGCCGACCTCGAAGGCGCCGAGAAGGGCGAAGGCGGCTGCGGCAGCGGCGGGTGCGGGAGCGGTGGCTGCGGATCCAAGGAAGTCCCCGAGGGGGGACGCAGGGCCGGCAATGGGGGGCCCAAACCGGGGAGCCGCATGGACCTCTACCGCAGCTTCTCCGACTCCTCGGTGCTCCAGGAATACGTCCAGGTCCGACAGCAGGTCTACTCGCTGGTCGACTCGGTCTACGCCGGGATCTTCGAGGCCATGTACGGCCGCTTCGACGAGTTCCCCGAGGTCTCGCCCGGGCTGGCGGCCCCGCCGGTCGGCTTCGCGGGCCTCTCGCTGATCGACCCCTTGCCGGACGAGGACGCCCCCGAAGGGGGCTGAGTCGGTGATCCCGGGTGGTCGCGACCCGGATCCGGCCGGGAAGCCCTGCCTACCCCGGGAAGGCCACCCGGTCCAGCAGGCGACCGAGCTGGCGGGCCACGGTGGGGCGGAACGGGAAGCGCAGGAAGAAGGTGGCGAGCCCCTCTCCCTTCGCCGGCACCAGTACCAGGGCCAGTTCCCGGACCGGAAGTCCGGCTTCGGTCGGGGCCCCGGCCGGGGCCATCTCGAATTGGACGAGCTTGCCCCCCGGCAGGTCCTGGGTGCGGGAGGAGAGGATCGTCGAACCGGCCAGCAGGCGCTCCGAGAGATCCGGGTCCGGGGGCCCCGAGGCCAGGGCCAGGAAGCCCTCCCGGAGCCGGCCCGCTCCCTCCCGGTAGAAGGCCAGCGACCCCAGCACGCCATGGTCACCTGCCACCCGCAGCCGGACCGACCCCGGCTCCTCGGCGAGCGACCCGGGACGGACCCGGAACCCGACCGGCAGCTCGAGGCGGACCCCACCCCCCGAGAGCACCAGGGGCCGGGTCGGATCGGGGATCTCGGGTCCCTCGGCCGACACGGTGAAGAGGGGAGGGACGGGGTCCCGTCGGGAACCCCCGAACCATGCCGCGCCGCAGGCCGCGACGAGACCGGCGGCAGCCAGGGCCGCCAGCCGGACTGCGACGGATCTCGCCATCTCCTCCTAGGATCGGCCTCCGGGCCCGGGATCGGGAGCCCGTTCGGGGCGTCGGCTCCGACTCCCTCCCACCCGCGGGACCCGGATCGGCGGTCGGGATCCGGGTGACCTCCGCCTCGGATCCCATCCGGATTCTACTGGACCGGCTCGGGGCGTCGATGCCCGCCGGGTACCGGCCGATCGCAGTGCTCGGCCAGGGGGCCCAGGGAGGAGTCTTCCGGGCGATCCAGGAAAGCCTCGACCGGTCCGTGGTCCTGAAGCTGATCCCACTGGCCCACGGAATCGACCCGGCGGGCCGGGACCGGTTCCTCCGGGAGGCCCAGATCCTCGGGTCCCTGGCCAGTCCTCACGTCGTCAGCGTCCTGGACCAGGGCGTGGGCGAGGACTCGGCCTTCCTCTGCTATCCCGACGACCAGGGCCGACCGCTCTCCGAGCTGGTGCGGGAGCGGGGCGGTCGGCTGCCGGCTCGCCTGGTCGAGTCCTTGGTCGAACAGGCCTTGGCGGGCCTGGCCGAGGCCCATCGGGCCGGCATCGTGCACCGGGACGTGAAGCCCGCCAACCTCCTGGTCGACGCCGTCGGCACCCTGCGCCTGATCGACTTCGGCCTGGCCAAGGAGGTG
>CAYOHP010000057.1:0-36864 GCA_964403795.1 uncultured bacterium | reverse complement strand
CGGCGAACCCTGGCGCCAGGCCGAGGCCAGGGCCGAGAGCGGCCCCTGGGGCCGACGCAGGACCTCGGGGACCGCGAACACGCTGAGCCGGAGCTGGAGGTAGCCCACGACCAGGAAGGCGAATCCCGATCCCCAGATCCGATGGGAGCGTTCGATCGCCAGGGAGAGAAGTTCGAGACCGGCGCTCGCCGCCAGCAGCACCACGGCCAACGCCATGAGGTGGGGCAGCCGGAGCAGCACGTCCCGCAGCGTCTCCCCGAAACCCACCGGCCGGTCCTCCTCCACCGTGAGCTGCACCGATCGCACCACGATCAACTGGTGGAGGACGAGCACCGCGACCAGGGTGAACCCGGCTCCGACATCGGTGTGCGAACTCCGGGCAAGTCCGCCCACCAGGGTGAGGGCGACCAGGAGTCCGGCCCCGAGCCATGGGCGGGGACTGGCCCGGAGCGCCGCGCTGGCCAGGTTCAGGCTCTCGCGGAGCGACCAGTGCTCGGGGCAAGGGAGGAACCGGCGCCCGGCGTTCTCCTCCCCGCCACCCGTCTCGCGGCTGTCCTTGCCCTTCTCCGGAGAAGGGTCCGGGGCGAAGAGGGAGATCGAGGGACACTCGGGGGCGGACATGGTCGGACCTCCAGGAGGTTCTCTCCTCACAGTGTGACCCGGGAACGCCCTCCCGGGTTCGATCTTTCTCGCCCCCGAACGCGACCGGAACGACCCCTCCCGGACCCCGCCCCCACCCCCCGGGGAGTACCCTCGGTACCGGACATGCGCACCCTCGAGTTCGGCCCCGACGGTCCCAGGGTCTCGGCCCTGGCGCTCGGGTGCATGGCGATGTCGGAGCACTACGGGCCGGCCGACGCGGTCGAGTGCAAGGCGGTGCTCGACCGGGCCCGGCAGCACGGGATCACCCTCTTCGACACCTCCGATGCCTACGGTCGGGGCGCCAACGAGGAACTCGTCGCCGAGGTCCTCGGTCCCCATCGGGAGCGCCTGCTCCTGTCGACCAAGGGCGGCATCGTCTTCGGCGAGGACGGCGCCTTCGCCGGCATCGACGGCAGCCCCTCCCACCTGCGCGCCGCCTGCGAGGCCAGCCTGCGCCGGCTCGGCACCGACCGGATCGACTTCTACTTCCTGCACCGGGTCGATCCGGGCACCCCGATCGAGGACTCGATGGAAGCCCTCGCCGAGCTGCGGGAGCAGGGGAAGATCCGCTGGATCGGCCTCTCCGAGGTCGGGACCCGGACCCTCGAACGGGCTCGCCGGGTCGCCCCGGTCTCGGTGGTGCAGAGCGAGTACTCGCTCCTCTCCCGGGAGGTCGAGGACGAGGTCCTCCCCTGGTGCCGGGAGCACGGGGCCGGGTTCATGGCCTACTCGCCGCTCGGCCGGGGTCTGCTCGCGGGCGCCTTCCGGGACCTTTCCGACCTCGCCCTCGACGACTGGAGGCGGCGCTGGCCGCGCCTCGAGGAGGAAGCGCTGGCCGCCAACCTGGCACTGGTCGACGACCTCGCCGCCAAGGCCCGCGAGCTCTCCTGCACCCCGGCGCAGCTGGCCCTCGCCTGGCTCCTCCGCCGCCCCGGAGTGGTCCCCGTGTTCGGGGCCCGCACCCGCTACCGGCTCGACGAGGACGTGGAGTCCGTGGCGCTCACGCTCACCGACCGCGACCTCACCGACCTGGAGGTCATCGCCCCCCGGGGCCGGGCCCGCGGCGGGCGCTACGATGCCCGCGGAATGCGATGGATCCAACCATGAACACCGCACGGGGGAAGGCGGCCAGTCGCTCCCCATGGCAGGTCGCCCTGGTCCTCACCGGCCTCCTCTCCCCGGGGTGCGGCGCGCCCCGCTCCCTCTGGCGGGATCCCTCGGCCCCGGTCCACCACGCGCCCCTCGAGGCCGACATCCGCGGCCTGGACCCCGCCCACGCCGACGACGTCCCGACCTCCCGGGTGCTCGGGGCGATGCACCGGCCGCTCCTGCAGTACGCCTACCTGGAGCGTCCCTTCCGGGTCGAGCCCGACCTGGCCTCCGCCATGCCCACGGTCAGTCCCGACGGGCTGGTCTGGTCCTTCCCGCTGCGCCGGGACGTCCGGTTCCATCCCGACGACTGCTTCCCCGGGCCGGAGCGGACCCGCACCGTGGTGGCGGGCGACCTGGTCTTCGCCTGGAAGCGCCTCGCCGACCCCAGGACGAAGTCGGGGGCCTGGTGGATGCTGGCCGAGCGGATCGTCGGCCTCGACGCCTGGCGGGCGGAAGGGGCCGACTACGCCAGACCGGTTCCCGGACTGGTCGCCAGGGACGACCACACCTTCGAGCTGCGCCTCACCCGTCCCTATCCCCAGCTCCCCTGGATCCTCACCATGGTGGCCACCGCACCGGTAGCGCCCGAGGCGGTCCGCAAGTACGGGGAGGGACTGCTCGAGCACTCGGTCGGGACCGGCCCCTTCCAGCTCCACTCCCGGGTTCCCGGCAGTCGCATCGAGCTGGTGCGGAGCCCGGTGGCGGCCCCCGAAAAGTACCCCTCGGCAGGATCGACCTGGGCTCGCGACCACGGCCTGCTGGCCGCTGCCGGCTCGCCCCTCCCGAGGCTCGAAGGCATCGTCTTCGAGGTGATCCGGGAACCCCAGACCGCCTGGCTCCGCTTCCTGAAGGGCGAACTCGACCGGGCCGAGATCCCCAAGGACGAGATGCGGGTCTCCCTCAAGGCTCCCGGGGTGCCGACCGAGGAACTCGCCCGGCGCAGGATCGTGATCCAGAGCTTCCCCAGCCAGACCCTCTGGTGGATCGAGATGAACCTCAGGGATCCGGTGTTCGCAGGCGTTCGGGGACGCCACCTGCGTCGCGCCATCGCCCACGCCCACGACAGCCGGCGCTTCCTCGAACTCATGGCCGGAGGCCTGGGGACTCCGGCCGTCACGCTGATCCCCCCGGGCCTCTCCGGTTCGGAGGCCGCGGCCGACCCTTCGGTCGGCTTCCCCGGGTACGACCCCGAGGCGGCCAAGGCCGCACTGGCGGCGGCTGGCTGGCCGGGCGGTTCCGGGGCGCCCGAGCTGAGGATCGACTTGCGCGGCGACGACCCGTCGAGCCGCCAGGCCGCCGAGTTCCTCGCCGCCGAGCTGACCGCCATCGGCCTGCGCACCCGCCTCGATGCCCAGACCTGGTCGGCCTTCCAGACCAAGGCGCACCAGGGGGGACTGATGCTCTACCTGCGCCGCTGGGTGGGCGACTACCCGGACGAGGAGAACTGGACGCAGCTCTTCTTCGGCCCCAATGCCGACCAGGGCACCAACTGGTCGGGCTTCGCCGACCCCGAGTACGACGCCCTCCACCAGGAGGTGCGCGACTCGACCGACAGTCCGGTCCGCCGGCAGAAACTCACCCGGATGATGGCCATCCTGGCCCGCGAGCTGCCGCTCCGGCCCTCCTACGTGGCCCTCGACCAGGTGCCCTACCACCCCTGGCTCGGGGGGTTCATGCACGGCGAGCCGATCTACAACGGGGTGAAATACCTGGCCGTGGACGGTGCGCGGCGGGCCGCCGGGCCGGGACGCTGACCCGGATCAGCCGCCCTCGGGATCCTCGTCCTCGTGCCCCAGACCGGGAGCCGGGAACTCCTCGGCCAGGAACTCCTCGACCGCGTCGGAGAACCCGTCCCCCGGAGCCGGCAACTCGCCCACGGGCTTCAGCACGGGCGCCGGCTCGGGGGTGGCCACCGGCTCGGGTGCCGGTCGGGCGGCCGGCCTGGTCGGGGCCCTGGTCACGGCCGGACTCGGTGGCGTGGGCGTGGCGGGCCGGCGCGCATCCATGAGCCTGCGGTAGCGGTCGCGGATGGCATCGAGCCGCTCGGCCTCTTCGGGCGAGAGGTCGCGGGCGGAGGCCGTCGAGATGGAACCCGCCTGCGGCACCCGCCGCTCCTCGTCTCCCGGGCCGGACCCGGTACCCGTCCGCGGATCGGGATCCGGATCCCGGAGTTCGACGACTGCGGGCCGGGTCGGGGTCGGCGCCGGGGGCTCGGCGACAGGGGGAGGCTCCTCGACCTGCGCCGGGGAGGGAGTCGCGGTGCGCAGGGCCGCATAGCGCGCCCTGAGCTCGGCGATCCGGGCGGTACGGACCGAAGCCGGATCCTCGCCGGCCCCCCCGGAGAGGGCCTCGGCCCGAGCCATCGATTCGTCGAGGGCCCCGCTCTCGGCCTCGACCCGGAACACCCGGGGGGCAGGCGCAGCCGCCGCCCTGCGTTCAGGGGTCGGGGCGGGAGTGGACATCGCCGCGGGCACCTCTGGCGTAGGCGATGCGGCCTTCGTCGCGGTCCGGACCCGGGTACCGACCTTCGTCTCCAGGGCCCGGGTCCGATCCGTGAGTTCCTCGAGCTCGGCGTCCTGGCGCCGACCCTCGGCGCCCAGCGACGCCAGGCGGCCCCGGACCTGGTCGCGTTCCGCGTAGTAGCGCTTCATGTAGCGCGCCAGGACCTTCGCCATCTCGTAGCGGGAGAAGGTGTCCTCGCCGTGGAAGGTGTTCTCCTCCAGCTTCCCGCCCCAGCCCTCGATCAGGCCATCGGCCCGCAGCCAATGGACCTCCTCGAAGGCCCAGTGGCCCTGGGGCACGTCCCGGAAGGTCTCCGCCGCCGGACTCCATCGCACCCAGGGGCCGATCCCCAGGGCCAGCGCCAACGCCAGTCGTCTCCTCATGGCCATCCCCTGGTCCTTCCCTCGCAGGCGAGCTGGATCCCTCCGGCGCCGCAAGCCGTGGGGGCGCGGTCTCCCGGGTGACCCGGCGCCGCGATCCCTCCGCCCAGGGTTTCGACCGGCCCGGGTTGCCCGTCCAGGTCCGGCCGCTCCCCCCATGACCGTCCGGTTTCGGCTTCTGGAGCGGCTCTACGCCCGGACCGGGACAAGTCGACGAGCCCGAACGCCGACGAATGACTACTCCCCGGCCCAGACCGCGAGCGGGGGGGCGACCCCCCAAACCCCCCGGCAGGCTCACCTGCCGATGAACCCGGGGCGCAGCCGGAGCGCTCCCGGCTCCGCCGGGAGGAGCAGCGAAGGCGGAGCCCGCCCGCGAGCGAACCCCTTGGGGTGAGCTGCCAATCAAATCATGGAACGTTGGCGACGCTGGCGATCCGGTAGGTCACGGCCAGCACAGGCCAGGGGCGACCCGGGTAGTCGAGGTTCTTGATCACCAGCTGGAACTGCCGGTGCAGGCTCTCCTGGGAGTGGGCCCGCCGCAGGTAGTCGCTCACGTCCCACTCGAGCACCGGACCGTTGAGCACCGGCTCGACCCCACCCGGATCCGGCACCATGGTGGGCTTCCACCACTTGCGCTTGGGACCGGTCCAGAATTCCATCTCGACGCCCCAATCCTCGAAGGAGAGGGTGGCCCTGGGGAGCGGGACCTCGGGGTCCCGCAGGCTGTGGGCCCGCGGGTAGACGCGCAGGGTGGCCTGGTCGACGTGGGCCGTGGGCGGGATCTCGAGCATGTCGAACCGGTACCAGATGCCCCGGTTGGCGGAGTTCCCCCCCAGGTTCTCGAGCCGGCCGCGCTGGCGGTCGAGCACCCATTCCCGGGGCCCGAACATCTGCTTCAAGCCGCGATAGGCGATGGTCTGCCGGTCGACGGGATGGAGCAGATCGACGAACTGGCGGGTGGCCCGGAGGTCGACCGCCTCCTCGGGAGGGTTGGCGACGTAGCCCGCCATCCGCGACATCCCGAAGCGGCCCGCCGGCCACTCAGCCCTGGCAGCGCCAGCCGCCAAGCCCGCCGCCGCCAGCGCGAACAAGCCCGGGATCCGCATCCAGGTATCCGAGATCCTCAGTGACATCCCTGGGAAGGTAGACCTTGCCGGACCGGCGATCCAGGAGCGGTCTTGCCCCGACATGAGCCCCCCGCTACCCTCGGAACCTGTCGAGAGAGGAGCGGCCCGCCGTGGAGTGGTCCCGCCATCAGCGCGAGGAGTTGGCCCGGGCCCTGGAGGCCGAGGTACGCGGTGCGGTGCGCTTCGCCGACCCCGACCGTGCCCTCTACTCGACCGACGCCAGTCTCTACCAGGTGATCCCGATCGGCGTCGTCGTCCCGGTCGACGCCGAGGACGCGGTCCGGGCGATCCGGATCTGCCTCCAGGCCGGCGCGCCGGTCCTACCCCGCGGCGCGGGCACCTCCCTCGCCGGGCAGGCCGTCGGCAACGCGGTGGTGATCGACCTCTCCAAGCGCGTCGACCGGATCCTCTCGATCGATCCGGAGTCCCGGACCGCCCGGGTCGAGCCCGGGGTCATCCAGTCGCACCTGAACCGGGAAGCCGGCCGGGTGAAACTGATGTTCGGTCCCGACACCGCCACCGCCAACCGGGCCACCCTCGGCGGGATGATCGGGAACAACTCGGCCGGAAGCCACTCGATCCTCTACGGCAAGACCGTCGATCACGTGGAGGAGATCGACGTGGTGCTCTCGGACGGCACTACCACGACCCTGGGTGAGGTCCCCCTCCCGCCCGAGGCGCAGCTCTCCGGGAAGACCGACCTGGTCTCGGGCGTGCTGCGCCTGGTGCACCGGGTCCGGCGGGAGCTCAGGGACGAGATCCGGGCCCGGTACCCGTCGATCATGCGACGGGTCAGCGGCTACAACCTCGACGCCGTGCTCGAGGGCGACCGGGTGAACCTCGCCAAGCTGGTGGTGGGCAGCGAAGGGTCTCTGGCCACCGTGCTCGGCGCCAAGGTCCGCCTGGTGGACGCACCCCCGAAGAAGGGCCTGGCACTGGTCCACTTCGCCGACCTCCACCCGGCGATCGAGGCCACCACCGCCCTGCTCGAGACCGGTCCCTCGGCGGTGGAACTGATGGACGACCTGCTGCTCTCGCTGGCGGCCGCCCATCCCAGCTTCAAGCCCAAGCTCTGGTTCATGCGCGAGGGCGTCAAGGCCGTGCAGATGGTCGAGTACTTCGCAGCCGACCAGGCCGAACTCGACGAGAAGTTCGCCCGCATGCAGGCGGTGCTCGAGCGGACCGGACTCTCGCTCGGCTGGGTCCGGGCCGAACGCGATCCCCAGGTGGTCGACGCCTGGGCCATCCGCAAGGCGGGACTCCCGCTGCTCGCCAGCATCCCCACCCGGCGCAAGCCGCTGCCCTTCGTGGAGGACACGGCCGTGGATCCGGCCAAGCTCCCGGAGTTCGTGCGCCGCTTCAAGGCCATCGTCGAGGGCCACGGCACCCAGGCCGCCTACTACGCCCACGCCTCGGCGGGCTGCCTCCACATCCGTCCGCTCCTCGACCTTCACGACGTCGACGACCGCAAGCGCCTCGAGGCCATCGCCGAGGAGATCTTCGCCCTGGTCATGGAATTCGGCGGCTCGATGTCCGGGGAGCATGGCGACGGTCGGGCCCGCAGCCACTTCAACAGCCGCCTCTTCGGACCCCGGGTCTACGAGGGCTTCCGCTGGTTGAAGACGGCCTTCGATCCCCGGAATCTCCTGAACCCGGGCCAGGTGGTCGACGGGCCTTCGATGCATGAGGATCTGCGCTGGGACTTCACCGACCACCTCTCGCCGCCCGCGGAGATCCTCTCCTGGAGCGCCGAGGGTGGGGTGGCGGCGGCGGCCGAGGCCTGCAACGGCACGGCCGCCTGCGTGAAGATCGGCGAGGGCACGATGTGTCCGAGCTACATGGCGGTCCGGCGCGAGGAGCACTCGACCCGCGGCCGCGCCAACCTGCTCCGGAGCGCCCTCTCGGGCGCCATGCCGCGCCACGAGCTCTTCGGCGAGGACATGGCCGAGGCCATGGACCTCTGCCTGTCGTGCAAGGCATGCAAGAGCGAGTGTCCCGTCAAGGTCGACATGGCGAAGCTGAAGGCCGAGTGGCTGGGCTGGCGGAACCGCGAGCAGGGCACTCCCCTGGCGGCGAGCCTGCTCGCACAGGCGCCGCGGCTGTTCGACCTGGCTTCCTGGGTACCGGGGATCGCCAACTTCATGGGGCGGAGCTGGGTGGGCCGCCAGGGCGCGTCCCTGGCCCTGGGCTTCGATCCCCGCCGCCCCCTCCCCACCCTCTCGACCCGCTCGCTGGCCTCGATCCTGCGACGACGCCCGCCGTCCCCTGCCACGGCACCCAACGGTACCGTGGCGCTCTTCGTCGACACCTTCACCCGCTACCAGAGCCCCGAGCTGGCCCTCGACGCGATCCGGGTGCTGGAGGCCGGCGGCCACCGGGTGGTGATCCCCGAGACCGTCTGCTGCGGCCGGCCCGCCCTGGGGCAGGGCGACCTGGAGGCCGCCCGCGCCGCGGCCCGTCGCAACCTCGAGGTGCTCGCCCCCCTGATCGCCGAGGGTGCCTGGGTGGTGGGCCTGGAACCGGGATGCCTCTCCATGCTCTGGGACGACTACTCGGCCCTGGTCCCCGGGGACGCGACCAAGGCACTGGCAGGGCGGACCCGACTCCTCGAGGAGGCGGTGGCAGCCCTGGCCGACCAGGGCAAGGCTCCCGCATTCAAGCCGGTACCGGGACGGGTGGCGCTCCACCTGCACTGCCACCAGCAGGCCCTGGGGAAGGGTCCGGCCACCCGCAAGGCGCTGTCGCTGATCCCGGAGCTCGAAGTCGAGACTCCCGGCGCCGGCTGCTGCGGCATGGCCGGCGACTTCGGCTTCGTCCACTTCGACGTGAGCCGGGCGATCTGGGAGGCCACCTCGGCCTCCCGCGAGACCGGCAACCTGTGCCTTCCCGGGTCCTCGTGCCGCAAGCAGGCCAGCGACCTGGGATCCGCCCGGGTCCTGGCGCCCGCCACCGTGCTCGCCATGGGGCTCACGGGCGGGACCCTCGGCGGGGCCTCCCGGGCGACCGGTTCCCCGCCCGCCGGTCCTCCGGAGACGCCGGGCGCATCCAGGCTCGCGGTCTGACCCGCACTCTCAGCCGGCGCCTGCGAACATCCGATAGCCGAGCCAGGCGAGGCCCGCGACCACGACCGCGATCGCTGCCCAGACGAACGGACCCCAGCCGGTCCCGAGCTCGGCCACCAGGGCGCCGACGCTGGTCGGCCGCCGGGAAGGCTCCACCGAGAGCGCCGCCTCCAGGACCTTGTTGGCAGCCGCGCCGATCCCCCGGATGGGCGGCACCGGTACGGGTTCCCGACTCCGGCGCTGTTCCAGGGCCTTGCCCATGAAGGGCGGGGCCCCGGAGAGCAGCTCGTAGATGGTGGCCGCCATCGAGTAGACGTCATGCCCAGGACGGGGCTCGGCACCGGCCACCAGCTCGGGCGCCTGGTAGGCCGGTGTCCCGACCCCGCTCCCCGGACTTTCCCGTCGGGTCCTTCCCCCCGCCACCAGGCGCGCCAGGCCGAAGTCGAGGATCCTCAGCTTGCCCCCCTGGGAGGGATGCCGGTCGAAGCGAAGGTTCTCGGGCTTCAGGTCGAGGTGGACCACGCCCAGCCGGTGCGCTTCGTCGAGCGCGGCGGCCACCGGGCCGAGGAGCTGCACCACCTCGCGGAGCGCGAGCCTCCCTCCCCGGCTCGAGACGTAGGCCGAGAGGTCCGGCCCCTCGAGGAGCTCCATGGCGACGAAGGGACGCTGCTCGTGGACCTTGAGACCATGGATCTCGCAGACCGCGGGATGCTTGATGCGACGCACCAGGGTGACTTCGGAGATCAGACGATCGAGGATGGACCCGTCGTCCGGTCCTTCCTGCCTGAGGAACTTGACCGCCACCTGGCGCCCGGTCGCGGTGTCGAGGGCGCGATAGACGAGTCCCAAGGCGCCCCGGCCGACCTCCTCCACCAGCTGGTACCGGCCGGCCAGGATCTCGCCCAAGGGGAGCGATTCGGCCCGGTTCCGGGGCGACGAGGAGGGGGCCGCCCGACCCCGAACCGGATCGGTCGACCCGGACGGTTCTCGCGTCGCGCCGGGCTTCGAACCGGGAACCTCGGGCTCCATCGGGCGCTCCCTCGGGCCCATGGTAGAGGGGCGGGGGAGGTCGAGGGAAACCTACCAGGAACCGCCCCGGACCAGCCGATCCTGGATCCTCCACTCCAATTCCCGGATCGCGGTCCGGAGTTCCGGGGGCAAGGGGCGGCCTTCCAGGGTGCGGAGTTCCCGCAGGGCGTCGATCGGCCTCCCGTGGAGGTAGAGGCGCCAGGCCCGGGAGAAGACCGCCTCCACCGGGAGGATCGGCTCGGGCGGCACGCCGACCTCGGCACGGAACGCCGCCTGCGCCAGCACCATGCCGCCCATGGCCCCCCCCAGGTGGGCCCAGTGGGCGACCCCGGTCTCGGAGCCGGCGAGGATCTCCGCCAGGTCGCCGGCGAAGCCGACCAGGATCACCAGCCAGGCCGGCAGCAGCAGGGTCGTCCCGAACGAGACCGGCGGGAGGAACCAGAGCACCGCCACCGGGGAAGTGGGCCAGTGGACCAGGACCGCGCCCATCACCCCCGAGATGGCTCCCGAGGCACCCACCACCACCTTGACCCCACTGGCCACCAGCTCATCGGCCGGAGCCACCCGACTCAGCATCGGGAGTCCTTCTGCCCAGGCGTGGACGGTCGCCGCCACCAGGCCGCTCACCAGGTAGAGCCCTAGGAAGCCGAGCGATCCCAGGGCCTGCTCGAGCCTCCTCCCGAAGGCGTGGAGGAAGACCAGGTTCCCGATCAGGTGCCCCAGCCCGCCGTGCATGAACATGTGGGTGAGGATCCCGATCGAGTTGCCCGACCCCGGCAGGAATCCCCAGGCCACGATGGCCGCCTCGCCCCCGAGGAGCTGCAGGACGAAGACCCCGATGCAGAGCGCGGTGATGGCCGAGACCGCGGGGCCCTCCGGAGCGGGCCGCGAGCCGTCGTCGCCGCGTAGCTCGTAGGGCAGGAGCATGCCCAGAGGATACCGCCGGACGGTTCCGCCCCTGGGGTACCGTAGCCGCCGGGAGGCCTTCCCATGCCCTGTCCCGGCTCCTACCTGCTCGCCCTGGCGGCCGCCGCCACGGCCGTGTTCCTGGTTCCCGTCCTGCGCCGCCACCTCATCACCCGCTGGCTCATGGCCCCGGCCCGACGCATGGCGCCACGCCTCTCCGACACCGAGAGGGCAGCCCTGGAAGCCGGGACGGTCGGGTGGGACGGGGAACTCTTCTCGGGCCGTCCCGACTGGACACGCCTCCTCGATTTCGTCCCGCCACCGCCTCGCCCCGACGAAGCCGCCCTGCTGGAGGGACCCATCGACCGGCTCTGCAGGCTGGTTCCCGACGCCCGGTTGGCCGGCCGGTGGAACCTCCCCGACGAGGCCTGGGACCTGATCCGGCGCGAAGGCCTCACCGGCCTGGCGGTGCCCCGCGATCACGGCGGCAAGGGCATCTCGGCGGCGGGGTTCTCGAGCCTGGTGGGCCGGCTCGCCACCCGCAGCATGGGCGCGGCCATCCCCATCCTCATCCCCAACTCGGTGGGTCCCGCCGAACTCCTCCACCGCTACGGCACCGCCGCCCAGCAGGAGCACTGGCTCCCGCGACTGGCGTGCGGCGACGAGATCCCTTGCTTCGCCCTGACCGAGCCCGAGGCCGGCAGCGACGCCGCGGCCATGGAGAGCCGGGGCGTGGTGTGCCGGATCCCCGGCGGTGCCGGGGACGCGCTGGGCATCCGGCTCGACTTCCGGAAGCGCTACATCACCTTCGGACCGATCGCCACCCTGATCGGACTGGCCTTCCGCCTCTACGACCCGGAGCACCTGCTGGGAGACCGCGAGGACCTCGGGATCACCGTGGCGCTGGTCCCCGCCGACGCTCCCGGGATCGAGTCCGGATCCCGTCACGAGATCATGGGTCTCCCCTTCCCCAACGGTCCGGTGTCGGGGACCGGGGTGGTCGTCCCCATGGACGCCGTGATCGGTGGAGCCTCCATGGCCGGGCGCGGCTGGCGGATGCTCATGGAGTGCCTGGCCGCCGGGCGCGGCCTGGGCCTGCCCGCCATCTCGGCGGCCGGGACCCAGCTGGCCGTGCGGGTCACCGGCGCCTATGCCACGTTGCGCCGCCAGTTCGGATCGCCGATCGGGCGCTTCGAGGGGATCGAGGAGCCGCTGGCCCGGATCGGCGGGCTGAACTACGCCCTGGATGCGACCCGGCGCCTGACCGCGGGCTGGGTCGACGCCGGGGAGCGTCCCGCCGTCACCTCGGCCATGGTCAAGCTCTTCGCCACCGAGACCGCCCGCCGGGTCGCCTCCGATGCCATGGACATCCTGGGCGGGGCCGCCCTGTGCCTTGGCCCGAAGAACCCCTTGGGACGCAGCTGGATGGGTGCCCCCATCGGGATCACGGTCGAGGGCGCCAACATCCTCACCCGCACCCTGATCGTCTACGGGCAGGGCTCGATCCGCTGCCATCCCTGGGCCAAGCGGACCCTCGATGCGCTGGCGGCCGACGATCTCGCCGCCTTCGACGCGGCTCTCTGGGGCTCGGTGGCGACCGGTGTCGGGAACGCGATCCGCAGCCTGGCCAAGGGCCTCGGCCTCGCTTCGGGCAACTTCGAGGACCACCGGCCCGACCGGCTCGAAGCCAAGTACCTCCCCGAGTTCGACCGGCTCTCGACCGCCTTCGCGGTCGTCTCCGACGCCTGCATGGCCACCCTGGGCGCCCGGCTCAAGTTCCGCCAGAAACTGACCGGCCGGCTCGCCGACGCCCTGGTCTGGCTCTACGTCGGCACCGCCACCCTGCACCGCTACCGCACCCGGGGACGACCCGAGGTCGACGCTCCGTTCGCGACCTGGGCCGCCGAGGAGGCCCTGCACCGGATCGAAGAGGCCCTGCAAGGCGTCCTCGACAACCTCCCCTCCCGGGGCCTGGCATGCCTGGTGCGAAGGATCGCCATGCCTCTCGGGCGACGCCACCGCGGACCCAGCGACGAGCAGGGCGCGGCGGTGGCCTCCGCCCTGCTGCTGGACGGGGCCGCCCGGGTCGAGCACACCCCCGACGTGTTCGTCCCGCCGCCCGACGAACCGGGTCTGGGCCGCCTGGAGGCCGCCCTGGCCGCCCGGATCGCGAGCCTTCCCATCGAGGAGAAGATCCAGGAAGCCGTGGTCTCGGGACGACTCGCCGCCCGTCCGCGATCCGACCTCACCGAACGCGCGCTCGCGGCCGGCATCCTCTCGGCCGAGGACTCGGCCTGTCTGGCCGCCGCCGAGAAGCTGCGCCTCGAGGCCCTGGAGGTCGACGCCTACGAGGTGGCGTGACCCTGGTAGCAGCCGCCCGGCGGCCGGGCGTCCGGGCAGGTCACGATCAGGATCCGCCGGCCTTGTCCGAGGGACCCTCCTCGGGAACCAGGCTCACCAGCGTGCACCCCGGTCCTGCCGCCCAGTCGGAATCCCCGGTCACCACCTGCAGACGATCGCCGGGCTCGACGACGAAGAGCGGGATCGCTGAGGGATTGCGCTCCCGGAACGCCGCCAGGTCGAACTCCTCCGTCAGCCGGGTGGACCTGACCTTGGCTCCCGAAGCGGCCCGTTCCGCCAAGGCCCGGTAGGTCACCTCTCCGCCGAACGCGGGGCGCCCGCGCAGGTGCCCGGGGACGTGCTGGGTCCCGATGGCTGGGAGGGTCCCGGTCGAAGGCACGAGCTGGAACACGTTCTCCCGACCCAGCAACTCGGCGAAGTGCACCGAAGCGAGCGAATCCACCCCGTCGCTCCCGCTCATGGCCACGAAGCGCCCGATCCCGGAGAGGTCGAGCCGGTGGTGGGCATCCTCGGAGAGGGCATTCCCGTACCAGGCCTCGAGCCCGGCCATTCGGGCCGCGGTCACCTGGCTCCAGTCGCTGTCGAGCAGCACCACCCGGAACCCGAACCCGGAGAGGACCCGGCAGAGCTCCCGACCCAGCACATGGGCTCCGAGGATCAACAGGCCCTGCGGGTCGCTCTCCGAGAGCCCGAGCGTCCGGGCCAGGGGTGCGGCGGTGAGACCGTAGAGGGAGACCGAGGCCACGATCACCAGGAACATGGTGGGCAGCAGCCTTGCCGCGTCCGGGTGGCCTGCCGCTTCCAGTCCGAGCGCGAACACCGAGGTGACGGCCGCGGCCACGATCCCGCGAGGCGCCATCCAGGCCACGAAGAAGCGCTCCCCCAGGGTCCAACCCGTCCCCATGGTCGCCCCGAGGATCGCCAACGGACGCGCCACCAGCAGGAGGACCGCCACGAAGCCCATGGCACGCCCGTCGATCATGGCCAGGTCCGAGCGATCCAGCCGGGCCGACAGGAGCACGAAGAGGAACGAGATCAGGAGCACCTGGAGGTGCTCCTTGAACTCGATGATCCCCCGGACCGGGACCCGCTCCTGGTTCGCCAGGATCATTCCCATGGCCGTGACGCCGACCAGGCCGGCCTCATGGCGGAGCGCCCCGGCCAGCGCCGAGACCGCCAGGACCGAGACCAGGGTCAGGACCGCCTCCAGATGGGCCGGGATCCAGCGGCGCTCCATGCCCCGGAGCAGCAGCAGGGCGACCGGTACCCCGATCGCCAGCCCTACCCCGAAGGTCGCGCCCACGGCCCAGAGCAGCGACTCCGGGTGGGAGAGGCCGCCTTCCGCCACCATCAATTCGAAGACCGCCACCGAGAGGATGGCCCCGGTCGGGTCGTTCACGATGCTCTCCCACCGGATCGCCCGTGCCAGGTCGGCGCGAGGCCGGACATGGCGCAGCAAGGGAGCGATCACGGTGGGACCGGTCACGACCAGGATGGCTCCCAGCAGGACGGCGGCGTCCAGGCGGAACCCGCCTGCCCAGTAGGCGGCGCCTGCGTAGAGCGCCCATCCCAGACCCACCCCGACCGTGGTCAGGCGCCGGACCGGTCCGCCGACCGAGGCCAGGTCGTGCAGGCGGAGCGTCAGTCCTCCCTCGAAGAGGATGACCGCCACCGCCATCGAGACCACCGCCGAGGTGGAGGGTCCGAGGGCCACTACCGGATCGATCAGGCCGAAACCCGGACCGAGGGCCAGTCCGGTGGCCAAGAGCAGCAGGATCGAGGGGATCCCCAGGCTCCAGGCCAGCCATTGGGCGAGCACGCCGAGCCCGAAGAGCAGGGTCAGGATCTGGAGGGGATCGCGGACCACCATGTCGGCACCCTTCTGCGCTTCCCCGCCTCGGCCCACCCGGGGCCAGCCGGGGAAGGGCTCACGGTCTCAGGCCTCCCCGAATTCCCCGGCCTCCAGGTAGTCCTTCACGAACTTGAGGAAGCGGGCTCCGTCGGCGCCGTCGAGCACCCGGTGATCGATGGTGAGCGAGAAGTAGGCGCGCTTTCGGATCGCGATCGCGTCGTCGACCACCGCCACCCGCTTCTCGATCACGCCCGCGCCCAGGATCGCCACCTGCGGCTGGTTGATCACCGGGGTCCCGGTCAGCGCCCCGAAGATCCCGGGGTTGGTGACCGTGAAGGTCCCGCCCTGCACCTCGTCGGGCTTCAGTTTCTTGTCCCGGGCCCGCACCGCCAGGTCGGTCGAGGCGCGCGCCAGACCGGTCAGGTTCAGTTCGTCGGCGTCCCGGATCACCGGCACGATCAGGCCCCAGTCGAGCGCCACCGCCATGCCGAGGTGGATCCGCTTCTTCTTCACCAGGTTGGTGCCATCGACCGAGGAGTTGAAGTGGGGGAACTGCTGGAGCGCACGGGCCGAGGCCTGCAGGATGAACGGCGTGTAGGTGAGCTTCACGCCCTTCTGGTCCATGCGGGGCTGCATCCGGGCCCGGGCCCGGTCGACGGCCGTGAAATCGACCTCGATGAACTGGGTCACGTGGGCCGAGAAGGCGAGCGAGGCCACCATGTGCTTGGCGATCTCGGACCGCATCTTGGTCATCGGCGTGATCTCGACCTCGTCATTGGGTCCGTGGGTCGGATAGGGACTCGGTCCCAGGGGATGCAGCGAGGGATTGAAGGCGAAGGGCCCGACCGCCCCGCCGACCAGCGGAACCGGCGCCGCCGCCACCGCCACTGCCGGAGCCGCAACCGGAGCCGCGGCCCGCACCGCCGAGCCCGACTCCAGGAACGAGAGGATGTCCCGTTTGGTGACCCGACCCGAGGCACCGGTGCCCGGAACCTGGCCGAGCGCGATCCCGTGCTTCTCGGCGATCGCCCGCACCACCGGGGTCGAGCGCCGGCGCCGCAGCTCGTCGAGCGAGGCGATTCCCCGGGCCGACGAAGCGAACAGCTCGCCCACCGGGGCCGCACCCGCAGCCGAAGCCGCCGCCGTCGCCGGCACGTCGAAGTGGGCCGCCCCCGAGGGCGCGGGCGGGATCCCGCGGGCCGGGGTCGCGGCGGGAGCGGCCGGCGCGGTCGACGCCGGCTTGCCGCCCCCCGCCTTGGCCCCGCCGTTCGCGCCGGCAGCCGCACCGGCACCCGGCGCGGCATCCCCGGTCGAGAGCCGGGCCACCACGGTCCCCACGTCCACGGTCGCCCCCTCGGGCACCAGGATCTCGGCGATCACGCCGGCGGCGGGGCTCGGGATCTCGGCATCGACCTTGTCGGTGGCGATCTCGAAGAGGGTCTCGTCCCGGCCGATCTTCTCGCCGGGAGCCCGGAGCCACTTGGTGATGGTCCCGGTGGCGATCGACTCGCCCATCTGCGGCATCAGGATGTCCATCGCTTCGCTCCTCTTCGGCGGGACGCCGAACTCAGTATCCGTGGACCTCTCGCACCAGGGCTTCCAGCTTCTCGGGTCCGGGCAGGTAGGCCTTCTCCAGAGGGGGTGCGAAGGGCACCGGGGTGTCGAGCGCGGCCAGCCGGCGGACCGGACCGTCGAGCCACTCGAAGGCCTTCTCGCCGATCCGGGCCGCCACCTCGCCGCCGAAGCCGCCGGTCAGCTGCGCCTCGTGGAGCACGATGGCCTTGGCGGTCTTGCGTACCGACTCGAGCACGGTGGCCTCGTCGAAGGGCACCAGGGTCCTCAGGTCGACGACTTCGACCTCGATCCCGTCCCCTGCCACCTTCCCCGCCACCTCGAGCGCGGTCCAGACCGGGGCACCCCAGGTCACGACCGTGAGATCCCGTCCCGGCCGAACCACCCGGGCCTTGCCCAGGGGCTCGATCACTTCCCCCTCGGGCAGGATCTCCTTCACCCGCCGGTACAGGAACTTGTGCTCCAGGAAGATCACCGGATCGGGATCCCGGATGGAGCTCTTCAACAACCCGAGCGCGTCCCGCGCCGACGACGGGAACACCACCTTCAACCCGGGATGCGGGCAGAAGAACATCTCCGGCGACTGGCTGTGGAACGGCCCGCCCGAGACCCCGGCCCCGACCGGGCCCCGCACCACCAGCGGGCACCCGGCCCCCCAGCGATACCGGCTCTTGGCCGCGAAGTTCACGATCTGGGTCAGGGCGTTGGACACGAAGTCCATGAACTGCATCTCGGCCACCGGCAGCATGCCGTTGTAGGCCGCCCCGATCGCGGCCCCCACGATGGCGTCCTCGCTGATGGGGGTGTCGATGACCCGGCCCGCACCGAAGCGGTCGATCAAGCCGGCGGTGGCCTTGAAGGCCCCGCCGTAGACGCCCACATCCTCGCCCAGCACGAAGACCCGCTCGTCCCGCTCCATCTCCTCGAAGAGCGCACGGCGCACGGCCTCGACCAGCATGGTCTCGGTCGCCGCGCCCGGCACGCCGCCCGGAACCGCTCCCGCCGCCGCGCTCACGAGCCCGCCTCCTGGCCGCGGATCTTCCACGCCGGGCTCTCCACCCGCGGATCCCCGGGCTCGGCGTAGACCCATCGCCCCACCAGCGCAGGATCCGCATCGGCCGCCGCCAGTACCCGCTCGACGGCTTCGTCGATGGCAGCGTCGGCGTCGGCCTGGATCTCGGTCACCTCGGCCCGCGACAGGAGCCCGAGGTCCATCACCCGGCCCCGGTGGCGGTCGATGGGATCGAGCGCCTTCCAGTGGGACATCTCCTCGGGCGGGACGTAGCGGGCGTCGTCGTGCTCGGCGTGCCCGCACATCCGGAAGGTGTGGAGCACCAGGAAGACCGGTCCCCGACCATCGCGGGCATGGGCCATCGCCTCGCGAGCCGTCACCACCACGTCCTCGATGTCGTTCCCGTCGGCGGACATGACCTTCATCCCGTAGGCCAAGGCCCGCTCCTCCAGGCTCCGGCAAGCCATCTGGGCCGCGATCGGGGTCGAGTAGGCGTAGCGGTTGTCCTGACCGACCACCACGCAGGGGAGCCCCCGCACCGCGATCAGGTTCATCCCCTCGTGGAAGGCGCCAGTCGAGGTGGCCCCGTCGCCTACCGCCGTCACCGCCACGGTGTCCTCGCCCCTCATCCGGGCGGCCATGGCGATCCCCGCCATCACCGGCACCAGGGCCCCCAGATGCGAGATGGGGGCGATCTGGCGCATGGCCAGCGACCCGAAGTGGAGGTTCCCGTCCCGCGACAAGGTAGGGGCGTCCCCCCGGGCGGTGAACTGGGCCAGCACGTCGTAGGGATCCCAGCCCCGCACCAGGCTCCAGCCCAGATCGCGGATCAAGGGTGCGATCCAGTCCCGCGGCTGGCAGGCGAACCCGACGCCCACGGCGCAGGCCTCCTGGCCGGTCGAACGGTACAACCCGCCCACGATCCGGTTCTGCCGGAAAAGCTTCCCCATGCGCTCTTCGAGCTTGCGGGTCAGCACCATGTAGAAGTGCAGCCGCCGGTGCTCGTCGCGGGAGAGCCGGGTCCCGTCCTCCCCCATCCCGGTCTCGTCCTCGGACTCAGGTGTGGACGGCGTGGCCCAGCGCGGCATGGGCGGCCTCCATCACTCCCTCGGAGAGGGTGGGGTGGGCGTGGATGGTGCGGGCGATCTCCTCGACCGTGCTCTCGAGCCGGAGGGCCACGCAGGCCTCGGCCAGCAGCTCGGTGGCGTGCGGTCCCACGATGTGGACCCCGAGTACCTCGCCGTACTTCTTCTCGGAGACGATCTTGGTGAACCCGACCGGGTGGCCCTCGATCTTGGCCCGGGCCAGCACCGAGAACGGGAAGCTCCCGACCGCCACGTCGTACCCGGCCTCCCGGGCCGCCTTCTCGGTGAGCCCCACGCTCGCCACCTCGGGGCTCGTATAGGTGCAGGAGGGAACGTGGCGCGCCTCGATGGCCTCCACCGGCTTGCCGGCGACCAGATCGGCCACCTGCATGCCCTGGGCGCTGGCGTGGTGGGCGAGCCCACCCCCGGTCACGTCGCCGATGGCGAAGATCCCCGGCTCGGCGGTGCGGCACAGCTCGTCGACGACGACCCGGCCCTTCTCGAGGACGACCTTGGTCTTCTCGAGCCCGAGACCCTCGGTGTACGGCTTGCGGCCCACCGCCACCAGGATCCGCTCGGCCTCGATCGAAACCGTCTCGCCCTTGCCGTCGGCGGGCACCAGCTTGGCCTTCACCGAGGCCGCCCCCACCTCCGGGGAGTCCAGCCGCACCCCGGTGCGCACGTCGATCCCCAGCTTCTTGAAGGCCTTGGCGGCCTCCCGGGAGGCGTCCACGTCCTCCCGGGGAAGGATCTCGGGGAGCATCTCGACCAGGGTGACCCGGGTCCCGAACTGGGCGAAGATGCAGGCGAACTCGCTGCCCACCGCGCCCGAACCCAGGCAGATCAGCGACTTGGGCGGGGCCTTCAACCCCAGGATCGAGTCCGAGTTCAGCACCCGGTTCCCGTCGTGCTTCAGGAACGGGAGGTCGGCGCAGACCGAACCGGTGGCGACCAGGATGTTCCGGGTCGACAGCAGCGCCTTCTCGCCACCCTTGCCGGTGACCTCGACCGACTTCGGCGTGACGATCTTCCCGACCCCGGTATGGACCGAGATCTTGTTCTTCTTCATCAGGAACTCGATGCCCTTGGCACCCGAGTCGACGATGCGCTGCTTGCGCTTCTGGACGGCCTCGAAGTCGAGCGCCACCTCGCCGGTGGTGATCCCGAACTCCTTGGCCTGGAGGATCCGGGCGTAGACCGAGGCGTTCTCGAGCAGGGCCTTGGTGGGGATGCACCCCACGTGCAGGCAGGTCCCGCCCATGGCGGGCGCCTTCTCGACGAGGGCCGTCTTCAGCCCGTTCTGGGCGGCCCGGATCGCCGCCACGTAGCCACCGGGACCGGAGCCGATGACGACCAGATCGAAGGTCTCTGCCATGGGAACGCCTCTCCTCGGATCCGCCGGGGACCGTCACGCTCGCAGGGGGCGACGATACCACGCATGGGAAGGCGGCCACCACGCGCCGACGCGCCTCCCGAGGAACCCGTCAGGGGGAAACCTCCCCGGGCCCGGCCCCGCCTCCCCCTACCCGCAGAGGAAGGGCTTGAGCGATGCCAGCGAGAGCCTTCGATCCGGTTCCCGGCGCACCGCGCTCTCGAGCACGAAGCGCAGCTCCCCGTGGTTCCCCGGCCAGGGGTGGGCCAGGATCGCCTTCAGGGCCTCGGGTGTGAACTCCGTCACCGGCTTCTTCAACCGCACCGCGTACTCCGAGAGCACGGTCCGGGCGAGCCCCTCCAGGTAGTCCGGGGACGACCGCAGGGGAGGCACCTCGACCTTGCGCCGGACCGAGAAGCGGTCGAGCAGGCTGGCCAGGAACCACCCGGACCCGCCCGCCCCGGACGGGTCGCGATCCAGGGTGAGGAAGATCCGGGCATCCGAGGAACGCGTCACCCGGCGACCCTCGGTCTGGTAGTTCCCGCTCGCCAGGTACTCCTCGATCCTTGCCTGCAACCCGATGGTCAGCGCGGTGGCGTGGTGGACCACCACGGTGCCGCGTCGGGCCAGCTCCAGGGCCCCGCTCTCGATCGGGGATCCCTCCTCCTCGGGCGCGAACCCGAAGAGTGCCCGCCCCAGGCTCTCTTCCCGGGCGCAGTCGACCACCTGCACCGGCTCGGCCCCCCGCCCCGACAGGAGATGCAACCGCAAGGCCGCAGCCCGCTTGCCGACCCCGGTCTCCCCGAAGAGCAGCACCGGCCCGTCCCCGGGCGCGGCCTGTTCCATGGCCTCCTGGAGCCGGGGACGGGTCTCGCCCCCCATCGAGCGCCGCAGCGCCTCGACCCCGCGCTTCTGGCTCTGGGACCAGGTCTCGATGACCTCTTCCATGCGCCGGATCCGGTTCGAGGTGGCGAGCAGCCACCCGAGCGTCGAGGCGAAGCTCGAGAGCACCGCCACGTCCTGCTCCTGGAACCGCCTCCGCTCGGCGGGGGCATCGACGACCAGCGTCCCCTCGCCCAGGGCCATGGGCACCGGCACCGCCATGAGCGAGCGCACCACCCCGCCCACCATGGCCATCTCGCTCACCTGGACGGTGGCGGTCCCGGCGTTGACCAGGATCGGCACCCCGGCTCCCGCCGCCGCCTCGATGAGAGCGGGAGTCAGGCCTTCCTCCGCCGACAGCTCGGCCGGCCCCAGGAACGACGCCACCAGCCGGGGCCGATCGGTACCGAAGGGGAGATACAGGAGCGCCCGGTCCCCGCCGAAGGCCATCGCCAGGCTCGCCAGGCTCGCCTCCGGGACGCCGTACCCGCTGCGCAGCGTCCCCAGCACCTGGGTGATGGCGTCCATCAGCCGGTCGCCGGTGACGACCTCCTCGGGCGCCACCTGGAAGGTCGCCCCGGTCCCGGCGGTCAGCTCGTCGCCGACGTAGGGCCGGGCCGGCACCAGACCCTTGGGGATCTGGAAGACCCCCGAATTCGTCATGGCCTCCTCGACGGTGATGCCCATGCTCACCGCCTCGATGTCGTCGCCCGGGCTCCAGACGAGAAGGGTCCCTCCGACCCGGATCTCGTCCTCGGCCTGGAGCGGCACCGGGCTCTCGGCGCTGTGCCCGTTCAACTCCAGCTCGGCCTGCCGTTCCAGCGGCTCGAGCACGTAGCCCACCCCGCTACGGCGGATCCGGGCGTGGCGGTCCCTGACCTCTTCGTCCTCCAGGACCACCTGGCAGCTCGGCCCGGTGCCGAGCACCCATTCCTCCTCGCCCAAGGGCAGGCGGATGGTGCGCGGCGCTCCCGATCCCGCCACCACCTTGAGCTCGGGCATTCAGGGTACCGGCAGGCTCTCGAGCATGGCGGCGAGTTGATCGACCGGGGGAAGGCTGCCCGCGGCGCCCCGTTCCTTGAGACGGAAGTACGTGTACTTCGCGCCCTTGGTCTGGGGGTCGTTGCCGAGCGTGAGGCGCATGTCCACGTGCTCGTCGCCCTTGACCGGTTCGAGCTTCCCGCAGGTCTTGGCGGTGACCTCGGGATCGAAGAACTGGAGCTCGAGGTTGTTCTTGTCGGCCTTCCAGAAGAAGAACTCCTGCACCCGCCAGGTCAGCGAGTGGAAGGTGATGTGCACGCCCAGGGGATGGGCGCCCTTCTTCTGGAGCAGGAAGTACATGCGGACCTTGTCGTCCTTGCTCTTGGGGACCCGGTCGACCCAGAGCCGGTTCACGACCTGGTCGATCCCGAGGACCTCGCCGGCGCTCTCGACCAGGGCTGCCCGGGCCTCGTCGGGCGGGGGCTCGGAATCGTCGGTGGCCCCGATCGCCCAGGCTGCCACCGCCACGGCCAACACCGCCCCGACCAGCTTGCGGTGCCTCCACAGCCACTTCAGGGCCTTCTCGGCCTGGTCGTCGAGCTGATGGAACCACCGGATGAGCCGCGAACTCGGGAACATGCTTCCTCCTCGCCTGCCTCCCCAGGGTAGCCGGGGACCAGGGTGCGATCAAACCGGGGTGAGGACCCTGGGGCGACGACCTCCCAGGACGTTCCCCTTCGCCGAGGCGGAATCCTCGCTCGGGGCCATGGCCCGGCCGGTCCACTTGATTCGGGGGCCCGGAGGGGCGACGCTTCGGGCGGGGGATCGGCGGAGGCACGAGCGACCCATGTCGGAGATGGTCGCGTTCGGAAAATTCCGCATCGTCTCGAAGCTGGGCACGCGGGGAGCCTGGTCGGTCTTCGAGGCGGTCGAAGTCGCGCTCGAGCGCCCGGTCGAGCTCCGCGCCTACGGCAACCGGCTCCCCCGCGACAGTCCCCACGAACAGGCCTTCCTCCAACGGTTGATGCGGATCGCGGCCGTCGACCACCCCACCCTGATGGCAGTGCTCGACTTCAACATCGTGATGGAGAAGGGCTACTACACGACCTCGCCCCGGGACTCCATCACGATCGCCGAGGCCTTCGCGCTCCGCGACCTCGACATGCTCGACGAAGCGGTCCGGCTCCAGTTGGCGATCGACCTCGCCCGCGGCCTCGACGCCCTGCACGAGGGCGGGATCGCCCATGGCGCCATCGGCCCCGACACCGTGCTCTGGGACCGCAAGCGCCACTTCGCCTACTTCGGCTGGGTCCCGATCATCGAGCCCAGTCCCCGGGAGTTCGGCGCCGAGGGTCCAGCCCTCCCGCCCGGGTACCACGGGAAGGCGGCCGACCTCTTCCGGCTGGCGGGACTGGTCCACCAGATGGTCTCGGGCACCGCCCCGCTGGCCGAGCCACCGGCCGGGACCGCCACCGCCGCCGTGAACGTCCCGGGGATGATCGACGGCGCCTTCGAGGTGATGGAGCGGGCACTGCCCGTCGATCCCTCGCAGGCGATGGCCCGGCCCGCCGACCTGGCCCAGGGGCTGGAGCGGGTCCTCGCCAAGCAGCGGGTCCGGGCCGAACTCGAGAAGAGCGTCTCCTCCATGGTCATCCCCCAGGAGATGCTCGAGGCGGCACTCGCCAGGAAGAAGGAACAGAAGCGCCGTCGGGTGCAGAAGGGCGACGTGAGCGCCTCCGAGCTCCCCTACCTGAGCCCGCTCGAGACCATCCCCGGCGGCGCCCGGACCCTGGGTGCGGCGGCGCTGGGGTTGGTGGTGCTGATCGGGGCGGTGTTCACCTCGATGGGCGGGAGTACTGGCACCCTCCCGCCTCCCACCACCCCCGCAACCACGTCCCGGCCGCCGCCGACCGCCAGGCCCGCGACCTCCACCCCGGCCACTCCGGGGGCCACTCCCTCGGCGACCGCCAAGCCGGCCGCCGGCGCCGGCGGGACCATCGGCTCGCTCAAGGGCGCCCCCCCGACCGACAAGGAGAACTTCCTGGATCGTTGGGGGACGCTCAAGACCTGGGTCCTTGCCCTGCCCCCCGCCAAGCGGCGCAACCTCTTCACCTACGGGAAGCTCGTCCAGCTCCGCAGCGAGTTCAAACGGGACGAGGCCGCCGCCTGCCGGGAGCTGGACGACCTCATCAAGCAGGCCGTCGCCGAGGAGTAGGACAGGCTTCCCTCAGGTCTCGCCGGGGATCCAGTTCGGGTTGTTCAAGGTCGGGGGCACGAACCCGGCCGGAGCGTCGGCCCGGGTGATGCCCTCGTAGACGGTCCCGGTCTTCTTCTGGTCGAACAGGGTCCAGGCGGCGTTCAGCTGGCGCTGGGCTGCGGTCGGCCCGGGATTGGTGACCAGGTTGGTGGGCGGCGGATTCGAGCGGATCGCCCCTTGAGGGGTCTGGGCCGCCTGCACCCCCGCTGCCTGGGCGCCGTTGGCCATGCACGCGTTGTCCCCGAGCGAACCGAGTCCGAGGAGTACCGCCAGGATCCGCCGGAGGCCCTGGCGCTTCGAAGCACTGGTTTCCATTCCCGTTCCCTTCCCCGGAGGCTCTCTACGCACGAGCCGTGCCCGTCCGAGAAATCCACACGGAGAGCGGGTTGGCGACCCTCTCGCAAGGAGCGATCGTCGCTGCAAGGACCGGGAGTCTCGCAAGTGTCCGGGATCCGGGCGCTTCCCCGTTGTCCCTCCGCGAGGGCTCGGGTACGCTGCCGCGGGGTGGAGCCCGGGCCCCACCTCCCGGCGCCGCAGCACCCGGCAATCCTCTTGTTGCGCCGAGCCTTCTGCCCCGGCGACCGGCAACCCGGGTCGGGGCGCATGGACGTGCAAGGAAGGAAGGGCCATGTCCGAACTCGGCGATCCCTACCGCAAGGCGGCGTCGAACCGGAGCGCGTTCGAGGAGATCCTCAGCGTGATCCCGGGGTTCCAGGGGTACCTGAAGAAGGAACATCGACGCTCGGCCGACCGGCTGCAGCGGGACTACCTGGTCCGGCTGCTCGACCAGGCCCGCGAGCGGGTACGTGCCGCCCAGGAGACCTGGACCGACGGGAACCGCTTCGCCCATCTCGAGCAGGGCGAGAAGGCGCAGAACGAGTTGCAGCGGGTGGCCAGCCGGGTGAAGAACGCCGACCTCGGCGAGTCCGGGTTCTTCGCCACCGTGAAGATCGGGGAGCGCGAGCTCGCCACCCTCTACGAGGTCGACCGGCAGCTGCTCGACCAGGTGGACGCCATCGGCAAGGCCTGCGAGGCCCTCGATCCCGAAGGCGAGGACGCGGCGATCAAGAAGCAGTTGAAGGAGATCCAGAAGGCGACGGGAGAGCTCGACCAGGCCTTCTCCCGCCGCAAGGACATGATCACGGGAGTTGCATGACCATGGGTATCTTCCTCGAGATCCTCCAGTTCCAGGACCCCACCGGCGAGAACATGGTGGCCCGGATCCCGGCCGAGGGGCCGGCCGACATCAAGTCGGGGGCCCAGCTCGTCGTGAACGAAGGCCAGGCCGCGGTCTTCTTCCGGGACGGGGCCGCGCTCGACACCTTCGGACCGGGCCGGCACACCCTCTCGACCCAGAACATCCCCATCCTGACCAAGCTGCTCTCGCTGCCGTTCGGCTTCCAGAGCCCCTTCCAGGCCTACGTCTACTACTGCAGCCTGAAGACCTTCACCAACCTGAAGTGGGGCACCAAGGAACCGATCGTGTTCCGCGACCAGGAACTCATGATGGTGAGGCTCCGGGCCTTCGGGAAGTTCTCGATCAAGATCAAGGACCCTCGGGTCTTCATCGCCGAGATCGTGGGGACCCAGGGCTACGTCGCCACCCGCGAGGTCGAGGCCTACCTGAAGGACCTGATCGTCCAGCGCCTGAACGACCTGCTGGGCGAGACCCTGACCACCATCCTCGATCTGCCCCGTCACTACAACGAGATCGCGGCCGGACTCCGCGCCAAGGTCGCCGACTCCTTCGGGAAGCTCGGGATCGAGTGCACCGACCTGGTGCTCGGGGCCATCACCCCTCCCGAGGAAGTCCAGAAGATGATGGACAAGCGGGCCTCGATGGCGGTGGTCGGCGACATGAACCGCTACATGCAGTTCCAGGCCGCCGAGAACATGCAGCACTTCGCCAAGGGCGGGGGCGTGGGTGCCATGGGTGCCCAGATGGGCATGGGACTCGGGGTCGGGGGGATGATGGCCCAGGCCTTCGCTCCCCCGCCGCATCCGGGCATGGCCCCTGGCTTCGCTCCCCCTCCCCCCGGTCCGGCGGCGGGGCGGCCGTGCCCCAAGTGCGGTGTGCCGGGCACCGGGAAGTTCTGCAACGAGTGCGGCGCCACCATGGTGGTCGCACCACCCCCCGCCTCGTCCTGCCCGGCGTGCGGACAGCCCGCCAGCGGGAAGTTCTGCAACCACTGCGGGGCGAAGCTGCAGGCCGCAGCGCCGGTCTGCTGCGGGGTACCGCTCTCCCCGGGGGCGAAGTTCTGCAACGAGTGCGGCACCCGGGTCGGCGCATGAAGGGACCGCGGGGCAGGCTCTATTCGATCCTGCTCCTCCCGCTCCTGCTCGCCCCGGTCCGGCGGGGAGGCTCGACCCCGGCGCGTCCTTCCCCCTTCTCGGCGCCGCCCGGGGCCGAGGGCATGCCGGGGAGCCCGGAACCCGGCCAGCCGGGGCCGCGGCTCGCCCCCCCGGTCCTGATCCCGATCCCGGAGCCCGGCTCCCCGCCTTCCCGCCCCTCGCCCTTCTCACCCTCGCCCAACGCCACCCGGCACCCGTCGACCTCCTCCTCGGCTCCCGGCGCCCACCCGACCTCGGCGCCGTCGTCGGCCGCGACCACCCCCACCTCGCGGGCGCCCGCTCCCGACGGTCCCCCCGCCAAGCCGCCTCCACCGCCCCCCACCGCGCTCACCGCGCCCGACATCGCCCCGATCGAGACCGGGCCTGCGATCCCGCTGCCGACGGTGCGCCCCGAGGGTTTCCCGGGCGGACCCGCCCGTCCCCCCGCACCGACCGGCGCCGTCTACCGCAAGGTGATCGGACAGGTCGTCGACGAGGTGACGGCGAAGCCGGTCGGCAAGGTCGAGGTGTCGATCCCCGAGCTCGACCTCCGGTCGCTGGCCGACGAGGAAGGCTGGTTCCTGCTCCACGGGATCCGGGCCCGGGAGCGGGCCTACGAGGTGCTGCTCACCGCCCCCGGATACCACACCACCTTCGGGGAGCTGACCCTTCCCGAGAGCGGGCCCGAACCCAAGCCTGTCCTGAAGATCCGCCCCCTGGGCTGGTAGGCCGCGAGGTCCCGATCGCTAGGAGCCTGTCGGAGGCACCGAGCGCAGGCGGCGGCCGGGGTGCGAGGGGGGCCGGCTCCCGTTCTCCTCGACCTGGGTCGAGGTCGGGGTCGCCGCCTCGGAGCCGGGGGCCTTCCCCGCCTCGACCAGCGCCAGGGTGTCGGCGACCATCTCCTCGAGCTCGTCGGAACCGCCCACCCGCAGCTCCTCGCGGAGCCACCGGAGATCCACCGGCCCGCCCCGTCGCACCGCCCTCCGCAACGCCCGGTGCACCTTCTTGATCGGCGAGAGCACGATCACCGCGGCCAGCACCTCGGCCAGGATCCAGGTCACCATCAGGGACACGAACAGGGCGGTGCCGCCCGGCCGCACCCGGGCCGAGATCCGGGCTTCCAGACCTTCCGTCCCCACCAGGGCCTCCAGGGTCCCGACCAGAGAACCATCGGAGGCATGGAGCGGCTGGTAGAAATGGTCGAGCAGTTCGCCGGGCGGGGGCGGACTCCCGATCGAGGCCAGCCGGGTTCCGGTCCGGTCGACGGCCTCCACCCGGGTGGCGCCCGGGAGACCGGCGGCGGCCACCTCGAGGAGGGCCATGCACACGCTGCGGTCCCCGCTCGCCACCGGGACCGCCAGGAGCGGCGCCAGGCCGGCCAGGGCCCGATGGGCCTCGCCGCGGGCCTCGTCCCGCACCCGGGTCCCGGCCATGTAGCGGAGCCACGCCCCCCCGGCACCCAGGCCCACCAGGAAGGCGAGGAAGATGGCGATCGTGAGCTTCATCCCGAGCTTCACGCCGGTCCTCCCTGCCGCACCGCGGCCGCGAAGGCGGCGAAGAGTCCCTGGTGCACGGGATGGTCGGCGGCCAGCTCCTCGGGGTGCCACTGCACGCCCAGGCAGAAGCGGGAGCCGGGTCGCTCCAGGGCCTCGACCACTCCGTCCTCGGCCCGGCCCGAGACCACCAGGCCTTCCCCCGGGTCCCCGGCCGCCTGGTGGTGGAGCGAGTTCACCGTCAGGGTCCCGGAGCCGACCACCTTCTCCAGCAGCGACCCGGGCGCCACCGCCACTGCGTGCACCAGCTCGGTCCGCTGCCGCTCCGGCCGCGAGTGCCCGACCCCGGGACCGTGCTGGTCCTCGAGGTGCTGGAGGAAGCCGCCCCCGAAGGCAAGGTTCATGGTCTGGGCCCCCAGGCAGATCGCCAGCACCGGGAGATCGCGGTCCACCGCCTTGCGGCACAGGTCGAGTTCGAAGCGGAGCCGCTCCGGATGGACCCGGCCGGCCCGGGGATGGAGCTCACCCCCCAGCACCCGCACGTCGATGTCGAAGCCGCCGGTCAGGACCAGGCCGTCCAACCGGTCCAGCAGGTGGTCGACGGGATCGCCGGGAGGCAGGTAGGGCAGCGAGACCGGGATCAACCCTTCCTTGAGCAGGGCCTCGTGGTAGGGACGGTTCAGGTAGTACGAACCGGCAGGGTTGGGGGCCCCGTTGCGATCGGGATCGAAGTAGTTGGGGGTGACCCCGACCACGCCACGGAAATTCCCCTTGCCCTGTTTCATGTCACCGCCTGCGACGGTACCAGCACCGGTCGTCCCGGGAGCGCCCCGGTGGGCCCGCCGGGACCCAGCACCTCGGTCCCCGAGACCCAGACCCGGTGGATCCCCGCCGAGTACCGCTTGGGGTCCTGGTAGGTGGCCCGGTCGGTCACGGTCGCGGGGTCGAAGGCCACCAGGTCGGCCACCGCCCCCGCTTCGATCCGGCCCCGGTCGGAAAGGCCCACCCGATCCGCGGGTCCCCGGGTCATCCGCCACACCGCATCCTCGAGGGAGAGGATGCCGAGCTCGCGCACGTAGCGGCCCAGGACCCGGGCGAAGGTCCCGAAGGACCGGGGATGGGGATGACCGATCGAGAGCGGCCCCTCGGCCGAGAGGGCGCTGCCGTCGCTCCCGATGAAGACCCAGGGGCGGCGCAGCACCTCGGCGAGCCCCTCCTCGTCGAGCACGTGGTACACGCATTCGGAGGCCGCGGTGCTCTCGGCCACCAGATCGAGGGCGGTCTCGGCCGGGGACATCCCCCGGGCCTCGGCCACCTCGGCGACCGTCCGTCCCAGCACCTCGGGGAGGTCGGCGGGTCCCATGGTGGCGACGGTGATCCGACCCCAGTAGTCGGGCGGATAGCGCCGGGCGAGATCCGCCGCCAGCTCGGCGCGCTCCGGGCCCCGGCAGCGGCGGGCGATCGCTTCCCGGCCCCCTACCAGCGCCCGGTCGGGCAGGATCGCGGTCAATCCGGTGGAAGTGGCGGTGTAGGGATAGCGGTCGGCCATCACGTCCAGGCCCTCGGCCCGAGCGGCCTCGATGCGGGCGATCGCCAGCGGCAGCTTGTGCCAGTTCTGGGGCTTGGAAGCCTTGAGATGGGAGACCTGGGTGCGGACCCCGGTGGCCCGGGCCACCGCCAGCACCTCGTCGATGGCCTCGAGCAGGGTGTCGCCCTCGCCCCGGATGTGGCTGGCGTAGAGCTTCCCGTGGCGCGCCACCACCCGTGCCAGGGCCTCGATCTCGGCCGGCTCGGCGAAGCAGCCCGGGCTGTAGATGAGGCCGGTCGAGAAGCCGAGCGCGCCCCGTTCGAGGCAGCGGTCGAGCTCGGCCTCCATCGCCGAGAGTTCTCCCGGCGTGGGCCGTCGGTCGACCCGACCCATGGCCCAGGAGCGCAGGGTCCCGTGGCCCACCAACCAGGCCCGGGAGAGGCCCATGCCCTTTCGTTCGAGGCGGTCGAGGTACTGGTCGAAGTCCCGCCAGTCGACGGTCAGGCCCGGCAGCGCCCGGGCTTCCTCGGCGGCCTCCTCCTCGCACAGCGGGAAGGGCGAGAACCCGCAGTTGCCGCTGATCTCGAGGGTGATCCCGTCCCCGACCCGGGAGCCCCCTGAAGGGTCGACCAGGGGCTGGTAGTCGGAGTGGGTGTGGATGTCGACGAAGCCCGGGGCCAGGGCCAGGCCGGCGAGGTCGACCCGGGGCGCGGCCCTGCCGGCCGGGGTAAGACCGACCTCGGGACCGACCGCCACGATCCGGTCCCCGGCGATCCCCACGTCGGCGCGCCGGGCCGGACCCCCGCTCCCGTCCACCACCGTCGCCGAAGCCAGCAGCAGATCCATGGGACCTCCAAGGCGCCTGCTAGGATGATCGCCGGCCATGCCCGACCTCTACAACCGGCCCCGACCCACGGTAACCTACCTGATCGGCCGCCTGCGGGACCGGGCCGCCACCTCGCTCCTGGTCCTGCTCGCCTGCACCTGCCTGCTGGCCCTGGTGCCGGCCTCGATCGCCCACCTTCCCGAAGCATCGGCACGGGAAGGCAACGGCGAAACGGCCCGAGGCCTTCCGCTTCGCTACCGGACCGCCCTGGTGCTGGCCCGTCCGGCGGTGCGGCTGCTAGGTGCCACCGGACTCGTCGACCGGGGCGAGAACGGCGAGACCCTGCTCGAAGCCGGGGCCGGGGTCACCCAGGCGGGTGCGGTAGGCCTTGCCGGACTGCTCCTGCTCTCGGCCCTCGCCGGCTTCGGGTTCCGCGAGGCCATGCAGATCCGGGTGGTGCTGCTGGTCCTGGGAGCCGGCTGCCTGGGCCCGGTGGCCTGGAGATTCGGACCCGGGGCCTACCTGGTCCTGGCGCTCGCCGGCATGCTGGCGGCCGCCGTCCAGCTCCGGACCGAACCCCATCCCGAGCGGATCGTCAGCTTCGTCGGCTGGTCGCTCTTCGGCCTGATCGTCGACCCGGTCTCGGCCGTGGTGCTGCCGATCATGGTGGCCGCCGCGGTCCCCGGCGAGAACCCCGGCCGCCGTCGCCTGATCGTGGCCGGGACCGTGGCCGTGACGGTGGCCAGCCTCTGGCTCCACGGCAAACCCATGCTCTCGGGGGAAGAGCAGGCCTGGATCGCCAGCCAGATCACCCCGCCGGCGGTGCTGCGCCGGACCTTGTCGGCCGCGGTGGGAGCCGGGGGCTCGATCCTGATCGCCTCCCCCTGCCTGGCGCTGGCCGGCCTGGGTCTCGGGCTCCTCTGGGGCTATGACCGCCGCCTGGCCCGTCTCTCCGCCGGCTCGGCGCTGGCCCTGCTGGCGGCCCGCCTGGTGGTGGTCCGGGATCCCGGAGAGCCGGGCGACGTGCTGGCCCTGGCCGCGCCCCTCACCGTGCTGCTCGCCCCTGCCATGGGATTCGGACTGGTGCGCCTGCGGACCCTGCCCTGGGGCTCGCTGCTCCTCACCGGGACCCTGATGTCCGGCCTCGGTTTCCAGATCCTCACGCTCTGCTTCGATCCCGAGTTGCCGATGCGGCGGATCCGGGAAGGCAGGGCGCTGCTGCTGGCGGTCCGGGGAGGGGAGCAGACCTCGATCCCGGTCGAGGACGCCTCGCTCGACCGGGCCTTCACCCCCGAGCTCTCGAACCCCGCCCTCTCGCTCGCCTGCCTGGCCTCCTACCTGGCCCCGCCGCCCCGCAGCGAGACGATCTGGATCTCGCTGCCTTCGCTGGCACGGAACCAGGACCTGGTGGTCGACGGTCGGGGCATGGCGCCGCGACCCTGGCCGATCCGGCTGCTGACCTGGCAGCCGAAGCCGGACCTCGACCCGGCGCTCGCCGGACCGCTGCGCCGCAGCCACGGGCAGAAGATCGTGGGGAGCGCAGTGGCCCTGGCCCTGGCGATCCTGGGATCGCTCTCGGGCGCCTTCCTGCTGGTCCGGCTGCAGCGGCTGCAGGTCGAACGCGAGGCCTCGAGTCCCTTCCTGGCGCCCCGGGTCCAGATCTGAGGAACCGGCCCGCCGCCTCGCCTACTCGCGCCCCGCCGACCCGAACAGGAGCGTCCCCTTGGCGATGCTGCGCTCGCCCACCCGGATCTCCACGTCGGCCATCCCGGTGGGTCCCTGCATCACCCTGGACTCGACCCGGATGTCGAGCACGTCGCCCGGTTCCACGATCCCCAGGAAGGTGAAGCGCTTGATCTGGGCGAAGACCAGGAGATCGGTGCGCTCGGGCTCGGAGAGGTGGACCAGCAACGCCGAGGCCTGGGCGGCGGCCTCGATCTGCAGTACCCCCGGCATCACCGGGCGGCCCGGGAAGTGGCCCTGGAAGAAGGGCTCGTTCCCGGTCACGCACTTGGTGCAGCGGATCCACGCCTTGGGCTCCCAGCCCTCCACCCGGTCCACCATCAGGAAGGGGAAGCGGTGCGGGATCCGCTCCATCAGGGCGGCCACGTCGAGAGTGCCGTAGGACCTGCGGTTCTCTTCCTGCGTTTCGCTCATGGATTCCCCTGACTCCAGGATCAGAACTTGTCGAGCACCAGCTGCCCGGCCAAAGCCTGCTGGCGGGCCCGGGACCGGAGCACCTCGGCCTGCAGGCGGAAGGTCTCGAGCTGGGCGGAGAGCAGGGCCACCCGGGCGCGGGCCTGGTCCGCGGGCTTGAGGCTACCTTTGTCGACCCGGTCCTGGACAGAGCGCAGGTGGCGGGAGGCGAGATCGACGAGGCCGCGGGCGCGTGAGAGTGCCCCCTCCGCTTCCCGCTCGCGACGGAAGGCCACCCGGGCCTCGGCCTCGGCCCGGCGCGCCGCCTCGCCCACCCGGGAATCGGCGACCCGGCCTTCCACCCGGGCCCGACGCTTCCTCGAGCGCGCCACCCCACCATCGAAGAGCGGGTAGTCGAGCTTGACCAGGGCTTCCCACCACTCGGTATCGACGTGGTCGGAATGGGTCGGGGTGCTGGCCCGGAACCGGTATTCGGCGTCCACCCTGGGGAAGTAGGCGCTGGCCTCCTCGCCGACCTTCCGGTGGGCCTTCCTGGCTTCCTCCATCAGGATGCGGACCTCGAGGTTCGCCTCCTTCGCCTTGCCGACCACCGCGTCCTCGGCGCTGGCCACGGGCTTGACCTCGGCGCGCTGGGCCAGGCGGAAGCCGGCCGGCGCCTCGGGCCCGAGCAGCAGCCCGAGCGACTCCCGGGCCGCCTCCCGGGCCGAGCGGGCGGTGGCGATCCGGCCCCGCACCCGGGCCAGCTTGAGCTCGTACTCCAGGGCCAGGGTGTCCCGGACCTCGGGCGTGGCGGCCGCCGCCACTGCCTCTCCCTGGGCTGCGGCCAGCGCCTGGAGGCGGGCTTCCTCGAGTCCGGTCTCGGCCTCCCGCAGCAGCACCTCGAGGTAGCGTCCCACCGCCTCGACCAGCACGGCCTCGACCGTCTGCAGGTGGCGGAGGCGGGCGATCTCGGCCTCGTGGCGGGCCGTCTCCTCGCGGGCCTCGAAGAGCCCCGCACGGTAGAGCGGCGCCTTGATGTCGAAGCCGGCGACGAAGGCGTTGTCGTTGCGCATCTGGGACAGAGGTCGCTCGAGCTCGCGGGCCAGCTCCGGTCCCAGGAGTTCCCCGATCCGACCGCGATGGTCGGAGTCGCGGAACTCGGCGGAGACTCCGACCTTGGGCCAGCGCTCGGCATCGGTGGCCTGGATGCCGCGGCGGGCCGCCTCGACCAGGTCGCGGGTCCGCTTCACCGCGGCGGCCTCGGCGACGGCACGGGTCGCCACGTCGGCCAGGGTGAGCACCGGTCCCTGGGGCGCACCGGCAGGAGGCCCGCGGGTCCCTCCTCCGGTGATCCCGGATCCGAGGACCCCGTCGTCGTCGAGGCTCGGTAGGGGATCGGGCGCCAGGTCGGGGAGGTCGCCGAAGTCGGCCCCGGCCTCGATGGGAGAGGTGCCCCCGAGGTCCAGGTCGTCGTCGAGGCCTCCCAGGTCGTCGGATCCGTCCCCCAGGCCCTGGGCCGGGAGCACCGGAGCCAGGCCTGCCAGCAGCGCCACCAGGGCCGCCGCGATCCGGGCGCGAGAGCGGATCCGGGAACCGGGGAGCCGGGAAGCGGGGACGCCAGCGACGAGCAGGGAAGCCCTCCTCCCGGGTGACATCGACAGAATCGCCGCCCGGCTCCAGGGGTCGTGTCGGGCCTGGGCGGCCGGGGCTCAATCCGTCGCCGGCAATACCTCGAAGACCTGGACCAGGGAGGTCCCGAAGACCGGTCGGAAGTCCCTGGGCGCGGACCTCACCTCGGCGAGCAGGCGAAGGAAGGCCCCCTCGCCCAGGGGTCCGTCGAGGAGGTCGTCGAGATAGAGGAAGCGGATCCCCAGGGCCCGGCACTCCCCCGCCAGGACCGAGGCCTGTCCCGAAGCGAACATGGCTTCGACCGCCGCCAGGGTGGCCTTCGGGGTGTTGGCGTTCCAGCGGGCAGCCCGGAGGCGACGGCCGGCGAAGACCGGCAGGCGATTGCCCGGACCACCGAAGTAGCAGAGGTCGTAGGGATATGCCTGGAACATCGCGTCCGGCGGCGTGTGCTCCCGGATCCAGTCGAGGGCCTGCCGCTCCTCGGCCCGCACATAGACCGACGACCCTCCGGGACCCAGGTCGAGGTGGAAGGCCAGGTCCATGACGGGCGTCGCCAGACCCAGCATGGCGAGGAAGCCTGCCGAGGCCAGGACCAACTGGCGGCGGGGGCCTCCCGGTGGTGCCGCCAGGGCTGCCGCAGCCCCCCAAGCCAGGGCGATCTGCATCACATAGCTCGCCTTGAGCTGGAGATCGACCCTGACCCATCCCCCGATCCAGAAGTCCGCCACCAGGATCCAGACCATGGCCGCTGCGAGGAGACCCGGAACCATGGCCGCCGCGGTCGAGTCATGGTGCCTGCGGAGTTCCAGGATGCCCAGCATCCCGAGGGGCAGGATCGCCCCGAACGTGGTCACCATCTGCAGCCCCAGGACCACCAGATGGGCGAGGGGCATCCCCGGCATGGGAGTGCGGATCGACCCGGGATTCGAGTGCCACCAGCCGGATCCCCCCAGCATCCCGTAGGCGACGACCATTGCCAGCCCGGTACCCAGGGCGGTCGACGCCACCAGGAAGGACATCCATCGTCGAGAGGTCCGGGCCCGGTGGAGTTCCACCAGCCAGAGGCCCGCCCCTCCCACCGCCGACACCAGGATCGAGATCCCCGGCATGGGGAGCAGTGCCATCGCCCTCGCCACCAGGCTTCTCGGGGAGTCGCGGGTCGGTCCGTCGAGCGAGAGGAACGCCCAGGCGGTCAGGAGTGCCAGGGCCAACTGGTGGTGGGGAACGTAGAGAGCCGTCCTCCAGAAGGTCCCGCCGTGGAACTGGAAGGGAATCCCGAAGAGCATCCAGAAGTCGACCGCCTCGAAGTTGCGACGGGCCGGATCCGGGATTCCGACCAGGCCGGTCAAGCCGTCGAGGGAGAGCGAGAGGTAGAGGAGCACGATGGCGGTAGCGGCCTTGCGGGGACAGCCGACGAGCCTGGCCGCCACGCCGTAGAGCGAGAGCGCCAGCAGGACGGCCACAGCCCCCGACGTGATCTTCAGCGCCTCCAGCGGGAGCACGTGCCCGTCGGTCCAGGCCATGAGCTCTGCGGGTACGAGGTAGACGAACCACGTATAGCGAAGGATCCCCCCCGCTCCCTGCAGGTCCCGGGGAGGGAGTCCGCCTTCGAGGAGTCCGCCGAGACCCGCCAGGTGGGTGAAGCCGTCGAAGTTCCAGGCGAAGGGATATGCCTCGCCCAGGGAGGTCCGGGATCCCACCGCCAGGTAGACCGGGATCGCCATCGCCAGGATCTGGGCGACCGGTACCCATGCCGCCGGGCTGCGAGGTACGGACTCGGGTCGGAGGCCGCCGGCTTCGCCCGGGAGCCTCGCCACCACGATGGCGACCGCCAGCGCGGCGAGGACCAGTGCCCCGGGCCGATAGATCCCGAGCGGGCCGAGCACCAGGACCCCGAGGAGGATGCTCGAGGCGACCCCGACCAACGACGCGACCGCAACGTGGGCAGGTCCGGCTCGAAGGTATCCGGGAAGGAGGGCCAGACCGGGCGCCGCCAGGGCCGCCAGGACCCCACCCATGAGCAATGGGTCGAGCGGCCCCAGCCCCCTCACCACTTGGGATTGGGAGGCGCCGACCGGATCTTGCCCAGGTAGCCCTGGAGCTTCTGGAACTTGTCCTGGAAGGCGGGATTGCTCCGCCCGTCCTCGTGGGCCTCGGCCTTCTTGAGGCCCTTGGCCACCTGATCCCGGTAGGGGAACTCGGGGGCCAAACGCTCCACCGCTCGGAAGTGCCTGGCCGCCTCGGCGTGGTTCTCGAAGGGACCGTAGAGGAACGGGTTCAGGCTCGCCACCTCGACCAGCTCCCGATTGCCCCGGCCCGCCTGGACGTTGGCCTGGAGCCAGTGCGGCCAGGGATTGTTCCAGTCGGCCTCCACCGCCTGCTTGTAGAGCTCGAGGGCCTCGAAGATCGCGCCCTCGATCTCCTTGCGGATCCCCCGGGCCGCCAGGAGATAGGAGTTCAGCGGCGCCTGCTTGGCGAGCACGTCCTCGATCGGCTTGGCCTGCCCGTAGCGGTGGGCCATGAAGTGGACCAGGATCGCCCACCCCTTGTAGCGGGGGACGTCGTCCTCGAGGCCGACCGCGTAGAGGTAGTCGGCGATGGCCCGCTCCTCCGAGCCGGGCTCCACGGTGGCGAGTTCCACGTTGCCGGCCATCCAGTGGTTCTCCGCGACGTCCGGGCCGGCGGAGAGACAGGCTCGCATGGCGTCCTTGGCCTTGTAATTCTTCCCGCTGCGCAAGTGGGCCCGG
>CAYOHP010000056.1:28995-37814 GCA_964403795.1 uncultured bacterium | reverse complement strand
CGGATCGATGACCTCGGCCGCGACCAGGTCGAGATGCTCCCCGCGTTCCGGGCCCGGGGCAGGGAGGACGAACTCCCCTCCGGTCTCGGGGTGATTCCTGGACAGCTCGGCCAGGCGGATCCGGAACTCGCTCCAGGCGGGATGTGCGGGGGGCTCGACGGGGTCGGGCTCCCGGGTCGGGCCGGGGAGCGAGGTCCCGGCCTGCACTCCGGCTCCCTTCGCAGACGGGTCGGGGGCCGGAGTGCGGGAGGCCCAGGCGAGGGCGAAGGCGGCTGCCGCGAGGCCGACCAGGAGCGGGGCGCGTCGGCCATGGGGGGGCGGTCCTGGAGCCGTCGGGTCGGCTGCCCGCCCGGTCGTCGGGCGTCGCGGGGCGATGGCCAGGGTCGGCGCCGAGGGTCCCGTCCCAGGCGAGAGGGCGACGGTGACCTCGCTTCGCGACGGAGACGGGCCGGGTGCCGACGCGGCCCAACCCCGCAGGTCGATGGGCCGGTCCTCGGGGCGCTCGGCCAGGGCCGGTGCGAGCCACGCGAGCCAGCCCTCGGGGAGGCGTCGGCGGGTCTCCGGATCCGGGAGGCGGGAACCGCCGAGCACCGCCGACAGGATCTCCCGGGGATCGGCGGTCCCGTAGGGCGGTCTGCCGGTCACCAGCTCGGCGGCCATGGCGGCGAGCGCATAGGTGTCGGCGGGGGGGCCGGGCGGCTTCCCGCCTACCAGTACCTCCGGAGGCATGTACCCGGGTGTCCCGAGCAGCATTCCCTCGGCGGTGGCCCGGGTGGTCGCCGACGGGTCGCGGGCGATCCCGAAGTCGACGAGGACATGGCGGCCCGCGGGGTCGCGCAGCACGTTCTGGGGCTTCACGTCCCGGTGGACGATGCCCTTCTCGTGGGCCGCGGCCAGGGCCTCGGCCACCTCGCCCACCAGCGAGATCACTTCGGCGGGGGGCAGCTTCCGACTCCGATCGAGGATGGTCGCCAGGTCGGCTCCGGGCAGGAACTCGTAGACGAGGTAGCGGGTGCCGTCTTCGGTCCGCCCGTGGTCGAAGACGCGGACCACTCCCGGGTGTTCGATGCGAGCCGTGAGTCGCGCCTCGCGCTCGAACCGGTCCACTCCGCCGGTGGCCTCCCCGGGATCGGGATCGAGGAGCTTGAGCGCGACCTCCCGGAGGAGGCTCCGGTCCTCGGCCAGGAGGACCCTCCCGAAGCCTCCCCGGCCCAGCAGGCGGCGCGCCACGAAACGGGCCCGCAGGTCCTCCGGGAGGCCGAGGTCTTCCGGTTGCGTGACCCTCACCGCCCCAAGGAGGCCAGCCGCCGGGCCGCGACCTCCGACCCTTCGCGGGCGGCGCGCTCGAGCCAGTTGGCGGCCTCCCGGGTCGCCTCGCCTCCCTCGGCGAGGAGCAGGTCCGACAGCTCCAGGATGGAGGCCTCGTGCCCCAGGAGGGCACCGTCGACGAGCAGCTCCCGCGCTTCGCTCCCGGGTCCGTCGGGGGCGCCGGCCTGGCGCAGGCATCGGGCCCGGGCGAAGGCCCTCTGGGGATCCCCGGGCCGAGAGGGCGGGCAGGCAGGAGGGTCGGGAACGGCGTCTGCAACGGTGGGGCGGGAGCCGGCGGCGGGGTCCGGACCCGCTTGGACTCCGGGGTTCGGCTCGGCGGGAGCGTACCCGGCCTCTTCCGGCGCTGCCTCCGGTGCGGCTCCCGGCGGGGGAGCCGCCGCCGTCTCTGCCTGGACCAGGAGCAGTGGGGCAAAGCGGGGCGTCCCCGGGGAAATCGTGGTCGGTGAGGTCGTCGGCCTCGCGACCGGGTCCCGGGATGCCGCGACCTCGAGGAGAGGTGGCGGAGGAGGCGGCGCCAGGAGGCGTGGTGCCCGGCCGGGGACCGCGGCCGGCGGTGAAGGCGGGGAAGGCCCTTCCGGAGGGACTTCGGGGGGGCCGCCCAGTCGCAGTCCGAGGAGCAGGGTAGCCGCGGCCAGGGCGGCAGCCAGCGGGCCGCGCCGGGAACTCCCGGGCGAGGTCTGCAGGGCCGGCGAAGCCGGGAGCGGACGGGCGGGTACCCGCTGGGCCGAAGGGAGAGGGCCGCCATCGAGGATCCTCTTCAATTGGGCGACCGAGGCCGGGCGGTCCTCCGGATCCGGGGCCAGCAGGGCACGGAGCATGCGAGCCCGGGGAGAGTCCGGGTCGAGACTCCGGAACTCCGGTGGGGGCAGGGGGCGGCCGGCCATCACCGCCGAGAGATCCTTGGTCTCGTAGGGAAGCCGGCCCTCGCACAGGGTGAAGCCGGTGACCCCGAGCGCGTACCAGTCGGTGGCGGCGCTCGCCGGCTCCCCCCGGATCCGTTCCGGAGCCAGCGCCGCCAGGGTGCCGGGGACCGCGCCGGTGGCCGTGATCCGGGTCATCTCGGGCCGCCAGGCGAGGCCGAAGTCGACCAGCACCGCGCCGCGCCCGGGGGCGAGCAGGATGTTGGCGGGCTTCACGTCGCGGTGGAGGACGCCCGCGGCATGCACGGCATCCAGGGCTGCCCCGACCTCGAGGAGTACCGGGAGGGGATCGTCGGGAGGGTCGCTGGAGAGGTCCCTACCGGGGACGCGCTCCATCATGAGCCATGGTCCCTGGGGGGATTCGCCGTGGGCCAGGACCCGGACCACATGCGGGTGGTCCAGGCGCTCCAGCAAACGGGCCTCCCGCCGGAGGCGATCGAGCGAGAGGCTATCGGCATCCCGGGCGACCAGCTTGATGGCGACCGCCTCGCCGGTGGTGCGGTCGCGGGCCGAGAGCACCACTCCCATGGCGCCCCGTCCCAGGACGCCCTCGAATTGGTACGAGGTCCGGAGTGGCTCGGGAAGGAAATCGGCGAGGTTCACGAGGTCGGGGGTCGGGTCGGAGTCACTGGAGACTGCCCAGGTCGCCCTGGATCCCGTCGATCTCGGCGGCCATGGAAGCGAGGTTCATGGCGGCCTGGTGGGCGGCCACCTGGGAGGCGCGTCCGGCGGCGGCGGCCACCCGTCCCGAGACCGAGGCGGCCCGGTCGCGGCGCTCGAGGGCCTCGGGGGGCGGCTCGGCGCCGGCGGCGGCCAGGGCCTCGCTCTCGGCGCCGGACCATGTGCTCCGGGCCGACTCGACCCCGGCCGCGGCGGCACCCACCGCGGCGAGACTGGCCTGGACCTCCTGGTCCTGGGTGGCGATCGCCTGGGAAGCCGCCGCGGCCCGGGCCGTGTCCAGGGTCGCGACCGGATCGGGCGGGGTGGCGGCGGGATCGGTGGGAGGCGGGGGATCCGTCGGGGAAGGTGGGGGTGGGGGGGAGGTGGCGGGAGGTGGTGGCACCGCGGGCGGGGCGACCGGGGCCGGGTCGGGGAGACCCGGGGTCGAGCCATGGCGGGCGATGGCGTCGAACCATGCCACGGTCGAGGCGGCCCGGCGGCGGGCCCGGTCGAAGGCCTCGATCCGTCCCGGAGGGGGCGGCGGTCCACCCAGGCGGGAGAGCTCTCCCAGGGCCTCGAGCCAGGCTTCGAGCAGGGGGGCTGCCCAGCGCACCAGGTGGGCGGGCATCCCCAACCCTGCCAGGCGAGCTGCCATCTCGAGAACAGGGGTCGGCAGCGGGGCCTCACCGGAGGCCAGGAGGAGGGTTCCCACCGGGCGCGTCTCGATGGCGAGCACGTCCGCCTCGAGGTCGAGATCGCTCCAGACCGCCGGGGAGTCGGGGAGCGCGGTCCCGGCCTCCTCCAGCGGACTCGGGTCGAGGAAGCCGCTGGCCTCGCTCCGACCTGCTTCGGCTTCGAGCCGAGGGGGATCGCCCCAGCCGGAGGCGGCCGGTGCCCCGGGTGCGACGGCTCCCGCGAATCCGGGCAGGGAGTGGACCACCAGAGCCTCGAGCCCGAGGTCCGGGACTCCGGGGACCCGGACCCGGATCACGTCCTCGTCGGGGAGCACCTCCGCTACCAGGCCGATCCCGGCCCCGAGATCGTAGCGGTGCGTCTCGCCGCCCGATCCGACCACCAGCACGGCTCCCTTCCCGGCATCCAGGAGCACCCGCGTCCAGTCCTCGCCCTCTGCGCCCCGGAATCCGGGAGCCCGGATCGAGAGCCTGGTCCCGTCCCACTCGGCGGCGGTCGCCATCCGGAAGAGTCGCCGCAGCTGCTCGGCCAGCATGGCTCCCTGGCGGGCCCGCCTCGACTCCTCGGTGGAGGCCGCACTGCGGGCGCCGAACAGGCGGAAGGCACCCAAGGCCAGGCCCAGGAGACCGAGGACGAGCCCGGTGCCGAGGACCAGCTCGACCAGGGTGGCTCCCCGACGAGGTGTCCGGTGCAGGCTCCCAGCGGATCGGCGACCTGGACGGCGCAAGGTCTCCCCCGAGGATCTTCGGTTGCGGGCCCGGAGAGGGGCTGTGCCGGGAGCGTAGCCGAGCCCCGGCGGATTGGCCTACAGTCGGCCGCCAGGAGGCGCCATGGAAGTCGGCAAGGTGTGGATGGACGGGGAGCTGAAGGATGCCGCGGACGCCACCACTCCCGTCCTCACCCACGCCCTGCACTACGGATCGGGCGCCTTCGAGGGGATCCGCAGCTACCGCACCGACCGGGGCGGGGCGATCTTCCGGCTGGGGGATCATCTCGACCGCCTCTACCGGAGCGCGGCGGTGATCGGACTCTCCATCCCCTGGGAGCGGGACGAGCTGGCGGAGGCCTGTCGGTCCACGCTGCGCGCCAACGGGCTGACTTCGGCCTACCTGCGCCCCATCGCCTTCTACGGCTACGACACCCTGGGCGTGCCTCCTCGCAAGTGCCCGCCCGTGACCGCCATCGCGGCCTGGGAGTGGGGGAGCTACGTGGCCGCGGCCTCGCCCCGGATCAAGACCTCGCGCTTCGTGCGCTTCCATCCCGGGAGCCTGGTTCCCGAGGCCAAGATCTGCGGGCACTACGTGAACTCGCTGCTGGCGGTGCGCGAGGCCCACGCCGCGGGATTCCACGAGGCGCTGCTGCTCGACCACCATGGAAACGTGGCGGAGTGCTCGGGCGAGAACGTGTTCGCGGTCAAGGCCGACCGGATCGTGACGCCGCCGCTCGGGAACATCCTCCCGGGCATCACCCGCGCCACGGTGATCGAACTGGCCCGCGATCTCGGGTTCCAGGTCGAGGAGCGCACCCTCTCGCGTGACGAGCTGGCGGCCGCCGACGAGGCCTTCATGACCGGGACCGCGGCCGAGGTGACGCCGATCGCCGAGCTCGACGACGTGCGCCTCACCGAGGGGGCCGGTCCCGTGACGCGACGCCTGGCGGAGGCCTACCGGGGCGTGGTGCGGGGCGAGGATCCGCGCTACGAGCGCTATCTGACCCGGCTCTGAAAGAGGTTCACGGGCTCCGGATCCGCTCCAGACCGCGGCGGGCCGCCACGTCGCCGCGGGCCGAGAGCACCGGGACCGCCAGCCGGTCGACCGGGAGGCCCCGGCCCAGGGGCGTCGCCGCCAGGACCGCGGCCACCTGGTCGGGCGAGAGTTCGCAAAGGCGCGCCAGCGCGGCCGAGGCCAGCCGGGTGTCCTCGGAGCCGAGGGCCCGGACCAGCGCCGAGGGGCGGGGACGGGCGGCACCCAGCTCGCGGTGGAGGTCGCTGCGGTCGCGGAGGGCGGAGGCCAGCGACAGGGCGAGGAGCAGGCAAGCCAAGCCGAGACCCGGTGCCAGTCCGCCACCCAGGCCGGACCGGGGCGGATCCAGTTCGTCGAGGCCGATCGGGAGCGCCACCGGTACTCCCCGCCTTCCTACGGATCGGAATCCGGCGGGAGATCGACCCGGAGGTAGCACTCGGGGTTCACCTCGGCCCGCCGACGCGGGAAGATGCGCGGCTGGATCACGTGCTCGGTCAGCTCCTCCCCGGTCCGGATCCGGAAGCTCTCGCCCGCCAGGATCCTGCGGCGAGCCTCCCCATAGGCGGGACCGGCCCCGATCGGGAGGGGGAAGCCCTCGAGCTCGACCAGGGTCATCGACTCGCGGAAGACCACGCCCTCGGGGATGCCGTTGAAGCGGATCGCGTCCCAGCCGTCGACGTTGAAGTTCCAGCTCGGATAGGCGTCGGCCCAGCCCACCAGGCGGCCCAGGTGGTTCATGAGGTTCTCCGGACCGCCCCGCTCCTCGGGGAGATCGGCGAAGGCCTGGGCCTTGGTCACGGTCTCGAAGGGGACGCGGGTGAAGTGCCAGCCGGAGCGGGCGAGTTCCTCGGCGAGGAAACGGTCGATGGGAAGGGGGAAGCCGTTCTGGAGGATGTCGGCGGCCAGGTCCCAGAGCGAGGCGCTGGCCGTGACGCGGGAGAGCGCGGTGAGATAGGCGTGGACGAAGTCGTCCTCGCTGCGGCATCCGGCCAGGCGCGGCGAGAGTCCGGAGAGCACATCGGGGAGGCCCCGGGAGCCGCCGGTCTCCTCGCCCAGCCGGGCCGAGACGATCCAGTGGAGGAGGGCGCCGCCTTCGGCGCCGCCGTAGCGTTCGGGCCGGGACGAGACCGGGTAGTCGCGCAGCGAGTAGAGGGCCTGGTTGACCACCGCCACCATGCGCAGATGGCGGGCCCGCGGAGTCGGCGCCCGGAGCACGTCCCGGAGCTTGCGCAGTCCGCCCCGGATCCAGTCGCACTCGACCTGGACCCAAGCCGGCGATTCGAGCAGTTCGAGCGAAGGTCGCTCCAGCATGCCAGGACCTCCCGATTCCCCATGCTACCCTCGTCGGCATGCGACCTGGCGGCCCGGGGGCCGGTTCCGTCCGGGCTCGAGCGGCCTCCGGCGCAGGATCCCGGGGAGGGCTCGGGCCGCCCTCCGCCTCTTCACGGAGGCCCGGGATCGCAGTGCTCGCCTGGGCCGTAGGGGTCACTGGTGCCGCCCTCGCCTCCCGGCTGCCCGAGGAAATCGAGCGTCTGGCAGAGGCCGGATCGGCCCTGGCGGCGGGCGAGCGGCTGAAGCAGCAGGCACCGGACCGCGCCAGCGCGCTCCTCTGGGCGGCCGAGGTCTGGCTCTACTCGGGCGATCCGCAGAAGGCCGCGGAACTCGCCGAGAAGGCCAGGGGCGAGGGGGCGAACCCGGGAGAGGCCGCCCTGGTCCTGGCGGCAGCCCGGTTCGGGGAAGGTGCCCACAACCCGGCGCTGGCCGCGATCGACGAGGCGGTGCGCGCCGGGCCCGGGGTCGAGGCGCACGCGCTCCGGGGCCGGATCCTGGAGGAACTCGGGGAGTACGACCTGGCCCGGGAGGCGTTCAACGCCGCGGCCTCGGCATTCAACGGCAGCCCCGCCCCGGGGCGCCGGGAACGGCTGGCGGCGGCCCAGGCGGCGGCCCGGAACCGGGACCCGACCGGGGCCCTGCGCCAGCTCGAGAAGCTGCAGGCCGAGGCGCCGTGGATGGTCTCGGCCTTCCAGGAGGCGGGCGATCTGTTCCTGCGCCACTACCAGAGCGGGGATGCCGACCTCGAGTACAAGGCCGGCCTGGAGGTGGCCCCGGGCTCGGCCCGCCTGCTGGCCAGCCGGGCCATGGCCGCCTGGGAGGAAGGCCGCCTGGAGGCCGCCCTCGACCTGGCGAGGAAGGCCCGGGCCATCGACCCGCGCCAGCCGAGGGCCCTCCAGGTGGAGGCGAGGGTCGCCCTCTTCCGGGAGCGATTCGACGAAGCCCGGGCCCTGGTCGCAGAGGCCTTGGCGGTGCGGGCCCGTGACCCCGGGATGCTCGCCCTCCGGGCCGAGGTGGCGGCCGCCGCAGGGGATGCCCAGGGCTTGGAACTGGCGGTACGGACCTGCCTGGCCGTCAATCCCCGGTACGCCGAACTCGACGAGGCCCTGGGCCAGGTGGCCGAGCGCCAGTACCGCGAAGAGGACGCGATCGAGGCCTACACCCGGGGCATCGGGAGGCGACCCGCGGCCTCGGGGTGCCTGTACCGACGGGGCGTCCTCCATCTCCATGCGGGAAGGCTGGGAGCAGCCCGCGAGGATCTGGAGAAGGCCCAATACCTGGATCCCTTCCTGGTGCCGGCAGTGAACTACCTGAAGGTCATCGACCGGCTGGTGGCCTTCGGGGCCGAGCCGGTGCCGGACGGCTACCTGGTGCTCGAGCCGGGACCGGTCTCGGCGGTCGCCGATCGCTACCGGACCACGGTGGCGAGCCTGCTCGGGGATCTCTCGCAGCGCCTCGGCCACCGCCTCTCGCAGAGCCATCGGATCGAGATCTTCGCCGACGACGCCTGGTTCAATGCCCGGGTGCGGGGCCTGCCCGGACATCTGTTCCGGGGCGTGAGCTTCGGACCATGCCTCTCGTTCAGCTCGGGCGAGACCACCGAGTCGGCCCACGGGTGGCGCCGGGTGATGCTCCACGAACTGGTCCACTCGTTCAACGCCGACCGGGTGGGAACGGGCTACCTGCCCCGATGGTTCACGGAAGGCCTGGCCGTCTACCACGAGGGCCTCCGTGGGGAGCACTGGGACGGGATCCTGACCGGGGCGCACTGGACCGGGGACCTGCTCCCGCTCGCCGACCTCCCCGAGGGATTCGTGCGCAGCGATCGGGTGATGCTCGCCTACATGCAGGCCGGGGTGGCCATGCGGTGGATCGCGTCCCTGCGGGGAGACGCTGCCTTCGACCGTATCCTCGACCTCTACCGGCAGCGGGTTCCTTCCCTGGAGGCGATCTCCCGCGAGCTCGGGATCCCGGTCTCGGGTCTCGAGGCGAGCTACCGGACCTTCCTGGAGGGGGCCATCCGGGGGATGGGTGCCGATCCCGTCTTCCCGGTCCCTCCGATCGGACTGATGAAGCGGGCCGAGGCCGGGGAGGCCGAGGCCAGGACCCGGCTGGCCCTGGTGTATGCCCTCCGGGGCGCCAT
>CAYOHP010000056.1:0-28985 GCA_964403795.1 uncultured bacterium | reverse complement strand
GGGGGGGGGGGGGGGGGGGCGCCGCCGCCGGGGGGGGCCCCGGGGGGGGGGGGGGCCCCCCCCCGTCGCCCCGCCCCCCCCGAGCGGCGGGCGGCGGGGGGCCGGGCCGGGGGCGGCCGCCCCCAGGACCCGGCTGGCCCTGGTGTATGCCCTCCGGGGCGCCATGGACCACGCGGTCCGCATGCTGGCGGGGGCAGGAGGGACGGACCTGGCCAGGGTGAGGGCCCGGGTCATGGCCAGGAACCGGGATCCGGCGGCCCGGCCGGCCCTGGAGGCGGCCATCCTCGCCCATCCCCGGGACTACGGGCTGTGGATGGATCTGGCGGCAGCCCGCCTGGCCGCAGGCCATGCCCGGGAGGGGCGCTTGGCCCTGGAAGCGGCCCACAAGGTCCATGGCTCGGGCCGGGCGGCGGCCTTCGGCCTGCTCGAGATGGCCCGGGCCGAGGGCAAGGTCGAGACCGCTCGGGGAGTGCTGGAGCGATTCCTGGGCGCCGACCCCGACCATGGGTGGGCCTGGAGGGAGCTGGCCCGGATCGAGCGTTCCGAGGGGCGGCTCGACTCCGCGGCCGAGGCCTTCGAGCGGGCCATCGACATCGACGCCACCAGGCCGGATCTCTTCCTGGAGCTCGCCCGGGTCCTGGCCCAGGCGGGGCGGACGGAGCGGGTGCGGGCCAACTATCGCGCCTATGCAGGGCTGGCGCGGCGGGGACCGCTCTCCCAGGAGTCGACGGCCGCAGCCGCGACCAAGGCGGGAGCCGGCAGCCCCGGGGGAGCCGGAGGTGCGGGGGGGCCCGGGGGGGCATCCGGCGCCGGAACCGCGCCCCTGGCCAGCTGGTGGGAACCCGTGCCGTTGGCGGCCCGCCAGAGGACCCTCGAGTCGCTGGTCGAGGAGCTGCGGGAAGAGCCGGAACGGGAGCTGGCGCTGGCGGGGCTCGCCGACGCGGTGGCGCGCGAACTCGGCGAGAGCCTTCCCGGGAAGGGGAGCGAGGAGGATCTCCGGCATCACCTGATCCCGGTCATGCACGGAGCCTGGGGTCGGGAGGCTTCCCATGTGGTGGCCGTGGCCTTGGGCTTCCGCCTCGAAGCCGGGGCATCACCCTTCCTGCTGGCCCAGCGGGGCTGCCGGGCGCCCGATGCCACCGGGACCGGCACCTGCGACCAGGCCACCCGGCACGCCTTGCAGGCCCTGGCGGCCCGGGAGGAATCCGATCTGGAACCCTGGTGGAGGGAACATGGGTCGAAGACGGCGGAGGACTGGTTCCTCGACAGCCTGGCCCGGCGGGGCTACCCGCCGGTGCCGACCGGGGTGGCGGACGGCAGGGAGAAGCTCCTGGCGATTGTCCTGGATGACGACCACTGGTACCGTTCCCATGGCGCCAGGCTCCGCCTGGAGCAGGCTCTGGGCCGGGTCGCAGGACGCGGCGGAGACCTCCCGGACCGCTTCCGGGAGCGGGCCTTCGAACCGGTCCGGGCCCAGGCGGCCCAGGTCTATCGCAAGGAACTCGAGGCCCGGGAGATCCGACGCCGGGGAGGCAAGACGCGATGAGCACGCTCGAGGCGTCCCTGGCGGGGATCCACGCACGCCTCCTGGGACGCAGGCTGCTCCTGGGCATCTCCCGGGGCCTGCTCTTCGGCCTGGCCCCCGCCGCGGTGCTGCTGGCGATCCATCCCTTCGCCCCGGTGCCCGGGATCCTCCTGCTCCTGGTCGCCCTTCCCGGTCTCGGCCTGGTCGGCGGCCTGGTCTGGTACCGCTGGTCCCGGCCCACCCTGGGGGGCACGGTGGCGGCGCTGGACCGTCGGCTCCACAGCTACGACCGGTTCACCACGGCCCTGGAGTGCGCCCGCCGGGGCGCCGGCAACCCGGTGGAGACCGAGCTGGTCACGACCACGGAAGGCGTGGCGGGACGGCTGGAGCCGGGGATCCTGGTCCCGAACGGTCTGCCGGCGGAGACCAAGGTTGCCGCCGCGCTGCTCGCCTTCATCGGGTTCGGGCTGGCGGCTCTCCTGCCCCGTTGGGACATGATCCGGCTGGCGGCCCGCACCGTGGAGGTCGTGCAGGAGGTCCGCAGGGTCCAGGAGATCCTGGACAAGGCCATCGACGAACACCGCGGCGTGGATCCCGAACTCGCCAAGAAGCTCGAGGGCCTGATGAACCAGGTCCAGGGGGCGCAGAGCCTCGACGACATCTTCGCAGCCACCCGGGAGGCCTTGAAGGCGGTCGAGGATGCCGCGGTGCGATCGGGGAACCCGGAACTCCTGGGTGCGGCCCAGCAGCTCAGCCGGGTGGCGGAGTACCTGACCAAGAGCAAGACGGCCCAGGAGTTCGCCCGGGCCCTGGCGGCCGGCGACGTCGCCCGGGCAGCCCAGCTCGGGGAGCAGCTCGCCGAGGAGGTGCGCCAGACCGGGATGGATCCCGCGGAGGCGGCCCGCCTGGCCCAGGCGCTGAAGGAAGCGGCCAGGTCCGGGGACCTCATGCGGGCGGCCAACGCCGCCCGCTTCCCGGGCGGGCCGTTCCAGAAGCCCGGACAGGGCTCGCCCGGCCAACAGGGCGATCCCGGGCAGCAGGGCAAGCCCGGGTCCTGCTCGGGAGGCAACTGCTCGAATCCGGGGCATGGACACGGGTCCTCGCCGGGCGCCGGGCAAGGGAAGCCTGGGGGCCAAGGCCAGGGGCAAGGTCAGGGTCAGGGGCAAGGCCAGGGTCAGGGGCAAGGTCAGGGTCAGGGGCAAGGTCAGGGGCAAGGTCAGGGGCAAGGTCAGGGGCAAGGTCAGGGCCAAGGTCAGGGCCAGGGCCAGGGCCAGGGCCAGGGCCAGGGCCAAGGCCAGGGTCAGGGTCAGGGTCAGGGTCAGGGTCAGGGTCAGGGCCAGGGCCAGGGTCAGGGTCAGGGTCAGGGCCAGGGCCAGGGCCAGGGTCAGGGTCAGGGTCAGGGTCAGGGTCAGGGTCAGGGCCAGGGTCAGGGTCAGGGTCAGGGCCAGGGTCAGGGCCAGGGTCAGGGCCAGGGCCAAGGCCAGGGCCAGGGCCAGGGTCAGGGCCAGGGTCAGGGCCAGGGTCAGGGTCAGGGCCAGGGTCAGGGTCAGGGTCAGGGTCAGGGCCAAGGCCCAGGCCAAGGTCAGGGTCAGGGTCAGGGCCAGGGCCAAGGCCAAGGCCAAGCCGGCGGCCCGGGGGCGGGGGCAGCCGGTGGCCAGAGCTCCGGCGCAGCCGGCGGGCAGGGTCAGGGCGGTGGTCAGGGAGGCGGCGCGGGAGCCGGCAGCTCGCCCGGGAGCCTCTCCGAAGGTCTGAAGGACGCGGCCCAGGGCCTCGGCTCCGGGGATCGCAACGCCCAGGCCCAGGGAATCCAGGTCCTGGTGGCCAGCCTCAAGGATGCCGCCAAGAAGGGCCCCGGCTTCATGAAGCTCGGCGAGGCCGACCGGGAGCTCCGGGAGGCCATCGAGGCCCAGAAGCGGAAGAAGGAAGCCGAGGAACGCAAGGCCCAGGGAGGCGAGACCGGGAAGCGCCCGGGCGCGGGACCCGGGGGAGGTCCGGATCCCGGCGGCTCCCGGCCCGGCAAGGGCATGGGCGGCGACGGGAAGGGCGACCCGCACGGCGAGGGAGCCTCGGGGAGCGGGGACTCCGGGTCGGACCCGGGCGCCGGGGACGGTTCCGGCAAGGACCCGGGTTCCGCCGAAGGCAAGGGGACCGGTTCCGGGGAGCGGGGGAACGGCTCGGGCGCCGGACGCGGCGATCCCGGCAGCGGTTCCACGGCACGGGATCCCCAGGCCACCCGGGTCGAGGGCTTCGAGCCCGGAGGGACCCGCAAGAAGCCCCGACCCCGACGCCCGGGCGAGTCCGGGGGACGTCGTAGACCCAGGGTCCCGGGAGAGCCCATCCCGGCCGACGAACTCTCGGGCCTGACCGACCGGGCCAGCGGCGATCCGGTGGCGCGGGAGCGATGGAGTCCCTTCGAGGTCGACGCCGCCCCGGAGGATCCCCAGCGCGAGTACGAGCGCAAGGTGGGAGAGTACCTGGCCCGGGAGAACGTCCCCCGCGAGTACCAGGACCTGATCCGCGAGTACTTCGATCGGGAAGGCTCGGCGCCTCCCGGTCCCTGACCCTGGACCCTGCCCCGGACGCTACTCCTGGGGCGTCTCGGCGCTGGCCGTCTCTTCCTCGGCCTCGGGCTGGGGCTCGCTGCCATGGAGAACCGTCATCAGCAGGCGGTATCCCTGGAAGAGCGGTCCGGAGGCCATGTAGGCCAGGGCGCAGGCGAAGAGGAACTTGTGCCCGTGGATCCGGAGTCCGAAGAGGATCGAGGCCAGGGCCACCGCCTGCAGCATCCGTCCCGACTTGGTGCGGGGGGTCTTCTTGGCCGAGGGGTAGGGGAAGGACGAGACCATCATGGCCGAGCCGTAGAGGGTGAGGCCGGCCAAGGTCATGGGACTGAGGGGGGCCTCGCTGCCGAGCCCGTAGAGCACCGAGCTCACCACCAGACCGGCGGCGGCCGGGATCGGGCTGCCCTGGAAGTAGTAGGGACTCGCCGGCTTGTCCTCGTTGGCTCCTACGTTGAAGCGGGCCAGCCGCAGCGCCCCGCAGACCGCGAAGGTCATGGCGGCGAGGCGACCGGCGCTCCCCAGGTCGGCGAGGCCGTGGGTGTAGGCGATCAGGGCGGGGGCCGCCCCGAAGGAGATCACATCGGCCAGGCTGTCGAGCTCGACCCCGAACTTGGAGGAGACCTTGGCCCAGCGGGCCACCCGGCCGTCCAGGGCATCGAAGACCGCGGCCAGCACCACCAGCCAGCATGCCTTGGAGAGCAGGGCCTCGGTCCCGGCGCTCGATCCGCTCTGGACCGCTTCCAGGCACAGGGTCATGGCCCAGAAGCCGCAGGCGATGTTCAGGGTCGTCAGGATGTTCGGCAGCATTGCCATCGGGCGGACCATGCAGAGCCTCCAAGTCGTCCATCGCCGATGACAACCCGGTTGCCATGATCCCCGACCCGACCTCTACGGCCTCGGGCCGGCGACCCTCGGAGCGACCCCTGGGGGACCGCACCGCGGCGGCGGACGCCACCCGATCATCGTAGCCCATGGGCGAGGTGTACCTTGGGGCCGAGCCCTTCCCGGGCTCCCACGCCTCCCGGGGGGCGCTCCAGGTGACTCCTCGCTCACACGTCGCGGCCGGGCAGCGGTGTTTCCCGGACCCCTGCGACCGTCCCCTGGGAAGCGGCGCCTGCGCTGGCCGCAGAGGCGCCCGGTTCGACCTGGTAGCAGAAGCCGCCCGCGGACGAGCCGGGGGAGCCCCCGGAGTAGGCGCCGTACCCGGGGTTGAACCCGGTACCCATCCCGGAGGGCGGGAAGATCCCGGCCGGGATGAAGGTCTGGGGAAGGAATCCAGGACCAGGTGCGGCGCGACCCGGTGGCGAGAGCGGTCCCCCCTCTTCATGGTGGTTGGGGTTGGCGGCGGTGGTGGCGCTCCCCGCCGTCGAGCTCTTGATCAGGGTATCGAGGAAGTCGAGGAAACTGCATCCTTGGAGTGTCAGCGAGAGAGCCATGAGACCCGAGAGACCTCGGATCTTCCGGCTGCGACGGACAGAGACGGACATCGAGGATCACCTGGACCCTTTCGGGGGGATCCAGGGCAGGTTCCGTGCCAGGGCGAGGAAGCGCACAGTCGAGTGACCCTCCTGGGGGGCGCGCATGGGTGCGCCGCGAGGCCCGAGCGCGGCCGTTTCCCCCGGGGCCCCTGTCTCCGCAGCGAGGATCGCGGGTCTCGTGGGACGGCGACCGCGGACGGGGTGCCTCGACCGTGAGTCCGGACCCGGCGCTCCCGGCCTTCCCCCGGGTCCTAGAGAAACGCTATCGGCCCGTCGGGTTGATCGGGACCGGCGGCATGGGCGCGGTGGTCCGGGCCGACGACCTGGAGCTCGGGCGTCCGGTGGCCATCAAGGTGCTGCGGCTCGGCCGGGACCCGGAGCTCGAGGCCCGCTTCGAGCTCGAGGCCCGGAGCCTCGCCCGGCTCGAGCATCCGAGCGTGGTCCGGGTCTACGACGCCGGCTGGAGCGACGAGGGCCCCTGGATGGTGATGGAGCTCCTCGAGGGCTCGCCGCTCTCCGAGATCCCCGGCCTCCCCGATCCGCTGGGGAGGATGATGGAGGCCGCCCGCGGCCTCTCGGCGATGCACGGACTGGGGCTGGTCCATCGGGACGTGAAGCCCTCGAACCTGGTGCGGGTGGCGGACGGGTCCCGGGTGGTGCTGCTCGACTTCGGGATCGTCAAGGACCTCGCGGCGCCGCGCCGGACCCGCACCGGGGTGGTGCTCGGGACCCTGGCCTACGCCGCGCCCGAGGTGCTGGCCGGGGGCGACCCCACGCCCCGGTCCGACTGGTATTCGTGGGGGGCTTCGCTCTTCCACCTCTGCGAGGGGCGGATCCCCTGGGAGGTGGCCGAGGTGATGCGGCGCCGCCACGGCCGCGACCCGGGGCCGCCGGGGTTCGCGGCCCTCGGTCCGGAATACCTGGAACGCCGGGTGATCGAGGCATGCCTGGCCACGGATCCTTCCGCCAGACCTGGGGATCTCCGCGACCTCGAGGCGCTGATCGAGCGAGGGGGAAGGCAGGGAGCCGCGGTCGGGGCGACGATGCAGCGGACCCTGCCGGCGGTACCCGCTCCTGGGCCGGCCGTCGCGGCCGGACCCACCACCCGCCTCGACCCGGTGGACCGCGGGCCCGCTGCCAGGTGGCGGAGTGTTGCGGGCGGGGTCGGACTGCTGGCGGTGGGCGGTCTGGTCGGGGCCTACCTGGCGACCGGTAGCGCGACGCCGGAGATCGGGATGCCGACTCCGGTCCCGGTCGGGGAGGTCGCCGCCCCGTCGATCCTGGCCCGGGTCTGGCCGGGCCCCGGGCTGGCGCCGGTGCGGGTCCCGGTCACCGTGATCGGGGTCCTCGACCACCTCGAGGCCGCCTCGCGGGAGCGGGCCAGGCTCGAGGCAGGGCTCCGCGAGGGGGTGGGCGCGACCCTGCCCGGAGCCCCGGTCGAGCTGGTCGCCGAGCTCGAAGAGCGACTCTCGGGCTTGCCCCAGGACCGGGACGGAGGCCGGCTCCTGGCCCTGGTGAGGCATCTGGTCGCGAGGGCCGAAGGGCCCCGCCTGCTGCGTCCGCTGCTGGCCGATGGGGCCGGGCGGCTGGCCGACGCCTTCCGGGAGGCGGCCCGGGCGGCTCCGGGGCGTCCCGAACGCGAGTGGCTGGCCATGGTGATGGCCCGCCTCGGGCATGAGGTCTCGCCGTTTTGCTACGCGGATCCGTTCCGGGTGGATCGGGATGTGCTGTTCCCGCCCGGGGAGCCCGATCCGCCGGGAGCCCTGATCGAGGCGGAGTGGTGGCGGCTGGTCCGGGTGGTGGCGCGGCGGAGGGGCCTGGACCCCGATCCCGGCGGGGAGCTGCGGGAGAGGGCGCTCCTGGAACGGGCCTCGCTCGCACCGGCAGCTGGCGACGGGCCCGGTGGTGCTTTCGCCTCGCAGCGTGCCGACCTGGCCCTGGTCGAGTGGGTGAACCGGCTTGCCGATCCGGTCGATGCCCGCGGCCTGGCGGCTGCCTGGGCCCGCGATCGCGAGCGGATCCTCGGCCTCCCGGAACGGCACCTCCCCTGGGTGCTCCTCGGCCTGGCCCGGGCCCTGGCGATTCCGGACGGCCCGGCCCGGTTCGAGGCGGACGATGCCGGGCGGATCCGGGCCGCGCTGCGCGGCTTCGTGGCCCGCCTGCCCTCGCCGTATGCACAGGAGGCGGAGCTCCTCTCCCGGGAGTGAAGGCGGCGGGTCCGGGGGCCCCTGCGGCCGAGACGCAAGCGGCTAGAGCGGCAGCGCGCCGCCGAAGCGCTCCGTGACCTGGAAGCGTCCCCGCTCGTCGCGACCGACCCTGGCCGCCGCCATGTGCGGGTCGTGCTCGAAGCAGAGGATCCACCCGTTCTCGACGACCCGATCCATCAGGGTCCGCTTCTCGGGGATCAGGCTCCGGGGGCAGAGGTCGTAGCCCATGCCGTAGTTCAGGCGGACGTGGGCGGCGGTGGGCACCAGGTCGGCGGCGTAGACCAGGGCTTGGCGCTCGGATGCGCCCTGGACCCGGTAGGTCACGAGTCCGGGGGTGTGTCCGTCGCTCTGCTCCGCGAACACTCCCGGCAGGATCTCGCAGCCGGGTTCGAAGGTCCTGAGCAGTCCCTGCTCGACCAGGGGTTCGAAGTTCTCGGCCAGGTACGAGACGTGGTCCCGCTCCTCGGGCAGTCGGGCGTGGGCGAGATTGTCCCGGGAGACGTGGTACCTGGCCTCCGGGAAGCTGGCGAGAATTCCGCCCGAGACCGGGTCGCGCCGGGTGTTGCCTCCGGCATGGTCGAAGTGGAGGTGGGTGAGGAGCACGTCGGTCACGTCCTCGGGACGGACGCCCCAGTGGGCCAGCGACCGGGCCAGGTCGTTCTCCCCGTGGCGGATGTCGTAGAGGCCGAGTTCCTTCGGGCTCCACTTGTCGCCGATCCCGGTGTCGACCAGGGCCAGGCGGTCATGGCCGCAGAGCAGGAGGCACCGCAGCGCCAGGGGGATCCGGTGCCGGGAGTCCGGGGGGATCTGCTTCTCCCACAGGACCCTGGGGATAGCCCCGAACATCGCCCCGCCGTCGAGGGCGAAGCGTCCGTCGTGCAGCTCGCAGACTTCCCAGTCCCCGATCCGGGTGGACCAGAAGGTGAACATGCGGGGCAGGCTAGCACGCAGCTCCCCTCGACCCGGGCCCCGGCCGAGGTACGATCCCGCGGCACCCTCGGCGCCTCGGCGCCCTACCGAGGAGGATCCATGGCGAAGAAGATCCGGGCCGTGCCCAAGGCCTATGGTTCGATCACCCCCTACCTGATCGTGAAGGGAGCGGCCCAGGCCATCGCCTTCTACAAGAAGGCGTTCGGGGCCGAGGAGCGCATGCGCATGGGGGGCGACGACGGGGCTCCCGTCATGCACGCCGAGATCCAGCTCGGCGATTCGGTGGTGATGCTGGCGGACGAGTTCCCGGACATGGGCATCACCGGACCCGGCGAGGGAGGGACCGCGGTCAGCATCCTCCACTACGTCGAGGACGTGGACAAGGTCTTCAAGAAGGCCGTCAAGGCCGGAGCCAAAGTGGTCCGCCCGGTCGCCGACCAGTTCTACGGGGACCGCTCCGGGACCCTCCGGGATCCCTTCGGGCACACCTGGAACCTGGCGAGCCATGTCGAAGACGTGAGCGACACCCAGCTGATGGAGCGACTCGAGAAGATGAGCGCGGCCTGTTCGGAGGCCGAGGAACACCACGATTGCGCCGGCCATGAGGGCGGGTCCGGGAAGAAGACCAAGGCCAAGCCGTCCGCCAAGGCGAAGGGCAAGGCCAAGGCCGGGCGCAGCAGGAAGAAGTAGCGACTCGCCGCACGGCGCGGGCGAGCCGGTGGCGCGGTCAGGAACCCCGGGAAGGGGACTCGACCAGCGCCGCCAGCCCGCTCACCCGGCTCTTGAGTCGGGGATCCCCGGCCACCCGGGGCGCGGCGTAGGCCAGGAGTTCGCGGGCGACCTTGATCTTGCGGATCCGGATCGCCGCGCCGGCCGCCTGCACCAGCAGCTCGAGGTCGTCGGGATCGGCCGCGAACGCCTCGATCAGGTGCTCGTAGGCCAGGTCGTACTCCTTCTGGGCCAGGTAGTGCTGGCCGAAGACCTTGTGGACCTCGGGATTGAGCTTGATCTGCCGGAAGAAGAACTCGAGCATCCGGTAGACCTGCGCCTCGGCCCCGTCGCGCACCCGCTGCTGGGCGCGGCGCAGGAACTGCCCCAGGACCGAGAGCTGGGCGTCGGCGAGGTCGAGGTAGCTGGCCTGGACCCGGGCCGGGGCCCCTGCCTTGCGGTCCTGCTCGAGGGCCAGGAAGAGTCCCGGCATGAAGCGTCGGTTGCGGAAGACCTCCCGCTCCCGGTCGCCCACCGGGGCTCCGGTCCGGGTCGCCTCCCGGTAGCGCGCCAGGGGATCGGCCCCGGCCTCCTCCCGCGACAGGTCGAGGGGCTCGTCGGGCTCGAGCGAGAGGCTCTTGGCCCAGACCAGCTCGCCCTCGGTGGACTCGTCGCCGGCGGCATCGACGTCGAGGGCCTTGACCAGCTCGTCGTCGCTCACGCTCTCGGCGGCAGCCGAGAGTGCGGCTCCCAGGGCTGCCAGCCCCGGGTCTCCCTGGCGGGCGGCGTGGAGGTCGGCAGCCAGGATCTCGGCGGCATGGGCCCCGCTCTTGACCTCGTCGGGCAGGGGACTGCGCAGCATGTCGGCGAGCTTCGGGAGGACGGTGAGGTCGCCCACCCGGACCAGGGCCACCAGGGCGTTGGCGCGGACCCGGGGAGGGCGGGCACCCAGGGTGTCCCGCAGCACCGGGGCGACCGCCAGGTCTCCCACCCGGCCCAGGGCCTCGATGGCGTTGGCCACCACCCGGGGATCGGGGTCGTCGAGGAAGGGGAAGATGTCGGCGAAGTTGGTGGCGTCCGAGAGCTTGCCGAGGGGAGGGAGCATCCCTGCCTTGACCCGCGGGTCCCTCTCCCGGGTCAGCGCTCCCAGGAGCAACGGCCGGTCCGAGGGCCGTGCCATCCGGGCGAAGGCGATCGAAGCCCGCATGCGCACCTCGGCATTCGGGTGCCCGAGGAGCTTGCCCATGGTCGGCACCAGCCGAGGGCTGCTGCACTCCTCGATGGAGCGCAGGCTCATGGCCACGACATCCTTGTCGCTCTCGGTGTTGAGGACCGGCATGTAGGCCTGGAAGAGCTCGGGGGACTGGACCTGGCCGAGCACCCAGGCGGCGGTCGAGCGCCAGAACTTGCGGGGGCTCAGGTAGAGGTCGGAGAAGGGCTTCAGGCAGGCGGTGGGATCGACCTCGTAGAGGCCAACGATGGCGTTGCCCCGGACCCGGTTCGACTCGTCGCGCAGCGCCTCGGCCACCAGGGGGACGTCGTCGAGATGATCCCTCAGGTTGCGGCCCAGGGCCTCGATGGCGGAGGCCCGGATCCGGTCGTCGGGGTCCTTCAGCAGCTTGCGGACCGCGGCCTTGGCTTCGGCAGGCGCCAGCCGTCCCAGGGTCATGATGGCGGTGGAGCGGACGAAGACGTCCCGCGAGTCGTGCAGGATCCGGAGCAGGGGTACCACCGAGCGGTCGGTGCCCACGTCCCGGAGGGCGAGCAGGGCGGCGACCGAGACCTCCTTCTTGGGGTCCTCGAGCAGCGCCACCAGGGCCGCCTCGACCTCGGGCCCGGGATGGGCGCCGAGCGCCCTGGCGGCGGCCTCGCGGCTACCGGGGTCTTCGCTCTGGGCAGCCTTCGCGAGCACCCGGAGCACGTCGGTGCCGGCGAAGGCGGAGAGCCGGCGGACGGTCTCGTGCCGGAAGGGGGGGTCGCCCGATTCCTCGATCAGGTCGACCAGGATCTCCAGTGCGGCCGGTCCTCCGAAGCGCACCAGGGCGTCCCGGGCAGCGTCCCGGCTGCGGGGGATGCGGCTGGCGGCTTTGAGGAACCGGAGGCTGGTCGGGTGCTGGAAGGCGGCCAGGGAGGCCAGGGCCGCGTTGCGGAGCTCCGGCACGTCGCACTCCGCGAGGGTGTGCAGGGCGTCCAGAACCGGCTCGGCGGCCCGGAAGGCGGCTGCCTGGAGCCTCTCCCCGCGTTGGTTGGCCTCGATGGCGGACCCTCCTCCGGGAAAGTCTAGCGACCGCGACCCGGGCGCCCCACCGGGGCGGAGCATGGGACGAACCTCGCTGCCCGGGATGGCCAAACGTACGAAGGCGGCCGCAGCCGACCGCCCCTGGCTCCGCCAGGGGGAGCAGGGAGGCGTAGGCCCCCGCGAGCGAACCCCTAGGGGTGAGCTGCAGAGGCAAGGCCCCGGAGGAGCTGGGCTCCCCCGGGGCCTCGGGTCACTCCAGGCTCAGCGACCCCGTCCGCCGCCTCGGGGTCCGCCCGGCCCCCGGCCTCCACCCGCACCGGAGCCGCCGCCCCGCCCCTGCTGGGGAGCGGGTCCGGGTCCCTGGCGCATTCCGGGGCCGTCGCCGGGGCCCCGCCGGCTCCCCGGTCCGGAACCGCCCTGCCCGCTCGGGCCGAAGCGATTTCCGGGGCCCTCCCCCGGTCCTCGCCCCCGGCCCTGGCCTCCTTGGTCCGAGGGGCCGTTCCCCATTCTTCGCCCGCGACCGGACTCCGGTCCCTGGCCTCCGCCACCCGAGGAGTTGCCGGGTCCCTGGGGCTGTCCGGAGTTCCGGTTCTGGAACCAAGGCCTTCCGGGTCCGCCGTACTCGGGTTGGGGGCGGCTCTGGGCCGGTCCGCCGTCCCTCCGGTCTTCGCGTCGATCGCGGTGGTCCTCGCGCCGGTCCCGCCGGTCCTCCCTGCGATCCCCGCGGTCTTCGCGCCGGTCGCGATGGTCTTCCCGCCGATCCCGGACGTTCTCCCTCCGGTCGCGGCGATCTTCCCTGCGGTCTCCGACGTCCTCCCGGCGATCGCGTCGGTCCTCGCGTCGGTCCCCGACATCTTCCCGTCGGTCGCGTCGGTCCTCGCGTCGGTCGTGCACATCCTCGCGTCGGTCCCTCCGGTCCTCCATGCGGTCCCGGATGCCTCCGTCATGGCGGGCGTCCCGGATGTCTTCCCGTCGATCCCGGATGTCCTCGCGGCGATCCCGGCGATCCTCGCGTCGGTCCGCCCCATCCTCACGCCGGTCGCGCCGGTCCTCGTGCCGGTCGCGCCCGTCCTCGCGGCGATCCCGGTGGTCCTCCCGTCGGTCCCTGACGTCCTCCCGCCGGTCACGGACGTCCTCGCGGCGATCCCGACGGTCCTCCCGTCGATCCCCGACGTCTTCCCGCCGGTCGCGCCGGTCCTCGCGCCGGTCCCGGACGTCCTCGCGCCGGTCTCGGGGGCCGCCGTCCCGGCGGGCGTCCCTCAGGTCCTCGCGCCGGTCCCGGCGGTCCTCTCGCCGATCCCACCCGGGAGGGGGGGGGCCGCTTCCCTGCGGGTCGTTCGGATCCCGAGCCCAGGGCAGCCGAGGCGAGCCTTCCGGAGAACCGGGCTCACCGCCTCCGTCCGAGGGTGGGGAACCGGATCCGCCTTCGGCACCCGTCTCTCCCCCCCCATCCTGTGCCCGTACCGCAGCCAGCGGCGAGAGGCCCAATCCCAGGATCAGCGCCAGCCCCACGCCGCGCCGTTGCCAGTTCCCGATCTCCATGGTCCCGATCCTTCCGCCTGGGCATCCCCCGGGGATACCCCGAGCCCATCGTACGCACGGGCCGTGCCGACCGCGAAGCGACGGCACGGAGGCCGGTCGGGATCCTCGCCTGCACGCTTCGGTCCCTGGCGTCGACGGGGGAGTGCACGGATCGGTGCACCGGTGTAGCCGGGGGTGGGCCGCACAGGCGGGATCCGTAGTGGTATCGTCCGGTTTCCCGCCCTGGGAGCGGGGTCTTCCCATGGAGCAGCCTCCCGTCGCCAGCGATGCCCCGGATCCCGAGAGGGTCCGACGCGAGGAACGCTCCGGGGAGACCGGCGAGCGCCGCCTCGACGACTATCTCCAGCAGATCGAGGACATCTTCGATCGCATCGAGGGAATGCTCACCTGCCGGGACCTCGACTCCCTGGAGGCCCGGTCCGCCGAGGTCTACACCTATCTGGTGCAGATGGCGGTCACCGCCCTGGGGGGGCTCGCCGGGGAGCTGCGCCAGCGCAACCCGGTCGACGAAGCCCTGCCGCGGCGGGCGACCTTCGTGGACCGCCGGGGCCTGGACGCCGCCACCCAGGACCTCGTGGCCGGCGAGCTGGCCCGCCATGACCCGCTGGGCGAGGAAGGCAAGGAGCCCTGGGCCAGTCTGGTGGACCGGCTGGATCGGGAAGGCTTCCGACCCCTGCGCCTGAGCCCCAGGGTGTGGCTGCCTCGTTCGGCCCGGGAGGGGGACCTTCCCCCCGAGGCCGACGCCTTCCTGGCCTCGGTCGGGAGTGTGGCCGTGATCCCCCTGGTGCTCCGGGACCACCGCGCCCGGGCACCCGGGAAGCTCGACCGGGAGCGTCTCTACGGCATCGAGCTCGTCTACCTGAAGGAGCCGGTGGGCGCCGGGGGCGAGCGGATCGAGAAGGGATTGGCCCGCCTGAAGAAGGTGGGCGAGGTGGTCCTCACCAACCGGGTGGCGATCGAGGGCCTGCTGAAGCGGGTGGCGACCTTCCGGCACCAGACCAAGGGAAAGGACCTGGCGATCCAGGGGAGCTCGCTGGCGGTGGTGGCGGTCCGCCAGCGCCTGGACGAGTTGGCCAGGTCGGGCGTCGACCGGATCCGGATCGAGGGACCCCGGGGAGCGGGCAAGAAGCATGTCGCGGAGCGCTTCCACCGGCTGGGACCCGGGGCCTCCAACCCTTTCGTGGCGGTCGACTGCGCTCGGGTCAGCATGGGGCCGGAGGGCTCCGGGCCGAGCGACTATGCCTTCCGCAAGCGGCTGTTCGGGGACATCCACGCCGAGGACCTCGAGGACGCCATGGGGGCCTTCGAACAGGCCCGGGGCGGGACCCTGTTCCTCGACGAGGTCGAGCACCTGCCGCCGAGTTTCCAGTACAAGCTGGCCCAGGTGCTCCAGGAAGGCAGGTTCTCGCGTCCCGGCGAGGACGGCCACGTCCAGGTCGACTGCTCCATCGTGCTCGCCAGCGAGGCGGATCTCGAGGAGGCGGCGGCCGAGCGTCGCTTCTCCGCCAAGCTCCTCCGACCCTTCCGCAAGGCGCCCCGGATCCGGATCCCCGGGTTGAACGAGCGGCGGGAGGACATCCCGGCCCTGGTGGACGCCTTCTTCGCCCGCCAGGTCCGGAGCCAGAAGAAGCACCGGCTGCTGCGCATCGACCCCCGCACCATGCGCCTGCTGGTCGAGCGGGACTGGTCGCTCGGCAACGTGAAGGCGGTGCAGAACCTGATCGGGTGGGCGGTGGCGCGCGCCAGGCCCGAGGACGCGGTGCTCCTGCCCGAGCACCTGCCGGAGGGGACCGGCCCGTTCTCGGCCTCCGACGAGGACGAGTCGTGAGTCGGGCCGCCCGCGGAGCCGGCTCGGGGACGGGCGCGAAGGCTCCGGGTCGAGGCGCCTCGGACCCCAAGGCTGCCGTGTCCCTGGCGAGACTGGTCGAGGTCTTCGCGTCCTGGCAGGGGGAAGGCCTCCGGGTCGGGGAGCGACAGGTCTTCGTCCGGTTCGCGGTCTGCGACAAGAAGTGCCGCTACTGCGACACCCCGGAATCGATCGGGGCGGCCCCGCCGGTCTTCCGGGCCGAGCGGACGGCCGGGGCTCGCGACTTCGAGGAGATCCGGAACCCGGTCTCCGGGACGGACCTGGATCGTCTGGTGTCGCGCCTCAGCCGGGACCTCCCCCGCCCGGTGGTCTCGCTCACCGGCGGCGAGCCGCTGCTCCAGAGCGGGTTCCTCGCCAGGTGGCTGGCCGATCGCCCGGGGGGGGAGCGGTTCCGGCTGGAGACCCACGGCCTGCTGCCGGATCGCCTGGCCGAGGTCGCACCCAAGGTCGAGGAGGTGGTCGCCGACCTGAAGCTGCCGAGCGCCACCGGACAGGCCGTCGACTGGGACGAGCACCTCCGGTTCGTGGCAGTGGCCCGCGCCGCCGATCCCGCGCCCGCCCTCACGCTCAAGGCGGTGGTCTCCTCGGGGACGACTCCCGAGGAACTGGAGCGGGTCCTCGAGTGCTTCGAGGCGGCCGGTCCGGGTGCGGGCCTGGTCCTGCAGCCGGTCTCGCCCTGGCCGGGGGGCCCGGTCCCTCCCACCATGGCGGAACTCCTGGCATGGCAGAATGCGGGGCTCCGGCGGGGACTCGAGGTGCGGGTCGTACCCCAGGTCCACCGCCTCCTGGGGATCGCCTAGCGAAGGAAGGGACGCCGATGGCAAATCTCGAACGGGCGATCCCCTTCGCCTTCGAGGGCAAGGGCGAGAAGGTCCTCCTGGTCCATGGCTTCACCGGCTCGCCCGACGAGATGCTCGACCTGGGCAAGTACCTGAACGACCAGGGGTGCTCGGTGCGCTGCGACCTCCTGCCCGGGCACGGCACCAAGGTCGCCGACCTCTCGAAGACCACCTGGCATGACTGGTACGGAGCGGTCCGCAAGGCCTATCTCGAGATGTCCGCGGACGGGTCCCCGGTCCACGTCTGCGGGAACAGCATGGGGGGGACCCTGGTCCTGCACCTGGCCACCCACTTCCCGGTAGCGAGCGTGTCGGCCTACTCGGCGCCGATCTACCTGACCGACTGGCGGCTCCACTTCCTGCCGTTGCTCAAGCACCTGGTTCCCGGCGTCCCGAAGCCTGCCGAGGGCGAGAACATCAAGGACGACGAGGCCCGCCGTCGCTTCGTGGGCTACGACTCCGATCCTCCGCTCGGGGTGTGCAGCCTGATCGAGCTGATCCGGCACACCCGCGAGGACCTCTCCGAGATCCGCTCGCGTCTCCTGCTCATGCACGCGGTCGAGGACCAGCGGGTCCCCTACGGCTGCATGCAGCGGATCCAGGAGGGCGTCGGCGACCGCGCCCAGGTCAAGGCGATCACCCTCCGGGACTGCTACCACGTGATCACGATCGATCGCGAGAAGCAGCGGGTCTTCGAGGAGACCCTGGCGCACATCCGCGGGTAGCTGCCACCCCCCGGGGATGTCAGCCGGCCCGCACCGCACCGTCCCGGTCGACGAGCAGACGACGAGGTCCCCCGGAGGACGCCACCGTGACCTCGGCCAGGCCCGCTCGGAAGGGGCCGGCTTCCAGGAGAGGTCGGGGCGAACCGTCGAGGGAGACGGAGGCCAGCCGGGTCCTTCCCTCCCGATCGAGGTAGCGCCACCCGCCTTCCCCCTCGAATCGGACCGCCGCCAGCCCATCGGAGTAGTCCTGGCCCACACCCGCGAAGGGCTCGAAGGCGAGCCGGCCGGAGAGATCCAGGTAGCACCCGCCCCTTTGCGTCCTCACCCAGGCCCTCCGGCAGGCGTAGTCCCGGACCTCGGTCCAGTCCTCGGGGCGGGTGGCACGGTCCGGTCGTCTCGAGTCGCCGGACGGTCCATGGCCGGGGATCCCTCCCGAGGTGGCCCTGGGGCTCGGGAGGAAGATCCGTTCCGGCGGGAATCCCGGGCGGCCCCTCACCAGGGCGAAGCCGTCCCGGAAGTCGCCGACCTCGAGCCAGGGTGCCGGCTCGACCGCCAGGAGGTGGAGGGACCGATCGAGCCAGCCCCAGGAGCCCTGTTCGTCCTGCACGGCCGCCAGCCCGTCGACGAAGGGTCGGGCCCCGGCCAGCCGGCCTCTGCGTCCCGGCAAGGCGTCGACCACATGGCCGGTGGAGACCTCCACGAAGGCGAGCCCTTGGGGGAAGCGGACCAGGGCCACGCCTTCCCGCACCGCCAGGATCTCGGCGATCTCCCGGTCCTCGCCGGCCTCGAGTCGTACCCGGCCGGTCGCGTCCAGCACCGCCGAGTTCCCGTCGGGGAGGACGACCCGGGCGAGGCCCTCGTCGAAGGCGTCGGCCGCCGCGAAGGGACCCTGGATCGCGATCCGACCCCGGGTGTCCAGGTAGCACCAGCCGTCCCCGGCACCGACCCGCACCGCGGCCAGCCCCTCCGAGAAGGGGGCCGCGTCATGGAAGCTCGCCTCGAACTCGAAGCTCGGGTCCAGGGCGTGGTAGCGCACCGAACCCCGCGGCCCGAAGGGCACCAGGCCGGAGGCGTAGAGAGACCGGATCTCCTCGGCCGCGCCCAGGGTCACCCACGAGGTGTAGTGGGCGAGGAGGTTCGCCTCGGCGGGCGTCCCTTCGGGCTTCCAGGTGTTCCAGTGGGGGAACCAGGCTTGCTCGGCGACCCTCCGGACCTCGGGGTCCAAGAGGGCCTCCAGCCAGGTCCGGCTGCGGTTCAGGTAGAACCAGAGCACGTCCACCTTGCGGTGGCCGCGCACCCCGTACCAGGAGTTGGGCAGGACCCGGAGGCCTCGCTGGCGGAAGACCGCGGTCCTCCCGGGAGTGTCGCGGGCGGCGGCCATCAGGCCGTTGCGGAGCTCGTCGAAGCGACGCGACTCGAAGACCTGGTTGAAGCGGCGTTGGGCCAGCTCGTCGGTCCCGTGGCGCTCGATCGGAGGGAAGGGGAGGTACTCGGGTCCCTCGCCGCGGAGTCCGAAGAGGGTCGGGACCGGGTCGTCGATCACGATCCCCCCGGGTCGCTTCTCCAGGGCCGAGCCGGCATTGACGAAGACCACCAGGGAGTCGAGATCCTCCCAGGCGAGCATCGAGGCCACCCCGATGTTCTCGAGGCTGCCTCCGTCGGCGAAGGGGGTCGGAACGTCGGAACCGGGGCGGGCCCCGGGGGACCAGTAGCGGAAGCTGGGCGCCAGGTCGTAGAGGCGCTCGATCTCCTTGGAGGCGAGCCACGCGCTCCCCTCGAGGGCCGGACCTCCCAGGTGGCCGAGGAGCATCATGAACGCCTCCTCGACCGCCGAGGCCTCGAAGTTCTCCACCCGGTCGACCAGCCGGGTCCGGAGCCGCTCGGCGAACACCGCGCTGGTGGCCGAGACCACGTCGGGGAGCGAGAACACGGCTTCGGTCCCGATCCCCGCGTGGTCCTCGCTCCGGTCCACCAGGCGGCTGCCGAGGGCGAAGGCGTCGGGTGCCCCGCCGCCGACTTCCTCGCGGTGCATGCGGGAGGTGAACCAGCCCCGTTCCTTCCAGTCGTCCCGGGCATCGGGTCGGGAGACCACCCCGGCGAAGAAGGGCGTGACCTGGACCGGGGCCAGGAAGCGGAAGCTCTCGTCGTCCCCCTGGAGCCCGGCGTGCACCAGCATGGCGGTCTGGACCAGCGGGAAGGGGCGGCGGATCCGCTCCGGGGTCGCCGGGTGGTGGGCGAAGTGGACCCGCTCCGGGAGGTCGGGGGCCCGGGCCCGGAGCTCCGCCTCGTGGGCGCGGTCCCAGCAGAAGAAGGAAGCCTCCGGCTCGACCCGCCCGGTCCAGTGGGACACCTGGTAGCCGAGGGTCGAGAGGATGGTCATGGTCACGTAGGAGGTCCAGAGGCGGTCGACGGGCACGCCCTTCCCCAGGTGTACCGGTTGGAGCCACCACAGGATCCAGGCGGCCGCGTGCGAGAGCTGCATGGCCGGGAGGGTCGGGACGTGGACCAGGGATCCCGGTCGCACCTCCCGGATGTCGGTGGGATCCGCGGGGCCGTCGCCGGGGGAGCCCGGGGCCGGTCCGGCGCGGAGCGCACCCGGATCGGGAACCAGCACCCCGAGCAGCTCGTCGTCGCTCCGCTCGGGAGGGAGGAAGGTGAAGGGCACATGGGCCCAGGCCCCGCCCGAGACCGAGGCCGTCATCCTGGCCTTCTCGAGGAGGCCCAGCGCCTTGAGGGCCCGCAGCTGCCCGGTGGTGGCGAGCATCGAGCGGGTGCCTCCGCCCGAGAAGCAGAGGCCCACGTTGCCGGGGGTCGGGTGGCCGGTGACGAAGTCGTCGACCCGGAGGCCCTCCCCGGTGCGGAAGATCCGGGCCCGGGTCCGGCCCGTCGGTCCGGCGTCGCTCATGGAGAGCCCGCCATGACCAGGAGCGCCAGGCCTGCGAGGTAGGCGAGCGGGAAGCCGATCCGGCACCGGGATTCGAAGGCGGCGAGGTGGGCCCGGATCCGGGCGGCCTCGTCCTTGGCGGCGGCGTCCTCCGGGAGCGCATCGAGGGCCTCGAGGCGGGTGACCGCCGCCGTGGAACGGATCATGGCGGCGAGCATCGCCACCAGCACCAGGTAGGAGAGGTCGAAGAGCTTGTCGAGCAAGGTCAGGCTGCCGGTGTCGGGGAGGGGATCGGAGAAGGCGAGCTGGAGGAAGACCATGCTCATCAAGGCCCCCACCACCGAGGACACCCGGGCATCGACGAAGGCCGGCGCCAGGAAGAAGAGCATCCAGCAGGCCGCCATCACCAGGACGGTGGGGGGCACCATCTTCAGGAGGAAGAAGCGACGGGGGCGGGCGACCTCGAGTTCGAAGGCGATCCGGGACCGGGAGGTGTCCCCGGTCCGGTGGCCCTCGCCGAGGTCCGTCCCCAGGTCGTAGCCGGCCTCCCGGGTCGAGAGGCGACCGATCGTCCAGCCCGGGATCGCCAGGTCGGCCCGCACCCTGGATGCCGGGTCGGGGACGAAGATCCGCCGGTCGCGGCGGAGCGAGGCGTCGAACAGCTCGATCCCGATCCGGTGCCGATCGAGCGGGAAACGATCGACCGAGAGCTTGCCCCGGAAACGCCCTTCGACCGCAAGCCGGCGGTAGGAGGAACCATCGGGGAGCACGACCGGGGCGGGGGTCTCGGGGCGGACCGTCAGCCCCCAGAGGTCGATGGCGTTGACGATCCGCAGCGACTCGGTCGGATCGCCCTCCCCGCGCCACTTCATCCAGAGCAGGAGATCGAGGGCGAAGGTGTTGTCCTGGAGGTCGATCTCGTCGGCGTCCTCCAGGTAGATCCCCACCTCGACCCGTTGGGGTGCGGCGGAGACCCCGGCGAGCGCCGCCAGGCCGAGGAGCATGGACAGGAGGACCCTCGGTCCGGCTCTCATGGCTCCACCCTCGTCACCCCCCCGGGGACGGATCTCCCGGCGGCGCTCCCCATGGCCCCGGAGTCCGGGCAGTGTATGGTGGCCCCGGGAGGAACTCAATGGCCAGGACCGCCAATCGGAAGGCCGGGACTCCCGCTGCCGATCCAGCCTGGGAAGCGATTCGCCGGGAGCGGCGGGAGCTGTACCGGTGGAACCGTTCCCGGCTGGCCCCGTTCGCGATCGTCGACGAGGTCCCCACCCGGGAGGGCTACACGGTCGGGTACCACACCGCCATGATGGACGCGGTCATGGAGGCGGGCGAGAACCTGGCCCACGTCCCCATGCCCGATCCCTGGGCCCACCCGTCCGACCCGGCGGCGCTGGCGTCGCTCTTCCCCCTGCTGCCGGCTCCCCAGGTCTACCTCCAGAACTACTGGCGCGACTGGTTCTTCGCCGAGCAGCGCCTCTCGGGCCCCAATCCCATGGTGGTCGAAGCGGTCCGGGGACGCTCCGGCCTGGCCGCGCTGCGCGAGCGGATCCCGATCCAGGACGCCCATCTCCGCAGGGCCGTGGTGGCGACCGGCGGGGTGGGGGCCAGGGGGAGCCTGGAGGCGGCCGCCGAGGACGGACACCTGCTGGTGGCGGACTACCGGCTCCTCGACGGCCTTCCCCAGGGCCACTGGCGCGGGGGACGGAAACACCTGGCGGCGCCGATCGCGGTCTTCGCGTGGCGTTCCACCGGACACGGCGACCGGGGAGAGCTGGTCCCGATCGCGATCCAGCTCGGCCAGCTGCCGAGCGGGAACGTACCGGTCATCACTCCGGCCGAGGACGAGGAGTGGCGCCTGGCCAAGCTCTTCGTGCAGGTCGCGGATGCCAACCACCACGAGATGGTCAGCCACCTGGCCGAGACCCATCTGGCGGTGGAGCCCTTCGTGGTGGCGACGGCAAGGAACCTCCCCGACCACCATCCGGTGGCCCGGCTGCTCCGGCCCCACTCCCGGTTCACGCTGGCCCGCAACCGCGAGGCCCAGCTGCGCCTGATCCAGCCCGACGGACCGGTCGACGAGCTCCTGGCGAGCAGCCTCTCGGGCTCGCTGGAGATGGCCCGTCGCAGCCGGGCAGGCCATGAGGGGATCCCGGGATGGAACCTCGAGCGGGCGGCCTTCGACCGTCGCCTGGCCGAGCGCGGCCTCTCGGATCCCTCCGGGCTGCCCCACTTCCCCTACCGGGACGACGGGCTGCTGCTCTGGGCCGCGATCCTCGCCATGGTCGAGGAGTACGTGGCGCTCTTCTACCCGGGCCCCGCCGAGGTCTCCCGCGACCCCGACCTGGCCGCCTGGTGCCGGGACCTGGCCTCCCCGGAGGGCGGGGCGGTCCCGGGGATGCCGGGGCGGATCGAGACCCCCGCGGAACTGGTCCGGATCCTCGCCACCGTGATCTTCCTGGCCGGACCGCAGCATGCGGCCACCAACTTCCCGCAGTACGACGCCATGGGTTTCGCCGGGAACATGCCGCTGGCCGCCTACCAGCCCCCGCCGGACCGGCTGGGGAGCGGGCGCTATGACGCGGCCTACCTGTCGCGGACGCTGCCGCCCTACGCCATGGCCGCCAAGCAGCTGCTGGTGATCTACACCCTCTCGGCGGTGAGGACCGATCGGCTGGGGGATTACCGGGGTTGCGACTTCGCTCCCGAGGCCGAACCCGTGCTGGCCGCCTTCCGCCGCGAGCTGGTGGAGATCGAGGCCCGCATGGAGGAGAGGGATGCGGAGCGCCGTCTCGGGTACGGCTACCTGCGTCCCTCGCGGGTGCCGAACTCGATCTCGGTCTGAGCGGGCCGGCGCTGCTCCGGGAACAGCGCGGAGGCCCGGGTGGAGCCGTCGGGTGCCACCAGGTGGAGTTCCACGGTGCGCTCGGCCAGGGCGGGCTCGACCCGCTCGGCGAGCAGCTTCCGGGTGGCCCGGTACATCCGGTCGAAGCACTCGGGTCCGGCCGGGGTCCCGAAGTCGAGGGTGCCCACCGAGAGCGGCGGCGCGGGGCAGACCGCCAGGACGGTCACCGGCGGCTTGCCGTCGAGGCGGCGCTGGCGGTTGTGGTACTCGACCAGCTGGAGCGAGCGGCGTTCCAGTTCGCCCTGCCGGACGTCGGTGACCCGGACCAGGCGGAGCAGCATCGAGTGGGGGTCGGGCTCCTCGGCGAAGGTGGCGTTCAGGGGGAGCACGAAGACCAGGTCGCAGTCCTCGAGCTCGGTGGCGAAGACCATCGGCAGGTTGTCGACCACGCCCCCGTCCTCGAAGGCCTCGCCGGGACGACCCCGCACCGCCGCGAAGGGGAAGACCGGGGGCAGGTCCATGGAGGCGAAGACCGCGTCCTCGATGCGATCCAGGGCCTCCTCGAGCGGGAGGCCCCGGAGGGAGTCGACCTCGTCGCGGTCCTGGCCGCCCGCGGTCCGCGCTTCGCCGTTGGTGGCGAATCCGAGGGTGGCCCGCCGCACGTTGGAGCGGGTCAGGTAGAACCGGAGCGGCGGCGAAGGGCCGACCAGGGCTCCGATCCTCTCCCGGACCGCCGGGTTGTCCCGGAAGATGGCCTGGTAGTGCTGGTGCCAGGGGGCGTTCGAGAGGACGTGGTTCTGGCCCGGGAGGTAGGTGGCCGGTTCCACCACCCGGCTCATGGGAGTCGTCTTCCACCAGCGTTCGTGGGCGCTCGGCCGGCCACCCCCGGGATCGGCGAGCAATCCGGTCGCCCAGCAGAGGGCGTTCCATCCCCCGATCGAGGTCCCCGAGACCATGCGGACCCTTCCCAGCGCGCCCCGCTCCGCCAGGAACTCATGGATCGCCTTCATGGCGCCGGCCTGGTAGACGCCCTTGGCGCCGCCGCCGGCCAGCACCAGCCCGATCCGGGCACCGGCGAGCGACCGGTCGGCGACCTCCCCGGCCGTCTCGGGAGTCGGCGTCGGGACCGGGTCGACCTCCTCGGCGCCGACCGGGAAGGGGGTCTTGCCGCGGGCCGCCCGGCCGGCCAGGACCGCCAGGTTGTAGGCGGCGAGCACCGCCACCAGCAGCAGCGAGACCATCAGGGCGCCCTCGCCCAGGATCTTCACCTGTACGGGAAGTGCCGACGAGACCTGGCCGAGGGCCGGGGCCTCGGAGAGGAGCCATGCCTCGACCTTCTCGACCCGGGCCAGGCTCATCAGGTGACCGACCCCGAAGGCTGCCAGGCCCAGGAAGCCGAAGAGCGCGACCACGAAGACCCGCGACAGGCTGCCGAGGAGCCCGAGGATCCATCGCAGGGTGGCGACCACGTCGGCCCTCCTCGTGTCGGGATCCGGTCTACATCTCCTGGGGGATGGCGGTCGCCTGGTAGCGACGGATCCGCATGAACGGCCCCGGCTGGTCGACCAGCTCGACCCTGACGTTGGCCGGCAGCACCTGCAGCGGCCCGTCCCCGAAGGCGAAGCTCCAGACCACGTCGCAGAGCACCTCGATCGAGTCGGGACCTCGCTTCACGAAGGCGATGCCCCGGACGTCGTGTCCGCTCGAGGTCATGGGCGGATGGTGCCGCGTGTACCAGGCCTTCACGTCCTCCCGGCTCCGCATCACCGAGCCGGGGAAGACGATCTCGAAGGGGCCGTCGCCCAGGAGGTCGTCGAGCGGGGACATGTCGTCGGGCCGGAGGTCGAAGAACGAGAACCAGCGGTACAGGGTGCTGCGGGTGCGGTTCTCGATGTAGCAGTCATGGAAGCCGGGAGGGTGGGCCATGGGTCGCCTTCCTGGGGTGGGGCGGCGGGAGCACCCTCCGGGGCGGACCCGGAGGCTGCTCCCGGCAAGCACCGATCGCGATCAGCTGTTGATCTTGGAACGGAGCGTGCGGGTGTCGAAGCCGAGCTTCTCCATCTCGCCCCTCACCGACTCGAGCTTGGCGATCAGGGCCGGGTCGACCTCGCCCTCCTCGTTCGCCAGGATGAACCCGTAGCGGAAGTCGGAGAGCGCATAGGTGCTGCCCAGCACCACCGCCGAGACGATCGGGTTGGCGACCAGGCGGTCGTCGGACTCGGGCCCCAGCGAGCCGTTGGTGAGGACGCCGGAGAAGCGCATCTCGCCGAGGTCCTGGAGCAGCTCGTTGTGCATCCAGCTGTGCCAGAGGGTCATCTGGAACATGATGTAGCGGCAGAGCTGTTCGAGGTTGGCGAGGCAGGCGTCGGTGGGGGTCTCCGAGGTGGTGATCGGGGTGACCGCGCACCTGCCCTTGGTCTTGCCCTCCAGCCGCCAGCCGGGGATCTCGCCCTCGTCGTAGAAGCGGCGGTCGAACTGGGGTTCCTCCAGGCCCCGGGCCAGGGCCGGGACCGAGTGGCGGACCACCTCGTCGGAGAAGGCGCGGATCTCGCCCCACTCCGCCACCAACCCGGCGCGGTGGGTGCGGAAGAAGTCGCCCACGTACTCGCCGAGCGCCTTCCACCAGATGCCCGCCAGCTTGGCGTAGCGGTGGGTCTCGCAGATCGGCTGGCGGGGTCGCCAGCCCTTCCAGTCGTAGCCGCCCAGCATGCTGGTGACCCACTTGACCTGGGCGCCCAGGGTGATGGGCTCGGTCATGCTGAGCACCGCCCCGGGGGCGAGCAGGATCTTCCGTCCGATCGCGTCCACATCCAGCAGCTCGTTCAACACCGGGAACATGAGCTTTCGCATGGGGCTCTTGCGGACGTGCCGGAAGAAGGCCACCGCGTACTGCTCCATGTCGAAGTGGGAACGACCCAGGTGGGCGTGCAGGCGGCCGACCACGTTGTGGTAGCTGGAGCGGGCGACCCGCTTGGCGGCGTCCCAGTCGGGGTCGCCGGGCCGGAAGGTGCGGACCTCGCCGAGTTCGGCGCCGGCCTGGTACTGCCCGGGCTTCCGGAACTGGAGGCGGATGTCGACCGGCGAGAGGGTCACGCCGTCGGTCTTCACCCGGATCCGGAAGTTCGGCAGTTCGAGTCCGGGAGTGTGCTCGAAGTCGTCGAAGCGGTACTCGAGCGAGTAGACGCCGTCCTGGTCGGGATCCTTGGCGAACAGGGCGGGGGCCACCCCGTTGAGCAGCCGGTCGCAGAAGTACTCGTCGGTGCGGGTCGACCCGGGCTTCTGCTTCTCGAGGGCGAGCGTCGGGGTGGGGGGGAAGGCCTTCTGCACGTCGTCGAGGCTGACCGAGCCGGGCTTGGCCTTGGCCTTGGCGATCAGCTCGTCGCGGACCTTGCCCCACTTGGCGAGCGAGCCCTCGATGTTGGCCTTGGCCCCCGGGCTGTACTGCTTGCGGATGGTCTCGGGGGCGCAGTACGGGAAGGGGGAGGCCGGGTCGTACTCGTAGAAGGGGACCGACACCGTACCCAGGTCCCGGTCGGGGGCGAACCCGCCCTGGGGCACCGGGAGCGTGGTCGAGAGGAATCGGCGCACCCGGGTCGAGCCGTCCCGGACCACCCTCTGGTCGGGTTCGTAGAGCCGGAGCTCGAGCGCCGGGATGTGGTTGGGGATCTCCGGCAGGTCGGAGTAGAAGACCTCGAAGGCACCGTTCTCGTCGGTGGAAGCGCTGCCCACCCTCCGGTCGGTGCCGGCGCCGTCGCGATCCCAGACCTCCACGTCGATCCCGGCGATGGGAGCGGCGTCGGCTCCCGGGTGGACCAGGCGGGCGGCGAGCCGGTTCGGGAGCACTTCGCCCTGGCCGCCCTTGCGGGCCTGGAAGATCTCGTCGAAGGTGGCGCGATTCCAGCCCACCAGGTGGGGATCCCGGAATTCCTGGAAGAAGACGTAGGCCCGCGCCGGCGAGACCCCGAGCTTGTCCTGGAGGAGGGCGCCGAGCGAGCGGGACAGTGCCGAGGTGACGTCCCGGGGGAGGTTGGCGTTGATCACCTGGAGGTTGGCGGCCGGAGCCGCGGCGTCCCCCCCGAAGGACATGGGGATCCCGCCATGGACCGCACCCGCGATCATGTCCTCGGGAGCGCCCTGGGCCGCATGCACCAGGTGGGTGATCTCTTCGAGCAGGGCCCGGGCCGAGGCGTCGTCGACCTTCTGGTTGGTTTCGATCCGGACGAAGGGCACGCGAGGCTCCTCTCGGGGAAGGGCGCCGGTGCGGCGCCCGGGGCACTGTGCCGGTGGGCAAGATCACAATGCAACCATGGCGTCCCGTCACGGGAGACCGCCTCCGTCCCGCGGGTCCAAGCCGCCGCCGGGCGCCCCCGCCGAGCTTCACTCCGGGTCGAAGGCCAGCCCCAGGAGCCAGTACCCGAGCGTCTTGGCGAAGACCAGCTTGGCCGCCAGGGCGCTGGGCGCGGTCGCCAGCAGGGCGAGGGTGGCGACGGCCAGGAGCACGTTGGTGGTCGTCTCGTAGCCGGCTTCGTACAGCGGTCCGACCGCGAACAGGATCAGACCGATCTCGAGGGCGACCAGGAGGATCCACCCGAGGAAGCGAGCCAGCGCGTCCCCCACTGCCCCGGGACGGACCGGTTCCGGGGGCGCGACCTCGGGCCCGGGCCCGGTCCTGGAGGTCACGCTCGCCTGCCCACCACGGGGCCGACCCTCACCCGCCGCCACCCCGTCGCTTCCGGACCGCCTGCCGTTCCGCCTCCAGGGTGGAGCTGGTGGAGATCCCGCGGCGTCGGCGCGGTCGGTCCTCCGGATCGGCGAACCTTCCCTCGATCGCCGGCTCCGAGGTCGGGAGGCTCCGGGCGGCGGACCCGTCCGGAGGCTCGCCGCGCCGGGAGGAGGGCGAGGAGCGCAGGGCCCGATAGAGTCGCGATTCGATGGCGAGCGGCGGAGAACGCGGGGGGGCCTCCGGGGTCGCCCCTACAGGGCTCTCGAGGCCCTGGCCCGTGATTCCCGCGGCCTCGCGCATGGCCTGGTAGTGGGCCACGAACTCCGGCGTGATCAGGCGGGTGCCGAGCCCGCTCCCGGGGATCCCGCCTTCGGGGGTCTCCCCCTCGCCCTGCCAGCGACGCACCCGGGGCTTGAGGTCGGGACCGATATCCCGGGTCTCGAGTTCCCACCGGAGCCACTGGACGGTGCCCTTGGGCAGGGGATTGCCCTCCCGGTCGCCGAGCCAGACCGTGAAGCCGCAGCCCTGAGGGTGGAGTTCCGGAGGGCAGCGCTCCTCGGACGACTGTGCCAACCCCAGTCCGACCGAGGCGGCTGCCGCCAGCAACAAGGAGGCTCGGCCCGGCATGCCAGCAATGGTAGGCCGTTGCCCCGGGTTCGCCAAGCGGGCACCGGGATCGGGAGCTGCCAAGCGGGGAGCCGATCCCTTCACCGATCTCCGGGGAAGGTCCCCAGGGGCGGGGGCGGAAGTGGGTCGGTTCCGCCGGGATCGACTCCCGGGGGAGGTGTCCCGGAGGCGGGGCCCGGAACCCTGCGGAGTTCGAGGACGGTGTCGAGGAGGTCCCCGTCCCGGAGCGTCAGGCGGTCGATGGCTCGTTCCATCCGGTAGCGGGTGTCGCGCCGACCCGGGACCCGGAACCGGAGTTCCGCTCCCGAGACGGAGACGGATCCTTCGGCCTCGCTCGGGATCGACCCCCCGGCGACCAGGAAGGTGAAGCGGGCCCGTCCATCGGACTCGACCCGGAACTCGTAGCTGCCGCTCGGGTCCTCGCCCTGCCACGAGCCGACCGGCAGGCCGGTGGTCGGGGCGCTCGGGTCGGCGGGCGCGTCCGGCGCCGCCAGGTCCCCGCCGGGAGCCGAGGCGACGAGCAGGAGGGAGAGGAGGATCCCCCGACCCCCCGGGACGGGAGACCTACGCACCCGCGGGGGAGGCCAGGCGGTGCTCGGGAGGAAGGTGGCGCAGGGGCCGGTGGAGCGGCCGGAGATAGGTGGAGTCCGCGAAGCAGTGCTGGCAATGGTGCCGGTCGTGGGCGGCCTCGTAGAGGAAACCGCAGGCCAGGCAGCGCATTCCGAATCGTGCGTCCATGGCGAACTCTCCCTTGGCGTCTTCTGGTGGTATCGGTCCGTCGTCGACACGGGTCGCGACGCGGTGATTTCTGGGGACCGCCCCCCGTCCCCCGGAGAGCCGCCGTATGGTAGGAGACGCGACAACACCTGTCAACGCGCCGTGAGAATTGTTTGTTCGGGCGGGAAAGGGTGGCTGTGTGCGGCAGGCTCCTAGTACTACAACGACACTGCATGCTTGCCGACGGAGGCCTGTGAGCCGGGCGGGAAGCCGAGTTCGGCCAGCTCGCGGGTCCTGCGCTTGCATGCCGAAATCCTCGCCCGTCGATTGCGATCCTGGGTCAGGCGGATCTGGTTGGCGACCTGTTCTGCCAGGTCCCTGAGTCGTGCCCGCGGTAGCAGTCCGGCGATGCGGTGTTCCATCAGCAACTGCAAGGCGTCGGCCACCTGTGAGATCGTCAGGGCCCCCCTTTTTCGACCCCGTGCTTCCGCACGAAGTCCTGGACGAAGAAGTAGGTCACCGCGGTCAGGATGAAGTGTCGGTGGAGCCCGCGATAGTTGCGGATCTC
>CAYOHP010000055.1:0-37941 GCA_964403795.1 uncultured bacterium | reverse complement strand
CGAGGCCTTCTTCTCGGACATGCAGTCGAAGATGTCCTTCGTGGTGCCCGACGACGATCCGCTCTACGCCGAGGACCCCCAGGAGCGGCTCCAGGCGGTGCGGGAGATCGCCGAGACCCGGGATCTCGACCGGCTGCCGGCGCTCATCGACGCCATGCGCAAGGAAGGCGACGGGTTCGTCCGGGCCAAGATGGTGGTGGAGGCCGGACGGATCGCCGGCCCCGACCAGTTCGATTCGCTGCGCGAGTTCCTGGCGGATCCGGTCGATCGGGTGCGGGCCAACGCCATCGAGTCGCTGGTGGGGTTGGACCGCAAGCGGGCCCAGCCCTTCGTGGTGCCGCTGCTCGACGATGCCAATAACCGGGTGCGGGCCAACGCGGTGATCGCGCTCAAGGACTTCGCCCACGTCAACATCCTGCCCACCCTGGAGAAGATGGTGGCCTCCGACCAGGTGCTGATGCGCAAGAGCGCCTTCTACGCCATCACCGACCTGGGACGGGCCGACGCCTGCGCCCTGGTGGAGCGGTTCCTCGACGACCCGGACGACGACCTGTGTCGCAAGTCGATCGGCTTCGTGGAGATGTCGGCGGACGAGGGCGCCGCCTGGGCGGTCAAGCTGCGGGAGCGGCTCGACGCCGAGGACGCCAAGATCGACTTCCACGAGTTCCAGCCCCAGGCCGACGAGGATACGTCGCCGACCGAGGCGGTGCCGGCGCCGGTCTCCAGCCGCAAGGAGGCGGATCGGGCCTCGGCCGAGGGCGCCCGGGAGCGCCTGGCGCGCTTCCGTGGCCTCGATGTCGAGGGCAAGCGGCGGATGATCGAGGAGGCCAAGAAGGACGTCTGCCTGGAGACCTTCTTCTTCCTGCGGGAGGCCGTGGAGGACCCGAACTTCGAGGTGAAGATCCTCGCCAAGATGGCGCTCCGGAACTTCGACGAGGACATGGTGCAGGCGGTCGAGGAGGGAACCGGCGAGCTCTCGGCGATGTTCCGCCCGCCCGAGGTCAAGGTGATCGAGTACCGGGGCTTGAAGAAGGCCACGGAGCTCAACAAGGAACTCAACGTCCGGATGAACGCCTTCGAGTCCCGCGGCTACTGGGAAGGCCGCTGGCCGAACGACCTTCCCATGCTGAACGCGCTCCGGGAGGACACCTCGGAGATGCTCGCGGAGGTGGTCGGCGACGAGGCGGTGCAGAAGGCCTATCTCTGCTACCAGAGCGAGAAGCTGCTGCCGTTCCGATTGGGGAAGAAGACCCTCGACTCCAACCGCTACTCGAGCGTGGTCGGCCTGGGTCAGGTCACCAGCCGGCTGGGGAGCGGGACCTTCCACGGGTCGTTCATCCACTCGTTGAAGCGTCCGGTCTACCTGCTGGCGGTGGCGCTCGAGACCCGGCTGGTGCTCTTCCTGCGCGGCTCGCTCGAGACCACCCAGGCCTCGTGGCTGGAAGTGCGCTGGATGGCGGTCGAGGCGGTCGAGGCCGAGAAGGTCGACACCCGGACCTCGCTCCACATCCAGACCATGGGCGTGCTCGTGGACGTGCCGGAGCTGGCGCCCGACGAGGCCAAGTGGGTCTACGAGCGGGCCAAGGCCCGGGAGGACTCCTTCCTCGGACACCAGATCGTGGCCAAGGGCGACGCCGACAAGGAGATGCGGCGGCTGGAGCTGCTGCGCTCGGGCGGCATCATCTCCGAGGCCGAGTACCGCACCCGCAAGACCGCCCTCGACAAGAAGCGGTAGGCTGCGCCGGTCCCCGGGGCGTCCGGGGGCGAGGCGCCCTTGGTCTTCAGCTCGCCCGTGTTCCTGTTCCTGTTCCTGCCGGTGGTGCTGTTCGGCTACCACCTGCTCCCGGGGCGCGCCCGGAACGGGTGGCTGCTGGCGGCGAGCCTGGTCTTCTACGCCTGGGGCGAGCCCTACTACGTGGTCCTGATGCTCGCCTCGATCGGGATGAACTACCGGCTCGGGCGGAGCGTGGTGGCGGCCGACGAGGCGGGTGCCGGGCGGATCGTGAGGTGGGCCGTGGTGCTGAACCTCGGCCTGCTGGCGGTGTTCAAGTACTCGTCGTTCGCGGTGGCGAACCTGAACCTGGTGCTGGGTGCGGGCGGGGTTGGTGCCGTGGTGCCTGATCCCGGGATCGCGCTCCCGGTCGGGATCTCGTTCTTCACCTTCCAGGCCTTGTCCTACGTGGTGGACGTGCGGCGCCGGGATGCCGAGCCGGCCCGGTCGCTCGGGGACCTGGCCTTGTACGTGGCGCTCTTCCCCCAGCTGATCGCGGGGCCGATCGTCCGCTACCGGGACGTGGCCGACCAGATCGCGATGCGGCGTGTGGCGCTCGCCGACCTGGCGATCGGGATCGAGCGCTTCGTGCTCGGGCTCGCCAAGAAGGTGCTGCTGGCCAACACCTTCGCGGTCGCCGCCGACGGGATCTTCGCCTTGCCTGCGGGCGACCTGCCGGTACGGACCGCCTGGTTCGGCGTGGGCTGCTACACCTTGCAGATCTACTTCGACTTCTCGGGGTACTCGGATATGGCGATCGGGCTCGGGCGCATGTTCGGGTTCCGGTTCCTCGAGAACTTCCGCTACCCCTACGTGGCGCAGTCGGTCCGCGAGTTCTGGCGCCGCTGGCACATCTCGCTCTCGACCTGGTTCCAGGACTACCTCTACGTGCCGCTGGGCGGCAGCCGGGGCGGACCGGTGGTGACCTACCGGAACCTGCTGGTGGTCTTCCTCCTGTGCGGGCTCTGGCACGGGGCGAGCTGGTCGTTCGTGGTCTGGGGGCTGTTCCACGGGAGCTTCCTGGTGCTGGAGAGACTGGGGTTGGCGCGGGTCGTCGAGGCGGCGCCGCGGCCGGTGCGCCACGCCTATGTGATGGTCGTGGTCATGGTGGGCTGGGTGTTCTTCCGGGCCTCCAGCCTGGAGGGTGCGCTGGGCTATCTGGGGGCGATGGCAGGCGGGAACGGGGGCGGCGACCCGGCCTACCGGCCCGGCATCTACCTGAGCGCCCCGGTCCGGGTGGCGCTGGGGTTGGGACTGATCGGGTCGACCCCGGTGGTCCCGGCGCTGCGGGCGTGGCTGGGGGGCACCGTCGAGGGTGGTGCGGTGCCGGTGGCGCGGGTGGCGGGCCAGGTGGCCTACGGGCTCTCGGTGCTGGCGCTCTATGCCGCCTCGGGGTGCGTGCTGGCCGGGGCGACCCACAACCCCTTCCTGTACTTCCGGTTCTGAGGACTCGATGCGAAGCGCAGTGGATCGGCTGGAGAAGGAGGAGCGGGCGGAAGGCCGGCGCAGCCTGCTGGCCGATCGACTGGTGGTGGCGGGCTTCCTGGTGCTGCTGGCGCTGCCGCTGGCCGAACTGGGGCTGCGCCTGGACCCGACGGCTGCCGCGGTCGAGAACCGGAAGGCCGCGCCTGCCCCCGGTCTCCCCGGGAGCCTGGGCGAGCTGGGGCGGTGGCCCCGGGCCTTCGATGCCTGGTTCGACGACCACTTCGGATTCCGGAATCTCCTGCTGCGGACCCGGCTCCGGGCGACCCAGCTCCTGACCGGATCGTCGGGGGTCGACTGGGTGCTGCGGGGCCGGGACGGCTGGCTCTTCATGGACGGAGCCCAGATCGAGTCGTGGAAGGCCGCCAAGCCGTTCCCGGCGGCCGACCGCGAGCTCTGGCTGGAGGTCATGGCCCGGCGCAGGGAATGGCTGGCGGGGCTCGGGATCCGTATGGTGGCGCTGGTGGCGCCCAACAAGGCGACCATCTATCCCGAGTTCCTCCCGGAATCGGTGAAGCGGGTCTCGGACGTGACGCGGCTCGACGAGCTGCTGCGGCGGGCCGGGGACCGGGGGGATGTGGAGGTGCTGGACCTGCGTCCGGCGTTGCGGGCGGCCAAGGGCGCGGGGCTGGTCTATGCGAGGACCGACACCCACTGGAACGCCCGGGGCGCGGCGGTGGCCTGCGGGCTCGTGGTGGACCGGGTGCGGGAGTGGTTCCCGTCGGTCCCTGTGCTGGGATTGGTTGAGCTCTCATTCCGCGACGTGGAAGGCCCTGGGGGGGATCTCGCTCGCGGGGCAGGCCTGGAGGCGACCATGCGGGAGCCCTGGCCGGTGCCGCAGCCGGCGATGCCGCGGGCGGCGGTGGCGATGCCGACCTCGGAGCTCCGGACCCGGCCGACCTTCCGGGGCTGGGAGCTCGAGGACCTGCAACTCGCGGCCTACGAGATCCCGGGTTCGCGGTGGCCTCGGGCGATGCTCTTCGGCGACTCCTTCATGGAGCCGATGGTGCCGCTGCTGGCGGATCGCTTCTCGCGCTTCGTGGCGGTGCGGTCGCGGATCCCGGATCCCGAGCTGATCCTCCGGGAGAGGCCCGACGTGGTGATCTTCGAGATGGTGGAGCGGGTGCTCATGGAGACCGCCCTGGTCGATCCCGCGGTGATCGGTTCGCGGGCGGAGCAGGCGGATTTCGATGCCTCGGGGCAGGTACTCCTGCGGCGGGGCGGGGAGGCCGGCCTCGCCGGGTTCTCGGCCTTGATCCAGACGCGGCTGGAGGAGCGGGACGGGGCGCTCCGGATCGAGAACCAGGGGACCTCGGCGTACTTCGAGCTGGCGGTGGGGCCGGGGACGGAGCCCTTGCCCCCGGGCAGCGTGCTGCGGCTGGAGATCGAGAGCCCGGCCGACGACATCGCCTTCGTCTCGTTCCGGGGGCCCGGGGCGAGGGCCTGGGGCGGCTCGGTCTCGCTCGCCACCATGGCCGGCGTGCACCCGGTCTACCTGCGCCTCCCCGGCCCCGATCCGGTAGAGCGGATCCGGATCCGGGTGGGGACCGTGCCGGCGACCTACTGGCTGCGGGCGGTGGAGGTGCGGGCGGCGGCGGGGGGCTCCAGCCTCCGGAGGTAACCGTTGGGGTTCCAGGTCACATTGGGGCCGAACCGGTCGCAGGCCTCGACGTCGATCTCGTAGCGGCCAGGGTGCTCGGCGAGGAAGGTGGCGATCGCCCGCCTCGGGCCGTCGGCGAAGTGCTCGTACCCGGGTCCCAGCTCGCCGACGATGCCGTCCTCGACCACGATGTACTCGCCTGGATGCAGGTAGGGATCGAAGAAGCGCAGGGCGGCCAGGCAGCCGTCATAGGTGTGGGGGCCGTCTTCGACGACGAAGAGCGGGCGCTCTGCGCGGGCGAGGAGGTCGGGGAGCTCCGAGTCGCCGAGCCGGTGGACGTCGCCCTGGAGGAAGGTCACGCCCTCGATCTCGAGTCCCTTGGGCGGGCGCAGGTCGAGCGAGAGGACCCTGGTTGGCTCTCCGCCGTAGGACCGGCAGAGGTCCGAGAACCAGAGTGCGCTCCCACCCGAGGCGGTGCCGATCTCGACGATGGTGCGGGGGCGGAGCTTGAAGAGGAGCTCGGAGTAGAGGACCAGGTCGAACGGGGACTTGAGGCAAGGCACGCCGCGGTAGGTGGACTTGAGGATGCCGGCCTGGATGGAGCGGACGACGTGGACGGGGAGGAGACAGCTCCGGTCACCATCAGGAGCGAGATTGGAGTCCCCGACAAGGACCTCGCGCTGGCCCGCAATTCCAAGTGCAGACTGTGCCCCGCGCAACCAGTTCCGTAAGAGTCCCACGCGGTCCTCCGGGCCACAGGATAGCCTCGGAGGGCTGGTGAGGGACAGGTCTGGCTGGGGCTTCCGGGTCAGGCGAAACCGACCGCGCCTTGCCCGGGCTCTCTCCTCCCGAGGCACTCGCAGACCGAGGCACCTCCCATCGGACCCAGGAGCCGCGGGATCACGGTTGCCAGCCAATCGGGATACCTTCCCGAGGTCGTCGTCCCTAGGCAGACGAGATCCAGGCCGGCAGCTCGGACCGCGGTCCCGAGACTCTTCTGGTCGAAGTACGTCAGGTGCTGATCGGTCGCCAGGTGCCGGAAGGGCTTGCGACGCAACCCGAGGCGGCTCCAGAAGTCATGCCACCGGCTGGTCGGCGAGCCCTCGTTGGGCACCAGCAGGTGGAGCACCCCTCCAGGTTGCAGCAGATGGGCCAGGCGACGGAGGAACCCGAGGGGGTCGACCACATGCTCCAGGACGTGATGGGCACAGATCACGTCGAACCGGGGCAGATCCAGGTCCTCGACCAGGCCAATCCATGCCTCGTAGCCCCGCTGCCGGAGCATCTCGACACTCCGGGCACTGGTGTCGACCGCGGCGAGCCGCGCATAGCCCTGGTCCCTGGCGGCATCCAGGAGATGTCCGCTGCCGGCCCCGACATCGAGCAAGGATGCCCCGCGGACGGGACGGACCGCGGCGATCCGCCGGAGGGATCGGGCATCCGAGCGCCGCCAGGCAGCCTCGACGTCGGGCTCGAAGCCGGTCCCGTCCGCGTTCGCGACGCCATAGAGGACCGACTGGTACCAGGAGCCGGCCTCGGAGGGAGAAGGGAGCGGCCAGAGGAAGCGCAGGGAACATGCCCCACACCGATGGATCCGATTGCCGCGGAAGTCGGAGGCCCATTCCTTTGCCTCACCCTCGCAGCCAAGGGGGCATCGGCTACTCACACCCAGCGATCGACGGTCCAGACCCGGCGGCAAACCCGAGTCTCTCTTGAATCTGAGTTTGTGATCCATCTGAGGCGAGAGTCCACTACCCCAGCCGGCCAAGATACTCGCGCGCTAGCGGCCACAAGTCCGACAAGTCACCATCCTCGAGAATCCACGTCAGCCGGGCTCGAAGGTCGCTACCGCCGGGTGCTGACTCCAACGAGAGGCTGGCGAGGAGAGCGACTCGCGCCTTCAGCGTTCGCCAGGACAGACTCTTGGCATCGACTCCAGGATGCTCTCGACCAGTCCAGGCCAGGAGCAGCTGGGACAGTCTCGTGAGATCCAGCCTTGGTCCCGGTACCTTGAGAAACTCCTGCAGATAGGCAAGGACAGCCGTCGCCTTCCACTGTTCTCCTATGGGCAGCGAGGTCCAATGCTCGGGAAGGGCGGTTGCCCAAGAGAACAAGGCCCGCCACGAAGTCGCTTCCTGAGGGCTTGCGGTGATCCGATCGCCCCGGGACTGGAGAAGAAGGCGGACGGGGTCCTGGGAAGCCAAGCTGTCGTAGAGCCTCGTCATGGCCAGGTTCAGATCCGACCGCTCTGCGCAGGAGAGGTCCTGGATCCTGGTCAGCAGGTACGTAATCTCGCTCGCAGATCCTCCGGCACTATCCTCAAGGGAGTCCCATGCTGCGGGCCGAGTCGCACATAGAGCAGCGATCGTCGTATTCTCCTGGAATTCCTCCAACCCATCAAGTGCGAGCAGGGAAGCGCACCGAAACAGGTCCGCACTAGGCCACATGCCTCGCACGACCCCGGAAACGATCCCGCAAGTAAGCGCCGTGGATACAATCTCGGATCCTCGTTCCAGGCGTTCGGAGATCCTTGTGGTTCGAACTTCCGAGTGGAGCACTCTGGTTCTGCGGGCCTGCGAATGTTCGATGTAGGCATCACGACAGAGTCGATCCACGATGAGATGCAGCTCACGAGCGGACCCACCTCCGATGCCGGCATGTGGACAGACTAGGCCCGTTGTTCTCGCCTCCGGACTGTCCTCCCGGTCCCCTCGCACGGCCACCCTCTCGAAGTGACCTGCTTCGTCGGTGCTCTGGCCGAGCCCGAGTCGCAGGGCGGCGACCAGGCTCCGACCGTAGGCATTCCCGCCCTCGGATCCCGCGGACTCCGCTTGTGGCCCGAGGATCCGGTCCAGGGCGTCGACCGCTACCCGGATCGTGGACGCGAGTTCGGCCCGATCGAACGTCGTGCCCTCCTTCTCGGCCGCCAGGACCAGGAAGCCGACCGCGGTCAGTCCGCGGCGGAGCAGGCGCACGAGGGCTCGGATCCCGGAGTCCTCCGACCAGGCTTTCGGATCGCCTTCCAGGATCCTGGGCAGGGCAAGATCGAGGATGCGGCGCAGCCCGGCAGAGACTCCCGGGCCACCATGCGGGGGTACCGATCCGGACAGGGAGGCCGTCACCAGCGTCTCCAGGCCGTCCCAGCGACCTCGCCGATATTGACTCGTCGCCCGGGCGGCTCGGACCACCGGATGCTCGGACCCCAGGATCCGATCCCCGACCCGATGGACCGAGGCGAGGTACCCGAGGTCGTCTCCCCCTCCGAGCTCCGACCTGTGCCAGGCCCCTTCCACCAGGCGCGCCAGGGAGAGGGCCACCCGGTCCAGCTCGCTCCGGCTGTTGCCGGAACCTGTGGAGGTCCCATCGACCAGTCTCGTCGCAAGGGCTCCGAGCCTGGGGTCGAATCCCGCCGCTTCGAACGCGACGAGGGACAGGGACAAGGCCCTTCCGCACCCGGTCGGCGCCCCCTCGACGGCGAGACATGGAGAGAGGGCCGCCAGGGCCCGCTCGGCGTCCGCCGGATCGAGACGAGCCGTCGACCCGTCGATCCGGGTCCCGCCCGAGGGGTCCGGTCCTCCTACCGACGGGCCGATCCAGGGAGCCAGCCTCTGCTCCACGTCCCGGATCGCAGCCTCCCGCGCATTCCGACCGGGAAAGGGAAGGACGTCCAGCCCACCCAGGAGGGCGAGGAAGGCGAAGCCTGCAAGCCAGCCGGGAGACCTCCAGACCGGCCTGCCACCCTTCGGCCGCCTCGGGAGGCGCCGGTCGAGATCGACCCTGCCAGCCGGGAGGACGCCAGCCCTCGACGCCATGTGCGCAGGCGCGACCTCCTGGACCGCGGTCCTGTCCGAGGGAGCTCCCCGGGACTCATCAGGGGTCCTGGGATCCTCCTGCAGGGCCGCAACCAGTTTCTCCCACGGGTGGGCCCCTACCCCGCGTCCAGTGGGATCTGCGACCAGACCGCCTGTGACCCATGCAGCGAGCCCCGGGTGGGTGGCGCGGAGCCACGCGAGCTCCGGGGCGAAGTGGGAAACCGAGTCCTCGGCGCGGGCGAACTCGTCGCGGAGCGAGCCCTCGGGGCGGAGGTCGACGGCGCGGGCGATCAGGGTGGCGAGCTGGAAGAGGTCGGTTTCGGGGCCGAAGCGGGTGCCGGGACGGAACTGTTCGGGGGCCATGTAGCCCGGCGTGCCGAGGAGCATGCCGGTGGCGGTCTTGTAGGCGACGGCGAAGTCGGCCTTGGCGAGGCCGAGGTCGAGGAGGATCCCCTTCCCGTCCTCGCTGCGGACGATGATGTTCTCGGGCTTGATGTCCCGGTGGACCCCTCCCTTGGCGTGGAGCGCGGCCAGGCCGTGGCAGACGCCGGGGAGGACCCGGGCCAGGACCTTGAGGCGTCCGGTCCGGGTCGCCTCGTCCCGGAGCACCCGGTCGAGCGGCGTCCCTTCGATGAACTCCATGGCCAGGGCCGCAGGGGGGCCCGGGACCCAGGCCACGAATCCCGGGAGGTAGCTCGAGTAGAGTTCCCGGAGGATCTCGGCCTCCCGTTCCAGGCGTCGGACCAGGGCCTCGTCGTCGCCGGAACCGGTGAGCGCTACCTTGAGGGCCACCCGGCGCCCGGTCTGGAGATTGGTCGCCTCGAAGACCTGGCCCATGCCGCCCTTGCCGAGGGGACGGACGATGCGGAAGCCGGGAATCGTGACGGAGGCATCCATCACCCTGAAGGTACCTGTCGCTTCCCGGGTCGGGAAGCACGGCCCGGCCCGGCCCCGGAGAGGCACGTTGTGTGCGGCTGGTGGCCTTCCCCTCGGCCTGGAGGCGATCCTGGATCCGGGCTACGCTCCGGACATGAGCAGGGGGTGACCGATGGCCGACGAGCACCAGCCCGGACCGTCCCGGGGTGACGCCTCGGATCCGGGTTATCCGAGCCTCGAGGAACATCGGGCAGGCCAGGGCAGGCCCCCGGGCAAGCCCATCCCGCCGCCCCCACCCCCGGTCCGGACTGCGGGACTCCCCAGGATGCCCGGATCCGTCGCCATGCCCACCGGCTCGGGGGGATGCGCGACCGACCGCGGTCCGGGTGCCGGAGGTGCGACCTCGCCTGGTGACCGGGGCCTGCCCGGAAGGCTCGGCCTACTCGTCGCCGTGGGCCTGGTCCTGGTCCTGGTCCTGGTCCTGACGAGGTAGCCGCGGGCTACTCGGCCCAGCCGTGGAAGTCGCGCTGGAAGGCGCTGGCCTGGGAAAAGGGCGACTCGCCCACCTTGTACCGCCAGTGGACCGTGAAGTCCTTGAGGTCGCGGCGAACGTTGCCGAGGTCGAACCAGAGGTCGAGCTGGGCGTCGGCATTCGGGCGCAGCCGGGCCAGGGTCCGGTTGGCGCCCGAGACCCGCATCGCCGAGCAGCGCAGCACCTCTCCGCCCCGGTCGACCAGATAGGCCTCCTGGCTGTCGATCTCCATGGGCTGTCCGCTGGCGTTCCGGACGCTCATGCCCACCCGGATGGAGCGGAGCTTCTTGGCCCCGACCTGGCGCCTCTCCATGCCCTTCACGAAGACCTCGAAGTGGCTGCCCAGACTGCCGTCCGGGAGCAGACCCTGCTTCACGGTGGCCATCTGTCCGGGCGAGACCTTGCGGGTGTAGCCCTTGGGCTTGAAGTACTCCTGCTCGGCACAGCCGAGGACCGCCACGGTCAGGCACACCATGCCGACGGCCACGAAGTAGAACCGCGAGAGGCGCGCCACCGACACGCCGGCTTCCGGGTTCCGGGTCACGACTTCACCGCCATGTAGTAGCGGTAGGCGACCCGCCGGCCGCGTTCGTCGATCCAGTACATGTTCTGGGGATCCTTGCGGACGAACAGGGTGTCGTGCATCGAGGCCTGGCCGCCGACCTTGCAGCCCCAGTAGATCCGGAAGTTCTCCACCCGGTTCATGTCGTAGCCCTGGGGGAGGTCGAAGAAGAGGTCGAGCTGGCCGTGGCTCCCGGCCTCGAGGTCGACCACGCTGGGGGTCGGCTCGCCGTCCCTCTCGACCGCGCCCAGGAGCAGGGTGTCGCCCCGGTTGTCGACGAGCTTGGCCTCCCCGGCGAGGATCGAGACCTTGTCGGGACCGTCGTTCTCGGCCGAGAGCTGGATCCGGAGGCAGGGCACGCCCACCCCATGGACCTTCCGCACGCCGTAACCCTGGTGGTAGATCTCGGCCTTGCCACCCGCACCGATCGGGTAGACCGCGCTCCCCACGGCTTGCCGGTCCTGCTGGGGCACCGCCGAGATCACCTGGACCGGGGTCTTGCGCCCCGAACATCCGAAGGAGATCGGCAGCGCCAGGAGCAGCCCGGCGGCTGCCGCCTTCCAAGGCCACGATCCGACGTCCTGGGTATCCCTCATGGCGATCCACTCCCTCCGAAACTCATGGCGAACCCGCGCTCGTCGACCCAGACATCCCCTCGCGGCGGCGATGGCGCAGGCGCCACGACGACCTCGGGCCGCGGTGGGGGGACCGGCTCCGCGGGCGGCACCGGTGCGGGGGCCGGCGCCTCGGGAACCGAGACCAGATCCGGGGCCAGGAGCGGGGCCTGGCCGGTGGTGCTGCGACCCAGTCGCTCCAGGGCGAAGCGGGCGAACGACTGGCCGGTCGGGCCGGTCACGCCGGCCCACCAGCCGAGCGGGCGCACCACGCCTTCCAGCAGGTCGGTCCGGAGGTCCCGCCCCTGGGGGTCGATCCGGGTCGCGAGCACGGCCAGGTCGACCGGTCCGGACCGCCGGTCCAGGCTGGCGGCCAGGGCCTCCCGGTCCCAGGCGGCGGCTCCGGAGAGCCCCGAGGCCACCAGCCGGTCCCGTTCCCGGGCCAGGTCCTCGGCCGAGTGGTGACGGGTGACGACCGCGAGCACGCCTGCCTCGAGGCGATGGGTACCGGCGAGGAACGGGGGCACGCCCCCATGGAGCAGGGTGGCTCCCTCGGGGGGGAGGCCGGCCGCCACCCAGCGCGCCAGGATCCGCTCGAAGAGGTCGGAGAGGGGCGATCCGGGAGCCCGGGAACAGCGGGTGCCGGCCAGGTCATGCTCGTCGGGGTGCCCGCAGCGCGCCAGCTCCCCGGAGGCGAGCCAGGCCTCGGCGGCCGCGATCACCTCGGCGAGCGAGAGCCCTTCGGGCACGCCGGCCTCGGCCAGGGCCTCGGCCTCCAGCCGGGCCAGGTCGACCTTCAGCTCGAGTTCGAGGCGCGCCAGGGCAGGATGCCGGGGCAGCACGCCGGCAGCCGGCGGGGACCTGCCGGGGCCGACCCCGGAGCCGGTCAGGACCAGGGCGGCACCCGCGAAGCAGAAGGCGATCGAGAGGCGATTCCTCATCGCTCCATGGGTCGGCCGGTGGAGGGTCCGCGGCGAACGACACGAAGTCGGGAGGGGTGCGGTGCCTTGTTCTGGCGCGCCGGTCGGCAGCCAGGGAACCGCCGCCCGGGGCCCTTCTCAGCTGCGTTTGCGGGCCGCCAGCAGACGCTTCATGGCATCGAGCGCCACCAGATAGGAATCGGTCCCGAAGCCCGTGACCACTCCGGCACAGGAGGCAGCGGTCAGCGAGCGGGAGCGGAAGTCCTCCCGCGCATGGACGTTGGAGATGTGCACCTCGACGACCGGCACCTCGATGGCCGCGATCGCGTCCCGGAGCGCCACCGAGGTGTGGGTATAGCCGCCCGGATTGAAGACCACGCCCCGGACCCCGCTGGCCGCTCCCTTGCCGGGCCGGCCGTGGCGGTGCAGCAGGTCGATCAGGGTCCCCTCGGAGTTCGACTGCTCGGTCAGGATCTCGAAGCCATGGAAGTCGCCCCATTCCCGGAGGCGGGCATGGAGGTCCTCCAGGGTCTCGGCCCCGTAGATCCCCGGCTCCCGGGTCCCCAGCAAATTCAAGTTGGGTCCCTGGAGGACCAGCAGGCGGCCCTCAGGACGGGAGTCGTCGCTTCTCATGCCTCGAGCAGCTCCTTCAGGATGTCGTTGACCTTCTGGGGGGCGGCCGCCCCCCGGGAGAGCTTCATGACCTGGCCGACCAGGTGCTTCAGGGCGTTCACCTTGCCGGCCCGGTAGCTGGCGACGCTCTCCGGGTTGGCGTCCATGGCCTGGCGGCAGAAGGTCCGGATGGCAGCGTCGTCGGTCACGTTCTCCATGCCGAGTTCGCTCCGGAGCGCGCCCGGGTCGCGCCCGGTCTCGAACATGCGGGCGAAGAGCGTCTTGGCCTGCTTGCCGTTCACCTCGCCGGCCTCGACCATGGCGACCAGCCGGGCCAGGTCGCCGGGCCGGACCTTGGCCGCGGCCAGCGGTTCGTCGCCGAGGCGCCCCAGCAGCTCGGTGGTGATCCAATTGCAGACCGCCTTGGGGGCCGACGGGGCGGCGGCCAGCGCCGCCTCGAAGTAGACAGCCCGCTCCCGGACCTGGGTGAGCACGTCGGCGTCATAGGGCGAGAGGCCGAAGCTCGCCACGAACCGCTCCCGCTTGGCCTCGGGGAGTTCCGGGAGGGTCTCCCGCCAGGCCTCGACCCGGGCGGGATCGAGCCGCACCGGAGGGAGGTCGGGCTCCGGGAAGTACCGGTAGTCCTCGCTCTCCTCCTTGCTCCGCATCGAACGGGTCCGCCCCGCCGGGTCGTCCCAGAGGCGGGTCTCCTGGACCACCTTGCCGCCTTCGCCGAGCACCGCCCGCTGGCGCTCGATCTCGTAGGTCACCGCCCGCACCACGTTCCGGAACGAGTTCATGTTCTTGATCTCGACCCGGGTCCCCAGGGGCTTGCCCGGGGGAGCGATGCTGACGTTAGCGTCGCAGCGCAGCGAGCCCTCCTCCATGTTGCAGTCGCTGGCCTCGATGTACTCGAGCACGGCTTTGAGCTTCACCAGGTACTGGCGGGCCTCCTCGGGGGAGTGCATGTCGGGCCCGGTGACGATCTCGAGCAGGGGGACCCCGGCCCGGTTGTAGTCGACCAGGGCCCCCGAGCCGTCCTCGGCGTGGACCAGCTTGCCGGCGTCCTCCTCCATGTGGGCCCGCACGATCCGGACCTCCACGGTCCGTCCGTCGTCGGTCACCACCTGCAGGTGGCCGCCCCTGCCGATGGGTCGGTCGAACTGGCTGATCTGGTAGCCCTTGGGGAGGTCCGGGTAGAAGTAGTTCTTCCGGTCGAAGCGGCTCTCGAGCTGGACCTCGCCGCCGATCGCCAGCACCACCTGGGCCGCCTTCTCGACCACCGCCTCGTTCAGGACCGGCAGTACCCCGGGGAGTCCCAGGCAGACCGGGCAGACGAAGGTGTTGGGCGCCGCCCCCGAGTACTCGGTCGAGCAGGAGCAGAAGATCTTGGTGCGGGTGTCGAGCTGGACGTGCACCTCGAGGCCGATGGTGGGCAGGTACTCCAAGACGTCCTCCGGTCGGGGACAGTCTAACGGACGGGCGGGGCCGACCGAGGTCCCTCGGCCGGGCCGGCCGCGGCCGTGTCCCGGATCCGGCGCGAGAGCACCAGCAGGATCCCCATCAGGAGCACGGTGAGCCCCGAGGAGAGCCAGAGGTACTCGACCAGCCGGCCGGTGGCCAGGTAGCCGCCGATCAACGAAGCGAGCCAGGCGTTGGCCGCCCGGTCGACGATCGACTCGATGGAGAGGATGGTGGCCCGCTGGCCCGGGTCCGGGATCACGTCGTTCAGGACCTGGCGCTGGATCGGGAAGCAGAGCCCGGTCGAGGCCGAGAACAGGCAGAGCAGGACCAGGGTCCCGGCCTTCCCCGCGAACGGCAGCAGCACCAGGCTGGCGGCGATCACCAGGGTCAGGAAGAAGACCGCCATGAAGTCGCCCATCCAGCGCCGGAGCCAGGTGGAGCGGGAGGAGCCGATGGCCTCGAAGACCGTCATCCCGGACATGACCATCCCGTAGGTGGCCACGTCGAAGCGCTTGGTCTCCAGGATCGGCTGGAACAGGTTCACCTGGCAGATCCGCGCCATGACGAAGATCGCCACGCCCTGGAGGATCACCACGATCAGCAGGGGACTCCCCAGCACGGTCGCGAACGATCCCCGGATCCTCGCGGCGACGCTGGGGCGCGGCTGGCTGCCTTCCCCCTCGCCTACCCGGGGCAGCGACCAGGCGTAGCCGAAGGAGACCAGGGCGGCCCCCACCGTGAGCCAGTACGGGGCCGAGAGGCGCCACTCCATGAGAGAGCCCACCGCGGTCCAGCAGACCACCTTGGCGTAGAGGCCGAGCGCCCGGGCCCGGCCCTCGACCTCCTTGTAGCGGTCGGCAGCGCCATGGCCGCGGAGGAACTCGTAGAGGTAGGCGCTCGAGGCCCCCGAGACGAAGGAGCGGGCCAGGGCGATCAGCAGGAAGTGGCCGAGCATCCCGGGGTAGTCCGGGGAGAGCGGCGGGAGCAGGTTGGCGAGCACCAGGGTGAAGGCGCCGGCCCGCAGGCAGCGGCGGTAGCCGAGGTGGTCGGCGATCATCCCGGTGGGGATCTCCAGCACGCAGAAGGCCACGTAGTAGAGGCTCTGGATGCGGAAGATCTCCGGGTCGCCGAGGCCGATCCGCTTCTGGAACTCGTAGAAGACCGGGAGCCAGAAGAGCAGCGAGAAGAAGAGCTGGAACCCGGTGTAGGTGCGGATCACCCGGTCGAGGTCGGGGGAAGGCGGTTGGTGCGCGCCCGGGGCGGGAGCGGGGTTCCCCGGCGAACCGGACGCGGCTCCCGGCGAGCCGACGGGCCCCGCGGTCACTGCGAGTAGGGTCGGATCTGGAGGATGTGGATCCGGTTCTCGTCCGCCACCCACTCGACGTCGAGCGGGGTGCTGAAGGTGTAGTCGGCCGAGAAGTGCGACTGGAGGAGGCGACCCGCCACCGCCAGCTTCTGGAGCTGGGCCTTCTTGTCCTCGTCGAGGTCCTCGCTGGCGCTGCCCAGGGACAGGGTGCGACCGCCGCCCTCGAGGCAGTTGTAGAGGAACTGGTAGGGGAGCTCGGCCCCCTGCACCACCTGGATCACCGAGCGGGTGGAGACGTTCAGGTAGACGTTGCGGTAGTCCTTGGGATTCATGGGGTTGGTGGTCACCAGCACCCCACCCATCGAGGAGGGCGCCTCCTCCTGGACGATCACGCCCATGTAGCTGTCGTCCAGCGCGATCCCCACCTGGTGGCGGAGGCGCACGCTGCGGGGCGAGAGCAGCGAACCCCAGACCTGCTTGATGCTCTCGAAGAGCTTGTCGGCGGTCGTGACGTGGTTGATCGACTCGTAGATGCCGGCGGCCGAGAAGCCCTCGAGGTCCTCGGCGTTCGACGAGCTGCGGACCACGAAGCTCGACACCCCGCCGAGGTGGGCCGCCACCTGGTTGTCGATGTAGTTGCGTACCTTCTCGGGGATGCGGGTGGCCCGGATCAACTGCTGGAGGGTGACGCAGAGCGAGTCGACCTGGCGGGCCTCGAGTTCCAGCGCCATCTTCAACTTGCCGATGGCCTGCTGGATCCGGGGGGAGGACTCCAGGAACTCGCGCTGGAGCGAGAACGGGATGGCGATCCCCACCGGGATCCGGATGGTGTCCCGGAGGAATTCCCAGGCGCCCCGGGAGAGGTCGCCGGACTCCGGGAGGTCGAGGAACTTGGCCAGGAACCCGAGCAGGTTGGCCCGGGGCGGGCGTCGGATCCGGTAGAAGCCGATCAGCCGGTCCGAGCCGTTCTCGAGCACATGCCAGAGCTCGCCGAGGTTGGCGGCCTTGGTCCCGTACTTGTACCGGGCGTCCATCCGCAGCTGGTCGAGCCGGAGGATCGGCTGGCGGGTGACCTCGGGCTCCTCGATGGCGATCTTCAGGCTGCCCCAGGCCGGCTTGCTCTCGACTTCCTTGGGCTTGTCGATACGGGCCAGGCGGACCTCGGTGGCCTTGGGGTCGACCTCGTACTCGACCCACTCGCCGTCCAGGCCCTCGGCCTCGATCTTCTCGATCACCCCGATCTGGATGCAGTTGGGGATCAGCCAGCCGGTCGCCAGCACGTTGGTGTGGGAGAGCGGGGTGGTGTGGAGGGCGTTGATGATGCCCGAGAGACGGGGGATGTCGTCGGGCACCCGCTCCATCACGATGATGTCGTACCACTCGAGCTCGGCCCTCGCCCGCTGGTACTCGCGCTCGCTGCGGAAGAGCCGGAGGCGTCCCTTGGCGTGACCGGCGTGCAGGGGAACGAAGGTCGACGTGGAGAGCAGCTCGTGGGCCAGGACCCGGGGGAGCACGGTGGGGTCGAGCTCGGCCACGATCGATTCCTGGAGATGGTTGGCGGGCTTCAGGAGCAGGGGGACCGCGGGGTCGACGTGGGCCCGGACGATCCGGAACAGCTCGGTCAGCATGGGGGAATCCATGGTGTCGATCTCGACCGTCTCCAGGCAGAAGAAGGAGCGGTCGCCCCGGTGGTGGAGCGAGAGGATCCCCAGGTAGTGCGGCCGGTCGGGATCGCAGTAGAAGCTGTTGTTCCAGCTGTCGATGTCGGCCTCGATCTCCGAGAACGGGACATGCAGCAGGTGTTCGGCCAGGTAGCTGGCGTGGAACGGGTAGAGCGCCGAGTTGATGAAGTGGATGCGGGAGGTCTGGCGCTCCACCACCAGCTTCACGAACGGGTAGCCGGCCAGGTTGCCGGAGAGCTGGGAGAAGGCGGCCAGGGTGAGGCGCTCGCCCACCACGGCCGGGACGACATCGGGCGGCATCGACTCGCCGGACTGGACCCGCCCGTCCTTGGGTGCCATCGCCCGACGATGGTATCACGCTGTAGACTCGCACGAGTCCGCCGGTCGGCGACGCCCTCGGGGCGCCCGGAGCCGGTGGGCGACCTACGGGAGGCTCGATCCATGGCGGCTGCCAGCAAGGTCAAGGACGATCGCAAGTACCTGAAGGACCTCGGGATCTCGGACATGAATGCCGGGGGATTCGACGGGGAATGGCTGGGGTCGGGCCCCGTCCTCGAGGTCGTAACCCCGGTCGACGGCTCCCGGATCGCCTCCGTCCGCCAGGTCACCGAGGCCGAGTACGACCGGATCGTCGACCGCGCCCACCGGGCCTTCCTCTCTTGGCGCAAGGTCCCGGCTCCCCGCCGGGGCGAGGTGGTCCGGCAGCTCGGCGACCGGCTCCGGGCCGTGAAGAAGGAGCTGGGGCAGCTCGTCACCCTGGAGATGGGCAAGATCGCCGCCGAGGGCGAGGGCGAGGTCCAGGAGATGATCGACATCTGCGACTTCGCCACCGGCCTGTCGCGCCAGCTCTACGGGCTGACCATGCAGTCGGAGCGCCCCGACCACCGCATGTTCGAGCAGTGGCACCCGCTGGGCGTGGTGGGCGTGATCAGCGCCTTCAACTTCCCGGTGGCGGTCTGGGCCTGGAACACCGCCCTGGCGGCGGTCTGCGGCGACTCCTCGGTTTGGAAGCCGGCCTCCAAGACCCCGCTGACCGCCATCGCCACCACCCGGATCGCAGCCGAGGTGGCCAAGGCCAACGGGTTCGACCCGGCGATCTTCTCGCTGGTGATCGGGAAGGGTTCCACGGTCGGCCAGCGGCTGCTGGAGGACAAGCGAATCCCGCTGGTCTCGGCCACCGGGTCGACCGAGGTAGGCCGCACCGTGGCCGAGGTGGTGGGCCGACGATTCGGGCGCACCATCCTGGAGCTCGGCGGCAACAACGCCATCGTGGTGACCCCGAGCGCCAACATGGACCTGGCGCTGCGGGCCATCCTCTTCGGCTCGGTCGGCACCGCCGGCCAGCGCTGCACCTCGACCCGCCGGATCCTGGTCCACGCCTCGATCAAGGACGAGCTGGTCCGCCGGCTGGTCAAGGCCTACGAGGGCGTCCGGATCGGGGATCCCCGCTCGCCCGACACCCTGATGGGACCGCTGGTCACCCACGGCGCGGTCGACGACCTGATGCGGGCGGTCGCCAGGGTGAGAGCCGAGGGCGGGAAGATCCTCTACGGCGGCGAGAAGCTCGAAGGCCCGGAGTACCCCGGGGGCCACTACGTCACCCCCTGCATCGCGGAGGCCAAGAACGAGTGGTCGATCGTGCAGGAGGAGACCTTCGGCCCGATCCTCTACATCCTCACCTACGGTGCCAAGGGGTCGTCGCCGGCCACCGCCATCGGCGAGCTCGAGGAAGCGATCGAGCAGCACAACGGCGTGCCCCAGGGCCTGTCGTCGGCGATCTTCACCGACAACATGCGGGAGGCCGAGCTCTTCCTCTCGGCCCGGGGCAGCGACTGCGGGATCGCCAACGTCAACATCGGGACCAGCGGCGCCGAGATCGGCGGGGCCTTCGGGGGCGAGAAGGAGACCGGCGGCGGCCGGGAGGCCGGTTCCGACTCCTGGAAGGTCTACATGCGCCGCCAGACCAACACCGTGAACTGGTCGCCCGAGCTGCCGCTCGCCCAGGGGATCAAGTTCGGCGATTGAGGCCCGGGGGGGGCGTCGGCCCGGGGTCCGTGCCCGGGCCGGCGTCCGGCGCTCCCGCGCCGGCTCCCGGACCGATGCCCGGGTCGACACCCGGCGCGCCGGGTCCCTCGGTCTTCCCCGCTCCGGCACCCGGAGTGCCGACCACCCGCACCTCGAAGGGCGAGGATCCGAGGCCGGCGTGGAGCGAGACGTGGGGGAAGGCGATCCGGATTCCCTCGAGGTCGAAGCGACGCTTGATCTCCATGAGGATGCCGGTCTTGACCTGCAGGAAGTTGAGCTTCCCCACCCACACGTTGAGCTGGACCTCGGCACCGTGCTGGCCGAAGCCGTTGACCCGGAAGCCCGGCTCGGGGTTCTGGAGCACCTTCGGCTCGAGGAAGGCGATGTCGAGCAGGAGATCCCGGACCCGGACGAGGTCCTCCCGGTAGGACACGGTGAGCGGGATGTCGACCCGCCGGATCGGGTGCTTCGAGAAATTCACCACGTTGGCCTTGATGATCGTCTCGTTGGGGATCCGGACGAACTTGTTGTCGAAGGTCCGGATCTTCACCGAGAGGAGGTCGATGGAGAGGACCTCCCCGGACTGGTCGCCGATCGAGACCATGTGGTCGACCTCGAAGGGCTGCTCGGCGATCAGGAACAGTCCGCTGATCATGTTCGACACGCTGGTCTGGCTGGCGAAACCGAGGGCTACGCCGGTGACGCCGGCGGCCCCGAGCAGGGGGGCGACCCCGACGCCGGTCTCGTTCAGGGTGGCGATCACCAGCAGGGTGAAACCTCCGTAGTACACGACCTTCCCTCCCACCATGGCGCTCTGGGGGCCGTAGAGGGCTCCCATGGCCTGGCTCACCCGCCGGCTCACGAACCAGTTCAGGGGGAGGCCGAGCAGCAGGATCAGGAAGATGCGCGCCACGGGGCGGACCACCCCGGCCAGGTGGTCGTCCCAGTAGGCACCCAGGGCTTCCCACAGGGCCCGGAGACCTCCCGCCAGGCCGACCGGTCGCAGCCGATCGGCCAGCTCGGTCTCCAGCCTTCCCAGCAGCCGACGCAGTTCGGCCAGGCTGGCGAGGTTCGACTCCGCCACCTTGATGTGCTTCTCGAGGGCCCGCAGCCGCTCCCGGATCCAGCGCTCCACCCGGAGATCCCGTCCGAACGCGGCATCGGCCGCGGTCCGGAACCTGCCGGCTTCGACCGCGAACTCGGCCAGTCGCGCCTCCTGGACCGCCGCCTCCCGCTCCAGGGAATCCAGGCGGGCCTGGTTGGCGATGCGCCAGGTACGGGCGGTCTCGGCGTCGACCTCGTCGAGGAGGAGGGACCGCCGCCGCGCCCATGTCTCGCGGGCCGTCTCGAGACGGGAGATCCTGAGGTCGAGGACCGCTACCTCCCTCTGGCGCATCTGGACGTCCTGCTGGCGGGCACGGACCTCCTCGGAAGTCGCCTCGTCGGGCTCCGACATGGCGTCGAGGCGGTGGCGGGACTGGCTCCAGCGGTGTTCGCTGGCCCCCAGCTCCAGGCGGGCGGCCTCGCGCTCCCTCCCCAGGGCGAAGGCGGCCTTGTCGAGATCGACCATGAGACGGTCGAAGGACTCGGCCGGGAAATCGACCGAGGAGCGGAGTCGGGCCACCAGCTGCCCGAGGTAGGCCAGGCGCGCCCGGTGGTGGGCGGTCCGGGTCTCCTCGACCCGGAGTTCGATGGAGCGCAGCCAGTCCCGCGCCCGCAGTTCCGCGAGCTCGGCCCTGGCCAGCTCCAGGGCGAGGTCGAGGCGGGCCCGATCCCCGGGCTCCGCGAGCTCCAGGGCCCGGGACGCGCTCTCGACCGCGGACAGGCGCTCGGCCAGCCGGGGACGCTCGACACCTGCGGAGCTACGGGCTCCCGCCAGCGAAGCCTCGAGGGCAGGCAGGCGGGCCCGCTCGGCCTCCTGCATGTCCAGGGCCGCGTCGAGTCGGGTGAGCGGCCAGGGAGGGCCGTCGGGGGGCCCGCCCTGGGCCAGAGCCGTTCCGTCGCGCCGGACCCGGGCCATCTCCCCTTCGATCTCTCCGATCTGCTGGAGGAGCGAGAGGCAGGAGCCGAGCACCAGGCGCTCCCGATCGAGCACCACCAGGAGCTGGTCGCGGATCGCCGCCACCTGGGGATCCAGGGGTGCATCCCCCTCGGGACGCTTGCGCAGGACCGCCACCCGGGCCGCGATCTCGTCCCGGCGCTGGACCAGAGTCCGCTCCTCGACGACGGGAGCCGTGGTGGCCGGAGTGGCAGGCCCCGAGGGCTGGGCACCGACGACCGCCGGGAAGAGGCAGACGGCCCCGGCGAGGAGCCGGAGCCGGAGCCGGGGCCGGGGCCGGGGACGAGACGTCACCAGCATCACCGGTGCCCGGCGGCCGAGAGGCCCATCAATCGATCGAAGGTGAAGTAGGTGAGCCAGTTCTGGACCGGCTCCCGGGGAGGCGCCAGGAGCACGGCGCCGGAGGCCTCGTTGGGCGGTCGACCCGACCAGCGGACCCGGCTGAACTGGCCGCCTCCCTGGTAGGCGATGCGGGTCTCGTCCCCCCAGAGGTGCCCCTCGAGGGAGAAGAGGGTCAGGTGCTGGACCCGGAGGCAGAGCTTCTCGACATGGAGGGGCTCGCTCGATTCGTTGACGATGTGGATCGGGGCGACCGCCAGGTGTTCGGCCAGGACCGCCGGGTTCATCTGGCGCCGGGCCGTGGTCGGGCTCCAGTAGCAGAGTTCCCCGTCCATGAAGCTGCCGAACCAGGTCTCGGAGAGGATCACGGTGGGAAGGTCGGTGAGCTGCTTGGGCGGCACCCCCGGGAGCTCGAGACGCACCCAGACCGGGATCCGGACATAGATCCTGGCCTCGGCCGTCGGCAGCAGGCGGAGCGGATGGTCGGGCGAGAGGATCAGGGGACGATCCGGGAACACCGGACGCACCGAGACCCGGCTGGAGGTCTGGGGGACCACCCAGCGGGTCCAGATCGGCTCGGTGGGAGCCGGGCCGGGGGCGATCGGCGCCGGGCGGTCCAGGCCCGCCTCGCGTACCAGGGCCAGGCCCTCGGCACCCAGGTCCCGGGTGGAGATGCGGAGTTCGTTGGCGACCCAGCACCAGGCGATCTCCAGCGGTCCGATCCGGAACCGGGTGAAGTCGCCCAGCGGCACGGCCCGCTCGCCCCAGGGTGTGAGGTCCATGGCGGGGCGAAGGGTAGCGGCCGCTGGCGCCGCCTCCATGCCCGGGGCGGGATCCGACACCTCGCCTCCGGCGCCGGGCCGATTGGTACTGGGCGAGCCCGCAGGGCTCGGGGTCGGCCGGCGACTCCTGGGGTCAGAGGTCCCAGGTGAGGCTGAGGGAGGTTGTGGTGGCGTCGTTGTCGTTGATCGCGAAGGCCGGATACTTCTCGTCGTCCACGGCCAGCGAGAAGTCGGAGCGCAGCCGGCTGAGGATCCGCCAGGTCGCCTGCAGCGCATAGCCCTTGCGGACCTGGTCGGCGAAGGCCGCGGACTGGCCCCGGACGTAGGCGGTCCTCCCGGTATAGGCCGAGAAGCTGGTCTCCACCCAGCCGAAGACGAAGTGGACGAAGACATCGAGGTCCCAGCGGTCCTGGTCGTCCGCCCGCTCGTCGATGGCATCCGTGAAGACCTTGTCCCGGTTCCGGAGACCCGAGTTCGACCACGTCAACGCCCCGTCGAGGCGCTTCCCGGTGGCGAAGGAGAGCTTCCTCCGGTGGCCCTTCTCGCGGGCGTCGAAGAGGAAGGCCGAGACGTCGTCCACCGCCCGGCTGAGCGTCAGGTAGGTGTACTCGAACTGGAAGACCGGGGAGATCCTGCGAGCGAAGACGAACTCCTGGTTCCACTGGCGGTAGGGATCCTGCAGCCCCGGGAGCAGGATCCCTTCCCGCTGGAACAGGCCCAGGTACCGGACGTCGAACCCGTAGACCCGGGTCGCCGCGGTCCACTCCTGGAGGCGCCGGTTCACATCGTTCTCCGGGGCGTCAGGGAAGCGCTCCCGGTCGAGGCTGGCCCGGAAGGTCACGTCGAGACCCGATTCGGAAGCCCTGAGCCCCAGTTCGCCGCCCCAGGCGTGGTCGTCGAAGTAGAAGGGGTCGGCGATCGCGTAGTCCCGGGTCCGGTCGTAGATCCTTGCGTCCCAGCCCCAGTTGGGGAAGGCGTCCCTGCCGCCCGAGACGGACACCTCGCGGAGGTCGTAGTCCGGCTCGGTCTCGCCGAGCTTCTGGCGATGGATCTCGAGCAGGCCACCCAGTTCCCCGAAACCCTCGACCCCGAACTGCTTGCCCAGGCGCAGGTCCAGGTTGTCCCGGGTGCGGAGCTTGTCCAGGGTCAGGCTGTTGGTCACCACCAGGTCGACGCTGGGACCGAACCCCTTCTCCCAGACCAGGTCGTGGCGCAGGTAGCGGGACTCGGTGGTGGTATTGCCATCGGGGACCGACTCGTAGCGACTGTCCTGGAGACCCGCGGTCAGGCTGTGGGAGAAGCGGGAAAAGGAATCCGAGAGACCGGTGGCCTGCCGTTCGAAGGCGCCCGGGCCCTCGATGGAGGCGGGATCCGTGGAGTCTCCAGGCGGCTGTCCGGGGGCTGAGCCCTCCCCCGCTTCGATGTCCGCCAGCAGATCGCCCAGGCCCGCCGCGAAGGCGTCCGGGGAGACCGGGGCGGAAGGAGCCCGGGGAGGCGGCGGGGGGCTTCCGACCGGAACGGGGACGGGGCGCGAGCGAACCGGGTCCGGGGTCGGGACCGGTGGCTCCAGGATCGCGTCCAGGCGGGCGGAGAACTCCTCCGGCGAGAGGCGCGGGGCGGGTGGGGGCTCCAGGGGAGCCATGAACCGGACGCTCCGGTCGGCCGCCTCGTCGAGCCCCTCGCCGATCCGTTCGACGTCCTCCTCGGGATCGAGCGGTGGATGCCGTTCGGAGGCCATCCGGGTGAGCGCGGCGCCGAATCCCAGCCGGCGCAGGCGGTCCTTGTTGGTGGTGGCCAGGAAGGCGTCCCCGCTGGCGGCGCGACCGACCCCGACCGCCAGCCCGGCCAGGACGAGCGCGACGACATGGGCGCGGATCGACACTTCTCCCGAGGCATCGACCCGGCTCCACCGGGCGGGCAGACCCGAACCCGGGAGCCCCGGCGCACAGTTGTCCGGGAGGCCCGCGCAGATACACTGGCAGGACGATGACGCCCTCCCCGGTCGGCCGGGCCTGGCCGGTGTTCGCCTCGCTGGCGGTGCTGGCGGGAGCCGCCCTGGTCTCGATGCAACTGTCGCTGGCGGAGCTGCGCCGCGATCGCGAGGCGCGCCTGCTGGCGACCGGGGAGGCGCTGGCCGCCAGCATCCGGGACCTCTCCCCCTGGCTGCTGGATCCCGAGACCGTGGCGGAGGCCGCCTCGCGGCTGCGTCGCCTGGTGGGCTCCCTCGGCCTCCGGGACGCGGTGGTCCTCGACCTCGACGAGACCGTGCTGCTCTCGGCGGGAGGTTGGGTGGAACCCGGAGGGACCGAACCGGCGGTGCTGGCCGCCCCGGAGACCGCGGCCCTCGCATGGAAGGGCGTACCGGGATTGTCGGCCCCCTTCTTCCTCGAGTCGGTGCCGTTCCAGGCCGCCTTCCTCCCGATGCGCGACGAGGAGGGCAAGGTCGCGGCCCTGCTCGTCACGGTGGCGGGACGGGAGACCTTCGAGGCGATCGAGTCGGTCGAGCGCTCCTTCCGCCGGGTGGTCGGCGGATCGTTGTCCCTCCTCGCCCTGCTGGCGGTGGCGGCGGTCCACTTCCACCGGCGGGCCGAGCGGGCCGCCCGCGACCTGGAACACGGGCAACGGCTGGCCCTCGCCGGCCAGGTCGCGGCCGGGGTCGCCCATGAGGTCCGGAACCCGCTCGGAATCCTACGTTCGACCCTCGAGTTCGTGAAGGATCGCGCCCGGGTGGCGGACGAGGACGCCGGCCTCCTGCCCGACGCCCTGGAGGAGGTCGACCGGATCGAGGACATCGTGGGACGGTTCCTGGCCCTGGCCCGGGACGTCCCCGAGGAGCCCCGCCGGATCCAGGTCGGCGATCTCGTCGAAGCGGTCGCCCGGCTGGTGCGCAAGGACCTGGACGCCCGGGGGCTCTGCCTCTCGGTCCAGGGCACGGGACAGGAGGCATGGGTCCTGGCCGATCCGCGGGCGATCCGCCAGGCGCTCTTGAACCTGGTGATCAACTCCCGGGACGCCATGGAACGGACCACCCCCAGGCAGGGTTCGGTGACCCTGGACGTGACCGTCGACCAGGCCGAGGTCGCGATCGCGGTGCGCGACCAGGGGCCAGGGTTCCCTCCCGAGGTCCTGGCCGAGCCGTTCCGGGCCTTCCGCAGCGGTCGACCCGAAGGGCTGGGCCTGGGCCTGGCCCTGGTCCATCGCCTGGTCACCGCGGCGGGCGGTAGCATCCGGCTCGAGAACCTCCCGGGCGGCGGAGCGTGTGCGACCCTGCGCCTGCCCCTGGCCCGGGCCGGAGGACCGTCCGCGTGAGCGAAGTCCTGATCGTCGACGACGAGGTGAAGTACGCCGCCATCCTGGCCCGGGTCCTCTCGGGCGAGGGGCACTCGGTCGAGGTCGCCCACACCGCCGGCGAAGCCCTCGAGAAGGCCCGGGCGAGGGTCTTCGACGTGGTGGTCTCGGATGTGCGGATGCCCGGCATGGACGGAGTGGAGCTGGCCCGTTGCCTGAGGGAGGCCACCCCGGAATCCGATCTGGTGCTCATGACGGCCTATGCCACCGTCGAGACCGCAGTGGCGGCCCTCCGCCTCGGGGTCCGCGACTACCTGCTCAAGCCGTTTCGCAACCAGGAGCTGGTGGCGGCCGTGAACCGCCTCGCCCACGCCAGGGACCTGGAGGCCGAGAACGAGCACCTCCGGGCTTCGGCCGCCGGCGAGGAACCGGTGGGCTCGGGGCCGGCGTTCCAGCGGGCCTTGCAGGAGGCGCGCCGGCTGGCGGCCTCCGACATCACGGTCCTGCTCCGGGGCGAGACCGGTACCGGCAAGGAGGTGTTCGCCCGGTTCCTGCACCGGCAATCGGGGCGAGCCTCCCACCCCTTCATGGCCCTGAACGTGGCCGCCCTGCCCAAGGACCTGCTGGAGGCGGAACTCTTCGGCTACGAGAAGGGGGCCTTCACCGGGGCCGACCGGAGCCGGCCCGGGAAGCTCGAGGCCGCGGGACGAGGAACCCTGTTCCTCGACGAGATCGGGGAGCTGCCCCCGGAACTCCAGGTGAAGCTGCTCCGGGTCCTGGAGGCCCGGGAGTTCCGACGGGTCGGGAGCGTCCGGCTCCGGAGCTTCCCCGCCCGGATCCTGGCCGCCACCCACCGCGACCTGGAGACCGCGGTGCGCCAGGGGAGTTTCCGGGAGGACCTCTACTTCCGGATCGCGGTGGCGGAGCTCGAGCTCCCGCCCTTGCGGGATCGCCTCGAGGACCTGGAAGCCCTGGCCCGGTCCCTGCTCTCCCGGCTGGGTCTCGGCCACCTCCAGATCGACCCCGCGACCTGGGACCTGCTGCGGACCTACCGCTGGCCCGGCAACGTCCGGGAGCTGGCCAACGTGCTCCAGCGTTCCGCGGTCATGGCGGAGTCCGGGCGGATCGGTCCCGAACAGGTACTGCTCCGGGTTCCGGCGATGTCGCGCCGCGAGTCCTCGGGCCCGGCCGTCGCCGGCGAAGGAGGGTCCTCGGAAACGCCCCGTCTCCCTGCCGCCGGACCCGTGGCCGGGACCTTCCCGGAGCACTTCCGGCTCGAGGAGTGGGAACTCGCCTGGGTCCGGGCGGCCCTCGACCGGGCGGGCGGGGTCAAGACCGAAGCCGCACGCCTCCTGGGGATCAGCCGCCGCCAGCTCGACAGCCGCATGCGCCGGCTCGAGGAGGAGGGGCCCTCCGGGTGACGCCCGCCCCTGAGGTGCACGCTTCGGTGCACCGGGTGGTCCCGACCGGTCGGGACCGACCCGGGACGCCGGTTTCCTGGCGGGTCCGGCGAGCGGTCCGGGAATTGCGGGAAGGCGGGACGGGAGGATCCTCCATGGGAACGGTGAACCGCCTGGCGAGACTGCTCGGCTGCCTGCTCCTGGCCACCGGCCTGGGTGCCCAGGGACTGGAACCCGCCGCCACCCTCTCCTACGTGCTCGGGGACGTGGAGGTCCAGCGGGGGGGAGGCGGTGCCTGGGCCCCGGCCCGGATCCAACAGGGTCTCTTCCCCGGGGACCGGATCCGCACCGGCTCCGACGGGTCGGCCGAACTGGTCTTCGGCGGCTCCTCCCGCCTGCGCCTGGCGGAACGCACCGATCTCCTGGTCCCCGACCAGGCCGAGAACCGCGGCGGACTCCTGCAGCGGGTGAGGGTCATGCTCGGCAGCATCTGGTCCAACATCCGACGGCTGGGGGACCAGGAGAGCTTCGAGGTCGAGGGAGCCCATTCCATCGGAGGGGTAAAGGGAACCCGGTTCTCGCTGACCCGGGGCGCCGGCGACCTGTGGCGGCTGGCCCAGGGCCGGATCGGGATCCGGCGCAAGGGGCAGCGGCAGGGCTTCGACCTGGCCCCCGGACAGCAGGTGGAGATCGACGCCGACAAGCAGGGCGCCATCGGTGCCGCCGATCCCGAGACGATGCAGCGCTCCTGGCTCGATTTCAACTCCCGGGGAGCCCGCCGCTGGGAGGGTATCGTCACCCGCCTGCTGGCGGCCGCGCGCCGCCTGCTGCAACAGGCGGAACGGGCCGATCCCGTCTCGCTGGAGCGGATCCGGAGCCAGATGGACGAGGTGGGGAGCCAGCTCCGGGAGGCACGCCAGCAGATCGACCGTTTCCTCGAGGGACGGAACCAGGACGAGGACGACCGGCGCTTCGGCTCCGGGGACCTCGCCGGGTTCGCGGACCGGGCCATCGAGCAGTACGAGCGCATGGCAGGAGAGCTGGGACGTGCCGGGGACCGGGGCGCAGGAGGGGTCTCGGGTCCCGGGGGAAGCTCGACGCCGGCGGCCGATGCCTCGGCCCTGGCGACCATCCGGGCCGCCGACGCCTTCCTGTCGCGCTTCCATGAAGGTCTGCGGAGGGCGCAACGGGCCTTCCACCGCCACCTGAAGAGGATCGAGCCGCTCAAGCCCTTCCAGGTGGCGGCCATCCTGGAGAAGGTCCTGGGCGGGTACCGGCAGTCCGAGGCCAGGTACCAGGAGGCGCGCCGGGCGGTGCGGGCCAGCGGGAGCCAGCCCTCCCCCGAGGTCGAACGGGCATTCCGGGAGCTCGACCGGAAGTGGCGCACCATCGGCCGGGACTTCCGGATCCTCCGCCAGCTCGCCGACAAGGTGAAGGGAACCTTCGGCGGCAGGGGCGGTCAGATCGGCCAGGATGGCGATGCCACCGACGATCTGCCGAGGCGACTCGATGGCTTCGGGGACGGAGCCCCGACCGGGGGCGGAGGACGTGGGAACTGAACGGTCGGGTGCCCAGACCGCCCACCCGGTCCGCCTGACCCTCTCGCTGGCCGCGGCCTCCTACCTGGGTTTCTGGGCGATCTCCGGGATCGCACCCATGCGAAGCCTGGAGGACCTCCTCTACGCCAGCCGCATGGCGTGGACCCCGCGACCCCCGATCCATCCCTCGCTCCTGCTGGCGACCAAGGACGACGAGACATGGAGCCGCCCCCCGGGAGGGCGATGGGGGCGGCATGTGCTGGCCGAGACCGTGAGGCTGGCGACCGGGGCCGGGATCGCGGCGGTGGGCATCGACTTCGTGATGGACCAGCCCCGCGACGAGGACGGGTCCCTGGTGGCTGTGCTCGCCCAGGGCCCGCCCTGCGTGGGCGGCTCCCAGGAGATCGATCCCCGGTCCCTGGCCACCAATGCCGGGGACGTCCATCTCGAGGCCATCTCCCGGAGCGGACGGGAGGTCCGCTCCACGGCGGGTCCACACTCCGGCCTGCTGCCCTGGATCGGAGAGGGCTTCCTGAACCTCGGGCGCTCCCGCCTGCTCAAGGCTCCCGCGGTCTCGGTGGAGCTCTACCGACCCGGCAATCCCCCGGTCGCCGGTTTCGCCTTCGCGCTCTATCTGGCGGGCCTGGCCGACGAGGCATGGAAGCGCCTCCCGGCTCCGGCTGCCCTGCCCGGGCCGGACGCCGGGGACGAGGTCCTGGCCGGATGGCTGGCCGGACTCGCCGGAGCCGCTCTCCCCGCAGGGCCGGTGTTCCCGGACCCGGCCATGGAACGTCTGCTGCGGCGGGAGGAGATCCGCACCGCACTGCGCAGGGTCGGGCTGGCAAGGGATCCCGAGAGGATCTCCCGCCTGGAGACCCGGGTCCCGTCGCGGATCCTCCCGATCCGACTCCCGGCGCCTCCTCCGGCCCGGAGGGTCCATCGCATCGACTACGCGGGTCCGGCCCGCACCGTGCCCTGGGTCTCCATGGCGCGCCTGGGCGACCCCCGACAATTCGACCTGCTGCGGGGTGCGGTCGAGGTGCAACTGGCAGCCGGCGACCGGGTGGGTCCGCAGTTCTCGAACCCCCATCCCGGTCCGTCCTCCCGGCTCGTCCCGCGCTCCGGACGACTGGTGGGGGAGGACCCCGAGGCGTCCCCCGACTGGCGCGGTGCCCTGGTCATGGCGGTCGGCCGGGACCACGGTCGGATCTCCGAGGCCCGCGCCGACGGGGCCGGCAGGTTCCGGCTCGAACTGCCCGAGGGCGAGCGTTTCGATCTCTTCGCGATCGTGCCGCTGGCGGGCGGGGGCGATCTCTTCCTCTCCCTCCTCAAGGAAGGCATGGTGCCCGGAGACCCGGAACTCGAGGTGAGGATTCCCCGCTGCCGGGCCGCGGTCGAACTGGTAGGGCCACCGGGCTCGCGGTTCGAACTCTCCAGCGCCGGACTCGAGGCCGGCAGCACGGACCGGATCCTGGTCTCGGGGAACGCGCTGGCGGGGAGCGACGGACGGGTGATCCTGCGGGGCCTGCCGGCAGGGGACTATGCCGCGCTGCGGGTCGACCCGGGTGCGGATCCCGGGCCACCGGGGTTCGTGAGCGTCGCGGTCCCGGCCGCGACCCCGACGAGGTTCGAACCTCCGGGGCGCCCACTCCCGGCCCTGTGCGGGCTCCGGGCTCCTCCGGTGGGAGCGGAGCCGGGCGCCGCCTGGGAGGCCCTGCGCCTGACGGACGGCGAGCGTTTCTCGATCCCGCAGGAAGGACGCTTCGACCTGCGGCCGGGGAGGTACCTGCTGGTCGCCGAGATGGGGGAGGTCGGACGCTTCGCATGGTCGGCGGGACGACGCCTGCTGGAAGGCAAGTGGATGCTCATGGGCACGGTGATGGAGGCCGACCAGGATGCGTTCCCCACCCCGGTCGACTTCGGCCGGGAGCGCGACATGCCGGGGGTCGAGGTCCACGCCCACGCCCTCTCGAACCTGCTCTCGGGACGGCAGCTCGCCCCCGCCGGTCTCGGCCTCGACCTCGGCCTCGGGATCGCCACCCTGGTCGGGGCCGGCCTGGCCTTCCACCACCTCTCCCCGGTGGTCGCAACCCTGGTCGGGATCGGCTTCCTGGGGTTCCATTGGCTGGTCGCCGCCTGGATGCTGGCGGGTCCGGGACTGGTGCTGACGGGCGGGCCGACCCTGGCCTCGGGAGTCGTCTTCCTGACGCTGGAATTGGCCCTCTTCCTGAGGGGCACCCGGCGCCAGATGGAACACATCCGGGAGATGTTCGGGAAGTGCGTCGATCCGGTGCTCCGGGACCGGCTCCTGGAGGCACCGGACCTGGTGCTCAAGGGCGAGTCGCGGGAGGTGACGGTCCTGTTCTCGGACGTGAGGGGTTTCACCACCCTCTCCGAGCAGCTCGAACCCCACGCCCTGGTCGAGACGCTCAACAGCTACTTCTCGAGGGTGACCCCGGTCTTCCTGCAGCACGGCGGGGTCTTCGACAAGTTCATCGGGGACGCGTTCATGGGGTTCTTCGGGGCCCCGCTCGACCAGCCCGACCATCGCGAGCAGGCGGTGCGCGCCGCGCTCGCCATGCTCCGCGAGCAGGAGCGCTGGAAGGCCGAACGGGAGGCGAAGGGTCTCCCGGCCTTCGAGGTGGGCTTCGGCGTGAACACGGGAGTGGCGATCGCGGGAGCCATCGGGGGCGAGGCCAGCCGGGTGAACTACTCGGTGCTGGGCGACGCCGTGAACGTGGCGGCTCGCCTGGAATCGCTGTGCAAGGAGTTCTCGGCCACCATCCTGGTCTCCGAGGCCACCCTGGCGGGCTGCCCGGCCGACCTGCCGCGGGTCGACCTGGGCGAGACCCATGTGAAGGGTCGCTCGGCGCCGGTCCGGGTCTTCAAGCTCTGGCCGCTGGACCCCGTGCCCTGAGCTATCCGGCCGGCTCCTCGGCCAAGGCGGCGAGCGCCTCGAGTTCGGCGTCCTCGGGAGCCGGCAACCCTTGTCCGAGTCGCCGGGCCAGGTCGAGGACCACCGCCTCGCACCGCCACCGGTTCACCTCGGGACTCTCGGAGGGGACGACGACCCGCTCGTAGGCAGCCTCCCCGATGGCGGCGGCCACGAACAGGAAGCCCGCCTCCCCCGGCCACAGGGCGAGACCTGCTTCGACCCCGGCCCTGGCCGCGGCGGCTGCGGCCGCCTCGACCGCACCGGCGTCCTCGGCCAGCGCCGGCAGTTCCCGGCGCAGCCCTGAAGGCCGCCCCACCCAGCCGTGGACCTCGATCCCGGCCTCCAGGAGACGGGCCGCCAAGCTTCCCCCGGTGACGGCATCCGCCACGGCCACCGTCGCGAAGCCGGGGAGATCGCGGAGCGCCTCCTCGGGCGTGCCCGGGTGGCCCAGGCAGGCGTCCGGCCCCAAGAGGTCGCGCAGCTCGGCCTCGAAGCCGTCGAGGATGGCGTCCGCCCTCCCCGGATCCGGGGCCGAGGCCACCATGCGGAGGGTGAGGGCCCCCTCCTTGGCGTTGATGCCCAGGCGCGGGTTGGCGGTGGGGTCCATGAAGCGACGGATCCGGGCGTCGAGAGCGCTCTCGGAGACGCCGGTGACCAGGAGGGTCCGGGTCGAGGTGGGTGCGAGCTGGGTCCCGTACTTCGCCTGGATCGCCGGGAGCACGGTTGCCTCGAGCATGTTGCAGAACTCGAAGGGGACCCCGGGCAGGCTCACGATCATCCGGCTGCCGCGGTGGATCAGGATGCCGGGTGCGGTGCCGAGGGGATTGTCGATGGCCTCGGCCCCGGCCGGGATCCGGGCCTGTTGGCGATTGGCCTCCGGCATGGCCCGCCCCCGGGCCCGGAACTTGGCCTCGATCCCGGCCAGGAGTTCCGGGCGCTCCAGGAGCTCGACGCCTACCGCCCGCGCCACCGCCTCGCGCGTGACGTCGTCGCCGGTCGGCCCGAGACCACCGGAGAGGACCACGACCTCGGCTTCCATCAACCCCTTCTTGACCGCCCGGACGATGTCCTCGACCTCGTCGCGAACGACCTGGAAGCCGCGCACCGGCAGCCCGAGGGTGGTGAACAACTGGGCCGCGAACCGCGAGTTGGTGTCCTGGCTGGCACCCAGCACCAGCTCGTCGCCGACGGCGATCAGCACCGCTTCCGGTGGGACCTTGGCGATCGGCAGCTCCATGGATCCTCCCGCTACTGAGGGATCGGAGACTGGGAAGATCTCCCCTCCGGGGAAGTCTTCACAGTCCCTCAGTGGATCCAGCGCGGGCCGGGGGGCCCGTCGACCTCGGGGCCGGACTCGCCCGGCTCGTCGGCCGGATCCAGATCCTCACCGTACCCGTCCCCGGTCCCCTCGCCAAGCGCCTCGGTGTCGGCGAGGGAATTCGCGCCCGCCGCGGCATCGAGACCCAGGAACCGGGCGCGAGTGCGGGCGGCCACCGAGAAGAAGGCTTCCACGTCCCTTCGGCTCGGGACCTCGGACCAGACCGGTAGGGTGCGCCCACCGGTGGTGAGGAAAGCATGCACGTCGAACCACCCGGCCCGGACCGCGGCTGCCGACAGCCCGAGCCCGACCAGGCAAGTGAAGGCGAGTCCGCCCGAGAGCGGCCAGCCGGCCAGCCATCCCAGGGAAGCGAGCATGGCGACGCTGGAGAGCAGGAACCATGAGGCCAGGAACCTCTGGGGCAGGATCCGGCCCTGGGTCGTCCCTTCGACCGACTCGAAGCCGACCGTGGTGATGCGGTGGCCGAACGGTCCCCGGGTCTCGAACTCGAGGCGGTCCGGGTGGAGACGCACGATGGTGCGGAAGGGACCCCAGCCCTGGGTGAGCCGGGCCAGGTCGGCATCCGGTGCCCGGGACGGAACCGACCGGGTCATCGCGGGGGCCTCTCCCGGCCCGGGGCGCCGGTGGCTTCGAGGGTCCTGGCTACCCGGAGCAGGGTGGGCTCCGAAAAGGCCTTCCCCAGCACCTGCAGGCCGACGGGAAGACGGCCGGGACCGGTGAAGCCGACCGGGATGGAGAGCCCCGGGATGCCCGCCAGGTTGGCGACGATGGTGCACACATCGGTAAGGTACATCGCCAGGGGATCCTCGCTGCGCTCCCCGATCGGGAAGGCCGGGGTCGGACAGGTCGGCCCCGCCAGGACGTCGACTTCGTCGAGGACCGCCTCGACCTCCCGGCGGAGCAGGGTCCGCACCCGCTGGGCCTTCTGGTACCAGGCATCGTGGTACCCGCTGGAGAGCACGAAGGTCCCCAGGATGATGCGGCGCTTCACCTCGGACCCGAAGCCGGCCTTCCGGGTGGCCCGGTAGAGGTCGTGGATGTCCCCGGTGGTCGGGGCCCGCAGGCCGTAGCGGACCCCGTCGTAGCGGGCCAGGTTCGAGCTCGCCTCGGCCGAGGCCACGATGTAGTAGGTCGGGACCCCGTAGCGGGTATGGGGGAGGCGTACCGGGCGGAGCTCGGCCCCGGCGGCCTCGAGGGCTGCCAGGGAAGCCCGGACCGCGGCCTCCACCCCGGGCTGGAGGCCGGCCCCGAACATCTCCTCGACCACCCCGATGCGGAGTCCCCGGACGCCGTCCCCGAGCCCGCGCTCGATGCGTCCCGGGTCGGGGAACTCGAGCGAGGGGGCGTCGGAGGGGTCCCGGCCCACCAGCACCGAGAGGACCCTGGCCAGGTCCGCCGCGTCGGTGGCCATGGGGCCGATCTGGTCGAGGCTGGAGGCGAAGGCCACCAGGCCGTAGCGGCTCACCGCACCGTAGGTCGGCTTCAGACCGAGGACGCCGCAGAAGCTGGCGGGGAGCCGGATCGACCCCCCGGTGTCGGAGCCCAGCGAGATCGGGGCCATGCGGGCCGCCACCGCCGCCGCCGAGCCCCCGGACGAGCCGCCCGGCACCCGGGTCCGGTCCCAGGGGTTGCGACAGGGGTGGAAGGCCGAGTTCTCGTTGGACGAGCCCATGGCGAACTCGTCGAGGTTGGTCTTCCCCACCGGGACGGCCCCGGCGTCGAGGAGGCGGCGGACCGCGGTGGCGTCGAAGACCGGGCGGTACCCTTCGAGGATCCGGCTGGCGCAGGTGGTCGGCTCCCCGGACAGGGCCATGTTGTCCTTGATGGCCAGGGGGACCCCGGCGAGCGGTCCCGGGTCCTCGCCCCGGGCACGCTTGCGGTCGACCTCGTCGGCGGCGGCCAGGGCCCGCTCCCGGGTCACATGCAGGAAGGCCCCCAGGGCCGGGTCCTCGGCCTCGATCCGGGCCAGAGCCGCCTCCGCCACCTCCCGGGCAGAGACCTCGCCGCGCCGGACCCGATCGGCGAGGCGGACGGCTCCTCCCTCGAGGAGTTCGGTCGGACCGGAGGTGGGATCCATGGTGGTCGCCGAGTCTATCCCATCGGAGATCCGGGCTTGACGGATCCCTACGATTCCCCAGAATGGCGAGCGACCCGATCGCCTTGGAGGTCGCCGTGGCCCTCGCCTCGCTCCGGAAGCCCTTCGCTCCGCTCCTCGCCGTACTGGCCCTGGGGCTCGCCCCGCTGGGTGTCGCCACCGCCGCCGAGGTCCCCGCCGACCCCCACCAGGGGATCTCGGGCAAGCTCGCCGAGAAGCTCTACAACGGCCTCGGCAAGGTGTTCCAGGCCATCGTCACCCGGGCCAGCCGGTCGGAGCGCATCGACCTGCGCATGACCTTCTCGATGCTGGACGCCCAGGAGCGCATGCTCTTCGACTTCTCGGGGACCGTGAAGGTCAAGGTGCCCACGGCCGGGATGCGGGAACGGCTCGACCGCCAGCTCGAGGACGGGGAGAGCGTGGTCGCCTCCTCCAACGGGTCGATCTCGACCGACTTCGTGATGGCCCCCATCGCCAAGGACGGCGACGAGTACACCCTGGCGATCCAGCTCGACCTGACCATCCTGACCCACGAGCTCTTCGGCGAGATCGTGCGCAACGCCGCCCAGACCGCCGGGGTCATCGCCCTGTCGTCGCTGGCGGTGCAGGCCCTGGAGGCGCTCGCCGGCTTCAATACCGAGGTGGCCGGCCACGCCCTGGAACTCGGCGTCAAGGAGCTGCCGAACTTCCTCTCGGGCGAGGCCGGGGCCATCACCTATGCGGCCTTCCAGGACGAGGCCCACAAGAGCTTCAAGGACAAGCTCAAGGAGACCGTCACCCCCCGGGGCCTGGTGAAGCACTTCACGCTGGCCATCATCTTCGCCGGCGTCACCGGCGGGATGAAGGCGCTGGGCGCCACCGTGGGCGGGGCGGTGGCCGCTGCCCTGATCCCGGGGGGCGGCACCTTCCTCGGTACCATCGCCGCCACCGGCGCCCTGGTCTGGTTCGGCAACTGGACCGTGAACTGGATCGCGGTGAAGCTGCCGGTGCTGTGGAAGCTGGCCAAGATCGGACGGCTCTACCGCAAGGCCAACGAGGCCACCGGGAGCGACCAGGAGAAGCGGGCCCGCCGCTTCGTGGAGTACCGCCAGGACGTGATCGAGCGGGCCCTGACCGAACTCGACCGGGGATATAAGCAGTGGACCTTCCTCAACATGGTGATCCGGTACTTCACCACCCGGGTGAAGAAGAAGGATCCCTCGAAGTCGGACCTCGAGGGCCTCGACATCGTCCCCTACCAGCCGATGGTCGACTCCATCTGCAAGAAGCTGGCGATGATGGCGACCCGGGACCGGAACTGGTACGCAGCCCGCATGTACTACCAGCTGCGCGACTCGGTGAACCAGCTCGACCGCCTGCCCCCCGGGGAAGCCCCTCCCGCCGTGGGCGTGTGGGACCGGGTCGTCAACGGGGACTGATCGCCCCCCCGGGTCCGGCCCCCGCCCCGCCTGCATGGTTCCGGGACGCGAAAAAAGTCGGCCCCGTCCTCTATCCTGGCAAGGAAGGGTTGCGTCCTATTCCTCGGGACCGGGTGAACCCCGGGGGATCCGTCCGTCCGGCCGGTCGATCGGCCGGGAACCGGGTGGCCCCGGGAGCCGGCCGAGGCGAAAGTCGGTGTCACGCTTGAAGTCGGTTCTGCGGTCGCTGGTCGGGGCCGTCTCGCTGCTCTTCCTGACCCAGATCGGATTCGCCCAGACCCCGACTCCTTCCGCCACGCCTACCCTGTCCGGGATCCCCATTCCGACGAACCTGGGCAGCCCCTTCCCCACGGCCCCGAGTGCCCAGCCCCCGGCCACGGCCACACCCAATCCCACCCCTACTCCGGCCCCCACCCCGACCCCGGTCCCTACCCCCAACGCCACCGACATCAGCGGCACCGGAACCGGCGGGAGCGGGAACGGCGGTTCCCCGGCCCCGACCGCCAGCCCGAGTCCGAACACCGGCGACGGGAGCGGTCGTACCGATTCGGGGACCGCGCCCCCGACCCCCTCCCCCCTGCCGGAACTGCCGGAGGTCCGCCCCGCCCGCAAGGTGGTCGAGATCAACAAGGCGAGCGTGCTGGGAGGGGAACTCTCCTGGCTCTACCAGGAACTCAAGGCGAAGCTGGCAGCCCAGGGGATCACCCTGGACGACCAGGGCCACCAGATCAACCTGGAGCCGGGACTGACGATCAAGTCGTCCTCGACCGTCGACGACCTTCCCCCCGAGTGGTACTCGATCATGGAGCAGATCGCCCGGGAAAAGGGCTTCATGGACGTCACCGGGGACTCCGACTACCTGATCGCTCCCCGAGGCGGTGCCGGCACCGTGATCGCCGGGGAGATGGAACGGGCCGGCAACGAACAGCGGGCCCGGGACCAGGTCCAGTCGGAGATCGACCGCATCAAGGCCGAGCAGGAGCGGGAGCGGCAGTCCGGCAACGGCGGCAACGGGACCGGAGGCTCACCCAATCCGGAGAACGTCCCGGACCTGACCGGGAACAACAACGGGAACGGCACCGGGAGTACCGGCGGAACGACCCCGACCACGTCCGGGAACGGGGGAACCACGCCGACCCCCTCGCCCACGCCTTCCACCACCCCCACGCCTACCGCCACCCCGAGTCCCAATCCCGATGGGACCCCGGCCGTCGACCCCAACAACCCGTCGACCTTCGGGATCAGCGTCCAGGGACAGCTCACGCCCGAGCAGCAGGCGACCATGGCCCAGGCGCTGCGGTTCCTGCCGAAGAACGCGGCCCGCAACGACGTGAGCCTGGTCTTCGAGAACGCCCAGACCCAGGGGCCCAACACCGCGGGACTCTGGAGCGCGCCGCCGCCCAAGGTGCAGATCTTCCCGATCGGGCACAACAACTCCCATGCATGCCTCCACGAGTTCGTCCACAACTGGATCGAGGGGAAGGACCCGA
>CAYOHP010000054.1:28547-38365 GCA_964403795.1 uncultured bacterium | reverse complement strand
CCGACGAGGCGTAGCCCGCCCGCGAGCGAACCCCTTGGGGTGAGCTGCAGACGAAACTACCGCTTCCGGGAGGCCAGCCACTCCGAGAGGCCTTGGGGCGGCGACAGGGCAGCCAACCTCGGGTCGCCGGGGTCGTCGGTCAGCAGACGGCCCAGGCTGCTCCCGGCGAAGTCCCGGAGATCCTCCTCCAGGGGGTCGTCGACCTGGCGGTCGGCGACCAGGCGTCCGTCCCTCAAGGCCAGGATCCGCGGAAACCGGCGGGCGACGGCCGGGTCATGGGTGATGACCACGACGGTCACCCCTCGGGAGAGGTTCAGGTCCTCGACCAGCTCGAGCACCACCCGGCCGGTGGCGCTGTCGAGTTCCCCGGTGGGCTCGTCCATCAGGAGCAGGCCGGGATCGTTGGCCAGGGCCCGGGCGATGGCGACCCGCTGGGCCTCGCCGCCCGAGAGCTGGGAGGGAAGGTGGTCGGCCCGTCCCGAGAGACCTACCGAGTCGAGGAGCTCCAAGGCCCTGTCCCGCCGGGCCGCGGCCCGGGGCTGGCAGGGGACCATCGGGATGGTCACGTTCTCCCAGGCGGTGAGGTGGGCGAGGAGATGGTGCTGCTGGAAGACGAACCCGATGCGGCGGCTGCGGAGTTCGTCGACGTCCCGAGGCTGCACCTCGGCCCCGTCGAACCGGACCGTCCCGCGGGTCGGATGGTCGAGCGCCCCGGCCAGGTGCAGGAGGGTGGACTTGCCGCTCCCCGAGGGGCCGGTGACCGCAACCCGCTCGCCGGCCTCGATCGCGAAACTCACCCCGTCGAGGGCCCGGACCGCATGGTGGCCGTGGACCCGGGTGACCTCCTCGAAGGCGAGCCGGCTCAACGTTGCCCCCGGAGCGCCACGATGGGATCCACCCGGGCGGCTTGCCAGGCGGGGTAGCCGCCCGCCATGAGCGCCATCAGCACGGTGGCCAAGAAGGCGGTGGCCAACAGGCTGCTGGGCACGCCTCCCTGGACGTACTGGGTCCAGGCGGGAACCCGGGCCGCCAGTTCCAGGCCCGAGATGGCCAGGACCGAACCGCAGAGGAACCCGAGTCCGGTGAGCAGGAGCACCTCGGAGAGCACGGTGGCCATGACGCGTCGTCGGCTCCAGCCCACCGCCCGGTAGAGCCCGAACTCGGCGGTACGTTCCCGCACCGCCATCAGGAAGGTGTTGGCGACTCCGAACCCGCCGAGCAGGAAGGCCACCAGCGAGACCGCCGAGGCGAAGAACGAGATCGCCTGGAACTGGAGGTACTCGTTTCGGAACTCCGTGGTCCGGAGCGCCCTGAGGCCGGAGTGGGCGGCCTCGATCCGCTCCCGTACCTCCCCCAGGCGAGCCGGGTCCCGGACCTTCACATGGACGACGCTCACCTTGCCCGGCTTCTCGGTGATCGCCTGGGCGTCGGCCAGCGGCAGCACGCCTCCGGCGTCCTGGAAGCCGACGTCGCTCCGGTAGACCCCGACGATCCGGTAGCTCTCCTCGTAGACCTGCAGGGAATCCCCTACCGACCGGTGGAGGACCTCCCGGGCGATCGCCCCGATCATCAGCACCCCGCGCTCCCCGGGGGCGAAGGCCCGGCCCTCGACCAGCGGGAGCTGGGTCTGGTTGGGGCTGCCGGCTTCCACCCCGAGGAGGGTGAAGACGTCGGCCCCCTCGACCGAGACCGGGGCCAGCACCACGCCGGAGGCGTACTCGACCTGGGGATCGGCGGCGATCCGGGCCGCCACCTCTTCGGGTACCGAGGAGAGCATGAGGTCGGCGGCCTTGCGCTGGTAGACGAGCAGGTCGGCCGAGCGCGTCATCAAGCGCAGGAACATGCGGATGGCACCCTGGCCCACGGCGTGCAGGGAGACCATGGCGGCGACCGCCACCGCCACCCCGGCCAGCGTCAGGGCGCTGCGCAGGCGGTTGCGCAGCAGGCTAGCCCAGAGCGGGCCCATCGCCCACCTCCGCTCCGGGCGACCCGGACCCTGCGACCGAGGTGGCAGCCAGGGCCGCGGCGGCCAGTGCCCCGGCCAGGGCCAGGGCGAAGAGCCAGGGCTCGGGAACGAGAAGCAGCCCGAGGCGTCCCGCACCCACCCCGAGAAGAGCCGGGCACCATCCCGCCAGGGCCACGGTGGCGGCGAACCGGCCGGCGGCACCGGGTCGCGGGCCATGGGCCAGCAACACCAGGAAGGGCACGTGGTAGGCGCCGACCCCCAGGCCGTTCACGGCGCTCCAGGCGAAGCCCGCGGCATGGGACGGCGGCATCGCCAGGGCGAGACCGTGGCTGGTGGCGAACAGCAGTGCCGAGCCGGCCAGGACGAGGCGGGACCGGCCCGGTGTGCAGAGCCCGCCGATCGCCAGCGCGGCCGCGGCCCGGACCACGGCGTTCCAGGCCAGATGGCTCGGGCCGGAGAACACGAAGGGAGCGAAAGCACCGTGCATCACCAGGGAGAAGCCGAAGGCGTCGGCCGCCACCACCGCCCCGAGGGCCGTCAGCAGCGCGGCGGGGGGCGGGGACGTGGACTCCCAGCCGCGCGACTCGCCGGTCGGGGGCGCCGGGTCCTCTCCGTCGCCGTCGGCCGGTCCCGGGAGGATCCGGGCGGCCAGCAAGGCCAGGGCGGCGAGCACCAGGCTGGCCGCGGCCGGTCGGTGGCGGAGCAGCTCGAGGGCGTTGGCCGCGGTGTAGGTGAGCGCGGTCGCCACCGCCGCGGCAATCGGCATGGCGGAGGGCGGGAGGCTCTGGCGAAGGATCAGGAACAGGGGCGGGATCCGCGATCCGAGCAGCCCGCCCGAGAGCGCCATGGTTGCCAGGAACCAGGGCGTTGAAGTCAGGAACGGCAGCGCCGCCAGGGTTGCTGCCAACAGGACCAGTGCCAAACGGGTCTCGCCCCGCAGCCGGCGAGGGCCTGGCGGAAGCCGATCGGAAGCCCGGCCGCTCGCCAGGCAGGCCAGCAGCCCGGAGAAGAAGAAGAGCCCGGGCACCGCCTCGGCCGCGATCCCCGAGAGGCCGAGACTGGAGGCGGCGAGGCGGGCCGCCACCAGCTGGGCGAAGGACACGAACAGGGTGAGCGCCAGCCCGTAGGCGAGCGAGGCCCGGAGACCAGGGCGCGTCATGGGTCCTCGCCCGCCGCGTCATGGCCGCCCGTCGCGGTCCCTCCAGGTCGGCCCACCAGGTCCAGGAGTCGCTCCAGGGCGGCCTCGTCGACCCGGTCCTCGCTCGCCACCACCCGGCCTTCGGGGTCGGCGAGCACCAGGCAGAGCCGGTGCCGGGGCGCCCCCAGTTCCGCGGTCAGTTTGCGTCGCCAGTCCACGTGCCAGAGCAGTCGCCGGGAGTCGAACCGCGATCGAAGTTCCTCGGGCAGCGCCTGGCGGCTCCGCCGGAGGATCCGGCGCACGTCCTCGAGGATCTTCTTCTGGGCCACCGCCCTCGGCACCACGAACCCGACCTTGCCGGGGAAGAGCAGCGAGAGCACCTGGAGATCCTCGGTTTCCGCCAGCTTCCGGGCGTGCCGCTCGAACCAGGCGAGCGCCTCGTCCCGGGCGTCCCGGTCGGCGAGGGCCACCAACAGCCAGGATCCCCGGGCGGTGCGGAAGCTCATGTCGATGCCGTCGAGGCTGGTGAGGCTGGCGTCGGGGAGCGGGTTCCCGATCGCCCCCCGGCGCACCGCCGCGAACCGCGCTTCCTCCCCGGGGTCCTCGGCTTCTTCTTCCTCGGCATCGACGGTCGCGGCGGTGGGAGTCGGGTCGGGAACCTCGTCAGCCGCGGCCGGGCCGGGGACGAGGCCCCCGGCGAGCAACGCCACCAGGCCGGCCAGGGCCCGGGCGGCCGCCTTCCCACTTCGTCTAGAACCGGTCACCGAAGAGTTCCTTCCAGCGGGCGGTGACGCGCTCCCGGGTGGCCGCGTCCATCACGATCTCGTCCGGCCAGGGGCGGGTGAATCCTTCGTCCGGGCCCTTGCGGGTGCAGTCGAAGCCGATCTTCGAGCCGTAGAGCGGCAAGGACGAGGCGTGGTCGAGGACCTCGACGGGGCCCCTGACCAGCTCCATGTCGCGGGCAGGGTCGACGTGGGCCAGCGCCTTCCAGGTCACTTCCTGGTAGTTGCGGAGATCCGTGCCCTCGTCGAAGACCAGGATCGCCTTCGAGAACATGGCCTGGCCGGTGCCCCAGAAGGCGTGCATCACCTTGCGGGCATGGCCCGGGTAGCGCTTCCTGACCGCGACCAGCAGCAGGTTGTGGAAGACCCCCGCGAACGGGGTGTGGAAATCGACCACCTCGGGCATCTGCCAGCGCACCAGCGGCAGCATGATCCGCTCCACCATGGCGCCCATCCAGCAGTCCTCGGTGGGCGGCCGGCCCACCACGATGGTGTGGTAGATCGGGTCGGTGCGCCGGGTGATGCAGGAGAGTTCGAAGACCGGGTAGCGGTCCTCCAGCGAGTAGTAACCGGTGTGGTCCCCGAACGGTCCCTCGATCTCCTCGGGGGCCAGCGGATCCACCCAGCCCTCGAGCACGATCTCGGACACGTCCGGGACCTCGAGCGGGACCGTCCTGCAGGGCACCAGCCGCACCGGGCGCTTCCGGAACACGCCCGCCACCGAGAACTCGTCGACCCCGTCGGGGGCCGGGAAGGCGGCTGCGAAGGTGGTGGCCGGATCGGGTCCCAGGGCGATCGCCACCGGCATCTTCTCGCCCCGTTCCCGGTAGGCGTCGAAGTGGGCGGCCCCTCCCTTGTGCCGGTGCCAGTGCATGGCGAGCCGGCGCGGCCCGAGCACCTGGAGGCGGTACATCCCCACGTTGCGGTTCCCGGTCTCCGGGTCCTTGGTGATCACCAGGGGCAAGGTGATGTAGCGCCCGGCATCCCCCGGCCAGCACTGGAGGATCGGCAGCGTCGAGAGGTCCTCCTCGGTCGAGACCACCTCCTGGCAGGGGCCGGAGTCGACGTGGCGGGGGAAGAGGTTCTTCCCGGCGTCCCGGAGCAGAGGGAGGATCGTCGGCAGGAACTTCAGGCGCTCCAGGAAGTTGCGCGGGATCTCGAGCGAGAAGAGCGAGCGGAACTCCGTGAACAGGTCGTCGACCTCGGCGATCCGCAGGGTCGAGAGCATGCGCTCCCAGGAGCCGAAGCTGTTGATCAGCACCGGGATCCGGCCGCCGTCGACCGACTCGAAGAGGAGCGCAGGGCCGCCCCGCTTCACGGTCCGGTCGGCGATCTCGGTGATCTCGAGGCGGGAGTTCACGGGCGCCGTGATCCGGAGGAGCTGGCCCTCCTTCTCGAGGACCGCCAGGTAGTGGCGGAGGTCCTTGAAACCGACCTGGCTCACGGGTACCCCCAGGGGCCGGGGACCAGGGCCAGGACGAGTCCCGCCACCAGCAGCCAACCGGCCTGGAACTTGGCGGCGAGCGTCGCCTTCTGGGCGGCGACGAACCCGGCGTAGCGATCGGGATCGGACTCCGGCCGCTCCATCACCTCGTCGATCTGCGCCTCGATCTCCCGGGAGGCCTGCCGCAGGCGACCGGTGGCGGCCAGCGCCACCAGCGCGCCCGGCGGGAGTGCCCGGAGGAGCACGGCGCCGGTGAGCACCACCGGGAACCACAGGAGCAGGGTCCGAGCCAGGGCCATCCCCTGGTCCTCGCCCAGGCGCACCACCAGGTGATGCTTGCCGGCGGCCCGGTCCGAGGGCGTGTCCGGGACCTCGTTCACGAGCAACACCGCGATCGAGAGCAACGAGAGGAGCGCTCCCGCGATCCATGCCGCGGGTGGGGCAGTCCCGGTGGAGGCGGTGGCGGCACAGGCCGCCAGCAGGGGGCCGAAGTTCAGGCCCACCACCAGCTCGCCCAGTCCCCGGTAGGCGAGCGCCAGGGGCGGGGCGGTGTAGGTCCAGCCTGCCGCGGCTCCGGCCAGGGCGTAGAGGAGGACCCCCGGAGTGCTCCGGTCGAGGGCTGCGAACCAGGCCGTGCCCAGGACGAAGGCCAGGATCGCCAGGTTGCGGACCGATCCGGGCTCCACCAGGCCGTCCTGGATGGCGCGGGTTCCGCCCGAGAACGGGGTCAGGTGATGATCGCGCTCGTCGGTGCCGGAGAGATGGTCGTAGTACTCGTTCGCCAGGTTGGTGCCGGCGTGGAGGAGCCAGGCTCCGACCAGGACCCCGAGGACGGGGAGGGGACGGAGACCGCCTGCCGCCAAGGCTCCGGCCGCCACCGGCAATGGGGTGATGAAGAGGAAGCCGCGCCCCAGGCCCATGGCCTGCGACCAGGCGGCGAAGGATCCGGGCAGGATCCGGGGCGGCGCATGGGCGGTGGGGCTCACGAGGCACCCTGTGGACCGGGCTCCGCCAGGACGGCACGGAAGAAGCCGGGGAAGAGCGAGGTGGCGGCAACCGGCCGGAAGCCGGCCCTCTCCAGGTGGGCGTCGATTCCTCCCGCGGCCATGAAGCCGGGGAAGAACACCGTCTCGAAGCTGGCGACGATCCGGGTATAGAGCCAGGCCAGCCAGGAGATCCCGGGAAAGCCGTAGTCGATCACCAGCAGGCGCTTCACGGGGGCCGAGGCCAGGCGGAGCAGCAGTTCGGACCGGAAGGCCGGTGGCATGTCGTGGAGGCCGAGCGAGATCGTCACCAGGTCGGCGGAGGCCAGCTCGGAGGCGGGGATCTCCTCGACGCTCCCGAGCCGGAACTCGAGGTCGTCGCCGGGCCGGACCTTGGCCCGGGCCCGCTCGAGCATGGCCTCGCAGGCGTCCACTCCGACCACGGAAGCGCCGCGCCGCAGGGCCGCGAAGGCCACCGCCCCGGTCCCGGTGGCGAGATCCATGACCCGCGCCCCGGCGAGGGATCCGGCCAGGTCGAGGCCCCGACGGACCGCCGGGGCGCTGGCGATCGCGAACCAGTCGTAGAAGGGAGCGAGCGGCGTGAAGAACCCCGAGTTGTACTCGAGGTAGCGGGTGGGTGGGCTCATGACGGCCGCCTTCCGGCTCGGGGAGCGACCTCGGTGACCGGCCCGGCCACCGGTCCAGGGATGGACTCCGGGGCATTGGTCGCCCCGGTCGGCCCAGGGTATCGGGTCGAGGCGAGGAAGGCGAGGAGATCGCCGAGCTGGGCCTCGTCGAGGTGGGCGTAGCTTGGCATGGGGCTCCCAGGGGATCGTACCCGCGGATCGCGAAGATGCGGGACCAGCCAGCTCGGGTGGGATCTCGCTCCCACCCGCAGGAGGTCGGGACCGATCCGGCGGGTGCCCATGAGCGGCGGGACGCCGGGTGGATAATCCGCGGCGGTCGCTGGCGGACCGACTGCGGCATCGAGCTCGAGGTCGCGGGGGCGGCGGGTATGGCAGGCGACGCAGCCCTCGGCGAGGTACACGGCGCGGCCCCGGTCCACCGCCTCGGCGACGGGATCCCGGGCCCCTGAGGATGTGCCGGTCCCGGTCCCGGTCCCGGTCCGGGCGAGCATGGTGGCCCCGGCCGCCACCAGCGGGACCGAGAGGGCCAGGGCGACCCAGGGGCCCACCGAGGTCGAGGACCCGTCCTGGGAGCTCCGGGCCGCGGGCACCGTCAGCCGCCGGGTGTCCCGGACCAGCGTCGTGGAGAGCCCGGCCAGCCCGGCCGTCATCAGGATCCCGAACCCGAGGCGAGCTCGCCAGTACCCGGAGAGCAACTGCCACGAGGGGCCATCGGGGAGGCGCACCCCGGCGGCGTCGACACCGGCGCCGCTGCCCACCCGGAGTCCGGCTGCCGAGAGCACCGCCACCATGCCGAGGAGCCCGATCAGGGTGATCCCGAGCGCCAGGTCCAGACTCCGGCTGCCGGGCCTGGGACCCAGAGGGTCGAGGTGGTCCGCCACCGCCGCCAGTACCAGGGACGTGAAGGCCCCGGCCACGGCCAGATGTCCGTGGCCGACGATCCACTCGGAGCCGAGCAACCAGGCCGCGCTTCCACCCGAGAACTGGAACGCTCCCTGGAGCGAGACAAGGAGGTAGAGACCGAGACCGACCTGCAGCAGACGGGCACTGGCTGCTTCGGGACGGTCGCTCCGCACCAGCGGCCGGGAGGCCGAGGCCAGGGGCAGGAGCAGGCCGAGGCTCGCCAGGATCGCCAGCTCCTGGAGACCCTCGGGGAGCACCCCGTCGGCGCCCCGGGGCCAGAGCTCCAGGATCCCGAAGGCCCCCAGGGCCGCGGCCAGGCCCGAGAGCGACCGGGCCGAGGGGAGCAGAGGCCCGTCGGGGCCCCGGTGGGTGGCGAGGAACAGGGAGACGGCGAGGAACCCCGCCAGGCAGTAGCCCAGGATGTTCTGCCCCTGGTAGGGGCGGAGGATCCGGTCGAAGCCGTCGGTCACCGCCGGGGTGTTGGCGAGGAGCAGCAGGGGGAGCGCGGGCGTGAGCGGCAGGAGGACCCAGAACGAGAGGGGACGCGGCGCTCCGGCGTCCGGGGGTCTGGCTACCGCCGACAGCCGATCCGCCAGCAGGGCGAAGGCCCCCAGCGCCAGGAGGCTCCGCGACAGGAACGGGAGCTCGGCATAGGCCTTCCCCGTACTGCCTCCGGCTGCCAGCTGCAGGACTCCCGCCAGGACGCCGAGGTTCCAGACCGCCAGCGCGCCCCGGGAGGTCCGGCCCGGGTCGCGGACCGCGGCCAGCAGACCGTGGGCCAGGAACCCGTAGAACACCAGATGGGTATGCACGGGGAGCAGGCGGCCGAAGGCGAGGGCCGGATGCGGGATCGCCTCGGGCCAGAGCAGGCCGGAGGCGAGCACGACCCCCGTCCCCAGGACCGCTGCCAGCCACCAGAGGGCGAGCCGCGCGCTCACGAGGCGTCCTCATCCTCCCGGATCGTCAGCCAGACGAGCTGGGCTGCGGCCAGGCCGAGGTCCGAGGCTGCCACCACCCCGTAGCCCTTGGGCTCTCCCAGGAGGACCGAGCCGAGGGCCACCAGGCCGACCATGACCCGGACCACGGTGAGCTGGAGGACGACCAGCGGGCGCAGCCGAGGCCGGGCCAGGGCGACCAGGCACGCCAGGCCGACCGAGAACACGAAGGCACCGATGACCCTGGCGTGGGTGAACGGTTCGGGGAGCGGGATGCCCAGGATCCCCATGACGAGGTCGGGCCGGAGGATGAGGGCCAGGCCGGTGGCTCCGTCGCCGAGGATGCCGGCGGCCAGGATCGCCTCCACGGAGCTGCACCCCGTCGGGCTGACCCGGTGCGCGCCGCGGGCGCCGGGATCGATTTCGAACACCTGGGGCACCTCCCGGCCAGGGCCACGCACGCGGTGTGCCAGGCCGGCTGCCCCCGGGCTCCAGGCGTCCTCCGACCTGGATCGAGAGGTCGGGCCCGGGTGTCTACCGGCGCGGCCTCCCTCGATTTACTGGAAACGTAAGGCCCGCTTCTTGCGGAGAGGCCCCCGGCGGCGCCCGCGACCGGACGGTCGGGGACCGACCCGGATCCCCGGGTGGGCCGCCGGCCCCGACAGGGCCATGAACCGGGACCCGGTCCCGGCGGCGGCGGCGAGGAGGAATGCCATGGACGACAGGAACACGGTGCGGCGGAATGCGACCAGGATCCCGGTGCTCGGGGTCGGATTGGCCCTGGTGGTCTCTGCCTGGGCACCGGTGACCGGCCGGGCCGAGCCGAGGATCTACCAGGTGACCGAGGATTCCACCATCGGGTTCGAGGCCTCGGCGGGCCTCCACCGCTTCGAGGGCGACGCCAAGGAGTTCACCGGCGAGGCGACCTGGGACTCCGAGGATCCGCTCGCCGGCAAGGGGCGGATCGTGATCGACGCCACCCGGATCCGGACCGGCAACAAGGGTCGCGACAAGGACATG
>CAYOHP010000054.1:0-28537 GCA_964403795.1 uncultured bacterium | reverse complement strand
TTCCCCGAGATCGTGATGGAGATGTCGCGGTTCGTGCCCCATGCCCCCGGGGATGCGGGAGCGGTCGCGGGCGCCGCCTCCTCCGGCGGAGGTCCACGCTGGACGGGATCGGGCGAGGGCAACCTCCACGGCAGCCTTACGCTCCACGGCACGACCCGGAAGCTGGTGGTCCCGAGCGTGCTCGAGACCCGTCCCGACGGCAGTCTCCGGATCACCGGCAAGGTCGGACTCGACATGACCGACTTCGGGGTGAAGCCGCCGTCGATGCTCTTCTTCCGGGTGCGCCCCGGGGTGACGGTCAGCTTCGACCTGGGATGGAAGCCCGCGGCTCCGGGAGCCGGCGGCCTGTCCGGGACCGCGAGCGCACGCACCGCCCGGGTGCCCGACGCCGACGACCAGGAGTAGGCGGATCGGCGCGCCGGCTCCGCCCGGTGCAGCAGGCTCCTAGGACTTGCCGAGGAGCCGCTGGAGCAGCCCCGGGGCCGCCGCTGCGGCCGCCGGGGCGGTCTCCGCCGGCGCCACCCGGAGCACCTGGGCCAGGAAATCCCGCACCTTCTGCGTGTAGGCGCTCCGGGGAGCCACCCGGGAGACCGGCTGGGCCTCGCGGGTCGCCTCCTCCACGGCCTTGGGGTCGTTGGGGAAGTACTCGGCCACCGTCAGCCTGATCCCCTTCACGATCGGGGCGAGCGCCTCGGGCTCGGCCCGGGTGAGCAGCGGCACCACCCGGGGGGGCTTGAAGCCGCACATCTCGAGCAGGTCGACGAGCAGCTTCAGGTTCTTGACCGACTCCGGCAGCCCGCGCCCGATCGGGAAGATGAGCGTCGAGTCGTCGAGCAGGGGCAGGTAGCGCTCCGGCAGCCCCGAGGGGATGTCGACCAGCACCGCGTCGTGGCTCCGCAGCAGGAGGTGGGCGACCTCGATCAGCTTCTCGGGAGGCACGTGGACCGCCGGCTTCCCGAGGGCCGGCTTGGCCAGGACCTTCAATCCGGAGGGATGGGACTTCAGGGCCCGGGCCACGTTGGGATCGGAGAGGCTCCCGTCCTGGTTCAGGATCTCGGAGAGGGTCGGTGCCGCGGCGTCGATGTTCAGGTACAGACCGACGTCCCCGAAGACCGGATCGGCGTCGAGCACCGCCACGCTCCGCCCCATGGCGAGGAGCTCGTTGGCGACCGAGAGCATCAGGGTGGTGCAGCCGTCCCCTCCCTTGGGCGAGAGGAAGGTCCAGATGCCCTTCCCGGTGGCTCCCTGGGTGGCCTCCACCACCGAACCCCGCTCGGCGCGCTGGCGGGTCAGGCGGGCGAGCACCTCCAGGATCTCCTCGGGCTTGGGAGGCTTGAACAGGTAGTCGCGGGCCCCCGCGGCCATGCCGGCCTTGACGTTCTCGCCGGAACTCATGGCCGAGAGGATGACCACGTCGATCCCGGGGTGCTTGGCGGTGATCTGGCGGGTGGCCTCGATCCCGTCCATGATCGGCATGGTCACGTCCATCACGATGATGTCGGGCTTGAGTTCGCCCGCCAGCCGGACCGCGTCCCGCCCGTTGGCGGCGTCTCCCACCACGTCGTGGTGGTCCTTCAGGAGGCCCGAGATCACCCCGCGCATGACCAGGGCGTCGTCCACCACCAGTACCCGGGAGCGCGTCCTGGCCGTCAACCGGTTCCCCTTCCTACTTGGCTTCCAGGACCGGCATGATCCCGCCTCCGGCCGCCACGTTGATCACCTTGAGGTCCGAGGTGCGGCAGATCGACCCCACGTACTTCCCGTCGAAGACGTAGGGATTCAGGTTCACATGCTTCTTCTTCATCACGACCTTGTTGTCCTCGAGCACCGGGATCTCGTACTCGGGGATGTCGCAGACCTCCTGCACGATCCACCACGGCATTCCGGCGATCGAATCGACCACCTCGCCCCACTTCCCGTCGTCGGTGGCCTTGCCCACGTAGACGTCGTGCCCTCCGGCCCCGGTGGTGATCTTCAGGACCAGCTTCTCCCGGTTCTTGTGGGTGTAGTCGATGAGCGCGATGTCCCGGCCGTCGGGCGAGATGGTGATGGTCTCGTCCATGCGCCGGGTCCAGGGCACGTGCTTCTTGATCGCCTCGACCTCCTCGGAGTCGAAGTACTTGAAGTTCTCGGGATTGGTCATGAACGCCATCACCTCCTTCTGCGAGCCGACCGCGGCCCGGAAGTGGTTGATGGTGATCACCGCCCGGTCCCGGATCCCCTCGTAGAAGTCCCGGTGCTCCTTGGGGAAGCGCTTGAAGAACACGAAGCGCAGGCAGAGGTGGAGGATGTCGAAGGGGACGTTGCCGGAGTAGAGCTTGCCGCCCCGGTACTCGAACTCCCGGCTGTCGATGAAGTTCGCCTCCAGCCCGTGCTCGATCAGGAAGTCCCGGAGGATCTCCCATTCGCTTCCCGGCAGGTACTCCTTGAAGCTCGACAGGGCGATCCGGGGCTTGCCCGAGCCCTTGCCGTACTCCTTCCAGTAGCGCTGGAAGATCTCGAGCATGGCCTTCATCTGGCGCCGCTCGTAGTTCTTGGTGTGCGAGAAGAGCTCCTCGTACATCGGCATGGTCCGGTAGCACTCCTCGTAGGTGTCGGCCCATGCCCGGGCGCCAGGGTTGTCGGTATTGAACTCGAGGAACTTCAGGGTCTTGCCGTCGTACAGCGCGTCGTGCCGGCTGATCACGGTGGGCTTGGGGTAGCCCGGGTCCCACTCGACCCACTCCTTGGGGATGTCGAGGTAGGGGAACTGCTCCCGCACGTAGGGGTCGTTCAAGTAGGCCATGCAGACCTTGTCCATGGCCCGATCCAGGACCTCTGTGGCCTTGGCCACGAACTCGACCGACTTCTTCGTCAGCACCATGGGCGTGAGCGTCAGCGGCAGCGAGCCGCCGGTCCGCCCGTAGGCGCAGCGGCGCTTCATGAGCAGGCGCAGGCACTCCTGGCGCTGCTTCATCAACTCCCCCGGGTGCTTCTGCATCCATTCGACGAGATCGGTGTCGGCGAAGCGCAGGGCCTGTTGGGCGGCCCTGGCCTCCTTGTCGACCGTAGCCTCGGCACCGGTCTTGGCGACGGCGGGGGACTCGGCGGCCTTCTGCTTCGGGGCATCCTTCTTCACCACGGGGGACCTCGTTTCGGGGGAACGGCCCCCACGGTAGCCATGGGTCCCGGGGGATTCAATCGCGAGGGGGAAGGCGGCCAGGCGCGACCAGGACCAGCGTCTGGTCGTCGGTCGGATCCCCGGCCCGGGCCGCGAGGCGTACCAGGAGGCGCTCCGGGTCGACTTCGGGCGGACCCGCCCCTCCAAGACCCGTGATCGCCTCCGGGGGGACCCCGTCGGAGACCAGGCAGACGGTCTCATCCCCGGCGAGCTGCAACCGGACTCCCCGGAAGCGGGTGTCGGGGGCGTAGCCGAGCGGTTTCCCGGGTGCCGGGATCCTGCGGGGTGCCCGGTCGGGAGCCAGCACCCAGAGTGCCGGGTGGGCCGCGGCGGCCAGTTCCAGGTCACCATCGGGAGCGACCCGCACCACCGCCGCGGTGGCCAGGCGCCCGGAACGCTCCAGGGGCTCGTAGAGGAAGCGGTTCAGGTCCTCGAGCAGGCCGGAGGCCGAGGTCGAGGTCGGGACCAGGGTACGGAAGCCCGCCCGGATCTGCCCGGCCAGGAAGGCCGCGTCCAGGCCCTTGCCGGAGACGTCGGCGACGATCGCGGTCCGGGTCCCGTCGGGGTCCTCCCAAGCGTCGAACCAGTCCCCGGCAGCCCCCCTGGCCGGGCGGACCAGGCCCCGGACCCCGGGGGGGAGGCGATCGGGCAGGAGGGAACGGGCCAGCTCCTCGGCCCGCGAGAGCTCCGCCTCCCGGGCGGATTCCTCCACCAGCAGGGCGACCAGCGGCCGGAGCGCCAGCAGGAAGCCTCCGGTCAGAGCACCGGCGACGGCCGCGGAAGCGGAGAGGAAGGTACCCAGCGCCAGGCCGAGGCCGGAGCCGCCCAGGGCGACCAGGGCCGTCGCCAGGATCCTTAGGCCGAGACCTGCCCGGGACCTCCCCGGGACCAGGCTGCCGAACCCGAGTCCCAGGAACACCAGGACGACCCCCGAAGCCGGCGCGGCAGGCCTCACGAGTCGCCCCTCGGCCAGGGCGGCTGCCGCCGCGGCCTCGAGCTGGAAGGAGGGCAGCGGTCGCCCCTCGGCGGTAGGGTGGTTGGAGCCGAGTCCCGGGCCGTCGAGGCCGATCACCGCCATGCGGCCCTGGTAAGGCGGACCCGGAACAGGGCTGCCGGCGAGGAGTTCCAGGAGCTCGCCGGCGCCCTGCTGCGGGACGGGGGCGAGCCGCATCAGTCCGAGGCCCGACCGGGTCGTCGCCACTCGCAGGTCCCCCGCCACCAGGACCGGACCCGGCTCCCAGCGGACCTCGCTCGGCTCGATCCCCGCTTCGGCCAGCACCAGGAGGAGCGCCAGGGAAGGCAACAGCCGGGGTCCCGCCCGGTAGACGAGCGGGATCCCCCTCACCAGTTCCGGGCCCGGGACCGGGAGGTTCACGAGGCCGATCCCGGTGGCCGCGGCGGCCAGCTCGGGCAGCGGGAGGTGCACCTCGCCGAAGTCGAGAGGGTCGAGGCCGGCGGCCTCGGCCGCCGCCAGGCCCAGGTCGAGGCTGGCCAGCCGGGCGTCGTCGCGAGCCGGGGACTGGCTGGCTCCCTGGTAGGCCGCGAGCAGGACGGGAACCCGGGAGCGGTCGAGCTGTCCGGCGAACTCCCGGTCCGACTCCGGATCCCCCGGATGTTCGAAGAAGAGCGAGAACCCGATGGCGCTGCTCCCCTTGGTCGCCAGGGCGTGGGCCAGCCCGGCATGGGCCACCCGCTTCCATGGCCAGCGACCGGGCACCGAACCGAACCGCGGGAAGCGGCCCACGTCCTCGGGGGTGATCGCCACCGCCACCACCCGCCCGCTCCCGGCGACCGGAGCCAGGCGATCGAAGAGGAACCCGTCGAGGGCCCGACGCGGCTCCTCCACCCAGAGGCCCGAGGTGGTCAGGGCGGCGACCACGAAGGCTGCCAGGGCCTCCGGGACCCTCGGCCTCATCCCGGCAGCAGGGCGTCGGCGAGGTCGGCGAGTTCGAAGAGCTCCCGCACCAGGGGGCGTGCCCCGGTGACCCGGAGCCGCCGCCCCGCGGCCTCGGCCAGCCGCTCGGCCCTCACCCAGGCGGAGAAGGCCGAGGAGTCCATGGTCGGGACCCCCGAGAACTCGAGGACCAGCGGTCCGGGCGGGAGCGCGGGGTCCGCCAGGGCGGTGCGGACCGCCGCCAGCAGCGGCTCCCCGGCCGGTCCGACCAGCTCCCCCTCGATCCGCACCATGGGACTCCCGGGACTGCGGGTGAATCGGGTCACGCGGGACGCCTCCGGTACCACTCGAGGACCACCCGGGAGCCGCCCCGCTCGAAGCGCACGCGGTCGGCCATGGCCCGCATGAAGCGGATCCCGCGGCCCCGCTCGGAGCGTCCCCCCCGGCGCCGCGGGGCCGCCACCCGGTCCGGGTCGAACCCCCGACCCTGGTCCTCGACCTCCAGGGCCAGGAGCTCCCGGTCGGCCCGGGCGTGGACCCGGATCCGGGCCTCGGGACGGAACCCGTTGCCGTGTTCGGCGGCGTTGGCCAGCGCCTCCCGGAGGGCTACCCGGACCCGCTCCATGTCGATCCGGGCGGCCTCCGGCAGCCCCGCCGAGGCCGCTCCGCCGGTGCTGGGCACGAATTCGCTCTCGAGTCGCGCCAGCAACCGGACCAGGGTGCCGTCCAGGAACTCCCGCCGGGTCGGGAACTCGTAGTCGAACCGGATCGAGAGCTCCACCTCGGGCATGTCCGGGACCGGGTCCGGCTTCGGCCTTACCGGTTTCGTGGTATGACTTACCGATCTGGAAATGTTGGCACGCTCTCTTCGCCTGGCCACGCCCATGCTTGCAAGCCTCGTGCTCGTTTCCGGCCTCGTGGCCGGGGACGAGCCGGGGAGCCGGATCCCGGTCGTCGTCTCCCAGGCTACACTGCGGGAGCCCGTGGGACGGGTCCATACCCGCCGCGGCGACGGTCCCTGGGTGGTGGCCCGCGAGGGGGAGCCCCTGTATCCGGGCGACCAGGTCCGGGCGGGCCGCGGGTCCGGCGCCACCATCCGGTACTGGGACGGGATCGAGGTCCACCTCGAGAGCTCGACCCGGGTCGAGGTCCGGGACCGGGCGGCTCCCGAGCGCGAGGGGCTCCGGGTCTTCCTGGGCGAGGTGCTGGTCGAGATCCGCAGGGAAGGGGCCGACGCCACCCCGGCCACCACCTCGACCACGGGAGCACCCGAGCCAGCCATCCCGTTCCGGATCCGCACCCCGAGTTCGGTGGCCGGAGCCGAGGGGACGCGCTTTCGGATCCGGGTGGATCCCGAGGGGCGCTCCGACGTGGCGGTCCTCGAGGGCAGGGTCAAGCTCCAGGATGCCGACGAGACCCGGGCGGTCACCCTGGGGGCCGAGCAGCGGGGGTCCACCCGGCCCGGCGGGCTGCCGGGGCCGGCCCGGAGGCTGGTCCTGCCGTGGACCTCCCAGGCCGCCGAGCTCACCCGCCGGGAACGTCTCGACGAGCCCTTCTTCGGCGAGCTCGAGCGCTTCCGGTCCATGCGCTACCTGGCCCTGGTCGACCTCACCCGGGATGCCCTGGCGAATCCCGCCCGGGTCACCCGACTCTCCCGGGGCCAGGGTTACGACCTGGTGGAAGCCAGCCTGGGCCCCCGCCAGGGCCGGGCCCGCGACACGAGCGAGCGGGACCGGACGGGGACGGTCCATACCAGCATGCGCGACCGGTCCGAGGCGGCGGTCTTGGGCGACCTGTTCCGCTACCGGGCCGTGGACGACGGGCGCTGGGGGCTGGCGGCTAGGCTGGGCGCGAGTTCCCTGGAGACCGGACGGATCGACCTCCCCCAGCCCGGCAGCCCCTTCGCGGGGGCCCGGATCGAGCGGGACTCGGAGGTGGAGGGGCCTCATGTCTCCGGCCTGGTACAGCGGGCCTGGCGGCTCCCCGGGGTCGACCTCGGTCTCGGCCTGCTGCTGGATCGACGCAGGCTGGATGCAGTGGAGACGTTCGCGAACCCGGCCGCGGCCGCGCCCTTCGCCGGCGAGTCCCTCCGCTCCGACGTGGAGGACCGGTCGGCGGCCGTCTCGCTGGGGCTCTCCTGGGATCGGGGCTCCCGCCACGATCGGGGCCTGGTGCTCAGGTTCCAGGACCGGGATGCTTCCCGGACCGCCGCCTCGCATCTGCTCGCGGGGACTCCGGTGCCTCTCGCCGGCGAGCGATTCCTGGACTCCAGGGCGCTGGGGATCGACTTCCTGGATCGCCGGATCGTCGACGACCGCACCACCCTCTCGCTCCGCATCTTCGCCGAGGAGGCCAGGAGGGATCGACGCACCCCGATCTTCGCGGATCCGACCCGGTTGCGTTCCGACCTCGCCGGCCGGGAGACGGGCCGGCTCTACGGCGTGGGTCTGGGGGTGATGCGCCGCATGGCGCCGGCCGACGACCTCTTCGTGGATCTCGGGTGGCAGCGGCTCGACGTCTCGGCGATCCACGACGTCCCGGGACTCGGGCCGGTGCTGGCCGAGGACCGGGTGGAGACGCGCAGCGGCGTCCACCTCGCCTGGATGCGACGCTTCGAGAAGTGGGATTTCCGGGCCGCCCTGGCCTTCGAGCACCGCAGCGGTCGGGACGGCTTCCTGGCCTCGGCCGGCGCCACGCCGCTCCCGAACCTGGTCTCCGACTGGGTGGGGTCGGGGACCTTCACCCTGGGTCGGGTCCTCAAGCCGGGTCGTCGGGTCGAACTCGAGTTCGAGGAGCGTGAGCCCGAGGCCCCGGAGCGGGTCTTCCGCCTGCGCTGGACCTGGGGGCACTGACGCATGGCCATGATCTTCGGACGGTCCCCGGCGATGCGGGAACTCAGGCGCCTCTCCGATCGGGTAGGGCGGACCTGGACGAGCGTCCTGGTGCTCGGCGAGACCGGGACCGGCAAGGAGGAGCTGGCCCGCCACCTGCATGCCTCCGGCCCGACCCGAAAGGGCCCGTTCGTGGCGGTGAACTGTGCCGCCATTCCCGCGGATCTGATCGAGAGCACCCTCTTCGGACACGAGAAGGGAGCCTTCACCGGGGCCCATCGGAGTGCCAAGGGGAGCTTCCGCGCCGCGGACGGATGGACCCTGTTCCTCGACGAGGTCGGCGAGCTCACCGCCCCGGCCCAGGCGAAGCTCCTCAGGGTCCTCCAGGAACGGCTGGTCGAGCCCGTGGGTGGCACCCCGGTGCCGGTGCGGATCCGGGTGGTCGCCGCCACCCATCGGGACCTCTCCCGGGAGGCGGAATCCGGCCTCTTCCGTTCCGACCTCTGGTTCCGCCTCTCGGTGGTGGTGCTCACCGTGCCGCCCTTGCGGGAACGTCTCCAGGACCTGGGGGAGCTCGTCCCCCACCTGCTCGCCAAGGTGGCGGATCGGCTCGGCGAACCGGTCCCCGCCATGGCCAAGGACCTCCTCCCGGCCCTGGCCGGGTACGGATGGCCCGGGAACGTGCGGGAACTCGAGAACCTGCTCGAGTCGACGCTGGTCCTCTCCGACCGGGGAGAGGAACCCCTCTCGGCCCGCCACCTGCCGCGGGATTTCATGAAGCGGGCCTTCCTGGAGCTCTTCGATGCCGATGCCGGGATCGAAGCGGATCCGGGCCCGGAGGTGGCCGCGCTTCCGGGGAGGCCAGCGGGTCCACCGGTGCCGCCCCACCCAGGCCCCGAGGGGGAACCTGCCTCCCTCTCCGGGGAGCGCCTCGACCTCCGGGCCGAGGTGGACCGCTTCGAGCGCCGTCTCCTGGTCGAGGCCCTGGAGCGCCACGCCTGGCGGAAGGGGGTGGCCGCTCGGTCCCTCGGCCTCTCGGCCCGGGCCATGAGCTACTACCTCCGGAAGCACCGGCTCGAGCCGCCGGAAGGCTGACCGGGGACCCCGTCGCGGCGCTGCCCCGCGGCCCTCCCAGGGCCTACTTGAAGAGGCCCTTCAGCAGGTTCCTGGCGCCGGACTTCAGGTCGATGGCCGGGGCGGTGGTCGAGCCGGTGGCCCCGGCGGAGCCGGGCGGGGCCGTGGTGGTACCGGTCAGGCCCAGCGAGCCGAGGAGGTTGCCGGCGCTGCCGCCGAGCTTCTCCTGGAGCTTGGCCCCCAGCTTCTGTTCCAGCTTGCCCACGGCCTTGTCGACCTTGGCTTCGACCTTGGCCTGGGCCTCGGCCTTGGCCAGGGCGGCCAGCGGCTCGCTGATCGAGGAGAGCTTGGGCTGCGGCTTGGCGAGGGTGCCGCCCAGGGTGATCTTGAGCGGCAGGACCTTCCCGTTCAGGGCCGGGAGCTTCTGGTTGGCCAGCAGCACTCCCCAGTCGAGGTTGCCCCCCAGGGTCGAGTCCAGACCCACCGACCAGTTCCCGGTGATCGCACCCAGGCCCGCGGCGTCGGCCTTGAAGTTGGGCAGCTTGATCCGGCCGTCCGAGACCACGAAGGAGTTCTTGTCGAGCTTCAGGGCGGGAGAGGCCAGCCTGGGCATGGCCAGGGCGGAAGCGGCCTCGGCCAAGGCCGGGGAGGTGGTCGCCTGGACCGCCAGGGCCGCGATCTCGCCCTTGCCGGAGAGGGTGCGGGTGTCCCCGACCGTGCCCGCCAGGTCGATGCCCATGGTGAGTTCTCCCTCCCGGACCATCCCGGGCGCTCCCATCAGGCCGGCCAGCAGCGCCTCGACCTGGAACTTCGAGGCGGAACCCTTCACCGCGTAGCGGGGCGGGAGCGCGGTGAGGTCGATCCGGGTCTCCCCGGCGAAACTTCCTCCGAAGACCTTGGCCCCGAGCGAGGGCACCGTCAGCACGAGATCCGCGAAACGCACCTGCCCCGAGACCTCGCGGGCCTGGAACTTCGAGATCCCCGAGGGAGAGACCGAGAGCTCGGGCGCCGACATCGACCCGGTCAGGCGCGGCACCATCAGATCGCCGGCGAGGTCGACCACCGCCGAGATCGTGCCCCCGAGCAGGCTCGAGGCCAGGCCGACCGTCCGCACCAGGTCCGCCCCCTCGAGCTTGGCCTCGAAACGGCTCCCGGAATCGACGGGGAAGCCGGTCGCCGCCATGCGGAAGATCAGGTCCCCCTTGGCCGAGAGCCCGCCGGCCTTGGCCGAGATCCCCCGGGTCTCGACCTTTCCCGGGGTGAATCGGAAGTTCGCCACATCGGCGGTGAGCCCGGGGAGCGGATCGCCGAGACCCTTGGCAGCGAACGTCGGGGCCAGCCACGAGCCCACCCCGACCTGGGTCGCGGAGAGCGCCACCAGGAGCTCGCCGCCCGGCCCGGCGACCGCCTTTCCCGAGACCTTGCCGCCCTGGACCGTCGCCTCCAGCGGTTCGATCACGGCCTTGCCCCCGGAGACCGAGATGGTCCCCGAGACCGGTCCTACCGGGAGCGGGGGCAGGAGCGGCTGGGCCGGCTTCCAGGTGAGCTGCCGGGCCGAGAGCGTCCCCTTGCCGGCGAGCGCGGCGGGAGGGCCCGAGAGGCCGAGCTTCACCGCGAGGTCGCCTTCCAGGGCGCCGTGGACCGCGGGGTCGAGCACCCCGGGGGGCATGCTCCCCAGGACCTCCACCTGGAAGTCCTCCAGGCGCCCTCCCGAAGCCAGGTCGCGGATCCGGCCCGACCCGGAGAGCGCCAGGGTGCCGAGCGCGGTCACCGAGAAGGACTTCACCGTCACCACGCCCCCGGACATGGAACTCGCCAGCGAGAGTCCGGTCACGTCGAGGGGAGCGGTGGCAGGCCGGGAGATCCGCACCGAGCCGTTGGTCACCCGGAGATCGTCGAGGACCAGGACTCCCAGGAAGTCGAGGCCGGACCCGCCGGCGGGAGCCGAACCACCCGGGGGAGGGGAGCCGGCCGGGGCACCCGAGGCTGCCAGGTGGGAGAGGGCGACCGGCCTTCCCTTGGCGTCGAGCACCCAGTCGAGGCGAGGGGTGTCGACCGCGAAGGAGGTGATCCGGACCTTCTTCTCGAGCAGGGCGCCGAGGTCGAGCCCGCCCCGGATCCCGGCGATCGAGAGGTACTCGCGCTTGCCGGTCGGGTCGGAGACCTTGACGCCGGTGACCGCGATCGCGGGCGGGAAGGCGAGGTCGACGCCGGCGATCTCGATCTTCCCCTTGTAGACGCGGCCGGCCTCCTCGAGGGCCTTGCCCTTCAGGTATTCGGGGGTGAGCCAGGACCGGAGCCAGAGGAAGCCGCCACCGGCGGCGGCCACGGCGACGAGCAGCAGGAGCAGGAAGAGCTTCTTCAGCATGGCGGGATCGTCCTTCCTCGGCGGCGAGCCGTGGCGCCCGGAGGTTACCTGCTAAGTGACCAGCCGGCCGGCCATGTTGCCGCAACCGGTCTCGAATGGGGTCTCGAAGAGTTCGAAGGCCCGGAATCCGGCCCGGCGGGCCAGTCGGTCCAGACTCGCGGCCGTGAAGAGCTGGAGGTGCTCGACCGGCTTCATCTCGTACCAGCCGGCCCCGTCGCGCACCGCCTCGGGGGAGGCCGCGTCGGGGGTCTGCACCACGAACACTCCGCCGGGAGCCAGGATCCGGCGCACGTCGGTGAAGGTGGCCACCGGGTCCTCGAGGTGCTCGACCACGTCGATGGCCGTCACCACCGAGAAGTGGCCGTCGGGAAGGGCCCGGGTGGTCAGCGCCGCCGAGCCGGTCAGGACTCGGGCGCGGGTCTCGGGATAGGAGTTCACGAAGGGGGCGATCTGCTCGGCCGAGACCTCGAGGCCCCAGACCTCGAAGCCCGAGGCCCGGGCGGCCTCGAGCAGGAAGCCCTTGTGGCAGCCGATGTCCAGGAAGCGACCTTGCCGGGCGGAGACCGCGGCCAGGATCCGGGCCAGGATCCGGGCAGCCCGATCCCGCTTCTCGGTCAGCTTCGTCACATGCTGCATGCGGCGGAAGGGCGAGAGGAGCCGGCGGCGGAAGCGCTTCCAGGCACCGCCGCCGTAGACCTCGGTGAGCTCGGCCTGGGAGGGGAGCTCCCGGTAGTAGCGGGTGCCGCAGGTGCCGCAGGCGAGGTACCAGGTGGAGAGCGGGTTCCCGGGCGCGTCGCAGACCGGGCAGGCACGGGCCTGGCCTCGGGGAGCGTGGCGAGGGACGTACTGCACCCGCGGTCCTCCGATCGCGCCCGGGATACTAGCGCGGCGAAGGCTCCGGGGTGGGCGATGGGTTCAAGGCCGCCCCAGGTCGGAGAGACGGGTGGGGGAAGGCAGCCGGGACCCGCCCTTCTCGAGGAGCAGGCGTTGCGCCGGGTAGATGCCGCGGTGTCCGGTGAGCAGGTAGGCGAGGACCGAGACCACCAGCGCGTGGGGGAGGATGGCGGCGCCCATGAGCTCGGCGGCCATGACCGGGAGCGCCAACGGGGTGTTGGCGGCGGCCGCGAACACCGCCGCCAGGCCCACGCCCGCGGCCATGGGCAGGGGCAGCGCCAGCCACCCGGAGAGGGCGTTGCCCAGGGTGGCGCCCACGAAGAAGAGCGGGGTGACCTCGCCGCCCAGGAAGCCGGACGAGAGCGTGACAGCGGTGAAGACCAGCTTCCAGGCGAAGGCCGCGGCCGGGAGGGCCGGATCCTCGAAGGCCCGCACGATGGTGGGGACCCCCAGGCCCAGGTAGTCGTCGCTGCCGACCAGGCGCCACAGGCCGAGCACCGCCACCCCGCCCAGCGCCATGCGCACCGGCAGGCCGGGGATGCGGGCGGCGAGGAAGGTCTTCAGGCCGTGGGTCAGCTCCACGAAGGCGGCCACGGTGGCGGCTACCGCCACCGCGAACACCGCCCACTTGGCGAGCACCAGGGGCGTCAGCTCCAGCGGTGCGACCGTCGGATAGGCGGTGTGGCCGATCCCCAGGGCCCGGGTGGTCCAGTCGCCGATCACCGCCGCCACCAGCGCGGGGACGAGGGCGTCGTACTCGATCCGCCCCAGGACCACGAACTCGAGGCCGAAGACGGTACCTGCGACCGGGGTCCCGAAGACCGAGCCGAAGCCGCCCGCCACCCCGGCGGCCACCAGCTGGCGACGCACCTGGCGCCTCACCCGCAGGCGATGGGCGATCCAGTCCGAGAGGCTCGCCCCCATCTGGACCGCGGTGCCCTCCCGCCCGGCGCTGCCCCCGAAGAGGTGGGTGAGCACGGTCCCGACGAGCACCATGGGCGCCATGCGAAGCGGGATCTCGGGTCCCTCGTCGTGGATGGTGTCGAGCACCAGGCCGCTGCCGGCCTGGATCGAACGACCGAAGCGCTGGTAGACGGCGCCGATCAGGAGGCCTGCCAGGGGCAGGGTCCACACCAGCACCGGATGGGCGCCGCGGATCGAGGTGACCCGGTCGAGCAGCGCCAGGAACAGGGCCGAGGCCGCCCCGCAGGCCACTCCCACCAGGGCGCCCAGGGCCAGCCACTCGGCGAGGCTCCGGAGGCGTCCGGGCGCGCCGGGCGGGGCCGCCTGCCGAACCCCGGGGCCGGGGGTGTCCGGGAGGGCCGGGCTTGCCGACCCTGGCGGCGGGCCTTGCGTCATGGCGCGAACCTTCCGGGACAGCCGAGCCCGGGACTCCGGGACGACCCGGGAAGGATACCCGACGGGTGCCGCCGCGACCCGGACCCTATGCCCTCGCCACCAATGCCGGGAGCCGGGCCTGGGGGAGCCTGCGGGGCCGCCGGCCGGGGGCCGCCGAGAGCCTCACGGGTAATCGGTCCGCGCCTCCCACCAGGTCGAAGTCCATGGTGAGCGAGGCGGGCAGCAGCAGGGCCGCGTGCAGGAAGGCCTCGAGGTCCGGGACCCCGTAGAGGTTGACCGGGTAGCCCCAGCGCTCGAGCGACTCGATCACATGGGCCCGGGCCTCGGTGGCCCAGGCCAAGGAGAGCCGGTTCACGCCGCAGGCCGACAGAGTCGCCAGGATCTCCCTGGCGTGGGCCGGCATGGCACGCACCAGCGGCACCAGGAAGTCGACCGGACACTGCAGGATGGCATGGGGCCGGGCCGCCGAGAGCAGTCGGAACCCGTCGAGCCCGAGCCGATCGAGCCCGCCGGAGAGCCAGATCCGTGGATCGGTGACCCCGGTCTCGTCGAGCAGGTCGAGCACCGCCCCGACCAGCTCGCTGCCGCCGGCCAGGTCCATCTTCAGGCAGCGGTCGCGCCGGCAGAGGGTGACCAGGCACTCCTCCAGGGTGAGGGCGGCGGCGTCACCGCCGGTGACCGCACCGGGGCCACCTCCCGGCTCGGCGACCACCAGCCGGCCGCGGGCGTCGAGCCGCACCTGGCACTGGGCCCAACGGATCGGGGTCTCGAGGAAGCGGGCGAGTTCCGAGCGGTCGGCCACCCGGTGCCAGACCAGCTCGACGTGGTCCGGCAGGGTCGAGCCCGAGGCCAGGGCGGCCACGTCGTACTGCCCGCCGCGGACGGTCCGTACCGGGGTCGCGACCGCGGCCTGTCGCTTGCCGCCTCCCGACTCGAACATGGTGTCGGCGTGCAGGAACAGGATCTCCCCGGTGGCGTCGGCCTCCGCCATGGCCTCGATGTTCCGGAGCTCGTTGTCGACCATGGCGAAGATCCGGTAGCCCTCGGCCGCGAACCGGCCGAGCGCCGCGACCTTGGCCTCCTCGACCGTGACCGCCGGGTCGTCGGGCCGGAGCGCCAGGAGCTCGCTCGGGAAGCCCACCCGAAATTCGCGCCCCAGTTCGCCTAGACAGAGCAGGGTCTCTCCCCGGAGGCTCTCGCTGCGGCCCGAGTTCAGGCCGACCAGCGTCCGGGGCTGGAGCTGGAACCAGCGCACCATCTCCATCACCCCCCGGAACGGCTGATGGGAGGCGAGCATGGCCCGCAGGCCGAAGCGGCGCTCCTCCAGCCAGGCGAGCACCTCGGCGCCGGCCGCAGGCTCCAGGCCGCGCCGGGAGAGCCAGGTGGCGAGCTCCGCCTCGGGGAGGTCGAGGTCCTCGACCGAGAGCCCCTCGAACCAGCCGGAGCCGTGGCACTGGTCGAACTCCTGCAGCAGGTGCCGCACCCGATGACGGGTGTCGATCAGGGTGCCGTCGACGTCCATGAGCAAGAGCAGCCGGTCCTTGGGGTGCCGGGCGCGCATCCGGTGGTAGTGCTCGGACAGGGCCTTCATCCAGTTCGACATCTCGCCTCCCGGACCGAGGTTAGGCGAGGCCCGCGAACAACCCGGGGAGGCGAGGTGACGATCCCGCGACGATCCCGGAGCGACCCGGCGACGTCCCGGGATCCGCATCCGGGAACCGGGTGTCCGCCGCGCCCGCCCGCGATCGAGGCTACCCTTGTCCCGTCGCTCCCCGGGAGGCGTGCGTGTTCCGTGTGCTCGGCTGGTTGGTCTGGGCGGCCCTCGAGCTCTCGCTGGTGCTGCTCCTCTTCGGCACCCCCCTGGTGGGGTTCTGGCTGGCGAGCTCGCTGGCCGCCCACCTCGACGGACCCCGCTGGCTGCCGCTGGCGGCCGGGCTCCTGGTGTTCCCGATCCTGCCTGTCCTCTGGGAGGTCCGGGCCCATCGACGGTTCGTGGCGTCGGGCCGGGGCGAGCGCTTCACCAGCCTGTTCGAGCGGCTGGCCATGCGGACCTTCGCGATCGGCCTCTTGTTCGCCGGGAGCTTGCTCGCCTGGTGGCCCCGGCAATCGTTCGTGGCCCTCTCCACCCGGGGCGACTGGATGCTCCAGGGTCGCTCCGGGACCTGGGTCGAACCGGCCCGCAAGGGCCTGTTCCGGGCTGCCGACCTCCTCGAGGTCCTCTACCGGGCGACCGGGCGGAATCCCTACGAGGAGCTGGTCGAGAAGCGCCCCGATCCCCCCCGTCCGCCCCGTCCGGGCCGCAGGGTCGAGATCCGGAGACCCGACCCCCGACCCGACCCGACCCCGGTCCCCACCGGCCGGCCGGACCCAGAGCCCGATCCGACGCCCGGTGCCGCACCCGAGCCCGATCCGACGCCGGACCCGGCGCCTCCACCACCCCAGGGCGCCAGCCCCTGGCCCTGGTCCCCGACGGGTCCGGATCCGCGGGTGGCTGCCTTCCCCCCTTCGGCCGAGACCGATCCGGCGGGTGTCGCCCGGGCCCTGGTGGCCGGCGAGTCCGACGAGTTCCAGCGCCTGAAACTCCTCCACGACTGGGTGGCCGACCGGATCGCCTACGACGTGGTCTCGCTCCAACCGGGCCGGCGTGCCCCCCAGGATGCCCTCACCGTGTTCCGCACCCGGCTCGGGGTCTGCGCCGGCTACGCCAATCTGCTCGCCGCCATGGGCGAGGCGGTCGGGATGGAGATCCCGGTGGTCGTGGGCGATGCCATGCCGGAGGCCTTCGAGTCCGGGCTGACCGGACCCGGCCACGCCTGGAATGCGGCCCGGATCCGGGGCGAGTGGTACCTGATCGACGTCACCTGGGACTCCGGCTACCTGGACGCCGGACGCTTCGTGAAGCGGTACCAGACCGCCTACCTGGCCCCGCCGCCCCGCGCCATGGCGAGGGACCACTTCCCCAAGGACCCGGCCTGGCAGTTGCTCGAGACCCCGCTCTCCCAGGGCGAGTTCCTCCGCCAGCCGCGCCTCAAGCCGGGCTTCACGGCCCACGGCCTGGAGCTCCTCACCCCCACCCGGTCCACCACCGAGAGCGGCGCCGAGGCGGTCCTCGAGATCGACAATCCGCGGGGGCGCTGGATCATGGTGGGCCTCGAGCACGAAGGCCGGAAAGTGGGCGAGAACTCGAAGCCGGTGCGCGATCCCAGGGTCCGCATCGCCCGTCCCCTGCCGGGCGCCGGGACCTATCGGGCCAAGATCTACGTCTCGCCCGAACGGAGCGCCACCTATTGGGCGGAGGGCGAGGTGGCGTTCGTCCGGGGAGCCTGAGCCCGGCCATCGGCCACCACGACCCGGCCCCTGCTCACGCCGCCTCGGGTTCTCCGCCCGTCGTGGCGATCCCGCCGCTCCGCCACCGATCGAAGCCCAGGGTGAGGAGGCAGAGCGCGGGGAGCCCCCAGATCAGCATGGTCCTGAGGCCCGGCAGCTCGGGACGTCCCCGGGCCGCCTCCACCAGGAACCAGAGATAGCCCGCGTACCAGAGCAGGAAGAAGGCCCCTTCCTCCCGGGTGATCCGTGCCCCGGTGGCGGCGAGCGGCAGGAGCGCCAGGGCCACCGCCAGCATGACCGGCAGGTCGAACTGGAGGGCCGCAGGTGCCACCGAGACCCCGGACGGTGCGACCGTGGCCGCGATCCCCAGCACCGAGAGGATGTTGAAGATATTGGAGCCGACGATATTGCCCACCGCCAGGTCCCGTTCGCCGCGCCAGGCCGCCAGCACGCTGGTGGCCGTCTCCGGCATCGAGGTGCCGGCGGCCACGATGGTCAGTCCGATCACCAGCTCCGAGACCCCCAGGGCCCGGGCCATCCCGGTGGCGCCCGACACGAAGAGGTCGGTCCCCAGGACCAGCAGGCCGAGCCCGCACAACACCCAGGCGACGTCGCCCTTCCAGCTCGAGCTCGAGACGTCCTCCACGTCGTCGCCAAGGCCCTCCCGGCCTTCCTGGTAGATCCGGTAGAGGTACCCGAACATCGCCAGGACCAGGAGGCAGCCTTCCCCCCGGGTCACCCTGCCGTCGCGGGCCATCCACCCGAGCAGGAGCGAGGTCGCCAGCATGATCGGCATGTCGATCCGCACCAGGGTGAGCGAGACCGAGAGCGGAGTGAGCAGGGCCGAGGCGCCCAGGATGAGGAGCACGTTGTAGATGTTGCTGCCCACCACGTTGCCGAGCGCCAGGTCGGCCTCGCCCCGGAGCGCCGCCATCAGGCTCACCCCGAGCTCGGGCGCGCTGGTGCCGAAGGCCACCACCGTGAGCCCGACCAGGAGCTTCGAGACCCCCAGGCGGGCGGCGGCGCGGCTGGCCCCCTGGATCAGCACCTCGGCTCCTCCGGTCAGGAGCACCAGCCCGAGCAGGATCTGCCCGACGATCGTGGCGCCTTCGCTCATGTCGCGGTCCTCCGCACCCCGCTCGCCCGCGGGAAGTCCACGAGGAGCGCCGAGACGATGAAGATCGACGAGTAGGTGCCCACCACGATACCCACCAGGAGCGCCAGCGCGAACGGCCGGAGCGACGGGCTCCCCAGCACGAGCAGGGTGACCACCGGGACCAGGGTGGTGAGCGAGGTGTTCAGGGTTCGGGAGAGCGACTGCCGGATCGAGTGGTCGAACACGCCTTCCCGGCCCAGCGCCTTCACCAGCCGGTGCTGTCCCAGGTTCTCGCGGACCCGGTCCATGATGATGATCGAGTCGTTGAGCGAGTACCCCACGATGGTGAGCATGGCCGCCAGGAAGTCGCTCGTCACCTCGAGCCGGAACAGGGCGAAGACCCCCAGGATCGCCAAGCAGTCGTGGACCAGCGCCAGCACCGAGGCCACCCCCCAGGCGAACTCGAAGCGCAGCGCCATGTAGACGAGCATCCCGAGGCAGGCCAGTCCGATCGAGGTCCAGGCGTCTCGCTGCATGGCCTTGCCGATGGTCGGCCCCACCTGCTGCGAGGAGCGGAGGCTGGCCCCTCCCAGGGCGTCGAGCCGCCGCATCAGCTCGGGGCCAGGATCGGTGGCTCCGGGGGCCTCGTCGTAGCCGGCGAAGATCAGGAGGTCCTGCGAGCCGGGCTCGGAGCCGTCGGTCGCTCCCTTCTCCTGGACCCGGGTCTCCCCCAGGAGCGCCACCATCTCGGGCGCCGCGAGCACCTGGCGCACCGCCTCGGCGGTGGCCCGGGTCCGGTCCGAGAACCGGACCTCGAAGACCGAGCCGCCCCTGAAGTCGATGCCCCAATTCAGGCCCCGCACCAGGAGGAGCAGCAGCGAGCCCAGCACCATCGCCCCCGACACCAGGTAGCCGAGGCGTCGTTGGCCGAGGATCGAGAAGCCTCCGTCCTTGGTGGGGAGCGGACCCGGCGGGAGGGCCTCGTCGGCTTCCCGGTCGCGGTCTGCGTCCCGGGCCTCCTCGGGCAGGTCGGGGATCTCGGGTGAGAGGTCGTGTCGGGGGCTGTTGGGGCGCTCTGAGGGGGGGCGGCCCTTGCCGGAGTGGCGGGCGTTCTTGGCCATGGCGGGATTCCTTCGATTCGGAGAGGTTTCGGGGGAAGGCAGGGAGGCGCGTCTCCACGAGCGAGCGCGGCGCGCCGGGGACCGTGGTGGGGCCCGGAGCTAGACGCGCAGCGGGGTGGGCGCGGCCGGGGCCAGTCCGGTCGGGGGATCGTCGGGGGCGGGCGGGCGAGAGGCCGGTACCGCCAGCGGGAGGACCAGATCGGTCAGCGGAGCCAGGGCCGACTCCGGGGTCGGGGGGCGATCGGAGGTGGACCACGGGAGCGACGGCCGCTCGACCCGGGCGGGGGAGGGGGCCTCTGGGGCGAAGCGGTCGGCGCGGATCTCGGCGGCGGGACCCGGGGGGCCGAGGTCGGCCGAGTTCGTCCAGGCCGAGGCCACCACGCAGAGGCCGAGGACCAGCAGGAACCCCTGGAGGAACCCGAGCAGCCTCGAACCGCACCGCGTCATGGCGAGGAGAGTGTACCCCTCAAATCGCCCGGCGGGGAGACCGGATACGCCTCCCGGTACCGGACCATTGCGGAGCGCAGGGTGGCGCGGGCCGCCTCGGGTCCCCGCATCTCCTCGACCCGCACTTCCTTGCCCTCGAGCTTCTTGTAGTCCTCGAAGAAGCGGGTGAGTTCGGCGAGGCGGTGCTGGGGGAGCTGTCCCACGTGCCGGAACCCCCGGTACTCGGGGTCGTCCTCGTGGACCGCCACGATCTTCTCGTCGGCCTTCCCCTGATCGACCATCTCGAGCATGCCGATGGGGCGGACCCGGAGGATCGAGAGGGGAGCCACCGGCTCCTGCATCAGGCAGAGCAGGTCGAGGGGATCGTCGTCGTCGCCCAGGGTGCGGGGGAAGAAACCGTAGTTGGCGGGGTAGACCACCGACGAGTAGAGGATCCGGTCCACCCGGAGGAGCCCTGTCGCCTTGTCGAGCTCGTACTTGACCTTGCTCCCCTTGGGGATCTCGATCACCCCGGAGAGCACTTCGGGCGCGGTCTCGCCGGGATCGATGTCGTGCCAGGCGTGGGCCATGGGGCCTCCTCTCGGGACCCGGCCAGGATACTCCCCGGCTCACCCGAACCAGGAGGTGCCCGGCGCCCACCGGGAGTCCGCCAGCTGGGAGGCCAGGAGGGCCAGGAGCGGTAGCTCGGAGAGCACCAGCGCGAGAAACCATGGCCAACCCCACCGGGGCGGGGTCACGCCCTCCCGGCCGAGGCCGCGGTGGAAGGTGAACGGGCGGTAGGCGAGGTGCCCACCCAGGAAGACGAGGTCCACGGCGCGTCTGGTGACCGTGAAACCGGGACGCCCCAAGACACCGGCGTCTTCGAGGAACAGGAAGGCTACCAGCCAGACCCAGCCCAGGAGCACGTTCTCGAGTTGGATCCTGGCCACGACCCGGGCGGCGGCATCCCGCGACGGGACCAGGAGGCCCGGGATCCTCCCGGACCCGAGGAGCAGCACCGGGATGGCCCATGCGGTGCAGGCGGCCCAGATCATCCCGGTCACGGGGATCAGGACGGGGAGCAGGAAGGGGAGAAAGAGGAGCCCGCTCCATGCGTGTCCGCGGCGCATCGGCACTGCCCGCTGCCTCCCGGCGCCCAGCGTAGCCGACCGAACGGAACTCGCCGCCCGGGACGCTCCGCGGTATACCCCGGGGAGGAGGCACCCGGGATGGGAGCCGGCGCCACGCCCGAGTACGACGACCTGGTGATGGGAAGCGGCATGGCCGGGCTCGCGCTGGGCGCGCTGCTCGCCCGGCACGGGTCTCGCGTGCTCATGCTCGAGGCCCATGACGCGCCCGGCGGCTACGCCCACAGCTTCTCGAAGGGGCCCTACCGGTTCTGCGCCCAGGTGCACTACGCCTCGGGCTGCGGCCCCGGGGGAGCGGTCCACCGCCTGCTGGCGAAGCTCGGTCTGGGCGAGGAAGTGACCTGGAACCGCCTCGACCCGGACGGCTTCGACGTGGTCGTGATCGGAGGCGAGCGCTTCCCGATCCCCAACGGCCTCGAGAACTGCCGGGAACGCTGGACCCGGCGCTTCCCGGAGGCCGAGGTCCCGCTGCGGCGCTGGTTCGAGCTGCTGGCGGCGGTGCGACGGGAACTCGACGCCCTCCCCGATCACCCCGGCCTCCTCGACCTGGTCACCGCACCGTTCCGGTTCTTCGACCTGCTCCGCTACCGGAGCCGCACCCTCTCCGAGGTCTTCGACCAGCTCGGGATGCCGGCCCGGGTCCGGGCCGTGCTTGCCGGGCAATGCGGGGACTACTTCCTCCCGCCTTCCCGGGCGGCCTTCCTCGGGCATGCCGCGCTGGTCACGGCCTACGACCAGGGTGCCTTCTATCCCGAGCGCCACTGGGAATCCCTCATCGAGGCGCTCGCCGGGGTCGTCACCCGGGCCCCCGGGTCGAAGCTCCTCCTCGGTCGCGAGGTGACGCGGATCGAGCACGACGGTCGCCAGGTGACCGCGGTCCACACCGCCGGCGGTGAGACCTTCCGGGCCGGGCGGTACCACTCGAACATCGACCCGGCCCGGACCGCTGGACTCCTGGGCCTGGCCGGCGACTCGCGATTCCCGGACGGCTACGAATACTCGCCGAGCGCCTTCACCCTCTACCTGGGCATCGAGGGCCTCGACCTCCGCGACCATGGCTTCGGGCGAGCCAACCTCTGGCACTACCCCGACGAGGATCTAGACCGCGCCTACCGACGTCAGCTGGAGGAAGGCGACTTCTCCGATCCGTGGATCTTCCTGGCTTCACCGAGCCTGATGAGCGACGCCCCGGGCCTGGCCCCTCCCGGGCACCAGGTGCTCCACGCCATCACGGTGGCCGACTACCGGCGCTTCGCCGAGCTCCACGCCCGGGACCCTCGTGCCTACCTCCGGGAGAAGAACCGGATCCGCGACCGCATCCTCGACGTGATCGAGGACCGCTACGTCCCAGGGATCCGCGACCACCTCCGCCTGAAGCTGACCGGCAGTCCCACCACCAACGAGCGCTTCTGCTGGGCTCCCCAGGGCAACGCCTACGGGGTGGCGTTGACCCCGGCGAGCCTCAGCCTGTCGCGGGGCCCCGGTCGGAGCCCGCTCGGGAATCTCTGGCTGGCCAATGCCACGGCCGGGTACCCGGGGATCGCCGGGACCGCGGCCGCGGGTTCCCGCCTCTTCACCGAGCTGACCGGCGAGCCGGTCTGACCCGGGCGCTACTACGGGCCCTCGGGGGTCCGTCGCAGGGGCTCGCCGAGCTGCTGGTGGAGCTGGAGCGCCATCAGGGCCATGCCCGCGACCCCCGGGTACCCGGCCGTGGCGTTGATCAGGTACAGGTCCTCGATGGGGCTCTGGCGCGGGTGGCGGTGGCGGGTCACGTTGTCGGGGGTGAGCGCGGCTCCGTAGGCGTTGCCGCGGGGGGCCCGGAAGAGGTCCGCGTTCTCCAAGGGACCGTGGACCAGCGCATGCCGCACGTGGTTTCGCAGCCCGGGCACGAACTCGGCTTCGAGGCGATCCAGCAGGGTCTCGCGGATCCGGTCCAGTCCGGCCCGGTAGTTCCCTTCGCCCTCGCTCTCGCCCCGGAGCGCCGCGAACCGCGGGAAGGAGGCACTCGTGACCAGGTGCAGGGTGGACCAGCCGGGAGGGGCCAGGCCCGGCTCCGGGGACATGCAGGTGGGCGAGGAGACGAAGAACCACGGGTCGGAGAGGTCGCCTTCCTCCAGCTGACGCCGGTAGACGGCGTTCTGGTCCGAGGAGGGATAGCGCCAGAAATTCCAGTTCCCGAACCCGTGGTCCCGGAGGTCGATCCCGGAGAGGACCAGGTAGAGGTTCAAGGGGGCCGCCGAGTATTCGTAGTCGGCGTGCCATGGGCCCTCGATCTCCCGGGTCCCGGCCCCGCAGAGCTCCGCGGTCACGCGGGGATCGAGGTTCGAGAAGATCCGGCCGGCTTCCCAGGTGGCTCCGTCCCGGGTGACCGCACCGACCGCCCTGCCGTCCCGGTGGAGGATCCGTACCACCTCGCTCCCGCACTCGACCCGGGAGCCCGGCGCCGACCCGATCACGGAGGCCAGCGCCGCCACCATCGCCGGGAAGTGGTAGCGGGGATAGAAAGCGCCCCGGTCGTAGGCCGAGACCAGGCTGGCATGCATCAGGAACGAGACCCGCTCGGGCGGCAGGAAGTAGTCCCCGCACTGCCCGGCCAGGATGCCTCGCAGGAGCGGCGGCATCCCGACGTCGTCGAAGACCTGTTCCAGGGTCCGGGTCCGGTACCGGAGCGCGTGCGGGAAGTAATAGGGCGCCAGCAGGACGTCGGTGAGACGGATCCGGGAAGGGAGCTGGAGGACCTCGTCGCGGGTGTCGATCAGGCGGTCGAAGTAGGCGCGCAGCGCGACCTCGGCCTCCGGGAACCGGCGGATCAGGCGTTCCCGGTGCTTGGCGTGGCCGTTGGGGATCCGGAATCGCCCCTCGGGGAGCGCCACCACGTCGAATCCCTCGGGGTCGAGGCGCAGCCAGGGGACCGCCTCGCGGAGGCCGAGCTTCCCGAGCAGGCGGTCGACGGTCTCGGTCTCGCCGCAGTCGAAGACGTACTGGACCTGGGCACAAAAGCGCGCCGGCCCCAGGTCAAGGGTCTTGGCATAGCCCCCGGGCCGGTCGGAGGCCTCCAGTACCGCCACCTTGCGCCCGTCCCGTGCCAGGAGCCCCGCCAGCGCCAGGCCCCCGATCCCGCCTCCGAGCACCAGGTCGTCGAAGCGGGTCACCGCTGGCAACCCGGGCACCACACCGTGGTCCGCTGGGCGATGGCGGCGGAGGCCAGGGTGCGCCCGCATGCCAGGCAGGCTTCCCCGCCCCGGCCGTAGACCCGGAGGTCCTCCTGGTTGGATCCCGCCGAGCCGTCGCCGTCGACGAAGTCACGAAAGCTCGTGCCGCAGTTCTCGATGCCCTGGGCCAGCGCCGCCTGGACCGCGTCGGCGAGCCGTAGGAGGCGGGGGCGGGACACCCGATCGGTGCGCGACCCCGGCCGGATCCCGGCGCGAAAGCATGCCTCGTCGGCATAGATGTTCCCGATCCCCGCGCACAGCGACTGGTCGAGCAGGGCGGCCTTCACGGCACGCCGACCGGCTCTGGCCTCCCATCGGGAGAGGAAGGCCTCGGGAGGCAGTCCCCATGCATCGGGGCCGAGACGGGCCAGGCGGGGAGTGGTCGGGAGGTCCCGGGTCGGGAGCACCAGCAGGCGGCCGAAGGTCCTGGGGTCTCGGAACACCAGCCGGGCCCCGCCCTCGAGGTCCAGGACGGCGTGGGTGTGGCGGTCGATCGAGTGGGGGCCTAGGGCCCTCTGGTACCCGGTGACGGTGCGCTGGAAACGATCCACGGCGGGGGCACCGGGCGGCGACCAGGTGAGCGTCCCGGTCATCCCCAGGTGGACGACCAGGGTGTGGTCCCGGGCGGCGGGCTCCCGTTCCAGATCGAGGAGCAGGTACTTGCCGTGGCGGCGGGGAGGTGCGAACCGGGAGCCGGCCAGCGCCCCGAGGAGCCGAGGCGTGCCGACCTCGAGCATGCGCGGGAGCCTCAGGTCGAAGCGGACGAGCACCGCACCCGGGAGGCGCGGCGCCAGGCTGCGCCGGACGGTCTCGACCTCGGGGAGTTCGGGCATCGGTCCGGCGTCAGCTCGCCCGGGTGCGGGATCGGCCCTTGCCGTTGCCGGCAGCCTTGGCCGCCGGATGGCCGGGGGAAGGAGGCACCGGTGGGGCCGTCCTCTCCGGTGCCAGGCAGCGGTCGGCCAGCTCCAGCGCTCCCCGCTCGCCCCGGTCCTCGGGATGGAGCGCCAGGAAGTGCTCGAGCACGGCCCGGGCCTCGCCCGAACCCAGGGTGTCGTCGAAGTCGGCGAGCCGCGCCAGCGAGGCTCCCTGGAACACGATCTGGGTCTCGTCCACCAGGGCCCGGATCCGGTCGGCCGCCACTTCGGGGGTGAGCGAGCGCAGGCTCTTCCAGCGGCCGGCCAGGCCTTCGACGCGTCGGCTGAGCTCGGCCCGGACCTGGCCGTCGCTCCCGCCCTCGGCGAGCTTGCCGAGGTGTTCGAGCATCGGGCGGTCCAGGTCGTAGCGCAGCGCGTCCCGGAGCATCTGGGCCGCCAGCACGTTGTGGGCGCCTTCCCAGCTCTCGAAGACCAGGGCGTCGCGCAGGAGGCGGGGCAGGATCGAGAAGTCCTCGATGGTGCCGTTGCCCCCGAGTACCTCGATCCCGTCCCGCACCACCCGGGTGTTCACGATCGAGGTGAGGTACTTGTTGCAGTTGGTGAGCATGCGCAGCGCCCCACGGATCCGATCGTCGGCCTTGCCGAGAGCGACCCGATCGGAGAGTCCCGCCACCTCGAAGCTCGAGGCGGTGGCGGCCCAGGTCTCGGCCTTCATCGAGGCCAGCGTCCGGCGGATCGCCGGGTAGGAGACGATCGGCGCCCCGAAGGCGGTGCGGTGGCGGGCGTAGGCTTCGGCGTCGAGCCAGGCACGGGCCATGCTGCCGGCGGTCCCCACCGCGTTCAGGACCCGGGAGGTCTGGAGCACGATCCCGACGGTGTTCTTGAAGCCCTCCTCGACCGGCCCGATGGGGTAGGCCAGGGCGTCGACCCAGTCGATCTCGGCGCTCGCCATGGAGCGGGTCCCGAGCTTGGTCTTCAGGCGCCGGATCCTGAACGAGTTGGGGCTCCCGTCCGGGAGCAGACGCGGGATCACGAAGCAGCCGAGGCCGGCGGTGCCGGCTCGGTCGCCTTCGCCCTCGACCCGAGCGGTGACCAGGTAGAGGTCGGCGTTGGCCACCGAGCAGAACCACTTCTCGCCCCGGATCCGCCAGGCGTCGTCGTCGCCGGCTCCCGGCTCGGCCCGCACCGCGCTGGTGGCCACGTCGGAGCCGCCCTGCACCTCGGTCACGAACTGGGCGCCGATCATGTTGGTGCGGCTGTCGGGATCCAGGAGGCGCGGCAGGAGCCGGTCCCGGAGCGCCTTGCCTCCCTTGGCCTGGAGGATCTTGATCAGGCCCGCGGTGCAGGCGAGGGGACAGAGGTGTCCGGCCTCGCCGAGGTGGGCGAGCAGGAAGAAGCGCACCATCTGCCCGACTTCGCGACCGGGGGTGTCGTAGTCCGCCATGACCCGGCTCCCGTAGATGGGGGCCGCCATGGCGTGGTAGTCGGGGTGGAAGCGGATCGCCTCGGTGCGCCGTCCGATCCCGTCCCAGGCGTCGAGCCGGGGCAGGTTCTCGTCCCGGTTGGTGAGGCGGGCGGCGGCGTCGAGGCTGGTCGCGATCGCCTTTCCCAGGTCCCGGTACAGGGCGGGACGGCGCTCCAGTTCTTCGGGGGCGTGGAGGCGGAGCATCAGTTCGGGCAGGCGGCTGCGCTCCCAGGGATCGCGGCGGGTCTCGGCATCCCAGGCGGCGAGTGCCGCCCTGGCCTTGGCAGGCACCTCGACCTCGAAGCGGGCTTCGGGATCCTGGCTCACGGCTCCTCCTCCCGGGCGCGGTCGATCTCGCGCCGGATGTCCTCGAGCTCGTCCTCGAGTTCCTTCTTAAAGAGTTCCATCTCGAGGGCCACGTCCGGATCCGCCTCGGAGTCCGGCGACCGGCTCGAAGCCGAGGTCGAGGCCCGGTTGGGGGTCCGGACGGTGGTCTCGCCCGAGGCCGGAGCGGGCCCGGCCCCCGCGCCTCCGAACAGGAGCTCGAAGCAGGAGGGATCGGGGTCCCCCGTGACCGGCGAGCGGAGGCGGGCGAGGCGGGACTTGGCGACCTCTCCCGGGACCCGGGCGAAGCCCATGGAGCGGAGCTCGCGGGCGACCACCTCCATGGCGGCGGTGGCGTGGGGGTCGTCGCGGTCGAGTGGCGGGGGCGGACCTTCCAGCTCCTCCTGCAGGGAAGGCCGGATCCGGTAGCCCCGGGCGTAGTAGTAGGGACCCAGCGCCGAGATCCACACGTCGAGCAGGCGGGCCTCGCCCCCGAGGTCGCGCAGCACGTCGTCGGTGAAGGCGCCCTTCAGGCGCTTCCCCTTGTGGAGGAGGACTCGCACCAGCCAGGCCGGGCGGGCCACCAGATCGGCCTTGCCGGTGGCATCGAGGCGGGTGGCGTCCTTCACCCTCTGGCACAGGTCCTCGAGGAAGCGGGAGCCGTCCTCGGCCTTCTTGCGGGCCTCGAGGTTGCGGAGCCATGGCTCCGAGAGGAAGTAGGCGACCCGGTCGGGACCCAGGCCCTCCGGGTAGTGGTGGCGCAGGGTCGCTTCGACCGTCTCGAGGGTGGCAAGGCCCTTCGGAGCCGACTTCTTCTTCGAGGCGGGGGACTTCTTCTTCGCCACCGCGACCTCCCGGACCGATTGTGGCATGGGTGCCCCTGCCCGGGCACGGGCGCAAGGGTGAGGGATCCGACCCCGGATCTCCGGGGCGCCCTGGCCGCCTTCCCCATGCGCAGCGTTGCCATCGAACTCCTGGAGGCGGTTCAATGCCTCCAGGAAGGCCGGTGCATGGAGCACGACATCGACATCGACATCGATCGCAGCAGCCCGACCCTCGACGAGGCCCTGGAACACGCCTCGGTTCCGGTGACCCGCTTCCCGCCGGCCCAGAGCTACGTCTACGACGAGGCCCTGGAGCGGGCCCGGCTGCCCCGGGGATCGCTGCTCGCCACCCTGCTCCGCAAGACCGACGGCCTGTTGCTCGACGGCGAGTGGATCCGGCTCCTGGGGGTGACCCGCCAGGCCTGCGGGCGGTCGCTGGCCGAGTGGAACGACCCCGAGGGCTGGAGGCATGCGTGGGGGGAAGGCCTGGAGGGGCGCCTCTGCTTCGCCGACGACCCGGTCGGCAACCAGTACGCCATCAACATCGGCCGGGAAGGCGCCGGCAACTGGCAGGTCCAGATCGGGTGGGTCGACACCCTGGAGTGGAAGACCCTCGATCGCACCTTCGGGCAATGGCTCGAGGCGGTGCTCCGCGGCGAGTGGTCCCAGTGGTATCCGGAGGCCCAGCTCGAGCGCTGGCGGGCCCTTGCCGAGAACGATCGGGTGGCGCCCTACGAGAGCTGGGTGCTCGAGCCGCCGCTCTCCTCGGGCGGGTCGTGGGAGAGTTCCCGGGTGCTGCGGGTGCGGGCCAGCGACGCCCTGCGCCGGGTGGGCGAACTCTCGAGGCGCGGCTAGACCCGATCAGGCCTCCGGGCGCAGCCGGAGCGCCCCTGGCTCCGCCAGAGGAATCAGCGAAGGCGTAGCGCACGGGATGCCCTGGCCACGGCTCCGCCACGGCCAAGGCATCCCGTTGCAGCCCTTCGGGCTGCCGCGGATTGCTTTGGGGGGGCGACCCCCCAAACCCCCCGGGAGGCCCTTGCTACCTGCTGGATCCGCGGCGCAGCCGGAGCGCCCCGGCTTCACGCCGGGGAAGCAGCGGTGTGTCTGGCATGTCCGAGAGCCCGGAGGTGAGCGCCATG
>CAYOHP010000053.1:0-39531 GCA_964403795.1 uncultured bacterium | reverse complement strand
GGGGATCGACGGGATACCGCCCCCCGACCTCGCCACCAAGTGCTGGATGTACTTCCCTGAGGACCTGGGCCCCTTCTACCGGGCGACGCTCTTCTCGAACTACTCCCCGAACAACGTGGCGCGCCCGGGCGAGCAGTGGTCGCTCATGGCCGAGGTGAGCGAATCGTCCGAGAAGCCGGTCGACCGGTCGCGGCTGGTCGAGGACACGGTGGCGGGGGCGGTCGCCTTCGGGCTGGTCCCGGATCCCGGGAAGATCGTCTCCCGCTATGTGCGTACGGTGCGCCACGGCTACCCCACGCCGTTCCTCGGCCGCGACCAGGTGCTCGACGCCCTGCTCCCCGAGTTGGCCTCGCACGGGATCCTCTCCCGGGGTCGCTTCGGGGCCTGGAAGTACGAGGTCTCGAACCAGGACCACTCGCTGATGCAGGGCGTCGAGGCCGCCGATTTCCTGGTCTCCGGGACTCCCGAGGTCACCCTGGTCGACGCCGCCAGGGTGAATTCGGGCACCAAGCGGTGAGCGGTCTCGAGGTGGCTCTCGCCTACCCGGTCTTCGAGCCTCCCCTGGGGGGCGTGGAGCGGTACTTCCTGGAGGTGGGCAGGGAACTCTCCGCCCTGGGTCACCGGGTCCGGGTAGTGACCGGTCCACGCCGGGCCGGGGGAGAGGACGAGGCACCCTTCGAGGTGTGGCGGCATGGTGAGGTGAAGCCTCGTGGCCTCGGCCTGCTGCGGCGTCCCTGGGCCGAGACCGAAGGGCTGGTGGGTGCGCTCGCCGGCCTTCCCGGGGTCGATCTGGCGGTGGCGCGCTTTCCCACCTATGCGGTGGCCCTGGCCCGACGCGGGGTCCGGGTGGTCTACCTGCCCGCCGAGGAGATCGGCTCCCGAGTGCGCCGCGAGCGGGCCGGCGCCGGTGTCTGGAGACAGGCGGTGAGCCGCTGGCTCGAGCCCCAGTGGGTGCGGGTCGAAGCCCGGGCGCTGGAACTCGCATCGCGGGTGGTGGTGCTCTCCCGTTCCATGGCGAAGCGCCTCGCTTGCCATGGTGCCGGCGGGGCGCGGGCCGAGGTGGTGCCCCCCGGGGTCGATACCGAGCGGTTCCGGCCCGACCCCGAGGCCCGGGCCCGGATCCGTCGCCGGCTCGGGATCGGGGACGAGGTCCCGCTGGTCCTCTCGGTTTCGCGTCTGAGTCCCGAGAAGAACCTGGGGTTCGGACTCGAGGTTCTGGCCCGGCTCCCTCGCGAGGTCCGCTATGCGATCGCCGGGTCGGGGGACGGGCGGCAGGCGCTGCTCGCCGAGGCCGCCCGCCTGGGGCTCGGGGACCGGCTCTCCCTGGTCGGGGCGGTCGCCGAGCCGGAAGCCTGGTACGCGGCGGCCGACGTCTTCTTCCATCCCTCGACCTCCGAGGGCTTCGGGCATGTGCTGGTCGAGGCCATGGCCTCGGGTCTGCCGGTGGTGGCGATCTCGGGGGCCACGGGGGCGGAGGTCGCCACCGAGGAGGTCGTCCCGCCGGCGGCGGGTCGCGGGGTCCCTGCCGGGGACGCCGGGGTTGCCGCGGCAGTGGTCAGGGAGCTGCTGGCCGACCGCCAGGAGTGCCTCGCGATGGGCCGCGCCGGGCGCGCCCATGTCGAGGCCCGGTTCTCCTGGCGACGGCATGTCGAGTGCCTGCTGGGAGGGACGTCATGAGTGCAGGTGACGGCTTGGGGAAGGCTGACGGCGTCGGCTCCCAGGGCGCGGGAGGGGTCTCCGGACAGGGTCCCGGAGAGGATCGGGACGCTCCCAGGGTGAGTGTGGTGATCCCCTGCTACAACGGGGCCGCCTTCCTTGAAGCCGCGGTCCGGAGCGTGATCGACAACGCCTCGGGGATCCCGGTCGAGGTCGTCGTGATCGACGACGGTTCGACGGATGGCTCGCTCGGGCTGGCCCGGGACCTGGAGGTCCGACACCCGGGCGTGGTGAGGGTGCTGCGCCATCCGGGGGGTGTGAACCTGGGGATCTCCTCGACCCGGAACCTGGGGATCTCGGAGGCCCGCGGGGACTACGTTTGCTTCCTGGATGCCGACGACTACTGGCTCCCCGGCCGGCTCGACGGCGCGGTCCGGGTGCTCGACCAGGACCCGCGGATCGACGGGGCCTTCGACTACACGCTGCTGGTCCTCGAGGATCCCCGCGAGGCCGAGGGATTCCCGGGAGGTCGGGAGCAGCGCATCGGTGCCAAGGCCGAGCTGGGCCCCGGTGAGCTGTTCGGCGCCTTCCTGGCGGGGAGGGTGAGCTGGGACGTGCGCGGCATCCTGGTCCGCCGCTCGGCCTTCGCCCGGGTCGGACTCTTCGCCGAGGGACTCGGCTACCGCCAGGACACCCAGCTCTGGTACCGCATGGCGGCGGTGCTCTACCTGGTGCCTTCTCCCACGCCCGGCCCCGTGGCCGTCTACCGGCGCCATGGCGGGAATATCTACGACCCCACCCTCAGGGTGCGCGATCCGCAGAGCGTCGAGGAAGGCGACCTCGAGGTCTGGAAGACCCTCGAGACCTGGATGCGCCAGCACCCGATCCCGGCCGACACCTGGGACCGGTTCCTGGCGGCCTACCTGGGTCGGCTCGGACGGCTCCGCCGATGGCGCCTCGCCTGGGAAGTGGCGGTCCGCCATGGGCGTCCCCACTGGATCCTCCATGCCCTCCGCCGGCTGCTCCCCGGGCCGCGCACCTTGAGGAACTGGTGGCGCGGGGATCGGGTCAGTCGCTAGGCGAGGCGGCGGATCCGGTCGGACTTCCCGGTGCCCGGTGGAACCGGACCTCGATCGGGCTGTCCCGGTCCCCGGTCCCGTACCCCTGGGGGAGAACCCGGAGGACGTCCCGCCCGCGGGCCGAGTTGGACCGCGACGAGACCCCGATCCGCTTCTCCTCGAAGAAACGGGTCCGGCTCTCGTGGTCGTGGTCGAGTGCCCGGGCCAAGGAGAGGTCGAAGAGACCGGGCGTCCTTCCCATGGCCTGGAGTCGGGCCCGGAAGTCGTCGTCCTCCCCGCCCCACCCCCGCATCGTCTCGTCGAAGCCCCTGAGGTCCTCCCAGTCCTGCCGGGTGCACGCCAGGATCCCTCCGTAACCCTGGAGCCCGTCCCCGTTGCCACGGTCGGTCTCGCCGCAGAGTGCGAAGGTCGTCGCCAGGAATCCGTTGGCCGGGAAGCGGGCCCGGACCATCGACACGAAGCTCGGCTCCAAGAGGGTGTCGGCATCCAGGAAGACCAGGATCCGCCCGGTCGAGTACCGGGCACCCAGGTTCCGGGCGTGGCTCATGGAGAAGACCGGACGGTTCCGGATCCGGACCGAGACCACCCGTTCGTCGTCCACCCCGGCGAGGAAGTCCCAGGTCCCCTCGGGGCAGTCGTAGTCCACGCAGACCCATTCGAAGGCCGGGTCCTGCTGGGCCAGGTGGGTGGGCAGGGTCTCCTCGAGGTGGGCGCGACGTCCCTTGCAGGAGAGGACCAGGCTGACCAGCGGCAGCTGGTCGCCGCCGGGCACCCTGGGGTGGCGCGCCAGGTCGGTAGCGTCGAGCTGCCACGTCTCGGGGGGCCCGGAGAGGGGGAAGAAGCCGGGCGTCGCCGGTCCCGGGCGATCCCGGAGCAGGCGGAGGTGGACCCGCTCCTCGATCCGGTCGAGGGCCTCGGCGAGTCCGGCTGGCCCGGGCCGGCCCGGGGAGCGCGGCAGGATCCAGCCGAGGGCGCCGCTACCGAGGGCCCGCAGGTAGTCCTGGAGGAGGGAATCGAGTCCCGGGTCCGGGCGATCCGCATGGTCGGGAGGCAGCACCAGCAGGGCGTGGTCGCCGGGTCGCCAGTGGCTGTGGCGGGCCAGGAGCGGGCCGTCGGTCCGGGGCGAGCCCGGTCCCAGGGCCGGGACCGGCTCGTCCTGGCGGGTGGCCAGGTACAGGGGCCGGGACGGGAGCAGGTGGCGGGCCAGGCGGACCACCGCCACGAGCTCGCCGGAGGGGAAGGCGGCCGGTGGTCCACCCAGGAACAGGACCGTCTTCAAGGCCCGCGAGCGCTCCGCCGGACCCAGGGTCGGGAGCTTCCGGAGTTCCACACCCAGGTGGCGGAGGAGCCCGTCGTTGAGCAGATCCCCGAGGCGTCCCACGCGGTGTTCCGGTCCCTTCTCTCCGGGAGCTCCGTCCCGGGATCGCACTAACCGTCCCTCGGCGCACCGGCAGGCGGGAGGTCCGCGGGAGTGGCCGAGTCCATCCTCGCCCCGCCCTCGGCGCTCCATGCCAGGTCCGTGAGGTGGGTGATACCCCACTCCCGGCGGGGCATCTGCCCACCGGTCGAGGGCACGGTCTCCACGTCGAATAGGGGCAGGTCGAGGAGCATGTCGGAGGGAGCGGTCCACACCGCCTGGGTGATCGAGACGTCCGCGGTGTAGCGCCCCGGGGCGAGCGGCAGCGCAGGGATGCGGATCCGGATCGCGCCGCCCGGGGGCTCGAGGTCGAAGAGCAGCCCGAAGTCGGCGCTGTAGACGTAGCAGGCCCGTTCCCCCGTGGTGCGCTTCAGGACCATCACCAGCGAGGCGCGCCGGTAGGATCGACGCACCTCGAAGTCGAGCACCATCTCGAGGGGATCGCCGTGGTCGAAGGCCGGCAGGCCCTCGCCGCTGCGGCGGGCCGAAGGGACCTCCAGGGATCGGAAGTGGACCGGGGTGTCTCCGGGGATGGCGGCATGGCGGAAGGCCGCCAGCGACCCCTCCTGGTAGCGGGCCAGCACGCTGGCCTGGTAGCGGGCGATGGCGTCGTCGGGGGATCCGTCGGCGGCGATGGTCCCGGCCTCCAGGTACAAGCAGCGGTTGCAGAGATTCCGCACCGAGCCCAGGTCGTGGCTCACGAAGAAGACTGCCCGCCCCTGGTCCCGGGACAATTCCCGGAGGCTGCCCAGGCACTTCTTCTGGAAGGCCATGTCGCCCACCGCCAGAACCTCGTCGACCAGCAGGATCTCGGGGTCGAGGTGGGCGGCCACCGCGAACCCGAGGCGCACCCGCATCCCGGAGCTGTAGCGCTTGACGGGCGTGTCGAGGAATTCCTCCACGCCCGCGAAGGCCACGATCGCATCGAAGCGGTCGTCCACCTCCCGGACCGAGAGGCCGAGCAGGGCGCCGCCCACGTAGACGTTCTCGCGTCCGGTGAGCTCGGGATGGATCCCGGTGCCGACCTCGAGCAGGCTCCCCACCCTGCCGTTCCACCCGATCCGTCCCTCGGTCGGCGCGGTGACCCGGGAGAGGAGCCGGAGCAGGGTGCTCTTGCCGGCCCCGTTCCTGCCGATGACGCCCACGATCTCTCCCGGCCGCACGTCGAAGTCCACATGGCGCAGGGCCCAGAGCTCCCGGGGCGGCGGGGGCCGTTCCCCCGCGAGCCGGCGGAACGGCGCGGTGAGCGCGGCCCGCAGCGCCTGCCGGAGGTGCGGCTCGGAGCGCCCGGAGGCTCCCAGCAGGTAGCGCTTGCCGAGATCGCGGGCTGCCACCAGGACCTCAGAGGACATCGGCCAGCTCCCGTTCCAGGGACCGGAAGATGGCACCGGCGGCCGCCGACACGAGCAGGGTCCCGACCAGCGAGGCCGCCAGCTGGGTGGCGGGGAAGGGGCCTCCCAGGAGGGCTGCCCGATACCCCTCGACCAATCCGGTGAGGGGATTGAGCGCCAGCCAGGCGCGGTGCTGGGGCGGGACGAGGGACGAGGCGTAGACCACCGGCGTGGCGAACATCCAGCACTGGAGGACGAAGGGGACCACGAAGCGCAGGTCGCGGTAGCGGACCGAGAGGGCCGCCAGGGCGGTGCCCACGGCCCCCGTGAGGAGCAGCGTCAGGGCCGACACGGGGAGCAGGAGGAGGAGTCCGAGAGGGCCCCCGGAGTCGCCCCTCCAGGCGAGCAGGAGGACGGTCGGGACCAGGGTGACCGCCAGGTCGACCAGCGAGGCCGCCAGCGCCGAGACCGGGATCACGATCCGGGGCAGGTAGACATGGGTGACCAGGGACGGATTGGCGAGCAGGCTCTGGGAAGCCGCCGTGACCCCGTTCTGGAAGAACGTCCAGGGGAGCATGGCGGCCAGGGTCGCCAGGAAGTAGGAGCCGTGGTCCGAAGGAAGGCCGCCGAAGGACCCGAGCAGGATCGCGAAGATCCCCGAGCTGGTCAGTGGCTGGACCAGTGCCCAGGCCATCCCGAAGGCGGTCTGCTTGTAGCGGACCGCCACCGTGCGCCAGGCGAGAAGCGCGAGCAGCTCCCGGTAGCGCCAGAGGTCGAGGACCAGGCCGGAGGGGCCGGCCTCGTCGGGCGCCGCCAGGGCAGCGAAGTTCCCGGGGTCGAGCGGGACCAGGTCCTGCGGGCCGGGTCGCGGGCCCACCGGGGGCGGCGAGGGATCGGGAGCCGGGGAAGCGGGCGACACGCTCCAGGGTAGGGGCGGGGAACCCGGCGATGCAACCGGTGTCCTGCCCTCGGGGACTGCCTGCCGTGGTGGGAGCGGGAAGCGGCTCCCGGGGAGAGGATCGAGCTATCCTGGACCCGTCTTCCCCCCCAGGGGAGGATGCCGGGGCCGGGCCGGAGCCGCCGCGGCCGATCGGAGTCGTGGCCTTCCATGCGCGGGTGGATCCCGGTCCCGGTGAAGCGATGGGTCCGGCGGACCCGCCTGCTGGCGCGCTACTCCGGGCTCGTGGTGCAGCACCTGGCGACCGACTCCTGGGCCCGGGTCGATGCCCTCCCGTCGCTGGCGGGCTGCTTCCCGGAGTGGTCGCTCACCCTGATGGGCGGGGAGCTCACTCCCATGGACCTCGGCCTCCCTTGGATCTCCTTCCCGGCCCTCAACCGCTTGCGGAGCCTGGTCCGCCCGACCTGGCGGGTCTTCGAGTACGGCACCGGCGGCTCGTCGGTCTTCTTCTCGCGGACCTGCCGGGAGGTCCTGGCGGTGGAGCACGACCCCGCCTGGCACCGCCGGCTGCTCGAGCAGGGCTGGCCGGAGCGCCTCCCGAACTGGCATCCGGTCCTGGTCGAGGCCGATCCCGGGAAGGCCGGGGGAGGGGACCCCGCAGCCGTCGGGTCGGCGGTCTCGGCTGCTCCCGGCTGGGAGGGCCGGACCTTCGCCGCCTACGCAGCCTCGATCGGGGCAGTGGCCGAGGGAGGTTTCGATCTGGTGCTGATCGACGGCAGGGCCCGCCCGGCCTGTTTCCTGGCTGCCCTGCCCCACGTCCGGCCCGGTGGCTTCGTCGTCTGGGACAACTCCGAACGGGAACGCTACTGGCCGACCATGGACGCGGTGCCGGCGAGCTTCTCGCGGATCGACTACCCGGGACCGCCGCCCCAGGTGCCGGTGATCGGCAGGACCACCCTGTGGCAACGGGCCGCGGGAGACCGGTTTCCCTAGTCCCGGTCTTCCCCGATTCCCAGGAGCCGCTTCAGCCGGCCGGAGAGGTCCGGCCCCAGGACGGCCTTGATCGCCTTGACGACCCCGAGGCGCAGGGCCCTCCAGGCGATCCCCAACCGGGTGGTGGTGGGATGGAGACCGAAGCCCACGCCCCAGCCGCCGAAGGCCGAGTGGCGCCCCTCGTGGGCGAAGACCGGGGGAAGGCGCTGGGCGGTGGCCATGCCGGTGGCATGGAACCGCGCCTGGGCGAAGTTCTCGGCCTCGTCCTTGACGCGGTCGGCCGGGAAGGGACGGATCGCCTCCACCACCCGGCTCGGCATGAGACTGGGACAGAAGGTGAAGTGGATCGAGGGTTCGATCCGGTGGATGGCTCCCCCGGAGACGGGCTCTCCGGGCCCCAGACGGCACTCCTCCTTTGTGATCACGTGGGTCTTCATCACGTAGAAGTCCTCCCAGGGCTGGAGCCGGAGCTGACCTACTTCGGGGTTCCTCTCCATCCACTCGATGGCGTCCGGCAGCCAACCCGAGGCGAGCACCGGGAAATCGTCCTCGACGTGCAGGACCCAGGGCGTGCCGGTCTCCTTCCAGAGGGCGTCCAGGGCCGGGCCCTGCATCAGGTTGACCGGCGAGGTGAGGACGGTCTCGAAGAGATGCCGACGGGCCTCGATCACCGCCATGGTCTCGGGATCCTCGGCGTTCACGAAGATCCGCACCCGGCAGCACTCGGGGTCGAAGAGATGGGACTCGATCGAGTCCAGCGTGCGCGCCAGGTAGGCAGGGCGCCGATAGGTGAGCACCGTGACCAGGACCTGGGGATGACGGCTCAGACCGGGCTCCTCGCGGTGCGACACCGGGACCGGAGCGGCTCCGGCGCGGGGCGCACCCGTCCTCCCGGAGGGTACAGGACCGCGAGAGCGTCCCGTGGGAGACCGTGGACCTTGCCCGGGCGTCTGCACCTGCCGGGATCTCTCTCGGCCCGGGGTATCCTCGCTCCCGGGTCGGGTCGTCGCCGCGGCCCGGATCGGATCGAGGAGGCGGAGTGGCAGTCGCGGGCAGGGTGCTCGGGTTCCTCCGCGATTGGGTATTGGCGGTGCTGGCGGCCGGCTACGCCCTGACCCTCGGTCTCCACCGGGCCCGTCACCGGGTCCTCATGCACGACCTCCTCCGCCACTTCGGCCTCCGGCGCGGCATGATCTTCCCGCTGCCGTCCGCCGACCTTCCGGTCCGGTCTGCCGGCTCGGTGCTCGGGGACCGCCGGATCCTGGTCTGGGATCAGCCTGGACCGCCGCCTCCCGGGAGCCTGGCGGATCTCGGTCCCGAGCTCGTCCTGCTGGTCGAGTCAGGGGCCGAAGGAGGCAACGTCAGCTTCGACGAGCTGGCCATTCTCTGCGGACTGGTAAGGAGCCGCTCTCTCGCCAGCTGTTTCGAGATCGGGACCTTCGACGGCCGGACCGCCCTCAACCTGGCGCTGAACGTCCCCGAGCAAGGGACGGTCCACACCCTCGATCTGCCGCCTACCGACCTGGCCCGGACCGCGCTCACCATCGAGGCCAGCGACCGGTCGCTGATCGAGAAGTCCGAGGTGGGCCGTCGCTTCCGGATGCGGGACGTCGGAACCTGGCCCCAGGTAGGTAGGATCGTCCAGCACCTAGGGGATTCGGCGACCTTCGAGGTGGACCCGCTCGCCGGGAGCATCGACCTGGTCTTCATCGACGGCTCGCATAGCGCCGAGTACGTGGCCAGCGACACCGGGAAGGCCCTAGCCCTCCTGCGGCCCGAGGGCGGCTGGATCCTCTGGCACGACTACGGGGGAGGCTGGTACGCGGTGACCGCGTTCCTGGACCGCCTCGGGTCCACCGTTCCCGAAGCCGGCCTCTTCAGGTTCCAGGGGACCAGTCTGGTGGCCCTGGAGGTCCCTCCCGGGGCCCGGGCGCTCCGGGAACGGATCGCCGAGGTGTCGACGCCGCCACCGTGAGCGACGCGATCGGACCGGGCCGGGAGCTCGGCCCCGCCGGTCATCGCCGATCCTCGTCCCCGCCCGCCAGGTCGAAGATCCTGATGGTCGGCCCGAGCTGTCCGGGAGCGGGGTGGATCGAGTAGAGCTCGGGGAGCGCAGCGATCTTCCGGTAGAACCCCAACCTACGAGGGAAGACCTGGGGGAGCCTCGCATAGCGGGAGGAATTCCCGTCATGGAGCACCGCGTAGCGGAAGCCCTGGGCCCGGAGTTCGCCGAGGTCGGGGGTCGTCTCCTCGGTCCGCCGGATCCAGTCCGATCCCCCGTAGTAGGACCAGTAGTAGTTCGGCACCTGGAAGATCCGGTACCGGACCGGGGAAGAGGGAACGCCCTCCTGGTCGGCCTGCTTGATCGGCGGCACGTTGTTCTCGAGGACAACCCCGGATCCCGCCGCCAGGTTGGCGAGGATCCATGTCCTGGCCGCGATCTGGGTGTTGGGTCGCCCGTAGGCGAGATTGGTCCGCACCACCTCGGCCAGGGACGGGAGCGACAGGACCAGGATCCCCAGCCCGACGACCCGGGCACGGGTCCGGGACATCACCGGGGACCCGGCCAGGACCGCAGCGCCCACGATCACCAGGGGAGCCAGTCCCGGGTAGTAGTACCGGAGCGGCCGCACGTTGTAGCGCAGCAGCAGCAGGCAGGTCGCGACGAAGGGACCAGCCAGGACCAGGGAGGCGGGGTCGCGACGGAGCACGAGCCGGGAGCCGGCGAGGGCGAGGGCAACGACCAGCGCATGACCCCCGCCGGCCAATAGGTCCGGGAAGGGTGCGAGCACCGTCCCTCCCTCGTCGGCGAGCAGGCTCACCAGGCTCGGGTCGGTGGCCCGGGTACCCCAGACGCTCCCGAGCACCTGGCGGATCGCGGCCGGGTCGAGCAGGCAGTAGGGCGAGGTGGCGGCGAACGCCAGTACCCCACCGGCCAGGGTGGAGAGCGCCGCCGGCAAGGTCGAGAGAGGGCCTGGCCCCTGGGAGATGGGGGCCCGGCCCGGCCGACGCACGAAGTGGGCCACCAGGGGCAACACCCCGGCCAGGGCCGCGTTGTACTTCACACTGGTGGCCAGGCCCAGGAAGGCGCCGGCGGTCAGGTAGGCGCGGCGGGACCCGGATTCCAGGATCGCCAGGGACGCCTCGGCCGCGGCCAGGACCAGGACCACGACCAGGATGTCCCCCTTGATCACCTGGCTGCTCGCGACCAGGGGGCTCGCGGTGGCCACCAGGAACGCCGCTACCAGGCCCGCCTGCTCCCCGTAGGCGCGACGCCCCACCCGATAGGCGAGGTACACGGAGAGCACCCCTGCGACCACAGACAGCCAACGGCCGGCGAGATAGAAGGCACTCGGGTCCTGGAGATAGAGCTGCTTGAAGGCCGCCCGCGATTCCACCCTGCCGGAGAGAAACTCGACGACGAAGACGCCCCCGAACACCAGCACCAGCAGGTAGAGGTGGAGGTGCGGGTACTCGAACTCGTGGGGGTTGGGGCCATGGGCCGCGATCCTGCCGGCCAGGTGGACGGAGTGGGCTTCGTCGGCCTGGAACAGGAAGGGCAGTCCGTACCCGGGTCCTCCCCAGGCCCGGAGCCCGAGCGCCAGCAGCAGGATCGCCGCCAGCAGGAGGCGAGGGGACGGGTCCGAGGTCGTCCCGGGATCCTCTTCCATGGGCTCGAGCGTAGCATCGGCCGCGGAGGGTGGCGGGCATGGCCCGGGTCGGCTACCGTTCGGGCGGGGTCCGGGGCGAGAGGAGACCATGGAGCGCGCCGGCTACGATCTCACCGCCGAGCACGAGGCCCGGCACTGGTGGTTCGGGTCGCGCCGACGACTGGTCCTCGCCCAGGTCGAGAGGGCGGCCCGGGAAGTGGGCGCGGCCGGCCGCCGACTCTCCTTGCTCGACTTCGGTTGCGGGACCGGGTTCAACCTGCGCTTCCTCGCCGCCTACGGGGACGTGACCGGGGGCGACGCCTTCACCGAAGAGGTCGATCGGGTATCGAAGCGGCAGGACTTCCCCTACCTCGACCTGGCCGGGGACCTGACCGGCGAGCGGGGACGCTTCGACCTGGTCACGGCCCTGGACGTGATCGAACATGCCGAGGACGACGTGGCGCTGCTGCAGAGGATCGGAGATCTGATGACGGCCTCGGGACGCGCCGTGCTCACGGTCCCGGCCTACCAGTGGCTCTGGAGCGGGGAGGACGTGGTGAGCCGGCACTTCCGTCGCTACACCGCGACCTCGCTCCGGGCCGCCCTGGAGGCCGCCGGGTTCGAGGTGCTCTTCCTCAGCTACTTCAACCTCTCGGTCCTGCCCGGGATCGCGGCCGTGATCCTGGCGCGCCGCTGGCTGTTCCCGGCGAGTCGCGATCGCAGCGGCCTGGAGATACCGGTGGGACCGTTGAACGGGCTGCTCGGGCTGGTGACCGGGTGGGAGGCGGGACTGGTGGGGTCGGAGACCGTCCGCATGCCGGCGGGAGCGAGCCTGGTGTGCCGGGTGAGGAAGCGGTGCGGGAAGTGAGCGACCTCGACCTCACGCTGGTTGTGCCCTGCTACAACGAGGAACCGCACCTGGCCGACAGCGTCGCCATGCTGCGGCGGGTGCTCCGGAGGACCCGCCTCCGCTACGAGCTCCTGTTCGTGGACGACTGCAGCCCCGACGACACCCGGAGGGTGATCCGGGAGGTCTGCGATGGCGAGGGCGATGCCCGGTACATCTTCCACGAAAAGAACAAGGGACGGGGCGGAGCCTTCAAGACGGGGTTCCGGGCAGCCCGAGGCACCGTGGTCGGCTTTCTCGACATCGACCTCGAGGTGGGCGCCCACTACGTCCCGGAACTCGCCGGGCGGATCCTGGAGGGCGAGGGGGATGTGGCGGTCGGGGACCGCTACTACATCCTCGGCCAGACCCGAGCCTGGGTGCGACACTTCCTCTCCCAGGGTTACCGCCGGCTCTGTACCTTGCTCCTGAACCACGGCGTCCGCGACAGCGAGACGGGCTGCAAGTTCTTCCACCGGGAGCGGACCCGCGACGTGGTCCTCGGCAGCGTGTCCGACGGATGGTTCTGGGACACCGAGGTGGTGGCGCGCTCGGCGTTGGCCGGCCTCCGCATCGTCGAGGTGCCGGTGCTCTTCGTCCGCCGCTTCGACAAGGTCTCGACGGTGCGGCTGATCCCGGACACCCTGCGCTACCTGAAGGAACTGGCCTGGTTCCGTCCCTCGGTCGGCCTCGGACTGCTCGACCGTTCCCCGATCTACTGGTCGGCTGTCGGGTACGACCTGGTCATGGATCTCGCCTACCGGGGAGAGAACGCCGAGAGCCTTCGCGAGCTGGCGGATCGGATCCCGGCCGGCGCCTCGGTCCTCGACCTCTGCTCCGGGACCTCCCGCCTCTTCCGGGACCACCTCGCCGCCAAGGGGTGCGAGTACCAGGGACTCGAGTCCAACGGGCACTTCGTGATGGCGATGCGCCGCCGTGGCATCCGGGTGCGCCAGGCGGACCTCCGCAGCGCCGAACTGCCGACTGCCGACTACGTGGTGATGGCCTCGAGCCTCTACCACTTCATAGGGAGGCGCCACGAGCTGGTGACCCGCATGCAGAAGGCGGCCCGCCGGGAGGTCCTCGTGCTGGAACCGGTCGTGAACCTTTCGGGATCGTCTTCCGGTCCGATCGCGGCCCTGGGGCGCTGGCTCTCGTCGCCCGGGATCGGCGAGCACCATGAACGCTTCGACCTCGGCAGCTTCCATCGTCTGGCGGACGAGGCCGGGGCCACCGACTTCGCGGTCACCCGCGGCGGGCGCCAGGCGCTCGCGGTCTTCCCGGGATGGGCCGGAGCATGAGCAGCAGCCTGAGGCGGGGCGTTCCCTTCCACCGTGCCGGCGCCGTCGGCCATGAGCTCGCCTACCTGCGCCAGGCGATTGCCTCCGGTCGCCTCGCCGGCAATGGACCCTTCACGCACCGTTGCCAGGAATGGCTCTCGGCGGCCGCCGAGGGCAAGCGGGTCATGCTGCTCCACTCCGCGACCGCCGGACTCGAACTCGCCATGCTGGCCCTCGGCGTGGGGCCCGGCGACGAGGTCGTGATGCCTTCCTTCACCTTCGTGGCCACCGCCAACGCGGTGGCGCTGCGGGGGGCGACGGTGCGCTTCGTGGACATCCGCGAGGACACCCTGAACCTCGACGAGCGCCTGGTGGAGGCCGCCCTCTCGCCTCGCACCCGGGCCATCGTCCCGGTGCACTACGCCGGCGTGGGATGCGAGATGGCGCCGCTCCTGGACCTGGCCCACCGTGCCGGGATCCGGGTCGTGGAGGACGCGGCCCAGGCCCTGGGATCCAGCTACCGGGGGCGCCCCCTGGGCGCCTTCGGGGATCTGGGCGTCTTCAGCTTCCACGAGACCAAGAACCTGACCTGCGGCGAGGGCGGGGCGCTGGTGGTCGGCGACCCGGGTCTCGTGGACCGCCTGGAGATCCTCTGGGAGAAGGGAACGGACCGGGCGCGGTTCTTCCGGGGCGAAGTCGACAAGTACACCTGGCAGGACCTCGGCTCGACCTTCTACCCGGGCGAGCTCTCGGCCGCCTTCCTCCTCGCCCAGCTCGAACGCTCCGAGGTCGTGACCGGCACCCGCATGCATCTCTGGGAACGGTACCGGGAGGGACTGGCCGACCTGGCAGAGGAGGGGACCATCCGCTTGCCGACCATCCCCGAGTCCTGCCGGCACAACGCCCACATCTTCCACTTGAGGGTCGCCGACCTCGAGACCAGGACCCGGCTCCTGGCACATCTGAAGGCCGCCGGCATCGGGGCCACCTTCCACTTCGTGCCGTTGCACGACTCGCCCATGGGCAGGCGTCTGGGCGGGGAAGGCGTCCGGCTCCCGATCACCGAGGCAGCGGCGGACCGGCTGGTCCGGCTGCCGCTCTACCCGACCCTTGGTTCCCGCGACCAGGCCCGGGTGATCCGGGAAGTCCGCGGCTTCTTCGGCCGGGGGCGCCGACGGGCGCGGCGGAGCGCGTGACCGGAGCCCGGGAACCCGGAACCGCTAGGCCGGACCTCGGTGACCCGGCGGGACGCCGCGAGCCCGATGGAGTGGTGACCCTCTCGTCGGTCCCCTGGGACTACCTCCGCATCGCTCCCCAGCAGACCCTGCGGGCCCTTTGCCGTCGCCTTCCCGTGCTCTACGTGGAGCGGGGCAGTTCGGTCGCCCGAGGCCTCCTCGAGCCGAGGGTCTTCGCCTCCGAACTCGGGCGGATCCGACGGGGACTTTGGCAGGCGGAGCCCGACCTGCATGTGATCGCCCCGCTGCCCTTCCCGCCGTGGTGCGCCAGGAGCGTGATGGCCGCCCGGCTCTCGGCGTGTCTCATGGGCATGGCGGCAAGGGAGGGAATGCGTCGCCTCGGGATGCGTCGCCCCGCGGTGATCGCCTACCTGCCCCAGTTCTGCTTCCTCCAGGGGACGCTCGGCGAATCGGTCTTCGCCTACGACGTGATCGACGAGTACTCGGCCTTCCCCGGGGTCTCGTCGCGGGCAGCCTCCACCCTCGAGGCGATGGCCCTGGCGAGGGCAGACCTGGTGTTCGCGATCTCGGAAACGCTGGTCGCGGATCGTCGCCCGGTACGCCCCGACGTGAGGTGGCTCCCGGTCGGCGCCGAAACGGCCCACTTCCTCTCGCCCCCCGCAGCGCCGCCGCTCGCCCCCGAGCTGGCGGACCTGCCCCGACCGTGGATCGGGTACTACGGCGGGATCGACGACCGGGTCGACGTGGATCTCTGTCGGGAGGCGGCCCGGGCCCTGCCCGAGGCGAGCTTCCTCTACTACGGGCCGGTTCGTTCGGAGCGGTTCCGAGCCGCCATGGGAACGCTCCCCAACGTCCGCCTGCCGGGACCGCTCGCCTATGAGGTGCTGCCGACCCGGGCCCGGGAGTTCGACGTCTGCATCCTCCCCTACACGCCGAGCCGCTTCAACCGGTCGATCTTCCCCAACAAGATCTACGAGTACCTGGCGACCGGGAGGCCGGTGGTCAGCACCCCGATCCCGGCCCTGGGCTCGCTCGTGTCGCGGGGTCTGGTGTCGGAGGCAGAGGGCGCCGTCGCCTTCGTGGCCGCGATCCGGGCCGCCCTGGCAGGCGGAGAGGCGGGCCGGAGCGAGCGCCAGGAGGAGGCAGCCCGGAACACATGGGAAGGGCGCGCCGAACGGATGTGGGCGGACATCCTCGCATTCGTCCGAAGGTCCGGATCGCCCCCAGCGAGTCCGGGTCAGGACGTGCCGCGGTCCGCCTTGACCTCGTAGCGCTGGGCGCCGGCCTCGTAGCGTCCGGCCCCGTACCCGTACCCGTAGCCGTAGCCGTACCCGTAGCCGTAGCGGGAGGGGAACGGCATGTGGCGGTCCTTCAAGTTGGCGAGTGTCCCCAGGACCCGGGCCTCCACATGGGCGAGCTGCTCTACGCTCTGTCGGACCGCCAGTTCGGACGTGGCACCCACGGCGACGACCAGCAGCACCCCGTCGACCCGGGGTGCCAACAGCAACCCGTCGGCCACGAGCTGCAGCGGAGGCGTGTCGATCAGCACCACGTCGAATTCGCCCGAGAGCTGCTGGAGGACCTCGGCGACCCGATGGGAGGAGAGCGCCTCCACCAGTCCGGAGCGGTTGCGTCCGGCCGGCAGCAACCAGAGGTTCTCGATCCCGGTGGCGACGATGCTCTCGTCGACCGGCCGGTCCTCGATCAGTACCGACATGAGTCCGCCCACGTTCTCCCGGGAGAAGATCCGGGTCTGGGTGGGGGTCCGTATGTCGGCGTCCACGATCAGGGTGCGGCGTCCCAGGTGGGCGAAGTTCACCGCCAGGTTGGCGGTGGTGAGGCTCTTCCCCTCGCTCGGGTTGGAGGAGGTGACGATCAGGGTCCTGAGCGGTCCGCCGAAGCCGATGGTCTGCAGGTGGGTCCGGATCTTCCGGTAGGCGTCGTTGACCAGGCTGCCGGGCCGGTGGATCCCGACCAGCTTGGCGTCGAGCTGGGGGTACGCCTGGTTCTTGTCGCCGCCCCTGGGGATGAGAGGGATGTAACCCAGGTTCTTGAGTCCGGTGATCGCTTCGAGGTCGCTGGGATTGGTGACGGAGCGGTCGAATGCCTCGCCCAGGAGCACCAGCATCAACCCCACCGCCAGCGCCGCGCCGGCGCCGAGTACGAGGTCCCGCTGGAGGTTCGGCGAGACCGGCGACCCCGGGACCGGGGCCGAGTCGAGAACTCGCAGATTCGACTCCTGAGAGAGGATGACGATCTGGGTCTCCCGGAATTTCTTGGAAGCATCGTCATGCAGCTCCTGGAGGATCTTGGCCCGCGACTGGAGCCGGCTCATGGCCTGCTGGGTCTCGCTCAGCCGGATCGAACTCTTGAGTTCGCCCTGGATCACCTTGGCGAGCTCGTCCCGGGTGTCCCGCAGCGCCTGGATCCGCGCCTCGGATCGCTCGAGCGAGGCGTTGTAGGAGGCCGATACCTTGACCTCGTCGCTGTGCCGGCGTTCCACCTCGATCTTCTTGGCCCGCAGGCGGTCGACCTCGGCCCGCTTGGCCACGACCTCGGGGTGGGCCGGCCGAAGTCGCGTCTCGAGGCTGGAGAGTTCCGCCTCCAGGGTTGCGAGGGACGAGGACAACGACACGTACTGGGGATCCCGGGCGAAGTCGTAGCTGTTGTTCTCGGGGGTGGACTTGAGCGCCTTGAGCTCGGCCTCGGCCTCCCGGATCCGGGTCTCGGTCTCGAAGAGCCGATCGTAGTAGGTGTTCAGGCGGCTGTTCAGGTGGAGGAGCGAGAGGGAGCGCGTGTCGGCCCCGGTCGTCTCGGTCACCTTCAGGCTCTCGGCCTCCACCGAGGCGAGCTCCTCGGCCAGGGCCTTCATCTGGCGCTGGAGCAGCTCCTGGACATCGACCAGGTTCTGGAGCGCCGACTGGCGCATGAACTCCTTGAGGCTCCGGAGCAGGCTGTCGGCCCGGAAGGCCGCCCGCCGGGGACGGGTGTCCCGGACCACCAGGCGCATCAACGGGGTCGACGGGACCATGATGACCCGGAGCCCGTCGGAGAGCCGACCCGGTCCGTCGAGAACCAGATCGGTCCGTTCCCCGGCCGGGATCTCGGCGAGCGACCGCTCGTACTCTTCCCGGGCGAAAGCCAGGAACTTCCCGGAGGTCAACAGGAAGCTGGCGGTGTAGACGTCGGTGGGCCGCTCCCGTTGGACCTGCCGGGCCTCGAAGTCCTCGCCCGCGCCCAGGTCGGGGCGGAAGATCTCGAAGGCCGCCCCCGTCTCGTAGACCGCCGGACGCCGCAGGTCGTAGACCGCCACCATGGGGAGGACCAGGAGCACCGGCATGAGGAGCCGCCACCTGCCCTTGAAGAGGAGGAAGAGCAGGTCGTCGAGCTGTAGCGAACGTCGGTCGTCCAAGTCGGCTCTCCCGAAGGATAGCCGACCAGGACCGGGAGCGGCAGGAACCGCCGGCACCGATCGCTCAGAAGATGGTCTTCAGGACTCCGAGTTGGGTGACCGGCTGGAGCAGGCTGGTGAAGATCTTCAGTGCGGTCCACCGCTCGCTGCGCCGGGGTACGACCACGTAGTCGCCGGGCAGGACCTCGACGTCCCGGTTGACCTGGCCGCGATGGATCAGGTCGTGGAGGTTGACCTCGAGTCGCTGCACCTTCCCGTCGCCCAGGCGGCGGAAGATGCGGACGTTCTTGATGTTCTGCTTCTCCTCGTTCTCGAGACCTCCGGCCAAGGCGAGGCACTCGAGGAGCCGCATTCCGGGTCGATACAGCACCGTGGTGTTGATCTGGCCGAGTACCGTGATCTCCTCGGCCTGGTTCCATTCGACGACCACCGTCTCGCCGTGCCGCAGCGAGACCTCCTCGAGGCCCTTGCCCGACTCGAGGTAATGGGTCAGGTCGTAGATCCGGGCTTCGCCCTCGAGCGCCGGGATCACCCGGGCGGCCAGTTGACCGAAGATCCGGCCCTTGACGGGTGGATCCTGCCTCGGCTGCGGTACCACGCCCTCGGCCCGGGCCAGGAGGTCGGTCAGGGTAGGCGGGGTGTCGAACTGGAACTTGCCCTGGCGGGTCACCTGCCCGAAGATCTTGATCTCGTAGATCCGGGAGACCTGTACCTCGGGCTTGACCACGTAGGTCTCCAGTGCCTTCGACAGGTCCGTCTCCACCTGACGGACCGGCCGCCCGGCCACTTCCAGGCGATCGATCAGGGGAAACCGGAGCGAGCCGTCCCGGTCGACGCCCACGGTCCGGGTGAGTTCGCTCCGGCCCTGGACGATGACCCGCAGCGAGTCGCCCGGGCGCACGATGTCGTCGTCGAGGCTCACCGCGGCAGCACGGGCCGAGGGGGCGACCATGGCCGCCCCCTGCTTGGCCGGGGTCTCGCCCCGGTACTGGGCCAGCAGTTCCCGGATTCGCTTCTGCTCGGAAGAGAGTCCGGCGTCAGGCTGGGCCGTCGCTGCCGAGCCGGGGATCCCGGCCGCCCCCAACGCGGCAAGCCCGCCGAACTCGGGGAGGGCGGTGCCGGCCCGGGGCGTACCCATGGCATCGGGGCGGCGCAGGACCCGGGGCGTCGGCACCTCGGCCGTTCCGGCGTCCCCCTCGTCGACGGGGGGCAGCACGAAGACCTCGACCCGCCGGTTGCGCGCCAGGTCCTCGGGGCTGGTACCGCTGGTCAACGGCCGGTCCTCGGAGAGGCCGTAGGCCAGGATCCGCTCGCCGTCGACGCCGTGCCTCATGAGGGCATCGCGTACCGCCTCGGCGCGCTGGCGGGAGAGGACGTAGTTCTCGTCGGTGGCCCCTCGGGAGTCGGTATGGCCCTCGAGCAGCACCGGGACGTCGGGGAACTCGCTGAGCTTCTGGCCCAGGGTGGTGAGGATCGCCTGGTTCTCGGGAGTGAGGAGGTGCTGGGAGGTGGCGAAGAAGAGAGTGGCGATCTGGTGCCGGCCGTCGTCGGGCGACAGGGCGGCGCGGGGCCTCGGCACCGGTCTGGCGGCTGCCGCCCCGGTCGCTACCGGCAGGACCGCAGCTCGGGTGGGCACCGGGATGGGGCTCGGGGGTACGGAAGCCGCCGGAGGAGCCGCGGGAGTCGGCATCGGCGAGGGCGGCAGGAAGGTCGGCTCCTGGGGCCCCGGGTCGATCGGACGCCCCGTCTGGGGAGTGACCGTCGGGGGCCCGGCCCCGAACCGGTCGGCCCGCTCGTTGGCGAGCCGGGGAGCCCTGGTGCCGTGCAGATGGGTCTGGTGGGCGGCCTCCTGGCCGTGAGGTCGGGCATGGGAGGGGACGCCGGTCCCCGTGTACCCGACTTCGGGATAGGTGGTGGGAGATACGGGTGCGACCTCGGGTACCAGGGCCCCGAGCTGGGTGGGCTCGGGCAGCAGGCTTCCGGGCTTGCCGGCCTGGACCGCGGCCGCCGCGGCCGTGAGCCGACCGAGGAGATGGATGGCCTCGAGGCGTGCCGCCTGGGAGGGATTGTGGCCAGCCGGGAAGGCCCGGACGCTCTTGAAGCGGGCCAGCAGCCGTCCGCCTTCGGCGACCCGCCGGTGCTCGAGGGTCACGGCCACGCCGTAGTCGCCGCCGTCGAGACGAAGGTGGTCGTCGACCCGGAGCCGGAGGATCTCGGCGGCACCGAGCTCGCTCGCGACCTGGAGCGACTTCTCGAGGCTCGGCTCGTACGGGCCGGCGGGCAGCAGCGGGTCGACCCGCTCGGGAGCCACCGGCTCGGCGAATGAGGAGCGCCGCATTTCCTCGACCAGGGCGTTCCGCAGCAAGCGCGCCGGATCGAAGGTCATGTGCCCCGGGCGGGGCACGCCTCCGATGGCGGGAACCAGCACCAGAGGACGCGTGACAGCCGCCTGCTGGGCATGGCCCTCCTCCATGAGCAGCAGGACGGGCAGTGCGACCAGGAGCAGGAAGGCGTTGACGACCAGGAGGCCGCCGGCTGCTAGGCTTGCGGACCGGTTAGGGGACCGGTGGGGACGCATGGGGCTCGCTTCCGGATTCCAGGAGCCGCGACCTTTCGCTGGCTCTCCCTCTACATCTCGGTGTGAGCGGACCCACCCCGAAGGGCTCCGGCGCATTCTCCTCGCCGGTACCCTTGGGGCCCTTGCAGGGGAAGGCAGGGAGGAGCCCCTCGGAACGGGGGGAGCGTGACCTACACGGCCACCGGCCCCCAGGGTGCCGGAGCTTGCACCGGGAGGTCGGACCCGGCCTTTCGTCGGGTCTCGGCCAGCACCTCCGCCCCGAGCTGCCCGCATGCAGCGTCGATCCCCCCGCCCCATGAGTAGCGCTCGAGCACCCCGGAGCCGATCGGTCCGAGCCGGGATGCGAAGGCCGCCGCCGCCTCGGGGGTGGGCCGCTGCCATGGCTGGCCCGGCACCGGGTTGTAGCGGATCAGGTTCAGTTTGACCGGCAAGCCAGCCAGCTGCGTCGCTAGCCGATCGGCGTCCTCGGGGCGATCGTTCACCCCCGCCAGCAGAACGTACTCGATCATGAAGGAGCGTCCCCGACGCAGGGGGAAGTCACGCAGGGCAGATTGGAGGGCTGCCAGCGGATACCGCCGGTTGATCGGCATCAAGCGGTCCCGGTCCTCGTCCCTGGTGGCGTTCCAGCTCACCGCCAGCTGGATCCCCGGGTCGCGACGGCCCAGTTCCCGCAGCCCGGGCAGGTGACCCGACGTGGACAGGGTGATCCGCTCGCCCGGGATGGCATAGGCCGCCGGGTCGCGGACCACCTCGACCGCGTCGAGGACCGCATCGAGGTTCTCCAGCGGCTCGCCCATGCCCATGAAGACCAGGTTTCGGATCGGTCCCGGGGCGAGCGACCGGGCCCATCGGACCTGGTCCACGATCTCGCCGGCCGCCAGGTTGCGGACCAGTCCCATCTCGCCCGTCCGGCAGAAGGTACAGCCCACCCGGCACCCGACCTGCGAGGAGACGCAGACCGTCCATCCCTCGCTACGGCGGGGCATGAGGACCGTCTCGACCGGCAAGCCGTCGCGGGTGGTGAAAAGGAGCTTGCGGGTGGCGCCGTCCTCGATCTGGACCTTCTCATCCCCGATCGCCAGCGGAGCGGTGTCGACGCCCGCGAGCACCCTACGGGTGGGCCTTCCCACCCCCGGCAGCGCGTCGAGCTCGGCTCCCGGGGCCGAGTGCAAGGCCCGGAAGAGGGGCAGCGCCCGGGTGGAAGGCAGGCCGCGGGCGACCAATGCCGCCTCCAGGCGGGGGCGGGAGGAGCCCAGGAGATCGAGGTGCGGCGTGTCGGTCACGCCCCAGATGCTAGCACCGGAGCCGGTTCCAGGGCCTCGGCCCGCTGGTGCCCGCGCTTCCCCCACCCCGATTGCCCCGGTCCCGGTCCCGTGATAGCATCCCGGTTCCCCCCCGGGGTCCGTCCCGGAGGGTTCGACCCGGAAAGAGAACTCCATCATGGGCGTCTACCGCCACGGTCCCCGGCACGATCGCCGGAAGATCTTCACCAAGCAGGCCCGCAACCTGAAGAAGAACCAGGCGCGGATCGACGAGAACCGGGCCATCCTCAAGAAGCACGCCCCCAAGGCGGCTTCCTGAGGTAGGCCTCGCCGTCGCCCCGGCGACGGGCCGAGTCCCGGTCGATCGCACCGCCGGCGGGTCGCCCGCTGGCGGTTTCGCGCGTCCGGGTCCGAGGCGCGCACTTTCTCCCGTGCCTCCGGCGGGGAAGATCCTCACCCCTGGCGCGCCGCATCGTTGCCGGCATCCCTCGACGGTGCTAGCATCGCCGGCCGACCGGGGCGGGCCTGAGAGGCCCCTCCCGGTCCCGCCCCGAAGACCCCCGAGAAGACCGAGGAGGGCTCGCCCATGTCCACCATCTTCCAGCAGATGGCGTCTGAAGCCTACGAGCAGCTCGTGTTCGCCTACGACCGGCCGAGCGGCCTCAAGGCCGTGATCGCGATCCATGACACCACCCTCGGTCCGGCCCTCGGTGGCTGCCGCATGTGGAACTACGCCTCGGAGGAGGAAGCGGTCACCGACGCCCTCCGGCTGGCCCGCGGCATGACCTACAAGGCGGCCGCGGCCGGCCTGAACCTGGGCGGCGGCAAGGCGGTCATCATCGGGGATCCCAAGGTCCACAAGACCGAGGCCCTGCTCAGGGCCTTCGGACGGGCTGTGGAGAGCCTGAACGGCCGCTACATCACCGCCGAGGACGTGGGCACCGCGGTCTGGGACATGGAGTACATCCGGGTCGAGACCCGCTACGTCACGGGACTCACCAAGGTGAAGGGCGGCTCGGGCGATCCCTCCCCGGTCACCGCCTACGGCGTGTACAAGGGGATGAAGGCCTGCGCCCGCTGGGTCTTCGAGGGCAACTCGCTCCGCAACCGCAAGGTGGCGGTCCAGGGGGCCGGCCACGTCGGCTACAACCTGGCCAAGCACCTCACCGAGGAGGGCGCCCAGGTCTTCGTCTGCGACATCGACCCCGACTCGGCCTCCAAGGTCCGGGACGACTTCGGCGCCACCGTGGTCGAGCCCGACAAGATCTACGACCTCGACGTCGACATCTTCGCCCCCTGCGCCCTGGGCGGGGTCATCAACGACGACACCATCAACCGCCTGAAGTGCCGGATCATCGCCGGTGCCGCCAACAACCAGCTGAAGGACGAGGTCAAGCACGGCAAGCTGCTCCACGAGAAGGGGATCTGCTATGCCCCCGACTTCGTGATCAACGCCGGCGGCCTGATGAACGTCTACGAGGAGCTCGAGGGCTACAACCGGGAGCGGGCGCTCCAGAAGGTCAGCCAGCTCTACGACGCCATCACCAACATCCTCCAGACCTCCAAGGACGAGGACATCCCGACCTATCTCGCCGCCAACCAGGTGGCCGAGAAGCGCATCGGGCTGATCCGCGACGTCAAGCGGACCTACCTGCCCTCGACCCACAAGGCCTGGAGCGCCCGCTAGCGCGGGAGCCGTCGATGGACATCCAGGGCAAGACCGTCCTCGTACTGGGCGGATGGGGACTGGTCGGCTCGGCCATCTGCCGCGAGCTGCTGCCGCACTGTCCCCGCCGCCTGGTGGTCTCCAGCCTCTCCCGCCAGCAGGCCGAGGAGGCGGTCGCCGAGTACCGCGCCGAGTTCGCCTCGCTGCCGGTCGAGATCGTCCCCGCCTGGGGCTCGATCTTCGTCCGCCACGAGTTCAAGGACATCCCCTGGAAGGACCTGATGCGCGACCCGGCGCGCCGCGAAGCCCTGCTCCGCGATTCGCTGGCCGAGCTCACTCCCGAGATCCTCGAGGCCTCCATGCTCTTCCGGCTGGTCCAGGAGCACCGGCCCGACGTGATCATCGACGGCATCAACTCGGCGACCGTGTTCGCCTACCAGGACATGTACAAGGCCTCGCTCCGGACCCTCTCGGCGCTCGACCGCTTCGAGTCCGGCGACGCCACCGTCGAGGAGCTGCGGCAACGGGTCGAGGAGTCCTTGCTGCTCGGGGCCGTCCCCCAGCTGATCCGGCACACCCAGATCCTGCATGCCGCCATGCAGCGGTTCGGGACCCGCTTCTACGGCAAGATCGGCACCTCGGGCACGGGCGGGATGGGCCTGAACATCCCCTATACCCACAGCGAGGAGAAGCCCTCGCGGATGCTCCTGACCAAGTCGGCCATGGCCGGGGCCCACACCCTGCTCCTCTTCCTGATGGCCCGCACCCCCGGGGGGCCGATCATCAAGGAGTTCAAGCCCACCGCCGCCATCGCCTGGAAGTCGATCGCCCACGGTCCGATCCAGCAGAAGGGGCGGCCCGTCCAGCTGGTCCAGGTCGAGGAGGCCGACGCGGTGGAACTCGCCGGGACCATCTGCCGCGACCTCCCGGCCGAGACCGCGGCCCGGATCGCCGGCCGACCCAAGGCGGAGTTCCGGGAAGTGTTCATCGACACCGGCGAGAACGGGAGCTTCTCCCGGGCCGAGTTCGAGGCGATCACCACCATCGGGCAGATGGAGTTCATCACCCCCGAGGAGATCGCCCGCCAGGTGGTCTTCGAACTCTCCGGCGGCAACACGGGGCACGACGTCCTCGATGCCCTGGACATGGCATGCATGGGACCGACCTACCGGGCGGGTGCGGTGCGGGCCTCGGCGCTCACCGAGATGCGCCGGCTCGAGACCGAGCACGGGAGTTCCTCGGTGGCCTTCGAGAACCTGGGTCCGCCCCGGCTCTCGAAGCTGCTCTACGAGGCCCACCTGCTCCGGCGCACCGTGGGCACGCTTCGCCGGGTGGCCTCCACCCCGGCCGAGGACCTCTCGGCCGCCTGCCATGCGCTGATCGAGGCCGACGCCGAGCTGACCGGGCGGATCGTCTCGATCGGCATCCCGGTCCTGCTCCCGGACGGGGCCCGTCTGTTGCGCGGCCCCGAGATCCACGTTCCCCAGTTCCTGGAGACCGACACCCTGCCGATCGGGCCGGGACAGCTCGAGGACTGGGCGGCCTCGGGCTGGGTCGACCTCAGGGTCGCCAACTTCGAGCGTTGGCGAGCCCGGGCCCAGGCAGCGCTCGGCGAGGCCGAGTCGATCCCCGAATCCGACACCTCGAGCCGGTTCCATCACGATCGCGCCTGGTGGCACGTGGACGAGCCGATCGACGAGGGCCGGGTGGTCGGTTGGCTCTTCATCCGCGAGGAGAAGGGCAGCCGCATGAAGCGGTGACCCCGGGGTCCGTGGGCCCCGGGGCAGGACGCCCCGACCCGGCCGGGGGGAGGAGACCCGCCGGGCCGGGGACGCCAGGACCCCTGGATCAGGCCGCCAGTTCGCCGCTCTCGTCGTAGTCCTCGTGGGGACTGGGCGAGCCCTTGGGCCGGCCCCCCACGAACTCGAAGCGGCGCATGGTGACCCGGAGCTTGTTCCGCTTCTGGCCGTCCTCGGTCTCCCAGCGGTCCTGGGTGAGGCGACCGTCCACCAGGATCGGGTCGCCCTTGTCGAGGTAGCGGCAGATCGCCTCGGCCTGGCGGCCGAAACATGCGACGTCGATGAAGCTGACCCGTTCCGAGGGCTCCCCGTCCTTGGTCGAGAAGTATTCGTTCACGGCCACCGAGAACTTGCACCAGGACTTGCCCGACTGGGCGTGCAGGAGCTCGGGCTTGGCGGTCAGGTGCCCCATCAGGATCACGGCGTTGAAATTCGGCATCTTTCATCCTTCGTTCGGTCCGACCCGCTCGGGTCGGAGGCACGGAGGATCCGCGTCGGGGACCCGGGACGTCTCCCCACACGCGCTGTCACGGGCCGGGTGGGGCCGACCTCACCGACGAATCGATCCGCCGGATCCCGGTGGTGCTCCCATCGCTGCGGGGCTGCCGACGGAGCGATCCGGCCAGGGCCAGGAGCCCGAGGAGGAAGACCGCGTTGGCCAGCGCCAGGCCCACCGAGAGCACGTCCGAGGCACGGTCCGCCAGCCGGGAGGCGACCTCCCGGGAGAGCCGGCCGATCGCCCCGACCTCCTCGGGAGCCGGGAGTCCGGCGACCACCACTGCCAGCACCGCGAAGGCGATCGCCGAGAGCCCGATACCGAGCAGTCGTAGGCGGCGCTCCCGATCCGGGGTCCGGGCTTCGCCGCGCCTCCCGGCCGCCAGATCGGCGAGGCCACCCTGCAGGGCGAAGAGCAGGGCCAGTTCCAGCAGGAAGCCCGCGAGCAGCAGGGAGTGGAGACGCAGGGCGTTGCCTGCCGCGGAATGGACGCCGGCGGTGAGGTACAGGCCGCCGGTGCCGAAGACCACCGCCAGCCCGCCCATGGCAGCCGCCGAGAGCCGGTGCAGCCTTCCGGGATCCGCAGGATGCATGGCCCGAGGGTACATCGTCGGTCGCTGCCGGCCGATGGAAGGAACGTGCGCCCCCATGTATGCGTGCTGCTCCTGGCCCTGGCCCGCCCGGGGCTCGCCTCGGGGGAGGACCTCTCGATCTCCGATCGGTGGCTCGGGAGCCTGGTCCGGCCCCCGCCCCCGCCCGCCTCCGTTCAACCCATGTCCCTGGAGCTCGGACCCCGGGGCACACCCGGCACCGATCCCGCTTCCCGGACACCCTCCCGCTTCGAGCCGCGCCGGGGGCCTGCCGACGATCCGGCCTCGGTTTCCCTGCCTGCACCGGCTCCGGAGACGCCACGGTTCCCGGGCTTCGGGCCCGAGTCGATTCCCGACGGCTTCCGGGTGGACGGCTGGGCGGCCCGACTGGTGCTCCTCCCGGGCGAGGAGGTCCTCGAGGCCGAGACCCGTCTCCGCCTCCGTCCCGACTCCCGGGATCGGACGACCTACGCCCTCTGGCTGGATCCCGCCGTCGAGGTCCTCGGGATCGAGACTCCCTGGGGAAGACTCGAAGTGGCCCGCCGCGGCCCGGCCTTGACGCTCGAGCTCCCCTATCGGCCCTATCGCGACCTCTTCGAGATCCGGATCCGCACCCGCATCGAGGGGCCGGGGACGCTGCCGCTGCTGGCCTCTGGGGGCCTCTACGCACCGGTGGCGGCCGGACCCTTCCCGGGCGGTGACCTCGAGCTGGTGACCCCGACGGGACGCTCTGCCCTGGTGCCCGGCCGGCTCGCCGGACGGGCTCCCGACCGGTTCGGGACCGCCCACCGCTTCGTCCTCCCGGTAGGAGCCCTTCCCGGGATGCAGCTGGGTGGCTGGGAGCTGGCAGCCGGGAGTCGCTGTGAACTCCTGGTCCCGTTGGGCCTGGGCGCCGGGGCCGAGGAGGTCGTGCGCTTCCTCGACGGGGTGATCGCCCGGACCGCGGCGATCCTCGGACTTCCCGACTCCGGCCGGCTGGTGGCCGTGGTCCCCGAGCCGGGCAAGGCGGTCCCCTCCCGTCCCGGCCTCCTGGTCCTGGATCCCGACCAGGACTGGAGCCGCTCCTGGTCCTCGCTCGCCGAGCGGGCCGTGCATGGGCTCCGGGGCCTCGACCCGGGCGCCACGGCCTGGGTGGACGAGGCCCTGGCCCGGGTCCTGGTGCGCCAGGCGGTCCCCAGGGGCGCCGCCGGGGCGCCTCCCCCGCGTCCCGAAGCCTTCCGGGAAGGCCGCATGCAGCCGCGCCCACGGGGCGGATGGTCCCGGGCCGTGGCGGACTGGACCGAGGACTCCCGCAGCCGGGGCGAGCTGGTCCTGCGCGGTCTCTCCCGGGTGCTCGGTCCCGAGGGGTGGAAGGCGGTGCTGGCGGCCCTCGGCAGCCGCCAGGGGGTCCCCACCGGCGGCGACGAACTCCAGGGCCTGGTCTCCGACCCGGCGGCCCGCCGCTACCTGCAGCTGGTCACCGACCAGGGGCAGGGTCTCGACTTCCGGATCGAGGAGATCCGGGCCGGGGCGGCGGTGGTGCGGGACGGATCCGAAGGCAGCGCCTTCACGACCCGGGTGAGGCTCCGGCTCTCCCGGGGTCTGGTCCTCCGGGCTCCGGTCCCGGTTGTCCTCCACACCGACCTCGGGAAGGTCTCGCGCCGGATCGCCTGGGAGCGGCCCGACCAGGAATTCGAGGTCACCACCCGCAGCCGGGTGCGCCGGGTCGAGATCGATCCCGCCGGCTGGTATCCCGATCCCGACCGCGCCAACAACCGCCTCGCCCACCACGACCTCTACACCCGCAGCGACACGGAGGAGCGGAGCCGTGGAGGCTGAACGGCTCCTGGTCGGCCTGATGTCGGGGACCTCGGCCGACGCCATCGACGCGGCCTTGGTGGCGGCGGTGCCGGAGGAGGGGGCCCGGACCCGCTACCGGGTGCTGGCGCACCGGGCTGCCCCGCTCGACCCCGGGCTCCGGCGCCGCATCCTGGCGCTGGCGAACCCAGGAGAGGCGACCGGGGAGGTCGTCGACGAGCTGCTGGAACTCGACCTGGCGTTGGGGATCGCCTTCGCGGCCGCCACCTCCGATCTCCTGGAGCGACGCGGGACCGCCCCGGGGCGGATCCGCGGCATCGGCCTCCACGGCCAGACCGTCCGCCACCGTCCTCCCAGGGGTGACCGCGAAGGGAGCACCCTCCAGATCGGGCGGGCGGCGGTGGTGGCGGAGCGCACCGGGATCCGGGTGGTCCACGACTTCCGATCCCGCGACCTGGCGGCCGGCGGCCAGGGTGCGCCGCTGGTCCCCCTGGCCGATGCCCTGCTCTTCGGCGAGGCGGATGCCTCGGTCGCCACCCTGAACCTGGGAGGCGTCGCCAACCTCTCCTGGATCCCGGCCCTCGGTAGCGAAGCCGATCCTTCTCGCCTGACCCTCGAGGGCTACGACATCGGACCGGCCAACGGGCTCATGGACGCGGTCTGCCGCCTGGCCGGGATCGCCGACGGCTTCGATCGCGACGGGCGCCTGGCCGCCGCCGGCAGCGAGGACCCGGCGGTCCTCGCCGAGCTCCTGGGGCATCCCTACCTGGCACTGCCCCCGCCCCGGTCCACGGGGCCCGAGGAGTTCGGGGAGGCCATGGCAGCCCGCCTCCTCCCGCGGCTCCCGCTCCCGGACCTGATGGCCACCCTGGTGCGCTTCACGGCCACCATCGTGGGCGAGGCCATCCTCGACCTGGCCCGGCGCAAGGGGCGGCCTGCCCGGCTGCTGGTGGCCGGGGGCGGGGTCCGCAATCCCGTGCTCATGGAGCGCCTCCGGAGCGTGCTCGGCAGCCTTCCCATGGCGACCACCGAGGCGTGCGGAGTGCCCGAGGCGGCCCGCGAGGCGGCGGCCTTCGCGATCCTGGCCGACCGGACCCTCGACGGACTCGCAGGCAACGTCCCGGCCGTGACCGGGGCCCGCGGACCGCGGGTACTGGGGTCGGTCACTGCGGGGTAGCCACACTTCCCCGGCGGGTCCCTCGGGGTCGGTCCAGCCCCGCGGTACGCTCGTTCCGCATGCTGCGTCGCACCGTCCTGCCCGTGGTGGTGCTGCTGCTCATGGCCGGGTGGCCGGCCGAAGCCTTCCGGGGCGAGGGTAGCCAGCGCTTCCGGCAAGGGCTCGCCTACCTGGAGAGCGACGGCGACGCCCGGGTCCTGGGCGAGTCCGAGGCCCGTCGGCTCTCCCTCCTGGGCGACGGTGAGCGCCTGGCACTGGCCTTGACCCACCTCGAGCAGGCCCGCGGCCTGGCCCTGGGTGCCGGGGATCTCGACCGGGTCGACTCCGCCCTGCTGCGGGCCCACCGGGAGCTCGCCGGTTGGCTCGAGGCGGAAGGTCGCCTGGCAGAGGCCGCCCGCCACTTGGCCAGAGCCCGCGACCTCTCGCCCGGCGACCGACGGCTGGACCTGGCCGCCGCCCGCCTGGCAGCCCGCCAGGGCCTCCATCCCGAGGCGATCCGGGGTTTCCGGGTGCTGCTGGCGGGAGTCGAGGAGGCCTCCGAGCAGGTGATGCTGGCGCGGGAACTGGCCGCGGTGCAGGAGGCGTCCCGGCCGGGTCCGGTCGGTGCCGAGGCCGCGGAACGCGAACTCGCCGCTTGTCTCGCCTCCCGGCCCGACCTGGTGGAGGCCGCCTCCCGGGCCGATCGGGCCCTCCGGGAGCTGTTCCTCGACCTGGGCCGCCTCCGCTTCGCGCTGCGGCGCTACGAGGCCGCGGGCGAGGCGTTCCGGTGGGCGGGGGCCTCCGGACCGCTGCCCCCGGACCGCCATCGCGAGGCCGAGCTGGCCGCCACCTTCGCGGCCCGGCGCCCCCTGGGGGAAGTGACCGAGGCGCATCCGGACGGGCATTTCCGGATCGAGATCGCGGGCGAGGTGGCGAGCCGGCGGGCCGAGGTCCTGCGCCAGCTCTTCGAGGAGGCGCGCGCCGAGGTGGGCACCGCCCTCGACGTGTTCCCGGCCTCGACCCTGGCCGTCCAGGTCCTGCTCGATGCCGACTACCGGGCCCTGATCGCCCATCACAGCGAGGCCTTGAGCCACGCCAGCGGGCTGGTCCTGCGCCTGCACCCGGAGGCCGATACCGAGAGCCTCCGACCGGTCGTCTTCCACGAGTACGCCCATGCCGCGATCCGGGCCCGGATGGGCGAGCGGGAGGCGCCCCGGTTCGTGCACGAGGGCATCGCCACCTGTCTGGAACCGGGGGGCCCCGGCCTCGAGTGGTACCGGGTGGTGCTCTCCGCCCTGCGCCGCAAGGCGCTGCCCTCGGCCGGCGAACTCGCCGGCTTCGTCGCGGTCGACACCCGTCGCCTGTCCGAGCTCTACGGGACCTCGGCGCTGTTCTTCGCCTGGCTCTCCGAGCGGGAAGGGCCCGCGGTCCTGGCCCGGCTGGTCGCCCGCCTCGCTGCCGGCGACGGCCTCGAGCAGGCATTCCCGGCTGCGGCCGGAGCGGGCCTCGGGGAGCTCTACCGGGTCTGGGGCCAGGAACTCGTCGAGCAGGTCCGCGCTCGGCTGGTGGCGGAACGGCAGAGGGGCGAGCCGGGTCCGTCGCCTGAGCCCGGGGACGGCGATCCATGAGCGTCCCCCAGTTGCTGGGAGAGTCGCTCGGCAAGTACCGGATCACCGGGTTCCTGGGGCAGGGCGGCATGGCGCTCGTCTTCCGCGGCAAGCAGCCGGGCGGCGAGGAGGTCGCGATCAAGGTCCTGCCCGCTGCCCAGGCAGCTTCCGACGAGGCCAGCCGGGTGCGTTTCCGGCGAGAGATCGAGGTGGCCCGCACCCTGGACCACCCCAACCTGGTCAAGGTCCTGGACGCGGGCGAGGAGAAGGCGACCCTCTACTACGTGATGGAACTGGTCCAGGGAACCGCCCTCGACAAGTACCTCGAGACGGTGGGGCTCCCGCCCTTCGACCACGCGGTCCACGTCGTCAAGGGTGTGTGCCGGGGCCTGGCCTATCTCCACGAGCAGGGCCTGGTCCACAGGGACCTGAAACCCGGGAACATCTTCCTGATGGGCGACCCCCCGGAGGCGATCCTGGGCGACTTCGGCCTCCTGAAGCCGCTGGGGGCCGACGACCTCACCCAGACCAACGAGCGGGTGGGAACTCCGGCTTACATGTCCCCGGAGCAATTCAAGGGCCTCGAACTGGGACCGGGATCCGACATCTACCAGCTCGGAGTCCTGCTCTACCGGCTGCTCGCCGGCAGGGTCCCGTTCATGGACCCGAACTTCTTCAAGCTCGGCGTCATGCACATGACCAAGGTCCCGCCCCGTCCCCGGAGCGTGAATCCCGGGATCCCACCCGAGCTCGAGGAGGCCATCCTGCGCTGCCTCGAGAAGGCCCCCGAGGCGCGCTACCCCGATGCCGGGGCGCTGGCACGGGACCTGAACCGCTACTTCGTCCGCAAGGAGGTGGCGAAGGCCAGGGCCGAGGGTGATGCCGGCGCCTTCGCCGATCCGGAGCGACGGCCGCTGGCGTCGAGCACGCCCGTCTCGACGGCCGAGCCGCTCGCACCCAGGCCGTCCCTGGTCGGCAGGTGGATCGCGAGGCTGGTCGGATTGGCCGCGGCCGGGGCTCTCCTGGCCACCTTCCCCGCCCTTACGGAACGGGCCGCGGGCCATCCCCTGGAGACCGCGGTCGGCTTCGAGGTGGCGGCGGTGGTGCTCGGCGCCTGGCACCTCACCCGGGCCGTCGACCTCGCCTGGCAGTGGCAGGCCATGGTGGCGGTCTCGGCCCTCCACGCCCTGGCCTTCCTGCCCGAGGTGGCCTCGGGGGCGCGCCTGGCCGCCCTGGCCGCCTCCGAGGTCCGGGACCTCGGGGGCGCGGTGTTCGCCTGCATGGAACCGATGCGAGCGCCCTTCACCTATGCCCGCCTGGTGCACCTGCCGGTGGTGGGCCTCGCCTGCATGGCGCTCTCGCTCCGGGCGCTCCTGGTCGAGGACCGCACCCGCGCCTTGGCCGAGCTGGCCATCGCCATGCTCTCGCTGGGTGCGGCCATCGGCGTCAGCCTGGTCCTGGGACGACCGGGGTAGTCTCGGGCGAAGCCGGAGCGCCCCTAGGCGGGCCCGAGGGACCGGAAGAGGGCGCGGCGGAGGCGATCCTCGACTCGGGAAGGCCCCTGCGAGGGTCATGACGCCTGGCCACGTGGCCTCGGGCGTACCTGGAGGCGCAGTCCGGGCTGGGCCGGGCCAACCGGGGTCCTTGGCCAGTCGACGCACTCGGTAACCCGGAACCGTACCCTCGAAGGGGTGGAGTCGTTCACCCTGGCCCCCCCTGCGCTCTGGTTTCGTTGCTCTGTCGCAAGTGACACGATACCCAGAACCAGAGGGCCTTTCGCGAATCTTGAGACGCCCGACGAAGCGGACCGCTTGCGAGGCGCTTACTTCAGGGTTAGCCCTTCAAGCCGAGGCGCTGCCCCAGCCGATGGAGGTTGCTCCGGTTCACGCCCAGGCTGCGAGCGGTCGCGGCCCAGTTCCCGTCGTAGGCATCGAGCCGGCTCCGGATCAGGCTCCGCTGGAACTCGGCGACCAGGCTCCTGAGGGTGCCGTCCTCCGGTGGAGCCGCCAGGAGCCGCGGCGAAGGCGAGCCGCCGGGATCCCCCGGCTCCCTGTCGAGCAGGTCCACCTCGAGGTGACGCGGCTCGATGCGGCACCGCTCCCGCGGATCGCTGGCGCAACGCAGTGCGGCCCGGGAGATCGCATGCCGCAGCTCCCGGACGTTGCCCGGCCAGGTGTAGCTGCGGAGCAGATCGAGCGACTCGGGGGAAACCTCGAGGTGGGTCCCGGCTGGAAGGTGGCAGGGGGAGTCCCGGTAGCACCGGCCGGAGGACCGCGAGCAGGCGGTCGCTGCGAAGTGGTTCGCCAGGATGCCGATGTCCTCCAGCCGTTCCCGCAATGCAGGGACCCGGATCGGATAGACGCTGAGCCGATGGAGGAGGTCCGCCCGGAACCTACCGGCATCGACATCTTCTCGCAGGCTCCGGTTGGTTGCCGCCAGGATGCGCACGTCCACCGAGAGGTGTTCGTCGGAGCCGACCCGCTGGATCTCCCCGGTTTCGAGGACCCGGAGGAGCTTGGCCTGCACTTGGGGGGAGAGTTCGCCGACCTCGTCGAGGAAGAGGGTGCCCCCGCGCGCCCGTTCGAACCTCCCGGCTCGATCCGCCTCGGCACCGGTGAAGGCACCGGCCACGTGCCCGAACAGTTCGCTCTCGGCGAGATGCTCCGACAGGGCCGCGCAGTTCACCATCACCATCGGGCCGCCTCGCCTGCGACTGCGCCCGGAGAGCGAGCGGGCCACGAGTTCCTTGCCGACTCCGGTCTCACCGATGATCAGGACCGATAGGTCGGAAGGGGCCACCATCTCCACCTCGCGGCGGAGCCAGCGTATGGCCTCGCTCTCGCCGACGATCACACAGCGATCCTGACCACGGACCGATGTTTCCCGATCGACAACGCTTGTGGTCACTTCGACTCCGCTCGGGGTTGTCGATCCGACGACACAGAGACCGCGATCGGCTCCCCACCAGAGCGTAACGGTGTGGCTCGCACCTTGCTATGGGTCGCTGGGTGGAGGGTTCTCCGGCCGAGATCCCTGGCGCGTCCCGTAGTCATCCGGATGCGACGCTCCAGGAGCGGATCGGCGGCAAGGAAAACACCTGCGTCCGGGGGCGAAGCCCGCGGGTCTGCGTGAGCAACATCACCGGGAGACCGGGACTTACGGAGGCGAGACGATGGAGGAACGTGCGGTTACCTGCCTCCTGGCTGGAGCGGTCCTGGCGGTGCTCTCCGCCGGCTGCGGTTCCGAGCTGTCACGGAGCCCCGGCGGCGACACATCGGGCAGGACGCCGGCGCAAGCCGTCCCCGCCAGGGCGCCTGCGGAGGTCTCGCCAGGACGTACCGATCCCGAACTTGCCCGGGGGCTGGAGCTCTTCGCACGTCAGTGCGCCAGCTGCCATGGAGCGACCGGTCGCGGCGACGGGGAGGCTGCCTACCTGCTCTACCCCAAGCCCCGGAACTTCGTCGAGGGAACCTTCCGCCTGACCTCGGCCCGCTCGGGCCTCCCTCCCGACGCCGACATCCGCCGCACCCTGGAGCGAGGGATGCCGGGCTCCGCCATGCCCCCATGGGGCCATCTTCCCGAGGCGGACCTTCGGGCGCTGGTCCGCACCGTGCGCTACCTGGCGGTCGCGGGCAAGGCGGCCGATCTGGCCACGGGCGAGCCTCCCATGAAGCCCGCGGAGGCCGACGCGCTCGCCCGGGAGATCTTCGCAACCGGCGAACCGGTGACGCTCGGGCCCGAACCGCAGCCGAGCCAGGCCCTGCTCGCCAAGGGAAGGGAGATCTACGGGCGAGGCTGCGCTCCCTGTCACGGGACCGACGGCGCCGGCAAGGTACCCCAGCAGCTCCGGGACGCCTCCGGCATCCCGGTCACGGCACGGGACTTCACCAAGGGCATCTTCAAGGGAAGCCCGAGCGCCGCGGCCATCGCCATGCGGATCAAGGCCGGCATCCCGGGATCTCCCATGCCGGCCAGCAACTACCCGGACGACGAGGTATGGGCTCTGGCCCACTACGTCCGCACCATGGTCCTCCCCGGCGCCCAGGAGCGGATCGAACAATCCCGCCGCCGCCTGGTGGTCACGGCCCTCGATCGGGAGGTCCCTACCCACCCGGAGGACCCGGCCTGGAAGAACGTCGAGGCGGTCTACCTGCCGGTTTGGCCGCTGTGGTGGCGGGATCGGCGGATCGAGGGCATCGAGGTGAGCGCGGCGAGCGACGGGACCCGCATGGCGCTCCGGGTGGCCTGGGCCGACCCCAGCCCCGATTCCCTGGCCAACGGGCAGCAGCTCTTCACGGATGGCGTGGCGGTCCAGCTCTCGGACCAGCCGGATCCCCCGTTCTTCGGGATGGGCCAGGTCGGCGCCCCCGTGACCCTATGGCACTGGAAGGCCGCATGGGAGCGGGATGCCGCGGAGGGCTTCGGGGGCGCCGCCAGCGGCCGCCCGGGCATGCCGACGGGCGAGGACGGATATCCGGGTCACCCTGCGCCCGCCGCCTTCCTCACCGCGCTCTCCGCAGGGAACCCGCTCTCGGAAAGGCGGCGGGTGACCGCCGCCGAGACGTCGAGCGCCGAAGGCTTCGGCACCCTCACCACGCGCCATGCCTTTGCCCAGAACGTGAGGGCCCGCGGAGTGCGGACCCAGGACGGCTGGGCGACCGTCTTCGTCCGCCTGCTGCGCGGGGCGGGGAGCCCTGACGTGGAGTTCCGGGCGGGCGGCGAGACGGCGATCGGCTTCGCAGTCTGGGATGGCGCCGGTCGGGATCGCGACGGCCAGAAGTCGGTGACGATCTGGCACCAGCTGGTGTCGGCGGGAAGCGAGGGTGGTGCCCAGTGAGTGACGGACGGTGCGGAAGCGGACCGGAGCTGCGAACTTCCGGACCCGAGGGCGACGAGGGCGACGCAGGTACCCGAGTCGGCCGAAGGAGCTTCCTCGAGATGCTCGGCGCGGGAGCGGCCGCCTTGCTGGTCCCGGATCCGGGGCGGGCCGCGCTCTCGCCGCAGGTCGGGACCAAGAACCCACTTGCCCACTACCCGGATCGCGGCTGGGAGTCGGTCTATCTCGACCAGTACCGCTACGACCGCACCTTCACCTGGGTGTGCGCACCCAACGACACCCACATGTGTCGCCTACGCGGCTTCGTGCGCAACGGCGTGCTCATCCGCTCCGAACAGAACTACGATCACGACCGGTGCGGCGACCTCTACGGGAATCGGGCCACGAGCAGCTGGAATCCTCGAGGCTGTCCCAAGGGGTTCACCTTCCAACGGCGGGTCTACGGTCCCTACCGGCTCAAGCAGCCGGTGATCCGCGCCGGCTGGAAGGCCTGGGCCGACGCGGGCTTCCCGTCGCTCTCCGACAACCCGGCTCTGCGCAAGCAATTCCGCTTCGACGACCGCGGCAACGATTCCTTCGTCAAGGTTACCTGGGACGAGGCTTGGGACTACTGCGCACGAGGACTCCTGGCGGTGGCTCGGACCTACTCCGGCGAAGCCGGCAAGCGACGCCTGCTGGCGGAGGGCTACGAGCCGGAGATGCTGGAGCACTGGCACGGGGCCGGGACCCGCACCATGAAGATCGGCTCCTCGCTCCCGCTCCACGGGCTGGTCGGCAAATTCGGCCTCTTTCGCTTCGCCAACATGATGGCGCTGGTCGACCACCACGTCCGGGGCGTCGGCCCCGACCAGGCCCAAGGGGCCCGGGAGTGGACCGAGTACACGTGGCGGGGCGACCAGGCCCCGGGCCAGCCCTTCGTCCACGGCCTCCAGACCTCGGACTGGGACATGAACGAGATGCGCTTCTCGAAGCTGACCATCCAGGTGGGGAAGAACCTGGTCGAGAACAAGATGGCGGACTCCCACTGGCTCGCCGAGATGATGGAGCGCGGCGGGAAGATCGTCGTCATCACGCCGGACTACTCGGCTCCCTCGGCGAAGGCGGACTACTGGATCGGCGTCCGGCCCGGGCTCTCGGACACCGCAGTGCTGCTGGGCGTCACCAGGATCCTGATGGACCAGCGATGGATCGACGAGGACTACATCCGCAGGTTCACGGACTTCCCGTTGCTGGTCCGCACCGACACCCTCAAGCGCCTACGCCCCCAGGAGGTCCTCCCCGGCTACCGGCCCAAGAGCCTCGCGGGAGGGCCGTCCTACCGGATCCAGGGTCTCACGGACTCGCAGCGCGAGCGGATCGGGGACTTCACGGTCTGGGACTCCGGGAAGGGCGCCGTCGTCGCCGTCACCCGCGACGAGGTCGGGGTGCACGCCAACATGTCTGCCGCCCTCGAAGGTCGCTTCCAGGTGAAGACGCTCGACGGCAAGACCGTCGAGGTCATGACGGTCTACGAGATGTACCGCGAGCACCTGAAGGACTACGACCTCGAGACCGTCCGCCAGATCTCGGGAGCCGAGCCGGAGCTCGTGAAGCGCCTGGCGAAGGACATCTGGGAGACCACCAAGGCCGGACATCCGGTCTCGCTCCACCACGGAGAGGGGACCAACCACTACTTCCACGCCACCCTCCACAACCGCGCCTGCCACCTCCCGCTGATGCTCACGGGGAACATCGGCAAGCACGGCGCCGGCGTGTTCACCTGGGCAGGCAACTACAAGGGATCCCTGTTCCAGGCGTCGAGCTGGAGCGGCCCCGGCGTCGGGGCCTACGCCCACGAGGATCCCTTCCATCCAGTCCTCGACGAGACCAAGGTCGAGCTCGACCATCACCACGACCTGAAGAACTTCACCTACGGTGAGGACGTCGCCTTCTGGGGTCACGGCGATCACCCCTTGATCGTGAACACCCCCAAGCTCGGGCGCCAGGTCATCACCGGCAAGACCCACATGCCGAGCCCCACCAAGTTGATGTGGTACAACAACGCCAACCTCATCAACCAGGCCAAGTGGGTCTACAACCTGATCGTCCACACCTTCCCGAAGGTGGACATGATCGTGGACCAGCAGGTCGAGTGGACGGGGTCCGCGGAGTACTCCGACGTGGTGCTGCCCGCCAACTCCTGGGTGGAGTTCGAGGACCTCGAGGTCGGGGGCTCCTGCTCGAACCCCTTCCTCCAGCTCTGGGGGGGCGACGGGATCCGTCCCGTCCACGACTCGCGGGACGACGCCGAGATCTTCGCCGGCGTGGCCCGGGCCCTGGGCCGGCACACCAAGGACCGGCGCTTCGCCGACTACTTCAAGTTCATCACCGAGAAGAAGGCGAAGGTCTACATCCAGCGCGTCTTCGCCGGATGCACGACGACCCGGGGCGACAAGGGGTACTACAAGGTCGACGAGATGCGCAGGGGCGCCTACGGTGGCGAGCCGGGCGCAGCCCTGATGCTCTTCAGGACCTACCCCAGGGTGGCCTTCTGGGAGCAGATCCACGACTCCATCCCGTTCTACACCGATACCGGCCGACTCTCCGGGTACTGCGATCTCGACGAGGCGATCCGCAGCGGCGAGAACCTCATCGTCCATCGGGAAGGCACCGAGGCCACCCCCTACCTGCCCAACGTGATCGTCTCCCGCAGTCCCTTCGTTCGCCCCGAGGACTACGGGATCCCCCTCGGGGAGATGGACCCGGACCTCCGCAGCATCCGCAACGTGAAGATGTCGTGGGAGGAAGTCCGCAAGACCGTGAATCCCCTGTGGGCAGAGGGCTTCCGCTACTTCTGCTCGACCCCCAAGAGTCGGCACAGCACCCACTCCTCCTGGTCCACGGTCGACTGGAACTGGATCTGGTCGACGAGCTTCTCCGATCCCTACCGGGAGGAGAAGCGCATGCCGGGCGTCGGGGACCGCCAGATCCAGATGAACCCCCAGGCGGCCAAGGACTCGGGGCTGGCCGAAGGCGACTACGTCTACGTGGACAGCAATCCGCTCGACCGCCCCTTCGTCGGTGCCAGACCCGACGATCCCCGCACCCGGGCGTTCCGCTGCATGGTGCGACTGAAGCTGAACCCGTCGCTCCCGTACCACATGACGATCATGAAGCACACCGGATGGATCGCCACCGAGCGGACCGTGAAGGCCCACGAGAAGCGCCCCGATGGCCGGGCGCTGGCCGAGGGCACCGGGTACCAGGCCAGCTACCGCTACGGGTCCCACCAGAGCATCACCCGGAGCTGGCTGATGCCCATGCACCAGACCGACACGCTCTTCCACAAGGCGACCGGCTCCATGGCGTTCACATTCGGCTTCGCGGTGGACAACCACGGGGTGAATACCATCCCCAAGGAGACCCTGATCCGGATCGTCAAGGCCGAGGCCGGCGGCCTGGGAGGCGTAGGCGTCTGGGGAGGGGCGACGGAAGGCCGCTCCCCGGGAGCCGAGTCCGACGAGATGCGCGCCTATCTCGCCGGCGAGTTCATCGAAAGCGAGGTCTGAAGTGAGCCACCCCGAGACCGCGAGGCACCCCGGCGATGGGCCCTGGGAACCCGAGGACCCGATGAGCCTCCAGGCCGAGAACGTCGCCGGGGATCCCGACACCATGCTCGCCTGTCTGGTCGAGGAGTTCGCCCGCATGGGCTGGGACGGGCCCCGGATCGAGCGACTCTTCGAGGACCCGTTCTTCCAGGCGACCCACGGGCTCCGCAAACGGTTCGGTCCGGACGGGACCCGCCGGCGGATCCGGGTCGTGCTGGAGCGCTGCGGGGTGCTGCGCACCAGGACCGTGGCCCAGGTCGACGCTGCCGGCGACGGCGAGGGAGGAACGCTCCATGTCTGATGTCTTCAATTGGCAGCTGGGACGCCGGATGGCCTATCCATACCCGGAATCCCACCCT
>CAYOHP010000052.1:0-39881 GCA_964403795.1 uncultured bacterium | reverse complement strand
GGTATGGGGCCGGACCTCCGGACGCGAAAACCCCCGGTGCCCTGGGCATCGGGGGTTTTCGCGTGGGTCGGGCGATGGCCTCGGGGGCCCTGGCTCCCTGGTCCCCAGGATCCGGGACCTCGGGCTCCGGGATCAGCGCTCGGCGAGCCAGTCGTGGAGCTTGCCCAGCTCGGCGGCGGCCCGGACGTCGCCGTCCTCGGCCTGGGCCATGCGGCGGGCCTCCCGGACCACCTCGGCGAAGAGCCGCTCGGCGCTGGCCCGCTGGATCTTCCCGGCCTCGTGGCGGAGCTCGGCGACGCCTTCGCCCCGGGCCAGCGATCCGGCGAGCTCCCGGGTCATCCAGGCCTGCAGGCTGGTGACCTGGTCGAGCTTGCCCGAGAGGATCTGGGAGGCGCGGGCGTCAATGGCGCCGCTCTTGCGACCCCGGGCCTGCTTGGACCTCTCCAGGGCGAGCAGGGCCGAGAGCTTGGCGAAGGTCTGGACCCGCTGGACGACGCCGGCGTTGCGGTAGGCCCCGTGGACCTCGGACCAGGCGTCGGCCGAAGCCAAGGGTGCCTTGGGGGCCTCGCCCTCGGCTTCCTCCTCGCCTTCCTCCTCCGCGTCGTCCCCGCCCTCGGCAGGCGGGTCACCGGCGGGCGGATCGCCGGCCGGAGGCTCGGCGGGCGGGTCGGCAGGCTTGCCGGCGTCGGCCGGAGGGTCGGCGGGAGCTCCCGCGTCGGGAGCCGGATCGGGCTTCGGGGGCTCGGGCTCGGCGGGCGTGGGCACGGTGTCCCCGGCCGGCGGCTTGGAGGGCGGCGGGGGGTCGGACGGCGGAGGGTCGGCCGGCGGAGGCGCGGGGGGCGGAGCGGGAGGCGGGTTCCCGCCTCCGCCGCCACCGGGGTTCAGGGCGCCGATCACCTTCTCGAGGGCCTTCAGGAACAGGCGCCAGGTGTCGCCGATGGCCTGGGGGATCCACATCGGGAGGTCCTTGAGCGAGTCCCAGAAGGCCTTGCGCTTGGGGGCGAGCTGGGCCTCCATCTCGTTCACGCCGGTGCCGAAGTCGGTGATCCCCTTCTTGATGTCGCCGGCCTTGATCCCGTCCTTCAGCTTCTGGCCCGCGGCCGAGAGCGAGGTGTTGGTCTGGGCCATCAGGTCGACGGTGGCGGTGAGGAACTCCTTCAAGCCCGCGTGCGCCGAGGGGGTGGAGACGGGAAGGGTCGCGAGGCAGAGGGCGAGGGCCAGGGGGCGGGCTCTACGGGCCATGGCGGGGTTCCTCTCGGCGGGTGCGACGAACGCCAAGAGACTAGGGATGGGGAGCCGTTCGTCAAGCATGTCCCGTGCCGTCGTGCCGCGGGGCCGCTGGATCCGGGCCCGGGATCCTCTCCAGGTCCGGCCGGGGACCGAGGCGGCGGGTCGCCCCGGTGGCCGCCTGGAGGACCAGGGTGAGCCCGATCCCCACCAGCAGGGCCGCGGAGGCGAGGTCCAGGGTCGGAGGGGATCCCCCGGCCGGCACGATCAGTGCGGCTGCCCCTGCGAAGCAGGCGAGGCCGAGGGTCAGCCAGGCCAGGCGACGGGAAGGTGGATCCGGGAGGCTCGTCTCCCCGTGGGCCTCGGGAACGGGTCCGCATCCGGCCCGGCTGCGACCTCGCCATGCCGAGGCGAGGTACCAGAGGGCCGCGGCCGAGAGAGGGATCCCGAGACCGGGTCCGCCCCGGGACAGGGCGTGGAGGCCCTCGACCAGGAAGTGGGCCGCGAACAGGACCAGGCCGAGCCGGACCAGGGGCGCGTCCAGGACCGCCAGGTCCCGGGAGGCCGGGAGCTCCTCCTGCCCGCCGGAGTCGCCGGCCTTCTGCAAAGGAGCCATGCCGTGAGGGCCGGGTTCCATGGGATCAGGGTAGCCGGGGAGTACCCTCGGGTCCGGTCCGGTCCGGTCCGGTCCGGCGAGGAGAGCCGGCCGTGGAACAGGAGATGTCGATGGCGAGGTCGAGGAGCGCGTCCCGGGAGACGGCGGTCGGAGTGCTGGCCCTCGGACTGGTGCTCTGCGCCTCGGCCGGGGCTGCACCGGGCTTGGGCGGCCGGGACCCGGAGCGGATCGCCCAGTTCCGAGGAGGCCCCTTGCACCTGGGACTCGCTCCCGGAGGCGAGGCGATCCGCCTACCCCTGGTCGAATCCTGGCGGTACGGCCCCGTCAATGTCGGGATCCATACCGCCTCCAAGGCCAGTCCGGTGGCCGACGAGCGGAGGCTCTACGTCGGTGCCGACAACGAACGCTTCTATGCCCTCGACCTGGAGACCGGGGCCCTGCTGTGGCGTTGGATCACCCGACCCGCCAAGCATGGGATCCACGCCACCGCAGTGGTGGATGCCGAGCGGGTCTACGTCGCCGACTACGCCGGCTGGCTCACGGCCCTCGACAAGGCTACCGGGACCCAGGTCTGGGAAGTGAAGCTCGGAGGCTCCATCGGGGCCTCGCCCACCCTGGTCGGGGAACGTCTCTACCTCGGGGTGGAGACCCCCGATCCCGACGGGTACCTGGCGGTCGTCGACCGGAGGACCGGCCACCGGATCCTGGAGGGGCCCCGCCTGGGCGACCACACCCACGCCACTCCCACCGTCGATCCCCTGACCCGGCGGACCTACCTCGGATCGAACCTGGGCTGGTTCCACGCCTTCGATGGGGCCTCGGGCCGGGAGCTCTGGAAGTACCGGGTCGGGGGCGCCCTCACCATCCTGCCCTCGGTGCGCAAGCCGGATCGGGTCCATGGTCAGATCAAGTCGACCGCCGCCCTGGCCGGCGACCGGCTCGTGTTCACCGCCTGGGACCGTTCGGTCCACTGCCTCGATGCCGGTACCGGCCGCCGTCACTGGGTCGTCACCACCCGGGATCTCGCCATGTCGAGCCCCAGCGTCGATCCCGAGGCCGGTCTCGTCTGGGTCGGTGGCCACGACGGAGCGGTGCGCTGCCTCGACCTGGGCACCGGACGGCAGCGGTGGACCTACCAGACCGGCGGACCGGTCATGGCTTCGCCTGTGGTCGTGCCCCTGGAGGGCGGAGGAGGGCGAGCCGTACTGATCGGGTCCAAGGATGCTCGCCTCCACGTGCTCGATGCCGCACGCGGGAAGCCCCTGCAGACCATCCAGGCAGGGAGCGCGATCACCGGCGAGGTCGTGGTGCGGGGCGGCAGCGTCTACCTGTCGACCAACGGAGGCCAGGTCCTGGCGCTGCGGAGCTCGTCCGGCTCCGACTGACTCCCTCGGGAGCCGGCCTCACGGGCGTGGGTCCCGCACCCGGGACTCCCTTCAGACCCGCAGCCGGAGCAGCAGGTCGTGGAGGGCGGGGCGGGCCGTGGGTCGGTCCGGCAGGGTGGAGGCCGCGGCCTCGTCCTCGAGGACCCCCACCAGCCTTTCGAACTCGCCCTCGTGGAATTCGAACTCGGTCCCGGGAAGGGTTCCCGCCTCGGGTCCGGCCAGTTTCCGGGCGACGAGGTCGGGGATCTGCGGCAGGCGGAACTCCCGGTCGAGGGTCACGAGGTTGGCCTCGATCCGGTGGCTCCGCATCAGGTGGATCCCGGTCAGGAGCACCCGGTAGACGTAGAGCAGGGGCTTCACCCGGCGGGGGGATTCCCCTTCGAACAGCCGCCATTGGGTGGCCGCGAATCCGAGGTAGTGGTGGGCGTGATGGCGGGTCAGGCATCCGGGTACCAGCGAGAGGAGCTCGGCATGCTCGGGCCGGCTGTGGACCACCAGCGGGGAGGTGAGCTGCTCGAGGACGTAGCCGTTGCGCCGCAGCAGGAGCTCGAAGAACTTGCCGGCGTCGTGGGTGACGAGATCGAGCTCGACCCCTTCCCGGTGTTCCGAGACCTCGAGGGTCGCCGGGCCGTGGTCCAGGCCGAGGAGCTCGCGGGGCGGGAGGATGTGGACACCGCGCAGGTCCCAATCGGAATCGGGGGACGGGAAACCGTAGAGATGAGCCCCACTCACGGTGGCGAACAGCAGGGGATGCGGTTGCTCGGCCACGACCCGGGAGAGCAGGGGAGGGAACACGGTCATACCCGGGACCTCCTGGCCCGCCGCAGGAAGTCGTCGGCCCATGCGAGGTCGGGCTCGGCCGGAAGACGGGTCGAGGCCTTGGCGGATTCGAAGCGGGAGTGCAGCTCGAGCCGCCATCGGTCCACCTCGGCGAACGGGATCTCCCCGGCCCGGATCGCCAGCAGCCGGTCCCGGTGCTCCTCCACCCGTACCGGGACCCGTCCCTCCTCGAGCACCACGATCCCGGTGAGCAGCAGCCGGACCAGGTGCATCACATGCTTCCAGCGCGGCTCGCCCCGGGTGCGGATGGCCGACTCGGCCTTCCGGAACTGGCTCATGGCGTAGCCGTGGAAGGTCTCGAACACGACCCGCGACAGGAAGCGATGGCGTTCTGCCAGGAGTTCCGCGGCGATCCCGTCGGCGTCCTCCACCAGGGGGGTCCAGAGACACTCCAGGATGTTGGGATTGCCTTTCAGCGCCAGGACCAGGAACTTCCCCAGCTCCCAGTAGCACGCCTGTTCGCCATCGGATTCGATCTGTTCCGGGACGCTCGCCAGCGACCAGTGGAGGTCGGCGGGAGGCAGGAAGATGCCGCGGCGATCGGTGTCCGAGTCGGGACGTTCGAGACCATAGGCGCGAGAGCCCACCACGCAGCGGAGGACGACGTACCGGGAGAGTTCCCGGTAGCGCGGGTCCTCGGTCGGAGGCGGCCGATCGGAGGGATCCGGATCCGGGCCGGGAGGGCCGGATGCGGGGGCTGGGGATCCGGCGGGGAGCGGACGTGCCACACCGACAGCGTAGCCCGGCGGGTGGCGTCGTCCTCTCTGCTACCGTGGCGCCGGATACCCGGTCTCCGTCCCGCCCGGCGGGACCGTCCGGCGACCCGGAGGTCGGAGCCCATGCTGGTGCTCAAGTTCGGCGGTGCCGCCCTGGCCGATGCCGCCAACGTGGCCAACGCCTGCGACTACGTGGCGCGCTGTCGGGACCTCCGCCCCGTGGTGGTCGTCTCGGCCGTCAAGGGCGTGACCGACGCCCTGTTGGCCGGACAGCAGGAGTCCGTGTCGGGCGAGACCGCGGCAGGGGGACGAGTGGCCAGGGACCTCTCCGCCCTCCACCTCGGGATGGTCCGGGAGCTGGTCCCGGAGGGGCCGGGTCGCGACGGGTTCGAGACCTTCCTCGAGGGGGCGGCCCGGGAGCTCGAGGCTCTCCTCCATTCCATGGCGGTGCTCCGGGAGGCCACCCAGAGGTCCAGGGACTGGGTGGCCTCGTTCGGGGAGCGGCTCTCGGCCCGCCTGGTGGCGGCGGCGCTGGCGGGTCGCGGGGTGCCCGCGGAGCCGGTCGACGGCGAGGCCGTGATCGTCACCGACGCCGCCTTCGGCAATGCCTATCCCCAGCTGGAGGCGACCCGGGAGCGCTGTCGGGCCCGCCTTCCGCCTCTGGTCGACGACGGCATCGTTCCCGTGGTGATGGGCTTCGTGGGGGCCACGCCCGAGGGACTGACCACCACCCTGGGGCGGGGAGGCACCGACTTCTCGGCTTCGCTGATCGCCGAGGCGGTGGGTGCCCGGGAGGTGCGCTTCCTGAAGGAGGTCGACGGGATCATGAGCGCCGACCCCAGGGTCGTGCCGGGAGCCCGTCGCCTCGACGTCCTCACCTATGACGAGGTGGCGGAGCTCTCCTTCTTCGGTGCCAAGGTCCTGCACCCGATCGCCATCCATCCGCTGCGCGAGAGCCGCATCCCGGCGACCATCCGCAACGTCTATCGCTTCGACGCACCCGGGACCCGGGTGGTACCCCGCGGCGAGGGCGTGGGCCAAGGGGCCAAGGCCCTGACCGCGGTCCGCGACGTCGGGGTCGTCACCCTGGAGGGCGGCGGCATGCAGGGAGTGGCCGGGATGGCGGGCCGGGTCTTCGGGGCCCTGGCCCGCTCGGGGGTGAACGTCCTGATGATCAGCCAGGCGAGCTCGGAGCAGAACATCTCGCTGGTGGTCTCCGGGACCGACCGGCCGCGGGCCGGCGAGGTGCTCCGGGCCGAGTTCGAGCTCGAACTCCTGAAGGGTCGCATCGAGGGCGTCAAGGACCAGGGCGGCCTGGCCGTGGTCTCGGTGGTGGGGGACGGGATGCAGGGTGTCCCGGGGATCGCCGGGCGGACCTTCTCGGTGCTCGGCGACCGGGGGATCAACGTGATCCTGATCGCCCAGGGCAGTTCGGAGCGCAACATCTCCTTCGTGGTGGGCAGCGGGGACGTGGATGCTGCGCTCCGGTCCATCCATGACGCGTTCGGCATGGGAGGTGCGCCTTGAGTCAGGGCCGTGTCCCGCGACCCGTCGAGATCCTGCAGCTCGGCTGTGGCCGGGTCGGCTCGGCCCTGGTCGCCCTGGTTCTCGAGCACCGGGAGGCGATCGCGGCCGAGACCGGGCTCTGGCTCCGCTACCTGGGAGTGGCAGGAAGGGATCGGGTGCGCTGGGGGGATCCGCCTTCCCGCGCCGCGCTGGCGGAAGGCTGGGAGTCGCTCCCGGCCCTGGGGGACGCGCTGGCGCGCCTGGCGTCCCTGGGCCGGCCCGGGTCGCCGCGAAGGGTCCTGGTCGACACGACCTCCGGCGCTACCGCGCCCCTGCTGACCTCGGCCCTGGCGTCGGGCATCCCGGTGGCCACCGCCAACAAGATCCCGCTCTCCGGGACCCAGGACGACTTCGATCGCATCATGGAAGCGGCCCGGGAAGGGGGATCCCGGATCGGCTACGAATGCACCGTGGGCGCGGCCCTGCCGGTGCTGCGCACCATCGCCGGGATGCGCCTGACCGGCGACCGCATCCTCGAGGTCCACGGCAGCCTCTCGGGGACCCTGGGCTATGTGATGCACCAGGTCTCGGAGGGCGTCGCGCTGGGCGACGCGGTGCGCGAGGCCCATCGCCTCGGCTACACCGAACCGGATCCCCGGGACGACCTCGATGGCATGGACGTCGCCCGCAAGGCGCTGATCCTGGCCCGGACCATGGGGCTGCGGCGGGAACCCTCCGATGTCGAGCGCGTTCCCCTGGTCGACCCGGGCGACCGCAGCCTACCGATTCCCGAATTCCTGGCGGCGATCGGCAGCGCCGGGGGAAGGATCGGGCTCCCGTCGGCAGGCCCCGGGGAGGTCCCGCGATACCTGGCCGAGGTCTCCGAAGTCGGCATCCGGGTGGGAGTCGGGCTCCGTCCCCGGGCCTCGGTGTGGGGGTCGCTCACCGGCAGCGACAACCTGGTCTCGATTCGCTCCCGTCGGTACGACGCCAGTCCGATGGTGATCCAGGGGACCGGTGCGGGTCCCGAGGTCACGGCGGCGGGAGTCCTGGAGGACCTGGTCGAGGTGGTCCGGTGAGCCGGATCCCGGTCGGGGTCCTGGGCGCCACCGGCATGGCCGGACAGCGCTATCTCGAACTGCTGGCCGCCCATCCCTGGTTCGAGCCCGTCTGGTTGGCGGCTTCGAGCCGTTCCGCGGGACGGCCCTACCGGGAGGCGCTGGCCGGACGCTGGTTCGGGACCGGCGAGGTCCCGGCCCAGGTCGCCGACCTCCCCGTCCACGAGCTCGCTCGGGTCGACGACGCCTCCCGGGCATGTCGCCTGGTCTTCTCGGCGGTCGACTCGGACTCCGCCCGGGAGTTCGAGATGCGCTATGCCGCGGCCGGTCTGGCGGTGGTCACCAACGCCTCCCCGAATCGCTCCGAGCCCGACGTGCCGGTGGTGATCCCGGAGGTGAACCCGGACCACCTGGCGGTCCTGGAGGTCCAGCGTCGCCGTCGGGGTTTCGGCTCCGGGTTCGTGGTGGCCAAGCCGAATTGCTCGCTGCAGTCCTACCTGACTCCCCTGGCGGCGCTCGCGGCATTCGGCGTCGAACGCGTCATGGTCACGACCCTCCAGGCCCTCTCCGGGGCGGGACACCCGGGGGTCTCCGGGCTCGACGCCCTCGACAACGTGATCCCGTACATCGCCGGCGAGGAGGAGAAGACCGAGCTCGAGCCGCTCAAGATCCTGGGCAAGGCGGGAGCCGAGGGGATCGTCGCCGCGGATCGCCCGGTGATCGCCGCCCACTGCAACCGGGTGCCCACCCGGGATGGGCACCTGGCCTGTGTCTCGGTGGGCTTCCGGGACCGTCCGGGGATCGCCGAGGTGGAGGCCGCCTGGAGGGCATTCCAGGGCGAACCCCAACGGCTCGCCCTGCCTTCGGCCCCGGCTCCCGCCCTGGTGGTGCGGAGCGAACCGGATCGGCCCCAGGTGCTCCGGGACAGGGACGCCGGCTCGGGGATGGCGGTCACGGTGGGGCGCCTTCGCCCCTGCCGTGTCCTCGACCTCCGTTTCGTGGGGCTCTCCCACAACACCCTGCGGGGGGCGGCCGGCGGGGGCGTGCTGATCGCCGAGCTGCTCCGGGCCCGGGGCCTCCTGTGAGCGGGAACGAAGCGCCGGCCGAGACCGTGTCGGTGAGCGCCCCGGCCACCATCGCCAACGTGGGACCCGGCTTCGACGTCTTCGGCCTCGCCCTCGAGGGGCCATGCGATACCCTCCTGGCCCGCCGGACCCAGGCCGAGGGCGTGACCATCTCGGGAGTCGCCGGGGTCGAGGCTCCGCCGTCCCGGGATCCGACCCGGAACACCGCGGGAATCGCGGCTGCAGCCGCCCTGGCCCGCCGGCGCGGCACGCCCGGAGGCGGCATCTCGTTCACCCTGGTGAAGGGCATCCCTCTCTCCTCGGGTCTCGGCAGCTCGGCCGCCAGCGCGGTGGCGGGAGCCTGCGCGGTCTCCCGGCTCTATCCGGGGACCCTGGAACTCGAGGACCTGCTCGCCGCCAGCCTGGAGGCGGAGGCGCAGGTCTCCGGACGCCACCTCGACAACGTGGCGGCGGCCATGCTCGGCGGGTTCTGCCTGGTCGAGGGACTCGATCCGCCCCGGATCCGCCGGGTGCGCCCGCGGTTCGAGATCTGGTTCGCGGCGGTGAAGCCCGAGTTCGGACTGTCGACCCGCGAGGCACGGGCTGCGCTCCCCGCCATGGTCCCGTTGGCGGCAGCCATCGCCAACCTCCATGACGCGGTCCGCATGGTCGATGCCGCCCACCGGGGCGACCTCGAGGGGTTCCTGGCCGGGATCCGCGACCGCATCGTGGAGCCGGCCCGGGCCCCGCTGATCAAGGGCCATGACGCGGTCCGCCAGGCCGCCGACGCGGCCGGAGCCCTGGCTACCGGGATCTCCGGTGCAGGTCCTACGCTCTTCGCAGCCGCCCGCAGCCAGCCCGAAGCGGCCGGGATCGCCAAGGCCATGAGCCGGGCCTGGATGGACCTCGGGGTGCGTTCCTTCCCGGTGGTCTCCCGTCTCTCGGAGCGAGGAGCGTTCGATGACGCGTGAGGACGGTCCGCACCTCCGGGTCTTCGGTACCGGCAAGCCCCTCGGGAACCGCCTCGACCTCTACCGGGATCCCGCCACCGGGGACCTGCTCGAGGTCGAGCCGCGGCCGCTCGCTCCCGGTGTGCGCGAGCTCTGGGACCGTCGCCTGGGGAGCTCCTTCCCCCTCGACCGTTCCGGTGTCTGGCGCTTCCGCGAGCTGGTGCTCGGGATCGACCCGTCCTCGGTCGTGACCCGGGGGGAGGGCAACACCACCCTCTACCGGTCCGCCGCCTTGTCGGATTGGACCGGCTGCGAGGGGCTGGTCCTGAAGCACGAGGGGGAGAACCCGACCGGCAGCTTCAAGGATCGCGGCATGACCGTGGCCGTGACCATGGCGCGACACCTGGGACGGAGCGCGGTGGCCTGCGCCTCGACCGGGAACACCTCGGCCTCCATGGCGTCCTATGCCGCCCTCGCGGGCCTCGATGCCTTCGTGTTCGTGCCGGCCGGGAACATCGCCTACGGGAAGCTCTCGCAGGCGCTGGCCTATGGCGCCCGCACCCTGCAGATCCGGGGGGACTTCGACGATGCCATGGGCCATGTCGAGGCCCTGGCCGGGGAGCTGGGCATCTACCTGGTCAACTCGGTCAACCCGTTCCGGATCGAAGGCCAGAAGGCGATCATGGCCGAGCTGCTCCAGCAGCTCGGTTGGCAGCCGCCCGACTGGGTGGTGGTCCCGGGCGGGAACCTCGGCAACGTCAGCGCCTTCGGGAAGGCCTTCGAGGAGCTGCGGGCAGGGGGCGTGATCGACCGGGCGCCCAGGTTGGCGGTCGTCCAGGCCGCCGGAGCCGCACCGTTCTACCGGATGATGACGAGCGGCGCCGACCGGCTCGAGCCGGTCAAGGCCGAGACCCTGGCCACCGCCATCAAGATCGGGAATCCGGTGAGCTGGCCCAAGGCACGAAGGGCCCTCGAGTCCACCCGAGGCGTGGTCGAGGCGGTCGACGACGCTGCGATCCTGGAGGCCAAGGCCCGGGTGGACCGGGCGGGGATCGGGGCCGAGCCGGCGAGCTGCGCCTCGGTGGCCGGGGTCCGGAAGCTGGTGGAGGCCGGGGTGATCGGCCCGGAGGAGTCGGTGGCGGCGATCCTCACCGGGCACCTGCTCAAGGACCCGGACACCGTGATCGACTTCCACCTGAAGGGCAAGGGCCCCGCGGGCCTGGCCAATCCCCCGGTGGAGGTCGACAACCACCGGGACGCGATCCGGCGGGTGATGGAGGGCTTGCGCCGACGGTGAGGACCGGAAGGGCCGGATCCGCCTACCCGTCCGCCTTCTTCAGCTCCTCCACCAGGGCGATGTAGGCCTGCATGGCGGCGTCCTTGGACATGCCCTTCTTGCCGCCCCAGGCGTCGTACTTGGCCTTCCCCACGAAGTCGAACATCCCGGGGCGGTCCCCGCTCACGTCCCCGGCGCTGGCCTGCTTGAAGAGCGCGTAGAGCTCGAGCAGGGTGGCGTCGTCGGGCTTCTCGGAGAGCTTCTTCACGTCGGCGGCGGCCTTCTCGAAGGCCTTGGCATGCTTCGACATCGCGGTCCTCCAGGGCCCCAAGGTAGCGCAGCGTGCAATGCGGTCCGTGTCGGATCGGTGGCTACCCTCGGGGAGGCAGCCCGTCGTCGTCCTCCCACTCGGCTCCCGCGTCCTCGGTCCCGGAGTCGGCCTCCTTGGCCTGGGCGGCAGGTCCGGCGCCCCCGAAGACCCGGTTCAAGGTGGCGGCCAGGGGGCCGCCGTCGCCCTTCAAGAGCGCTTCCATCCCGGCCTTGAGATCGGGGGCCAGTTCCGCCATGCGGTCGGTGGCGGACTTCAGGCGGTCCCGGGCCTCCTCGGCAGTGATGGCCGCGGGATGGTCCTTGCCCACCTCCTGGGCGAGGTACTCGCCCATTCCCGACCCCATGAGCTTGATGCAGCCGCCGGCGATGGCGGGCTTGAGCACCGTGCCTACGCCCGGGATCATTCCCAGGAAGTCGCCGGCGATGGCGAGGCCGACGCCCACGAAGAAGCGGGCCTTGATCCAGTTCCAGCAGGCGGCCACGAAGCTCTTGGTGAGCGGCTGGCCCCAGACCGCGGCGATCGCCCCCATGAGCAGGATGTCGATTCCGCGCAGCGCCAGGGCGGTGCCCGGGATGGGGACCAGGGCGACCCCGGCCCCGATCAGGCTCGCCATGTTGGTCAGCCGCTCGGTCTCCTCCAGGGCCGTCCTGCGACGGTCCCGGGAACGACCCTTGGCACCGTTCTGTTCCCGTCCGGTCACCGGCCACCTCCGGGAATGATGGTAGACCGTCCGAGCCCGAGGGGATCTCCCCCGCCCGGCTTCAGAGCGCGAGCGCCAGCCGTACCGGGACGGTCAGGCCGGCGGGATCCCCGGGGTCGCCCTCCAAGGCCGCGAACGCCTCCAGGAAGCGCGCGGCCAGGGCCAGCTTCAACGGGAGCGAGGCCCGGGCCTTCTCCTCGTAGTACTTCCGGGGATAGAGCAGGACCGGGCAGGTGTTGATCTCCCAGACCTCGATGCGGCCTTCCCGGATCCCGAAGTCGATGCGCCCGAACTCGATCCCGACAGCCTCGAAGATCCGCCGGACCTCCGGGAGCTGCGGGCATTCCCGTACCCAGGCGTGCTCCTCGGCGACCAATTCGGGGGTCGGGGGATCCCCGTCCTTGGCGACCCACTCCGGGGCGTAGATGACATGGGCAGGAAGGTAGGCCTCGCCGACCCGGAACACCGAGTACTTGCGGAACTGCCCGTCGGGACCCTGGGTGTGGCAGTACTCGATCGCCAGCAGGTCCCCCTCGGGGATCCCGTGCATCAGCTGGTCGAAGATCGCCCGGTGGAGGTCGGAGCGGGTCTCGAGCAGTTTCGACCGGGGCCCCTTGTGGTCGCGGCCGTTGCGCAGGAAGAGCGGGAACCGGGCGGACTCCGGCACCTTCAGGGCGGGATAGGCGCGATAGCCGTTGATCCCGCTGTCCGCCAGTCGGTCCAGCAGTTCCTTGCGGCGAGGGACGCGGTCGGGAGCGTTGGCGATCCGGGCTCCGGGCACCTGGGCTGCGAGCTGTCGGGCCGCGCCCCGCACGATCCCGAGCTGGCGGTCGGTGAGCCGCTCGTGGTCGGTGAAGAGGTAGAGGCCGGGAGTGAAGCCCGACCATCGCACCAGGTCTTCGTAGAGGTGGAGATGGAAGCGCGAAGCCAGGTCGCCGGCCCAGTCCGTGAGGTAGGACTCGAAGGTGTCGCGGGCGCCGGTGGCGGTCGCGAAGACGTGGATCACGCCCCCAGCATGCGCATGGCCTCGGGCTCCTGGCAATCCGGGCAGGCCGTCCGGATGGTCCCCCAGGGACCATGCGGACACTCGCGGTACCTGTAGAGCCGGTCCGGGAGCGGGGCGACGATCTGGCACCGGGGTTGCGTCGGCTTCCTCACGGAGGTCGTCATGTTCCCTCGCTCGCTGGTCCGGACCGCCTTGCTGGTCTCGGCCCTGGTCGGATCCGGGTGCGGGACGGCGATCGCCGACGAGCTCCTCGCCGGCGGGGACGAGGATCCCACCCCGGGCTTCATGGCGGGGGTCCGGGGCGCGGTACGCCGCCTTCCCACCGAGCTTCCGGATGTCACCTACACCTACCAGGGCGGAGGCGAGCCGGTGGCGCGGGCCGGCTGGTTCGATCCGCTGCTCGACACCCCGGCGTTCGGGAACCGGGGGACCGGACTCTCGGCCGGCGGGACCTGCTTCGGGATCTCGCTGCTGACCGCCACCTGGTACCAGACCTTCGTCCATCCCCTGAAGCGGGAGGCCAGGGACCCGAACCTGATCCAGAGGATCCTGCCCTTCCTGCCCCGGGACCAGGCGCCGCAGACGGTGGAGGGCGAGCTCGGGGTCGAGGCCCAAGTGACCCGCGACAACCTGGAGAAGTACCGCCTCAGGGCCTATAGCCACGCCAGCCAGGAGCAGCGGATCCACGCGGTGCGCCTGGCGGTCACGCTCCACGACGACCAGCGCCTGCCCGGTCACCATCGGCGGGAAGGCGCCAGGAAGCTCCGCGACCACCTGCTCGACGAGCTCGACGAGGAGGACCTGGGCGTGTCCTACGTTTTCTTCCGGAACCTCGACCACTCCGTCGGCCACGGGATCCTGGCGGTCTCGGCCGAGCGGGGCAAGGCGAAGGCCTCCAACGGCCGGGAGGTCGAGGTCATCCAGTTCCGCCTCTTCGATCCCAACCGGGTCGAGACCGCCGCCAACACCGCGACGACCCGGGTCGAACAGTCGTTGCTCTGGTTCGTGGAGGCCGAGCGCATGGGCTTCGCGGCCCCCTACCTCGACCGCTACCGGAGCTGGGAGATCCAGGACGGGCCGTTCCTGGAGGACGAGAACGTCGGCTACCGCGACCTGTTCGGCGGGGCGGCACGCATGGCGCGTGCGCTGCACGGGCAGGCCCAGGGCGACCGCACCGAGGGGCGCGAGGACGACGAGTTCGATTGGCCGGACCTCTCCGGTGGCCCCGTGCGGATCGCCGGGGCCGCGGTCGGCGCCGGGGCCCGGATCCCGACCCCGCCTCGCGACGAGGAGGGCCCCGGGCTCCTCGGCCAGGGCGGGGTGGACTGAGAGACTGTGAACCTCTCCCCGCCTGGCTTCGCAGGTCCGAGAGGCTCCGGTGGAGCCTCGACGGAATGCGGTCGACCCATCATCCCCGCCTGCGGCAGCGCTCTCCTCGCAGGCAGGATCCGCTGCCTGCTTCACCGCATTCCTTCGGGGCTTCGCCCCTCGGACCTGCGATCGCCTTGCAGGCGGGGCACGCCTTCCGTCGGGGCTTCGCCCCTCGGACCGGCGGGTCGCTCTCGGGCCGGCGCCGGGGAGAGGTTCACAGGCTCTGAGTCCGGCCTTCGAGGGAAGTACCCCGGCGGACCCCGGCCGACTGCGTAGGCGGACCGGCACCACCCGTGGGAGTATTGCGCCATGAGCGATCCCGACGACCCCAGGCAGGCGCAGGCCCTGGCCGCGCTCGCATCCGTCCTGGATCCCGAGCTCGGGGAGAACCTCGTGGACCTCGGGCTGGTCTACGGGGTGGCCTTCGAGGGCGATCGGCTCCGGGTCCGGATCACCATGACGAGTCCTGGCTGTCCCCTGGGCGGCTACCTGGTGGGCGAGGCCCAGGCTGCCCTGGTCTCCGCCTTCCCTGAGCTGGTCGGCGTGGAAGTCGAGCTGGTCTGGGAGCCGGCCTGGGGCCCGGAGCGCATGCGGCCGGCGGCCCGGCGTCGGCTGGGGCACCCGGACTCCGGGGACCCTCAGGGCGGCGGGATGGAAGTGTGATGGGACCACCCCGCCTCGTGATCGTGGCGGTCATGGCCCCTGCCGCCATCGGACTGGTCCTGGGCGTCTGGGGAGGTCTGCTCCGGGCCGGCTGGAAGTTGCCGCTGGCCATGGGCAGCCTCATCTCGGAGCACGGCGGTCTCATGGTGGGGGCCTTCCTGGGGACCTTGATCGGGGTGGAGCGGGCGGTGGCTCTCGGGGCGCGATGGCCCTGGGTCGCTCCCTCGGCCACCGGTGTCGCCGGCCTCCTCCTCGTGGTGGGGGTGGACCGTCCGGTGGCGGTCGGCCTGCTCGCGGCCGGGAGCGCGGTCTTCGTCGCCGTGACGGGAGCGATCGCGGCCCGACAGTGGGCGACGTTCACGGCGCTCCCGGTGGTCGGCGCCCTGGCATGGTGCGCCGGGAATCTCGCCTGGTTCCGGGGAACCCAGGTACCGGCGGTGGTTCCTGCCTGGATGGTCTTCCTGCTCCTCACCATCGCCGGGGAACGCCTCGAGCTGGGCCGGGTCCGGCGGCCTCCGGCCTGGGCCGGGCACCTCCTGGTGATGCTGGTGGCGGTCCTGGTCCTGTCGCTGGCGGCGACCGGGGCGGGCGCCGGGGAGTCGCACCGGGTGCAGGGGGCATGCCTCCTCGGGATCGCGCTCTGGCTCGCGGTCTTCGATGTCGCCAGGGTCACGATCCGATCCCGCGGTCTGCCCCGCTACGTGGCGGCCTGCCTCCTCTCGGGCTTCGGATGGCTGGGCCTGGCCGGGATCCTGGGTGCGACCCTCGGACCCCTCGAGAGCGGCCTCGAGTACGACGCCTGGCTCCACTGCTTCTTCGTGGGATTCGTGTTCACCATGATCTTCGGCCACGCGCCCATCGTCTTCCCGGCCGTCCTGCGGGTGGCGCTGGTGTACTCGCCCGTCTTCTACCTGCCGCTCGGACTGCTCCACCTGGGCCTGGCGGTGCGGGTGGCCGGGGACCTGGCCGACTCGGGTTGGGCCCGCTCGATCGGCGCCGCCGGGAGTGCCATGGCGATCGCTGCCTTCCCGCTGGCGGTGGTCGGGACGACGCTCCGCCCTCGCGCTCCCACCCCGCCGGGGCCGAGGTAGGGGCGCCGGCCGTCACGCGGGGGACGGGACCCGTGCGACGGGGTGGCGGATCCGGCCTCCGCATGACTACGCTCGCGCCATGGGCAGGATCCGTCGCTTCGTCTCCCGCGTCGTGCACGGAGTCACCGGTCGCCCCGAGCCGACCGGCCTCGCCTTCGCCTTCGCCGACCGCATCTCCGGTCTCAGGCCCGATCATTGGGACCAGGCGACCGGCTCGGCCTCGGTCTTCCTCCAGCGGGACTTCCTGGCCTGCTTCCAGGACCATGGCCCTTCCGGCCTCGCTCACCGATTCGCCCTGGTCTACCGGGGCGACCGGCCGGTGGCGGCCTTCACCACCCAGACCCTGGAGCTGACGGCTTCGCAGGTGGTGCAGGTCCCCGACGACCTCCCCGAGTCCGACCGGGCCATCCTCGCCCTGAAGTCGCTGACCCGCAAGGCCCTCGACGAGGTGCGACGGAGGGTCACCGTCTGCGGTGGCCTCGCCACCTACGGTCCGCACGGGGTCGCGTTCGCGCCCGGCGAGGATCCCGCAGCCTTGTGGCCGGCGGTAGCCGAGGGCCTGTACCGGCTGCGGCGGGCCGCCAAGCTCGAGGGCGACACCGACTACACCGTGATCAAGGAGCTGCCCGACGAGCGCTCCCAGGGCGAGGCCCTCTCCGCCCTCGGTTACCACCCCATGCCGGTCGACCCCAACATGGTGCTGGAGGTGGATCCCGCCTGGGGCGACTTCTCGGGGTACCTGGCGGCGCTCAACAAGAAGTACCGGAAGGCCGCGGCCAAGGTGGCGAAGGACCTGGAGGCGGGCGGCGGGTGGCTCGAGCCGATTCCTCCCGAGGCGCTGGCTCGGGAGGGGGCGAGGATCCATGCGCTCTACCGGGCGGTGGCCGACGGCAGCAAGTTCCGGTTGCTCACCCTGCCCGAGGCGTTCTTCCCGGCCCTGGCCGAGGCGCTCGGCCCGGAGCGGGTGCGCCTGCTCGGGATCCGGCGGGACACGGGTGTAGCCGGAGCGCCCCTGGCTCAGCCAGGGGGAGCAGCGAGGTGTAGCCCGTCGCTGGCGAGGCCCTTGGGCCGAGCCGCAGGCTCACAGGGGGAGCTGGTGGGCTGGGTGAGCGTGCTCCGGGACCGGGACACGGCCTACGGCTACTACCTGGGGATCGACTACCAGGCCAACGCCGACCTGCCGATCTACCACCGGCTGCTGCAGGCGGTGGTGGAGACCGGCATCGAGTGGCGGGTGGCGCGGATCTCCTACGGCGGGACCGCGCTCGACGCCAAGGCCCGGCTCGGCTGCCGGCCGGTCAAGAGCTCCGCCTGGGTCCGGCACCGGGTCCCGGTGCTGGAGAGTGTGGTGCGCCGGGTGCTCGCAGCGGTCCCCCATCCCGAGGCTCCGGACCGGAACCCCTTCGCCGAGTAGCGGGTCCGGGCCTCGGCTCGAGCTGCGGGCTCGCGGACTAGACCATCCCCGAGACCCGCAGGAAGCGCAGCACCGAGCGGGTGACGGAGGCCCGGGCCGGCAACGCGATGTAGCGGCGCAGGGCGGTGCCACCCAGCTCGACCTTCATCGAGGTGAAGTGGCTCATCACGTAGTGCTCGTCGGTGCGTTCCCGGACGAAGGCCAGGCGCCGGAGCATCTTCGGGTCGTGGGGGAAGGCGGAGGGCTGTTCCACCAGGTCGTAGGCGAGTCCCCCCAGACTGAGGAACCGGCTGCCCTCGGCCCGGAGCAGATCGGCGAGCATGGCGACGACCGCGAAGTAGACGCCCCAGATCCGGGTCCGCCGGAAGCGGATGGCGTTCAGCTGGTAGCCGACCCGGACCCCGCCCTGCCACCAGGGGTCGAGCACCAGGAAGCCGAAGTCCCGGGCCGTCTCGCCCTCCCGGGCCGAGAGCACGAAGACCCGGACCTCCGGCTCGGGTGCCAACGCCACGCCTCGCGACACGAAGGTGATCTCGCGCCCTGCCGGGGTAGCGGCCAGGAACTCGCGGTTCACTTCGGCGAGGGTGAGCAGGCGCTCGGGCGAGGCGGTCGCCCAGTCGAGCTCGTCGAGCTCGAGGCCGGCCTTCTTCGCCTTCTTGACCGCGCTCTTCACGGTCTTCGCCTCGAAGCCTTCGCCGGTCGCGAGGTCCAGGTAGCGCTCCGTCCCCATGGGGGCGAAGCGGTATCCCAGACCGAGTCCCGAGAGGTCGGTGGCGGCGGCTTCCGAAAGGTTGAAGAACACGGCCTTGGGGCGGGCGGCCACCAGGGCCGAGAGGACGGTCGCTCGGTCCGAGGGACGACAACAGGGGTCGCCCAGCACCACCGGGGTCCACAGCGAGGTGCGGTAGCCGGCGAAGCCGAGGGGGTGGTCCCAGTATTCCATCCCGGGTTGGAGCAGGGCGTAGCCGTTGGGGTCCTCGCCAGCCTGGGCCATGAAGGCGAGACGGGCCGCGGCATCACGCGACACCTTCGGGGCGGCCGGCGCCGACGATGCCCCGGACACGGGACCCGCACCCGGGGTTCCAGCGACCGGCCCGGCTTCTTCGCTCCCTCCGTCGTCTCCCCCGGAGCCCGGGCCCTGGTACCCGTCGTCGCTGGGCGCCGGGGCCGCGAACTCCGCGACCAGCGCCTGCAGGGCCTGCGGGGAGGGCCTCTCGAGGGCCTTGGCGAGGGTGGCGAACTGCGCCTCCAGGTCGACCTCGCCGACGGTGCCCAGCGGGCGCGCCGGCGGAGGGCGGGTAGCCAGACGGTCGGTGGACCCCCCGTCCAGCAGGTCGGGGAGGGCCTCGAGCAGTGGCCCCAGGCTGGGGAGCAGGCCGTGGCCCCCCTCGATGTAGTAGCCGGGGACGCCTTCCGGGACCGCCGACTCGATGGGCACGATCCCGTCGCCGCGACTCGACATCGGGTAGCGGAAGCCCTCAGGGGTGGGCTCGGCCCCGAGCGGGGTCTCGAAGCCGGTTCCCGCCACCGCCACGAAGCGGGAGTCGGGAGGCGCCAGGGCCCGGTGCTCCCGCCGGGCTGCATCGAGCATGGCCGCCCGGATCGGCACGCCCCGCTCCGGCCAGCTCGCGGGATCGCATGGATCCGGGGCACCGGGGGGCGGGTGCGGGAGGATCGCGTAGGTTCCCGGGAAGGTGGCGAAGATCCGGCGCGCCAGGCTCTCCGGATCGCGCCGGGGATCGATGGCCGCCACCCGCTGCACGATGGGGTGGTGGCCGCGCAGCACCTGGAGGGTGGCGAAGGCTCCCTGGTGGGGCGTTCCCAAGGTGACCACCCGGGTCACCCCCGGGGCGCCGGCGGCCAGCGCCGCCCGGGCGAGCAGACCCCCGAAGCTGTGGCCCACGATCCGTACGTCGTCGCTCCGCAAGTCCTGGATCCGGTCCGCCAGTTCGCGGCCGAGCCCTGCGACGCCCCGGCGCCAGTCGTAGGCATGGGTCTCCACCGCGTATCCCTGGGCCCGGAGCGACATCACGATCCGCAGATAGGCGAAGGGCAGGATCCCCAGCGCCTCGCACTCGCCCTTTCCGTCGTCGCCGAGGGCCAGCCGATCGAGGTGCCCGCGCCCGATGTCGAGCGGGTCGAGCCAGATGGTGTCGTCGACGAAGGTGCCGCGGAGCCCGAGCCGGCTGCCGAGCACCCCCGGGACCACCACGACCCGGGTCCGGGACCGGCTCCTTCTCAGCCTTCCCAACAGGTTCCGGATCATGGCTTCCCCCCTCCGGGCATTCCCGTCCCGGACCCCATCCGCCCGGGCTCCCGGGTCGCTCGATTCACGAGAGCGTGTGCCAGGGAGGCAGGGCCACCGGGGCGGCGTCGAAGAGCTTCGAGAGCTTGGGTCCCAGGACCTTGCGGTGGACCGTCAGCCCGTAGACGTACTCCTCGAACCAGCGATCGCTCATCTGGAAGAGGCCCTTCTCGCCCCGGTCCTCGCCCCAGCTGTTCTCGATCTTCCACTTCACCGGCTGCTTACCGACCAGGTCGACCCCGACCAGCACCATGCAGTGGGTCGGGCGCTCGTGGAAGTACTCCATGCGGGTGACCCGGTCCATCCCGAAGCGGGTGTCGAAGAGCAGCCCGTAGTCGTAGAGCTCGGTGTCGAGCATGCCGAGCTTGCGGTTCAGGCCCTGGGTGACGTCGCAGTCGAAGAACACCGGCTCGCCCTTGGTCAGGAGTTTCAGGGCCAGCTCCCGCACGGTGGCGACGGGTACGTTGAGCGAGGCGCCGTCGGGCTGCCCCTCGATGTTGCGCACCCCCTCGATGGTGTAGGTGCGGTGGTAGGGCGTGCTCGGCAGGGGCGAGGAGACGAGGTGCAGGTAGTCCCGCACCTTCACCCCCACCCACCGGTGGAAGAAGTCGTGGGGGGTGAGCCCGGTGTGGCGGTGGAACTTCCCCTTCTTGTCCCGGAAGCTCCAGTCGAACTTCGCCGGCGGTTCGCCGAACAGGATGCAGAGGATCCGCCAGATCTCCTCCATGCGCTCCAGCTTGAGGGCGTGCAGCTCGTCGATCTCCGCCCCCGCCGCGGCCCGGGCCCGGATCAACGACGCGCCTTCCCGCAGCTTGTAGGAGAGGATCTGGTTCTTGAACGCGGAGTTGCCCAGGTTCGAGGTGTCGGCCATGGCGGTCTGGGGCACCAGGCCGTACTTCTCGATCAGGTCCCGGAGCAGCACCCAGTCGCCGCCGTCGGAGACCGGGTTGGTCAGGTACCAGTGCACCGTCCGGTCCTCGATGCTGCGGTCCCGGAGGTCGATCATCCGCTCCAGGAAGCGGTTGCACTTCTCGAGCTGGTCCCAGAACACCAGGTAGTTCTGGGAGAACTGGAAGCCGCCTTCCACCTTCATCTTCTTCATGGTGATCTTGCGGAGCCAGTTCAGGCCCGCATAGAGCCAGCAGGTCCCGGCCTGCTTCTGGGCGGTGATGCCTCCGACCGCGACCTCGTGGGAGAAGCTCCAGTCGATCCCGTCGAGCACCCGGCGATTGAGGGAGATCTCCTCGAGGTCGCCCCGGGTAGCGGCATTCATGGCCACCCGATTCTCCGCCCGGGCCTCGAACCGCTCGCGGAAACCGTCCAGGACGGACGTCGAGAGCTCTCCGGTCTTCCTCATCATGGCGTTGTCTCCCTGGGGAACACGGTCAAACCTGGCGCAGCGCGGCCACCGGGTCCTGGGTGGCGGCCCGGTAGGCGGGGAAGACCCCGCCCAGCAGGCCGAGCACCACCGCCGAGAGTACCGCCGTGGCGAGCACCTCGGGGGTCACCCGGAAGGCGAAGGCCACCTCCGTGAAGGTCTGGAAGTTGGTGGTGCCGGTCTGGATGCCGTGGACCGGCCAGACCATGAGGCACCCCAGCACCCCGCCCACCAGGCCGAGCGCCAGGGCCTCCAGCATGAACGAGAGGAAGACCGCCCATGGCCGGAACCCGAGCGCCACCAGCAGCCCGATCTCGTGGGTCCGGGCAGCGATGGCGGCGAGCATCGTGTTGGTCCCGGTGAAGACCGCGGCGGTTCCCATGATGATCCCCAGGAAGCGCGAGAGCAGCTTCAGGACCCCGGAGAGGGCCTTGGTCTGGTTCTCCAGGTAGACGTCCTCGGTCATCACCTTGGCGGGCACCCGCTTGCTCTTCTCGAGCCGCCCTGCCAGCGCCTCCACCTCGGTCCCCGGACGCAGCTTGGCGATCACCCGGCTGGCCACCGGGCGGTTCAGCGCCGCCATCATCCGGTCGAGGTCGCCCCAGATCTCGGAGCGGAACGGCCCGTCGTAGGCGAAGATCCCGACCACCTTGAAGGGCACCGTGTTCAGCTGCACCACGTCGCCGACCCGGCCCCGCGCCAGGCGTCCCACCAGGCTCTCGCCCACGATCACCTCGTCGTGGCCGGGGGTGAAGTTCCGTCCTTCCACGATCCGGAGCCTCTCGCCGGCGATCGCGAAGCTCATGGGCTCCACCCCCCGGATGGGCACGTTGGTCTCGCCCCCGTCGGCCTTGGGGCGGCGGACCGCCAGGTAGACCTCGGTGGAGGCGAGCGGCCGGCCGGAAGCGTCGGCGGCGATCTCGGGGGTCTCCTTGATCACCATCTGGGCCCGGTCCCGGGGGACCGCGCTCTCGCCCTCGGCGTTGGCTCCGGGCCTGAGGAAGACGGCCACGTCGGCCCGTCCCCCCTGGGTGTAGAGCTTCTTGAAGCCCTGCTCCAGGGCCAGGATGCCGGCCACCACCGCCACCGTGGCCCCGATCGAGAGGGCGGTGAGCAGGGTCGCCGAGCGGCGCACCGTGAGGCTCCGCAGGTTGTAGGAGAGAGGGGGGAGCGACATCGGATCAGACCTCCGCCCGCAGCGCCTCGACCGGGTCGAGACGACTCGCCATCCAGGCCGGGACGATCCCGGCCACCAGGCCCACCGCGCACGCCAGGCCGAAGCCCATCGCCAGCGTCCCCCGGGTGAGCAGGAAGACCGGGAACATGGTCGCCATGGCCGAGGCCATGCGAGGAGCGATCCAGGCCATGAAGCCGGTGCCCAGCGCTCCGCCGAGTCCGCAGACCAGGAGCGACTCGAGCAGGAAGAGTCCGGCCGCGGTCCCGTCGGTGAAGCCGAGCGCCTTCAGTACCCCGGTCTCGTGGGTACGCTGGCGGGCCGCCATCAGCATCGTGTTGAGGGCCGCCAACAGGATGGCGAAGAGGATGGCTCCGCCGATCGAGTTCAGGAAGAACGGCACGCTCCCCATCATGGTGAGGAATTGGCGCTGGAACTCCGCTTCGGTGGTGGACTGCACCCGTTGCGGCCCGTTCTCGTAGAGGGCGTCGACCGCGGCGCAGACCGCGATCGGGTCGACCCCTTTCCCGATCGTCATGGCGTAGACGCCCACCCCTATCGGACCCTCGATCAGTCCGGTATCGGCGGCGGCCTCCAGGGTGGCGAAGTGGAACCAGAGGGTCAGGTTGTCGACATTGGGGGCGGTCGACTCGTAGACGCCCTTGACCTCGAACTCCCAAGGGAGCCCGTCGGAGCGGGGGAAGAAGGTGGGGATGATCGGGATCTTGTCGCCCACCTTCCAGCCGTACCTGCGGGAGAGTTCGATCCCGATGACGCAGCCGGTGCGGGTCGACTCGAAGTCTTCCCGGGTCCCCGAGACCAGCTTCACCTCGGGGTAGACGTCGAAGAAGCGGTCGTGGTCGACCCCGAACTGGGCGAAGAAGTTGGACGGATCCTGGTAGTAGCCCCCGAACCACTGGAGCTTGCAGACCTTCTCGACCCCGGGCACCGAGGCGATCTTGGCCTGGTAGGCGAGCGGCAGGTCCACGAACAGGCTCACCGCCGACTGCACCACCAGCCGGGTGGCCGAGGAAGCGTCGACCCCGGCCTGCATGCTGACCAGGATGGTCCTGAGGAAGCAGAGCAGGAAGACCGCCACCGCCAGCGAACCCACCGTGAGCAGGCTCCGCACCCAGTGGGCGCGGAGATGGGCGAAGACCAGCCGGATCGGCATGGCTCAGGCCCCCGCAGCCCGGACCGGCGCCGCCGAGCCGGGGTTCTCGACCAGGCGGTCGATCCGTCCCTTGTCGAGATGGACCACGTCCCGGGCCCGTTCCGCGGCCCGCGGGTCGTGGGTGACCATCACGATGGTCTTCCCGTACTCGACGTTCAGCCGGGAGAGCAGGTCGAGGACCCCGTCGGCCGAGGCCCGGTCGAGGTCGCCGGTCGGCTCGTCGGCGAGGATCACCCGGGGATCCGTGACCAGGGCCCGGGCGATGGCCACCCGCTGCTCCTGGCCGCCCGAGAGCTGCTTGGGGCGATGGTGCATCCGGTCGCCGAGGCCCACCAGCTTGAGGGCGTCCTCGGCGTGCTTGCGCCGCTCGGCCCGGGACAGTGGCGTGAGAAGCAGCGGCAGTTCCACGTTCTCCAGGGCGGTCAGCACCGGCAGGAGGTTGAAGCCCTGGAAGATGAACCCGATGTGCTCGGCCCGGAAGCGGGAGAGCTCGGAACCCGACAAGGTGGCGAGGTCCTCGCCCGAGACCCGGACCACGCCCTCGTCGGGGTGGTCGAGACCGCCCAGCAGGTGGAGCAGCGTCGACTTGCCCGAGCCCGAGGGCCCCATCACCGCCCGGAAGGCCCCGGCCCCGATCGTCAGGCTGAAGTCGTCGAGCGCCTTCACCGTCTCGCCGCCCCGGGTGTAGGCCCGGGTGACGTGCTCGAGTTCGATCACCGCGTCGCTCACGTGCCGCCTCCTCCCGTCACCGGATCTCCGTCCCTCGGTCCCGCCGGCGATGCCGAAGTGCGACCGTCGCCCTCGTCCTGGGGCAGGAACACCGCTCGCACCCCCATGTCGGGTCGCAAGGCGTCGTCGGGCTCCAGGAACCGGACCCGTACCTCGACCGTGGCCTTCTGGCGGTTGGCCGTCGGCCAGATCCGGGACACCTCCCCCGGGTAGCCGCGGTCGGGAGCGGCGTCGAGGAAGATCCGCACCGCGCCCCCGATCCGAACGGCACCCAGGCTGGTCTCCGGTACGTCCACGGAGACCTCCAGGGAAGCCGGATCCACCATGGTCACGATCGACCCCCGGGAGCTGGCGCCCCCGGTCACGTTGGGCGAGACCACCTCGCCGACCTCGGCGTCCTTGAGGACCACGATCCCTGCGAAAGGGGCGCGGACCTCGGTCTTCTCCAGGGTGGCGCGGGCACCGGCCACGGCGGCGGCCGCTCCTCCCCGACGGCTCTCGGCGACCCTCGCTTCCGCCTCCCGGAGTGCTACCCCGGCCCGGGCATGGGCCAGGGCAGCCCGGGCTCCGTCCTCGTCGGCTCGGGCCCGCTCGTGGTTGGCGGTGGCCTCGCGCTGCGCGGCCCGGGCGCGGTCGATCTCGCGCTGGTCGATTGCCTTGCGCTCCGCCAGTTTCCCTACCCGGAGGTCCTCGAGCCGGGCCAGTTCGAGCTGGGTGAGGATCGCCCGGGTAGCGGCCTGGGCGGAGGCCAGGCCGGCTTCGAGCCGGGCGATGTCGGCCTGGGACTCGGCCACGGCCGCCCTTGCCCTGGCGATCTCGGAGTCGGCGGCATCCAGGTCGGCCTCGGCTCGTGCCAGGGCGGCCCGGACCTCGTCGGAGTACAGGCGGGCGACGACCTGTCCGGCTTCGACCCGACTTCCCTCGGTGACCGTGAGTTCCACGATCCTTCCGGGGGCGTCGGCGGAGAGCGCGGCTCGGCGGGCCGCCACCACGTGACCATTCGCCGCCATGCCGCGGACAGGGGCGGCCTCGGGGCGGGGCCGGGACTCCACCCGGACCTCCGGGCCCGGCGCGGCACCCGGCTCCCGGGGACCGGCCTGGGGACCGGCGTAGGCGGCGACCAAGGCGGCGAGACCGACCGCGCCGGCGACCCACCCGAGGGAGCTTCCCGGGGAGCGGGGAACGCCCCGGAGCGATCCCCGGGGTCGTTCGATCCGGAGCGCCTCCAGGTCGGGCTGATCGGACATCCGAGGCTCCTTGCCGGCCGGAACGGCGGACGGCCCGGGAGCATACCGCATCCTTCAGTACCGATGGACGCCCGGGATCCTGGTCACCACCATCGGGCGCACCTCCCCGGGGACCCGGATCCGCACTACCAGGTCTGCCAGGTAGCCGTCGATGTCACCCGGATGCGGCGAGGCCTCGAGCCAGCGGCGCACCCGGGCCACCGGATCGGCCACCGCACCGGGCACCTCCGCCGAGGCCTCGGCGGCTCCGTACTCGAACACCAGGCCCCGCTCCCAGCGCTGCATGCCGAAGCCCGGGTCCCAACCGGGAGGCGGGTCCACCCCGGGCGGCAACGGCCCGGTCGTGAACGAGAACTCCAGGACCAGGCCGGCGATCGACTCCGAACGCTTCACGGCCGGGGACAGGAGCGTCTCCAACAAGTCGAGTCCCCGGGCCGGACCCGCCACCACCAGGACGAGGTCGCGGTCCACGATGCCGCGCCGGGCCCGCGCCAGCTCCACCAGGCCGCCGTGCGGGACCAGGCTGCCGTAGGCGTCCTCGTCGAGGTGGTCGAGGCGGAGCCTCCGCATCTCCACGGGGCCCTCCCCGGGGGTCGCCAGGATCGAGAGCAGGCGGGAACGGAGCGTAGGATCGCTGGCCCTGGCCAGCACCGAGCGCCGGGCCCGCAGCGACCCCAGGGGAGAGTCCCCGGACGCCGCCCGGGCCGGAGCGGGGGCGAGGGCCAGGAGCAGGGCAGGGAGCAGCATCAGGGATCGGCGGACTCCGGTCGATGTTAGGAGCAGCATGGTCATTCTCCATGTATGGGGAAGGCGGCCAGGGCGAGGCCCCGGATCGCCGGTGGGTTCCGGACGGGTGGCTTCGACCCCCGGAGGGGCCGTCCTCCCTCTGCACGAAACGGGCCACCACGATGCGATGCGGATCGGCATCGGAAGCACCCCCGGACCGTGCCTCCCGGGTGCGATCCGGTGAGACGGCTGAGCCACCTGGGACACCCCGCCTTGACTTCGGGACCCCGCGTCCCGGAGCCTTGGGCCCGGAGGCCCGCGTCATGATCGACCTCGACGAGCTCGCGCGGCTCGACACCCGCGAGAAGCTGGAGGAGAGGGCCGAGGACCTCGCCAGCTCGCTCATCTCCCAGACCAGGGACGATATCGCTGGCGTCTACGGCCAGGATTCGACCCAGCAGATGAGCGATCACGTCTACGGCCTGGCCGGCCTCAAGGCGAGCTGGATGGAGACCCTGCTGATCGGCAAGTGGATCGCGGATGCCCGCACCGAGATCCTGGCCGAGATCCGCAGGGAACGTGGCCAGCGGTAGTCCGCGGTTCCCTCTGCTGGCAGGGGCCGCCGCCCTGCTGGCCGTCGGATTGGGGTGCTCGGCGCGTCATGACGCGGGCCGGGACTCCCCCCTGTTCGGGGAACGACCCGAGGTATCGGCCCCGGTCGAGATCGCCCCCCGAGGGAACTCGCCCGCCGGTCCCGCCGACCGCGAGCGTGACGACCGCCCCTCGAGCGGTCCGATCTCGGTGGCGGAAGGCCGGCCTACCGGCCTCGACCGCTACCGCAGGCTGGTGTCGGCGACCCCACCCGCAGTCGAGGTCGAGGCCGAGGTCGATGTGGAGGAGCTCCCCCCCGAGGCCTTCGCCGACCTGTTCGGCCCCGGAACCACTCCCCGTTCGGAGCGGGCCGTCGTCCCCCAGGGGGCTGACCTCCCGGTGGCGCCCCCCAAGGGGCCGGAAGCCGGCCCCCGCGAGGCTCCCCCCGAGGTCCCGCAGCCGGCTCCGCCCGCGCGGCCCGAGGCCGCTGCGCCTCCGGTCCTCCGGGTCGCCACCTGGAACGTGAAGCGCCTGGGCAGGAGCAGCAAGGTCGAGGCGCGACCCGAGGTGGTGGCCCGCTTCGACCTGGTCGCCTTGCAGGAGGTGCTCGACCTCCGGGGCCTCGAGAAGCTTCGCAAGGCGGTCGAGAAACTCACCGGCGAGGCCTGGGAGACCCACGCCAGCCGTCGGAAGTCCGGTTCCTCGGCCAAGGGCGAGTACCCCGCCTTCCTCTACCGGAAATCGGCGGTGAGGCTGGTCTCGGCCGGTCGCGACCTGCACAAGGTGCCGCGGAAGACCTTCGACCGCCCTCCTTTCGCGGCCAGCTTCCGGACCCCGGGTGGCTTCGACCTCACTCTCATCACCCACCACGGCAGGGCGCCGGACCAGACGATCGCGGCCCGATCCAGGGAACTCGTCGCACTGGCGGCGGTGTACCGGGAGGTCCAGGATGCCGATCCCGACGAGGACGACGTGCTGGTGGCCGGGGACTTCAACGTGCATGGTCCCTGGCACGAGGCCTTCGAACCGCTGCGGGACGAGGGCCTGATCCCGGCAGTCTCCGGTCGCAAGGCCTGGACCACCTACAGCGCCGGGGACGGTGACCAGCTCGGGGCGAACTTCTACGACAACCTCTGGCTGGACCCCGCCCTCACGGGAGCCGAGGGGACCGGCCGCTCCGGGATCCTGCATCTGCACGAGCTGCCCTCGGTGACCCCGGGGCTCTCGCGGGATCGCCTCCTGGACCACATGCAGCGGTATTCCGATCACTGTCCGGTGTGGGTCGAGTTCCGGGCGGACGTCGACGACGATCCGATGCCTTCGAGGCCCTGAAGGCTGCGGACCCCGCTTGACACCCGCCTCCCACCCCCTAGGCTGGCGGCGCCATGGAACCTGCATCCCATCCCGCCCCCGTCGCGCCCGCTCCGCCCCCACCTCGTTCGGTTGCGGGCCTGCTCCGTCCCCGTCTCGGCTCCCGCCGGAGGATCGGCCAGGTCCGTCCCATGACCTCGCCGCTCTTCTGGTGCGCCAGCTCGTCGGTGCGGGCCGGGTAGACCCGGCGCCTACACCGGACAGCCGTGGCCCGGGGAGCAGGCTCCTTCGCCTTCGCCGAGTTCCCGGGCCAGCGCCGCTTCCATGGCCCGGCGCCAGCGGGCTGCCAGCGCCGGATCGAAGCGCACCGCGACCCGCGCCGCCTCCGGGCAGTGGTCGCAGCCGCGGCAGCCCAGATGGCAGCGGTAGGCGCTGTCCCGGAAATGCGAGAGGAAGCCGTCCAGGGCCCGGTTGTCGACATGCACGTCGAGGGGAGGCAGTCGGCCGACCTCCGGGTGCTCCGACCACCGGTCCCATGAGCCCCAGTCGATCAGCTCCACCAGGTTGCCGTCGAAGCGGCCCGCCAGGTAGATCTCGACCAGACGTGCCAGACGCACCTCGTCGAGGCCGCGGCTCTCGAGCCGGACCGAAGCGACCCCCGCAGTCGAGTAGACCGAGAGGTCCTCGGGCCGGATCCAGGGTGTCTTCACGAACTCGACGGGATCGATCACCTTCTGGATGTGGCAGCGGAGCTGGCAGGAGAACCCGGAGGCCTTGCCCAGGGCATCGTCCTCGCGCTTGTGGGGCCGGTAGGTGCAGGAGAGCAGGCAGGCCGGGTTGGCGAGCAGTCGAACCGCTGCCCCTCCCTGGGCCACCGTCGCCTCGAGCCGAGGGAAATCGCGGTTGGCGTCGAGGTCCAGCGATACCCCCCGGCATCCCATGTGCGCCAGCGCCTGCACTTCCCGGACCGAAGAGGCCCCGACCCAGGCATCGACTTCCATGTGCGGGGCGTCCTGGCGGATCCACTCGACCAGCAGCGGGACGGTGACCGCCACGGCCTCGACCCCGGCGTCGGTGAGCAGGCCGAGGAGCGACCGCAGCGCAGCCCGTGGCTCCGGCTCCCGCTCCAGGAACTCCCGGTCGAGGTCGCCGAAGAGGCATCGGAAGCGCAGGCCGAGCCGACGGGCTTCCTCGGCGTGGCGCGCCAGCCGGGCCGAATCGAGGTTGGCGAGCAGTCCCGAGGGGGGCAGGGGGCGCGCTGTGGCCTGGGTCAGTGACCCGTAGACCTCGGCGACCCGGTGCTCGGAGGGGAAGCGGCTCTCGCCGATGGCGGCGAGGGTCTCCAGGAGTCCGCGAGTGAAGGTGGTGGGAACCGAGAGATCCATGAGTGCCTCCCCGGAGCCGTGTGCGCTCCTAGGGTACCGCCGTGGGAAAGCGCACCGAGCGCCTCGGTGAGACCCATCACACCCGAGGTTCGACTCCCGGCTCGACCTTCAGGTCGCGGTCATGGAACTCGAGCTCGGTCCGCCCCAGCCGGAGCCGGTCACCGCTCCGGATCGCGGTGGATCGCGTGGCGGACTCGTTCACGAGGATCTCGGCATCGGTCTCGGACCGGATCCACCATCCTTCGCCGTCGCGGAACACGGTGGCCAGCGTGCCGGAGGCGCGGCCCGGCACGGGATCGACCACGACCTCGACCTCGACCCCGGTCCCGATGCGGCACTCGACAGTCTCGATGGGGATCCGCTTGCCCGGACGGTCGCCGGCCACCACCTCGATCCAGGCCACCTTCCGCCACTCGGCGAGGGTCCGGATCGCGATCGCGATCGAGGTCGAGAGGAGCATCAGGGCGAGGAAGCGAGGCGCTCCCAGCAGATCGAGGTGGGTGACCAGGATCTCGAAGAGCGTGCCCGAGGCCGCACCGGCCAGGCCCCCGGCCAGCATCCCGTCCCGGATCCGACGCGGCGACCCGGCGGCCAGGGCGACCGTGCCTCCGACCAGCGCTCCGGCCATGGTCCAACCCGCCACCCGGGCGAGGAAGTGGACGCCCAGGCTGAGACCCTTGGCGGTGAGCAGGATTTCGAAGAGTCCCTGGCCCGCCCAGCCGGCTCCGGCCCCGAGGGCGATCCCCAGCGGGAGCGCGAAGCAGGCACGGTCGAGGGCTCGTTCCCCGTCGCCGTCCCACAGGCTTCCCGAGGCGGCCAGCAGGGTGGAGAGGATCCCGCCGACCACCATGAAGTAGGCGGCATTCTGGACCTCGGCGAGCCAGACCCGGTCGGCGCCGTGGGTGGGGAGCACGAGCTCGGTCACCGACCAGGCGAGCACCCCGCCCAGCGCCCCCATGACGACCTGGTAGGTCCCTTCCTTGACCCGGCGTCGGAGCAGCAGGGCCAGCACCACCAGGGCGAAGCAGGTCCCCTCGGCGGCCCGAGTGGCGAGCGGGTTCACGCCGGTACGGCTCCCGGGGGTCCCGGTGAAGCCGGCCAGCGACGGGAGCGAGGCCGCCACCTTGAGGGCCTGCGCCAGGCCGCCCGAGGGCACCGCCTGGTGCCGACCCCGGAGGATGGCGGCGATGTCCCGCAGTTCCTGGGTCTCGGGGCCGATGTTGATGGTGTCGCAGGAAAGATCGGGGAACTCCCGGGCGAGCTCCCGGGCCACCTCCTGGCTCTTGGCCGGGTTCCCCAGTCCATCGGAGACCAGGATCCACTTCCAGGGTCCGGTCCGGCCGCTGCGCTGGGTGTCCCGGCCGGCGGCGGCCAGGGCCAGGTGGATGGCGGTACCGCCGCCCACGTCGGTCTTGGCGTAGTCGGGTCCGACGAAGCGGGTGCCCTTGCCGGTCACCGTGAGCCCGGGCGCCTTGACCAGGATCTCGGCGGCGCCGCCGGCCACCGGCTCCACCACCAGACCGGTGTCGTCCCCGAAGATCCGGAGGCCGACCACGGACCCGGCGGGCAGTCCGCGTGCGACTTCCACGACCGCGTCGCGGGCCAGCTCCATCTTGGAGGGCGGGACCTGGCCGGCCAGCAGGTGCCGGAGGACCTGTCCCGAGATGTCGGGGATCGACATGCTCCCGGAGACGTCGAGCACCAGGAGCAGCGGCACTTCCTTGGGCGTCCCCCCGGGCAGCTCCTCGGTCTTCCCGAAGAGGCGGGGACCCAGGTGCGAGAGCGTCACCATGAAGACCGCGAAGGCCAGCGAGAGGACCGCCAGGATCCTCGCCAGCCACCGGAAACGAGCCCTGGTCCCGACCCCGTCCGACCCCTCTTGCCGAGGTTGCATTCGACCTCCCCCTCTCGCCTCGACAAGAGGGTGGCCGGAGGCCGGCCCGGTGGTCAACCCGACAGGTCCGCCGCCAGCGCCTCCCGCTGGGCCGAGGAGAGCACCGTCTCGGCCTGGAGAAGGGGATGGTCGACCCCCACCGCTACCGGAACCCGGCCCCGGGTGTCGAAGCGCAGGTACTGCACCGACGAGAGCCGCTCGCCCCCGAGTTGGCGGGTGTCGAAGCGGGCCGGGATCCTGCCGCCGCCCTCGAGCTTCAGGTAGAGGAACTCCGGGAGATCGCGCCAGTCCCTGAGGCGGACCGGCCGCTCCTCCTCGGCCACCGCGATCAGGAGGGTGGCACCGAGCTCGCCGGGGCCGCCGAGGAGCTCGTTGTAGGTGGCGATCTCGTGGGCGATGTCGCCCTCCTTCACGATCCGTTCCGCCCGGAGCATTTCCTGCACCTGGTAGAGGACCGTGTCGTGGTTCTCGAAGAGGAAGGTCAGGTACTCGCCCACGAGCACCCGGCGCGCCTCCTTCTGGGCGAGCACCCGGGGACGCAGGACCGGGCGCACCGTCTCCTCGTAGGTCTGGTAGTCGACGACCTCGTCGCGACGGACCGGTGTGGCCATCATTCCCCTTCTCCCTTCGTCGACGGAGTCGGGATCCCGAACCCGTCCTCCCGGTAGGCCCGGGCCAGGATCGTCATCGGGTGCATGGCCCGTACCCCGGCGTGCTGCTCGAACTGGATCGCGGCCAGCGGACAGTCGGTGGCCCAGATCTCGCTCCCGTGCTCCTGCATTCCTTCGAAGGCCCGCCGTCCGATCCGGGCCGAGGCCTCGAAGCTCTCGACCTTCATGGCGTAGGTGCCGTCGTGGCCGCAGCACTCCATGGTGGTCTTGGGGGTGACCCCGGGGATCTTCCGGAGCAGGTCGCGCCCCTTGAAGCCCTTGGCCTGGGCCCGCAGGTGGCAGGGGGCGTGGTAGGCGACCGGTCCGCCCGGGGAGCTCTTGAAGTCGGTGCAGAAGCGGGGCTCGCTGCGGATCTCCCACAGGAACTCCGAGGGGTCCGAGACCGCCGCTGCCAGCTTGCCGGCGCGTTCCCGGTCCTCGGGGGCGACCAGCTCGGGGTACTCGCGGCGCATCATCATCGAACAGGTCGGGTTCACGGCCAGGACCTTGGCGCCGGCCTCGACATAGGGCTCGAGGGCGTCGAGGTTGCGCTTCGCCTGGGCCCTCAGCCCCTCGAGATCGCCGTGCTCCCAGCGCGGCATGCCGCAGCAGGCCAGGCCCTTCGCACAGGCCAGCCGGACCTGGCTCTTCTCCAGCACCTCGACGGTGTCGCGGCCGATCTGGGGCTCGTTGTTCTGGACATAGCAGGTCGGGAACAGGACCGCTTCGACCTCGGGCGAGGCCGGCTTGACCCGTCCCGTCGCCGAGGCCCAGCTCTCGAAGGTGGAGGCCGCGAACTCGGGGAGCAGCTTCTCCCGATGGATCCCCAGCACCTTCTCCAGGAACCAGCGGTGCACGGCGACCCGGTTCATGGTGTTGGCGAGCCCGAAGGACGCCCGGGCCAGGGCCCCCGCGGTGTCCGGGTCCCCGAGCACCCGGTCCCGGAGACCGATCCCCTCGCGGCGGGCGCGCTGCGCGGCCCAGCGGTGCACCAGCCTGGGGAAGTCGAGCTGGAACTCGTGGCCGTCGCGCGGGGTGTAGGGGCACTGCACCTCGCAGAGCTTGCACTGGAAGCAGTCGCCCATCAGCCGGTCGGCCTCGCTCGCGGTCACCCGGGTGACGTCGCCCTCGTACCGCTCGTCGAGCAGCTTGAACAGGCCCGGGAAGGTGTCGCAGTACTTGAAGCACATGCGGCACCCGGCGCAGACCTCGAAGGCCCGGGTGATCTCGCCCTGCAGGGCGGCGGGATCCCAGTACTTGGCGTCCGCCGGGTCGTAGCTGAGGCCCGGGGTCGGCAGGTACGAGATGTTGGTGGCGGTCATGGCGTCGCCTCCGGGGAGGGAAGGGGGGTCGCCGGGGGTCGGACGAGCCGCCCCCGACGACGGGTGCAACGTGGTACCGGGAGCGCCCCCGTCGCAGCGGTCGCCGCTCCGGAAGGCTCCGGGACCGTTCGCTCAGGAAATGGAGTCGAGCAGCTTCTGGAAGCGCCCGGCGTGCGACTTCTCGGCCTTGGCGAGGGTCTCGAACCAGTCCGCGATCTCGGGGAAACCCTCGTCGCGGGCGGTCTTGGCCATCGCCGGGTACATGTCGGTGTACTCGTGGGTCTCGCCTTCGACCGCGGCCTTCAGGTTCAGCACCGTGTCACCGAACGGCAGCCCGGTGGCCGGGTCCCCCACCTTCTTCAGGTAGTCGAGGTGCCCGTGGGCGTGTCCGGTCTCGCCCTCGGCGGTCTCCCGGAAGTTGCCGGCGATCTCGGGGTACCCCTCGACATCGGCGATCTTGGCGAAATACAGGTAGCGCCGGTTCGCCTGGGATTCCCCGGCGAAGGCGGCCTTCAGGTTGTCCTGGGTCTTCGAGCCCTTGAGGTTGGCCATTGCCACCCTCCCTTCGTGGCTCCCAGTGTTGCAGGGCTCGTACCAGATCGCGTCGGTCCGTCCTGGATCCGCTCCCGGAGCCGATCCGGACGCATGGGGAAGGCGGGGAGCCGGGTCCCGGGCTGGCTCGCAGTGGTCAGGAACACGAAATGGCGTCACGAAATGTCGTGAGAAGGGTCGCCGAATCACGATCCGTCGTGTTGAGCCCTCGGGTCCGATCCCCGGGGCCCTGCTCCCGGCCTTCCTACGCGAAGTTCGGATAGGTCGGGTCGTAGCGCAGATCGGCGAGGAACCGGCGGAGGTCCTTGGGGCGATCCACCCGGGCCAGTCCCCGGTCGAAGGCGATCCGGGCCACCGCCACCGCGATGTCGAGCGACACGTCCCGGATCCGGGAGAAGGGCGGATAGGTCCTGGCGTGGTCGAGGTCGTCGGCATCCACCAGGCCCGCCAGGGTCTTGGCCGCTGCGAAGAACATCTCGTCGGTGACGTGGCGGGACCGGACCCCGATCACCCCCAGGCCGACGCCGGGGAAGATGTAGGCGTTGTTCCCCTGGCCCGGGATGTAGGTCTTGCCGCCCACCTTGACCGGGGGGAAGGGGCTGCCGCTGGCGAAGGCCACCCGGCCCTGGGTGGCGACGAAGGCGTCCTCGGCGGTGCACTCGGCCTTGGAGGTCGGGTTGGAGAGCGGGAACACGATGGGCCGCTCGTTCATGGTGCCCATCAGCTCGAGGATCTCCCGGGTGAACACGCCCGGCTGGCCCGAGGCACCCATGATCGCGGTGGGGCGGAGCTGGCGCACCGCCTCGGCGAAGTCCCGGATCTCGGGATGGGGATGGGCGTAGCGCAGCTTGTGCGCGTTCAGGTGGGAACGCCCGTCGACCACCAGGCCGTGGGAGTCGAACATCCAGACCCGCTGCTTGGCGGCTTCCGGCGTGGAGCCCTCCTCGACCATGGCCATGACCAGCTGGTCGGCGATCCCGGTGGATGCCTCGCCGGCGCCCAGGAACAGGAAGCGCTGGTCGGAGATGCGGCTCCCGATCAGGCGCATCGAGGCGATCACCCCGGCGAGCGCCACGCTGCCGGTTCCCTGGATGTCGTCGTTGAATACGCAGTACCGGTCCCGGTACTTCTCGAGCAGGCGGAAGGCATTGGTATTGGCGAAGTCCTCGAATTGCACGAGGCACATCGGGAAGACCTCCTCGACGGCCTCGAGGAATTCGTCCACCAGCTCGTCGTAGGCCGCGCCCCTGAGCCGCGGGGTCTTCTCGCCGAGGTAGAGCGGGTCCTTCAGGAGATCCTGGTTGCCGGTCCCGGTGTCGAGCATGACCGGCAGGCAGTGCTCGGGGGGGACACCGGCGCAGGCGGTGTAGAGGGCCAGCTTCCCGACCGGGATCCCCATGCCGTTGGCGCCGAGGTCGCCGAGACCCAGGATGCGCTCGCCGTCGGTGACCACGATGATCCGCACGTCGTGACGCGGCCAGTTCCCGAGGATCTCCCGGATCCTCCCGCGGTCCCGGGCCGTCACGTAGAGGCCGCGGGGGCGCCGGTAGATGTGCCCGAACTGCTGGCAGGCGGCGCCCACCGTCGGCGTGTAGAGGATCGGCAGGGTCTCCTCGAGGTTGTCCATGACGACCCGGTAGAAGAGTCGCTCGGAGCGGTCGCCGAGGTCATGGAGCTGGATGTAGCGCTCGAGGTCGCTCGCGCCCTTGCGCATGTTCTCGAGGATCCGGGCCACCTGCTGCTCCTGGGTGAGCACCGCCGGGGGGAGGAGTCCGTGGAGCCCGAGGGCGTCCCGTTCCGCCTGGGTGAAGGCCAGGCCCTTGTTCCGGGTGGGGTCGTGGAGGAGCTCGATGCCCCTGGGCATCGGATCCTGGGCGCGGGAAACCGGGACAGCGTGGCGCATGACTTCTCCTCGAGGGTTCCCGGCGCGGGCGCGCCGGGAACCGTGTCCGTTCTTCATCCGATCTGGATCTTCCGGGCCTTGGCCTCCGGCCGTTTGGGCAGGTGCAGGGTCAGGACCCCGTCCTTGAACACGGCCGTCACCTTCTCGGCGTCGATCGGGGACGGCAGCACCACCTGGCGCTCGAAGGAACCGTAGACCCGCTCGACCCGGTGGGGCTCGCCCTCCTTGGCTTCGGTCTCCTGCGTTTTCTCGCCCCGGATGGTGAGCAGCTTGCCTTCGATGCGGACGTCGAGCTCCTCGGCCGCGACCCCCGGCACCTCGGCGGTCACCAGGATCTCCTCGTCCTTTTCCCGCATGTCGAGGCTGGGGAAGCCACCCTTCCCCCACTCGGAGAACGCCGGGAAGGAGGCGAGGCTGGGGAAGGACGGGAAGTCCTTCATCAGCTCGTCGAACATCCGGTTCCAGCGTCCCCGCAGCGGGAAGAAGGGATCCCGGGCCCGGGCGACCTCGGGGGTCATCCCTTCGGCGCGGGTCGGCGCGGGCGGCCCCTTGCCGCCGGTCGCTCCGTCCTTCCTGGGAGTGGTCTCAGCCATGATCTGCCTCCGCTCTGGACCGTAGGCATTGCCCGGGTTCCGGGCGTGCCCTCCCGGCAGAGGGATGTGCATTCCCCGTGCCAGGGCGGGACCCGCTCCTGGAGCGGATCGGGTTCCGGGGGACCGTCACCGGGGGGACACTCGCCAACCCGTGTGACGGCGGGGTTTGCTGAAAGTGTCCACTTGACACGAACAGGATATGGGTGTACGTCTTACACTGAAAGGCGGTGGACCATGTTCGGCATCCGCTATCTGAAGGCCCCCCCCACCACATTCGTGCGCTGGTACTCGCGGGGGACCCTGCGCCGGGAGGGTCCCGGGCTCTCGTTCTTCTACTTCGAGCCCACCTCCACCCTGGCCGCGGTCCCGCTGGCGTCGACCGACGTCCCCTTCGCCTTCGCCGAGATGACCGCGGATTTCCAGGAGGTGCAGGTCCAGGGAAGGGTCAGCTACCGGGTCGAGGATCCCCGGCTGGTCTCCGAGGTCTTCGACATGACGGTCGACGCCGATCTGCGGTACCGGAGCGACGACCACGAGAAGCTGGCGGAGCGGCTGGTCCACGAGGCCCAAGTGCTCACCCGGGCGCGCCTGGGCTCGCTGGTCCTCGGCGCCGCCATCGCCGACTCCGACACCCTCTCGGGCCTTCTCCGCGACGGGCTCCGGGGTTCCGAGGTGGTCACCTCCATGGGGGTGGCCATCGTCTCGGTGGCGGTGCTGGCGATCCGGCCGAATCCCGAGACCGCCCGGGCGCTCGAGGCCGGGGCCCGCGAGGCGCTCCTGCAAGCGGCCGACCAGGCCCTCTACCTGCGGCGCAACGCCGCCGTCGACGCGGAGCGCAGGATCCGCGAGAACGAGCTGAAGACCGAGATCGCGGTCGAGGAACAGCGGCGGGTGATCCGGGAGACCCAGATGAACGCCGAGATCGCGGTCGAGGAGGCGCGGGCCAAGCTGATTGATGCCCGGGTCGAGAACGACCGCAAGGACGCCGACGCCCGGGCCTATTCGCTGCGCGCCAGCCTCGAGCCGCTGGAGGCCGCCGACTGGCGGAAGCTCATGGTGCTCGGGGCCTCCGGGGACCGGAGCTCGGGGTCGATGATCGCCTTGGCCTTCCAGCAGATGGCCGAGAACGCCCAGAAGATCGGGACCCTGAACGTCTCGCCCGAGCTGCTCCAGAGCCTGATCGCACCCCGCGGTGAGTAGCCCGCAACTCGCCCGCCGGGGGGCTCGCCAGCGATGGCCTTCGCCTTCGCGGCCCCCCCTGGCGGGGCAAGGGGCGCTCCGGCCTGGTCCGTGGATCCCGGTCTCATGGTGATCCGAGGGGACACGCAACGGGAGGTCCGCCATGTTCCAGCGCATCCTGCTCGTGACTCGCAGCACCCGGCTCGAGGAACTGATCCGGCGCTTCAACACCCGGGGCCAGGCGCGCTTCGCGATCGAGAGTTCGGGCGGGGACTTCCAGGGCTACCAGGACGAGCACGATGCCTACCAGCGCGCCCTCGACCGGCTCCGCCGCGATCTCGACCTCGGCCCCGAACTCCTGGTCCTCGATCGGGCCCGGATCCCCAGCTATCTCTTCGGCGGCGACGAGCTGGTCGTGGTCCTGGGACCCGACGGCACCGTCGCCAACGTCTCGAAGTACGTGGGCGGGGCACCGGTGGTCGGCGTGAACCCCGACCCGGAGAGGCTCGACGGGATCCTCCTGCCCTTCGGGGTGGGTGTCGCCCGGGCCGCGGTGGAGCGGGTGCTCTCGAGCCGTGCCCGGATCCGGGAGGTCTCCATGGCCGAGGTCCGGCTCGGCGACGGGCAGCGGCTGCTCGCCTTCAACGACCTGTTCGTGGGGGCCGCCTCCCACGTCTCCTTCCGCTGCCGGCTCGCCTGGCGGGGCCGGAGCGAGGAGCAGTCGTCGAGCGGGGTGATCGTCTCGACCGGTGCCGGCTCCACGGGCTGGCTCTCCTCGGTACTCCGCATGGCGGCAGGCGTCACCGAGCTCGTGGGGGGAAGGCCGGGAGCCGCGCTCCGGCTGGGTTGGGAGGAACGCCGGCTGGTCTTCGTGGCCCGGGAGCCCTTCGTCAGCCGGCACAGCACGGCCGACCTGGTGGCGGGGGATGTGGGCGAGGGCGAGGTCCTGGAGATCGAGTCCCGCATGCCGAGCGGGGGCGTGATCTTCTCCGACGGCATGGAGGCCGACCGGCTGCGCTTCGACGCCGGGGTCATGGCCAGGATCGGGGTGGCGGAGGAGCGGGCCCGGCTGGTGGTCGAGTGAGGTAGGCTCCGGGTCCATGGAGCGCGCGACCCATGCCCTGGTGCGGGAGCCCGGCGACGAGCTGGTGGAGGCGCTCGCCATGGAGGATCGCGGCCGGCCCGATCCGGAGCTGGCGAGGGCCCAGCACCGCGGGTATGTCGCGGCGCTGGAGGCGGCCGGTCTCACGGTCTCGGTGCGGCCCGCGGACCCGGCCTTCCCCGACGGGTGCTTCCCCGAGGACACCCACCTGGTGCTCCCGGACGCGGTGGTGCGGCTGGCGCCCGGGGCACCGTCGCGGGCGGGCGAGCCCGAGGGCCTGGCGGGGTGGCTGCCGACGGATCGGGAACGACTGCGCCTGGGATCCGGTGCCTCGCTCGATGGGGGCGATGTGCTTCGGATGGGGAAGCGCCTGTGGGTCGGGCTCTCGAAGCGCACCCGCCGGGAGAGCGCGGAGGAACTCCGCTCCCTGCTCGCGCCCCGCGGCTACCGGGTCGAGGCGGTGGCGGTCCCCGAGCTCCTGCACCTGAAGAGCGGGTGTACCTCCTGGGACGAGGGCCGGGTGGTGGCGACCCGGGCGTTCGCGGCGGTGGCCGAGGCGATCGCACCGGGGGGAGTGTTCCTCGTGCCCGAGGGCGAGGAGACCGGGGCCAACCTGCTGGCCGTGAACGACACGGTGCTGGTGGCGGCTGGCTGCCCCCGCCTCGTCCGGTACCTGGAGAAGGCGGCCTCGGGGCGCCGGATCGTCCCCGTGGATCTCTCGGAGACCAACAAGGTCGACGGGATGCTCACCTGTCTGAGCCTGGTGTGGGAGGAGGCTTGAGCCGGCGGGGCTCGAGAACCGGCGAGGGGAAGCGGGAGGCGGCGGCCGCTTCCGGGTTCGTGGCTCCCGGCACCCGGGTCCGCCGACCAGAGCCGGCCTCGGACCTCTCGCGAGGCCTCCGGGCCGCGGCGGCCCGATCGCTGGGTCCCGAGGCCCTGGATTCGCTGCTGGTCGAAGCCCTCGATGCCCTGGCGACGCTGGTGCCCTATGAGCTGGCGACCCTCATGGAGCTCGACGGCGAGACGCTCCGGGTGCGGGTGGCCCGGGGCCCGCTGGCGGCGCCGGAGGTTCTGCGGCACCGACTTCCGCTGGCGAGCTTCCCGTCGCTCCGGGCGGTGCTGGCCGGGGGACGGGCCCACGCATTCGAGGAACACGACCACGCCGAGGGCGACGGCGATCCCTTCGACGGAGTGCTCGACTTTCCCCACGGGCATGCCTGCATGGTGGTGCCGCTCTCCAGCCGGGACGAGACGCTCGGCCTGATCACCCTCGACCAGCGCCGCTGCGATCCGTATCCGCCGGACCTGGTGAGGCTGGCCGATGTCTTCGGCAAGCTGGTCGCGTTGGTGCTCCGCCATGGCGAGCAGTCGGAGTTGCTCCGGAACCTGGTCGAGATCATGGAGGAGCAGAACCGGGCGCTCCTCCAGCGGGTCCACGGGCGGCTCGAACCG
>CAYOHP010000051.1:0-40435 GCA_964403795.1 uncultured bacterium | reverse complement strand
GTTCGAGGGGACGGCTCCCGCGGGGCCGGGTCGACGTCTCGACGCCGCCCCGCGTTGCATGGTGTTCGAGGAGGCGGCCGGCGGGAGCGGGACCGGGACCGCGCTACTGCTCGGCCTGCCCGACGGAAGCCTCGAGAGGGTGGAGGTCCCATGATCCGCGTCGAAGGCGAGGGAGCGGTCCGTACCGTGGTGCTCGACCGGCCGACCCGGCGCAACGCCATCGATCCCGCGGGCGCCGCCGAGCTGGCCCGGACGGTGCGTGGGCTCGACGCCGATCCCGCGGTGCGGGCCCTGGTGCTCTGGGGTGCGGGTGGGAACTTCTGCGCCGGGGCCGATCTCGCGGCGGTGGCCCGGGGCGAGCTGCATCGGGTCGAGCCCGACGGCGACGGTCCGCTGGGGGCGACTCGCCTGGTGACCGCCAAGCCGGTCCTGGCCGCGGTCGAGGGCTACGCGGTGGCCGGGGGCCTCGAGCTCGCGATCTGGTGCGACCTGGTGGTCGCCTCCGAGAGCGCGATCTTCGCGGTGGCCTGCCGGCGCTTCGGGGTCCCGCTGATCGACGGCGGCACCGTGCGCCTGCCGCGCCGGATCGGCATGGGCAGGGCGCTCGACCTGATCCTCACCGGCCGCGACGTGGAGTCCGCCGAGGCGCTGGCGATCGGCCTGGTCGACCGGGTGGTGGCGACGGGAACCGCCCGCGCCGCCGCCGAGGAGCTCGGGGCGGTGCTGGCCGCCTTCCCCCAGGGAGCGCTGAGGGCCGACCTGGCGAGTGCCCGTCGGGCCTTCGAGGGATCCCTGGAGGACGCCTTGCGGCGGGAACTCGTCGGGGGGAAGGCCGTGATCGAATCGGGCGAGACCGAGGCCGGGGCCCGCCGCTTCGTCGCCGGCGCCGGGAGGCATGGGAAGCCGGTCGATCCGGAGTGACCCGGCAGGCTCCGGGAGCCGGTGGCCCGAGGCGGGGCCTCGTCGTGCCGGCCCCGAACCGGGGCTACAGCCTGCGACGGTCCGGCTCGACCCAACGCTCCCGGGCCTCGTCGGAGACGATCCGGGGCTGGGTGTAGTAGGCCAGGATCAGCCGCTTGTCGAGGAGCTCGGGGCAGCGGGCGCAGAAGGCGTCGAAGTCCTCGCCGGCCGGGGCGCCTTCCATGGACCGGGCGATCACCGTGAGCCAGAAGCGGGTCATCGACTCGTGGTAGTTGCAGGCCAGGTCCGGGGCGGTCGCCAGGTCGAAGCGGCGGATCCCGTCCCGCATCCGGGTCACCGCCGCGTCGAGGTCGTGCTCCTGGAGATAGAGCCACGCCAGGCGCAGGTGGGCCCGGTGGTCCCAGTCGCTCCGCTCGAGCGAGCAGGACTCGAATGCGGCCCGGAAGGCGTCGTGGTCCATCGGACCCATGGTACCCGCGTCTCCGGGGGAAGGCTGCCCGCCGTGCCCCGGGGTGGGAAGCGAAAGCCCCCCGGGCCCGGAGGGACCCGAGGGGCGGCGGCGGAAGAGGCGGGCTCTCAGGGGTAGGGGACGAGCTCGGGATCGATGGCGTCGAAGCTGGCGTGGTGGACCGAGATCGCAGCGCGCACGCCGTTGAGAGCACCTTCGACATAGCGGGCGGGGGCCGTGGCGACTCCGCCGGCCTGCAGGACCCGATTGGCGGCGCCCGCGGCCCGCACCCAGTTGAACCCGTACCACCAGCTCCCGCCACCGGTCCGGGCGGTCCCGAAGCGGTCGACCTTCACCTCGACGACCTGCTTGGGCGAGCGCTTGGTCTCCCGGTCGCTCCAGCGAGCCTCGAAGGAGTAATGGGCACCCTCGCCGGCGAAACGATCCTGGCCACCGGAGGCTGCACAGCGGTCCCAGTACTCGTCGACGAAGAACCTGCCCGCGATCGAGACCAGGACTCCGAGCCGGGTCGGGGTCTGGGCCGTGGAGCCCTGGGCGTGCGGGTCGAAGAAGTTGAAGATCTTCATCGCTCCGACTTCGCGAGCCTCGTAGACGAAGAGGTAGCGGCGGTGCTTGCCATCCTTGGAGGTGAGGGTGAGGACCTCGTCCCGGCTCGCCGACGCCTCGATGGTGCGGATCAGCTCGATCGTGGTCGCTTCCGCCGCCCCAGGTCGGACCTGGCTCTCGGAGTGTTCCCTCTGCTGGTCCTCCTCGAAGGCGAGCATCTGCTCGATCTCGTGGTGTTCGCCCAAGGGCTTGGTCTTCGAGAGGAAAGTGCTCGAAGCGGGCCCGAAGCCCTGGCGATCCCGGAGGTGTCGCTGGGTCCGGTACGCCATCCCGAACCCGTTGCCCGCGGGGTTCGTCTCTCCCTCCCGCCGGAAGTTCCCGAAAGTCGGGAGATCCTTGTCGAGATCGAAGCTGCTGGTGATCCGCGCGGTCCGGACCGAAGCCACCGGGACGGGTTCGAAGCGTCCTCCGCCGAGGCCATAGAGTTCGAACTCGTCAGCCTTGTCCGCGGCCACCACCGAGCTGGTCCCGAGCATCGCCACCAGGGCCAGGCACTTCGCACCGAGGGTCCGGTTCTGGATCTTCACGAGGGGCTCCTTCCGCCGTTGGAGGCTGAAGAAGCAGGGGGCGTGCCAGGTGCGGAGATCCTCTACCAGTGCGGATCCCGGTGGGGCACACCACCGGAATGGAGCCGGATGCTCCAGTTCCGGACGAGGAGGCCTGGAGCGGGATGCTCCAGGGGGAGCATCCGGCTACTCGTAGTCCGCGACCGAGTGGTACTCGACCAGTCCGGTACTGGGCCGGAAGCTCAGATCGAAGGAGAAGTGGGGGTTGGAGTAGGGGCGATCCTCGAAGTAGGAGGCGTGGACGCTCCAGGCCTGGACCACTGGAGAGAAGGAGATCTCGACCCCGGGCTTCCGCAGGTGTTCGAGGAAGCGCTCCGGGACCTCCTGGTACCGGGCCTGCCCCATCCGGTACCCCATGCGCTGTGCCCGGAAGGGCGTGCCGGTCACCTTCCAGCGGGCGAGGCCACCGGGGAGGGCTTCCTCGGGGGGAGGAGGCGACTTCGAGTCCTTGCCCTCGTCGACCCGGAAGGTGAGTTCGGCCTCCGGGTACTCGAACCAGCGGACTCCCTGCCGGTCCTTCCACACCACCGACGCGAGCTTCGGTCGCTCCCTGCGGATGATCCGGGAGAGGACCCGGCCGAGGAAGACATCCTCCGGGTCGCGTCCGGCCAGCTCGGCCACCGGAGCGAGCGGCATCCAGCCGAACAGGACCTCCATCTCCTCGTCGTCGCGCCCCAGTCTGGCCACCCATCGGGCGGCCTCCTCGAGCAGGCCGGACGAGGGCCCTTCGAACCGGACCCGACCGAGCAGCTCGGCGCGGATCCGATCGGGCGAATCGCGATTCGGATCGTCCATGAGACCTCCTCATCCCCGTACCGGGCGGCTACCGCGAGAGTGCCGCCACCCAGGTCGAAGGATCGCGACCGTGGTCCTCGCCGGTCGCCTCGACCAGCGCCCGGAGCGCCTCGGACTTCCTCATCAGGAGGGCCCCGTTGGGTCGCACCAGGGCTTGGGCCAGGGCCAGGGCACCGGCCTTCCCCCCGTCCATGGCGAGCACCCGGAGGGCCACCGACTTGCCTTCGAGTCCCGGCTCGCCGAGCATCGTGGCGAGCACCCTCTGGCCGCGGGCCGGGTCCGCGGTGAAGACGTCCCGAACCAGGTACTTCGAGGCATGTCCGCGGTCGGCCAGCACCACCAGGCGGGAGAGGTCGGCATCGGACATGGCCGGGACCTCGCCGGCGGCGTAGGCCAGACGCCAGGCCAGCTCCCGCACCCGGAAGTCGGTATCGCTGGCGTAGGCGCGGGCCAGCTCGGGGACGACCGGCAGGAAGTCGACCGCCGCGGCCGCCCCCAGGAGCCGCTCCAGGACCGCCATGCGTACCTCGGGATCGGTCTCGGCGAGGAGCCGGCGCAGGCTCTCGGTGTTCAACAGCCGGCAGTCGACCCGGCGCAGCGCCTCGCTCCGGATCCAGGACTCGCCGGCCTTCAAGGCCTCCCGGACCAGCGCGGCGGGGATGGTGAAGGGCTCGCCTTCCCGGTCCCCGGGATGGGTCGGACACTCGAAGCGCCCGGCCCCGACCGGGACCAAGGCGGCCTTGCTGACCGGACAGGTGCGGGCTCCCTCGGGATCCGCCCTTCGGCGCAGGCAGGCGTCCGGCCCGGCCCGCTCCCGGAGGACGTCGAGCTCCACGATCTCGCCCCGGTCGGGGAGGCGCGGCAGACGGGCCTCGACCTGGAGCTTCTGCACCGACTCCCAGTAGGACGCCGGTCCGGTGTCGGCGGCTCTCCGCAGCGGCAGCTCGGCCGCCCAGGCGGCACCGACCTTGATCCGGAGCCGGGCCAGGAACAGCCAGGGACGAGGGTCGTGGGGATGGCTGCGGGTGAGCATCTCGAACATGGGCTCTGCCTGGAGCGGGTGGGTCTTGGCGAGCTCGACCAGGGCGGGAAGGGCATCCCTCAGTTCCCGGTCACCTTCCCTGGCCCCTGCCGTGGCAGCCATCAAGACGAGGCCCAAGGCCAGCGCCGATCCCCACTCCGACCTCCGTGCCGCATCCACCATGCGTCGCCCCTCCTCGAGTCCGGGCCGAAGGTAGCCAACCCGAAGGGAAGGAGCAATCGGAGCCCGGGCCGCGTCCCCGCTCCCGGGATCGCCCCCGGGGATCCGATCGACCCCATCTTCGCGATCGTCCCGGCAGACTCCGGATCCGGCGGCAACTTTCGTGCTTTGCCGGCAGACGTGTCCTCCGCCTCCCCGATCCGGATCCTGGACGTGCGCCTGGGATCCCGCTGTGCGGTCTGCGGTACCGACGTCGACCCGAAGCTCGCGGTCCGCTGCAGCCGTTGCGACCTCCCCCTCCACCTGGAGTGCCGGAGCTTCGTCGGGGGCTGCCCGACCTACGGATGCGGTCGGAACTCCCCGGTCGCCGGTCCCGGGGCGGGTCATCGCCTGAGCGGGTCTTCGGACTCCCCGCTCGGCCACACCCCGGAAACCGGGGAACGTCGGCACCCCTGGGGCGAGCCCGCGCCGCGAACCGGGCGGGACCAGGAGACGCCCTTCGCCGCGTTCCGCTTCGCCGCCATGCTGGCGCTGACGACGGCCCTGTGGATCGGGAGGCGAGGATCGTCCAGCTTCGAATTCCTCGACGTCTTCGTGATCCTCTCCGCTGCCGGATACGCCTTCGGCTACGCCTCGCGGTCAGCCATCGACACGGGATTCGATCGCGAAGCGGCCTTCGACGGGTCGGCATGGTTCCTACGGGCGCTCTCCGAGTTCACGGTCGTCGCCTTGGGGGGACTGGTCTGCATCCCGATCTGCATGGGCGCGGTCGGGCTGGCGGTGACCCTGGGGGTGGAGATCCCCCTGGGCCTCCTCTACTGCTGCTGGGCGCCCTATCGGCTGGGCCACGACCTGGCCTGGGGTTGAGTCCCGCTCCCCCAAGGCGCGAGCCTACTTCTGCAGCGGCAGCACCCGCTTCGACGATACCTTCCCCAGCGGGACCATCGGCCGGCCCGCCTTCTCCGCCGCCATCGGCGGCGCCTTCCTGACCGCGATGTTGAAAGTCCGGTCCAGGCCGACCGCCTGGTTCCTGACGCGTACCGTGATCGTCTTGTCGACCGGGGTGCTCAGCGTCTTCACCGTGACGGCACCCTCCTGCTGACCGGCAGGCACGAGGAGTTGCGCCGGCACGGGGACTCCTGCGGGATCCGTGGACGTGAGGGCGAAGGCGATGGCCCTGTCGGCCGGCCCCGGCGAGGTCAGCTTGACCTTCACGGTCAGCGAGCTACCGCCGTACACCGACGAGGGAACCTCCACCTGGTCCACCTGGACGCTGGTCACGGTCAGCAACGCGCTCTTCCAGCTCGAGAAGAGTGCCGCCTGGATCTCCGGCCGGGTGGTCTCGTCCTGCGGTACCGTGCCGATCGCGAAGGTCGCGTGGTCCGACCCGCCAGGCACCTTCACGCCCGCCGGGATGTCGGCGCAGCAACCGCCCATCCGGTACAGAACCACATTGATGCCGCCAGCAGGAGCGTTCCCCGAGAGCCTCACCCGTCCGGTCGACGGCTGCCCGCCCCGGACGGTCGCCGGGTCGACGCTGACCTCTGCGACGGAGAGGTTGCTGCCCTGTCCCGGGTTCACGCGGAAGGTGGCCTGGAACTTGGGCGGTAGTGCGCTCGACCAATTGCTCGGGACGGCTCTCCCGGCTCGGAGGCGGGCATCGACGGCGTTGGTCACAGTGCCGAGCTGGATGGGGAACGTCACCGACGTGGCGCCCTCCGGGACCGTCACCTCCCTCGGGAGCGACGCCGACACGCCGATCACCTCCACGGCGACCCGTGCCCCGCCCGGCCCCGCCGGACCGTAGAGGATCACCGTGCCGGTGGCGTTCCCGCCACCCTGGAGGGTCGACGGGCTGACCGACGCAGCCGCCACGTTGTTGACCTTCGTCCTTACGATCGCGAAGGTGTTGAAGGGCCCGCCGCCCGCCTTGGTCACCCGGGTCTCCTGGTCGTACAGGACCTCGGGGAGCACGCACGCGAACGGCACACTGGTCGTCCCCGCCCGGATGGTGACCTGCGTTCCCGAGGGGAAGGTGATGCCTCCCGCGCTCCCGAGCGTGATCGGAACGTCCTGGAAGGCCGGGAACCCTCCCAACACCGTGGCGGGGCCGCCGCTGGAAGACGAGGAGAGCGTCCCCATCCGGACCTCGCCCGACAACCGGGCGCCCCCATACGCCTCGGCCACGGGCAGAGCGATGTGGGTGGCCAGCATCCCCATCTCCACGGCGTTGCTCACCGCTACGTCGGTGCCGATCTGGGCTCGGATGCAGTTCTGCGCACTACCCCATCCGGACCCCTGCGGGTTGGCGGTCACGCTGAAGGAAGTGGACGACTGGCCTGCCGGAATCGTGACCAGACGCGACGGGTCGGGCCGGTAGGCGTTGCTGTTGCAGGGGTAGACGTTCACGCTCGCGCCCCCCGCGGGCGCCGCCCGGTCCAGCTGGACCGTGACGGTGGCCCCCTGGCCGTAGAAGAGCCGGGCCGGCGACACCGTGACCGACGCCGGCTTGGGTGTCTGGGCCAGCACGGAAGCTGGAAGCAAGAGCACGATCGTCGCGGTTCTCTTGGCACCGAGTGCACGTCTCATCGTTGTCTCCCTCTGGCGCGGAAATTGGGACGTGGATTTCCTTCGTATCGACGCACGAGAGCGGCTCCGGCGTCGAGGCGTTCCTCCGGGAGGAAGCGCCCGGAGGACGGCTCCGCTCGAGAGTAGCAACCGGGTTCCCACCCGGGAAGTCGGTACCCTGCGGCTCCGATCCCGTCAGCGCGCCAGGATCGCGCCCGCGACCGCGAGCAGGACGAGGGCCAGGGCCAGACCGCCGGCGCCGAACACCAGCCAGGCCGCGAGCGAGAGGCCGACCACCGCCCCGGCCAGCTCGGCGGCCTGGAGTGCCCCAGGGGCCCGGTCCGGATGCGTCAACAGCCGGGCCATGGCGGAGCCGGTGGCGATCCCGCTGGTGGTGACCGCGGCCAGGGCGGAGAGGGAGCGGACCACGGCGGGGATCCCGGGGCAGCCGGCCAGGCCGAGGAGGCAGACCGTGGTGACGGCCGGGCCTGCGGGACCCCGGTCGAGGCGGGCCCCGAATGCCAACCCCAGCAGCGAGAGGGCGCCGAGCAGGCCGAGGTCCCGGTAGAGGGCACCCCAGGTCGTCTGGTGCACGAGTACGCCCCCGGCCCAGCCGAGCATCGAGAAGGCGCCGGCCGCCGCGGCCCTGGCGAGCGGGCCGCCACCGAGATCCGAAGCGGTCCTCGCCACCAGGGCCAGCCAGGCCAGGAGCAGGATCGAGACCGCCGGGACCAGGCTCCCGGCGGCGGCCAGTCCGGCGAGACCGGCCTCCCGCATCCGGCCCACGGCCAGGGGAGAGAGGTCGCGGTGGAGGCCGGGCTCGGCGCGCTCCAGGCTGCGCCGGGCCGAGGCTGCCTCATCGGGATCGAGCCAGAGCGCCAGGTGGTGCACCAGCGATTCGCCCAGGCTCGACCCGGGAAGCCGGGCGGCCAGCGTCTCCGGCGGAGCCGTTGCCTCGGATTCGGGGACCCCTGCGAGCACCCGGATGGGGGCCGAGCCCGCGAGCACGGCCTTCCCCCCGAGACCGGACGCGAGGGAGTCGAGGACGGCGCGGCAGGCGCCCGCGGCGGGGTGACGGGTCCCGGCCGGGAAGCCCGGCATGGCGAAGGTCAGCACCCCGGACGGGGAGAGCACCCGACGCAGCTCGGCGAAGGCCTCGACGGTGTGGAGCCGGCTCTCGGCCACCCAGGCCGAAGGACCCGGCGGCAGGATCGCCAGATCGAAGCTGCCGGGGGCCAGGCCCGACAGGAGGCGGCGGGGGTCCTCGCTGGCGAGCTGCAGGCGGGGATCCCGGAGCACGGTTCCGAGGGGGCTCCATCGGGCGGCGATGGCGGTCACCAGGTCCGGGTCGCGGCAGGCCCAGACGACCTGGCCCACGGGTTCCCGGAGCAGGGCGGGGACGAGGCCCCCCGGGGTCGGGTCGAGCACCAGGACGCGGGCGCCGGCGCCGACCCGGGCGAGGGCGGGGAGCACCAGGGCAGCGTCCCCCTCGTCTCCGGGGAGCCAGGCCGCGATCCGGCCGTCGCGGTAGACCGCCAGCTGGCCGCGCAGCTCGAGCAGGCTGAGGCGCCCGGAGGCCAGCTCGGACTCGAGGAGCAGGCGGGCCCCGGGCAGGGCGCGGCTCCAGGCGGCTTCCCGCAGGCTCCACGGCAAGAGCGAGGGGACGGCGCCCGGGACCAGGGTCGCCAGGCAACCGGCGGCCACCGCGCCGGCGCACTCGGCCGCGTAGAGGCGGGGTCGACCCGCCGGATCGGCGGCAGCCAGGACCGCGGCCAAGGCCGCGTTCGCCAGCAAGGCGGGCAGGCCGACCAGGAGCGCCAGGACCGCCAGGCGGGCTCCCGGCGCGGCCGCCACCCGCAGCGGCCCCTCGCTCCCGGAGAGGAGGAAGCGGGCCGCCACCACCCCGGCCATGGTCGCGACCAGCGCCGCGAAGGCCAATCCGGGTGCTCCCCGGCGAGGTGCCGCAGCCGCTCCGGCAGCCCCGGCCAGGAGCCAGACCCCCAAGAGGACGGCAGCCCCCGACTCGCCCGGGAGCCCGACCGCCCAGGCCTCTCTCACCAGCGTCACCTGGGCCCCGTGGGCCAGGAGACCCAGACCGATCCCGAAGGCCGGGAGCCGGCCCGGGGTCATGCGAAGACGCCGTGGATCCTGGTCCCGCACCCCAGGCAGGCGCCGCCCGGAGCCAGCCGGCTGGCCGTGATCCGTACCCCGAGCCGCTCGATCACGGCCTTCCCGCAGCCCGGACACCAGGTGTGGTTGCCGGGATGGGGCGAGAAGTTCGAGACGTAGGGATAGAGGAGGCCCTCCTCCTTGCCGATCTTCCAGGCCCGGTCCATGGTCTCGGCCGGGGTCGGCGGGAGGTTCTCGAGGCGGAAGGCCGGGAAGAACCGGGCGAAGTGCATCGGGGTCTCGGCCCCCAGATTCTGCTTCACCCACCGGGCCGCGGTCCGGATCTGTTCGTCGGAATCGTTCAGGGTCGGGACGATCAGATGGGCCACCTCCAGCCAGGTACCCGAGGCCTTCACCTGGAGGAGCGCCTTCTGCACCGGTTCGAGCTTCCCGCCCACCACCTTGGCGTAGAAGTCCTCGTCGGAACCCTTCAAGCTGCCGACCACTGCGTCGAGCAGTGGGAGGAGCCGGGCCAGGGGTTCGGACTGGATGGAGAGGCCGCTCGCCATGTAGGTGCGGAGGCCCTCGGCACGGGCCTTGATCGCGACGCTCGAGGTGAACTCGAAGGTGGTGGCGGGCTCGGTGTAGTTGAAGCCGAGCACCCGGCAATTCTCGCGCCGTCCCCAGGCCGCGGCCTGGTCCGGGGGGAGGCGGTCGTCCTGGTCGCCCGGCCGGCGCTGGGCGGTGGGCCAGTTCTGGCAGTAGAGACAGCGGAGGTTGCAGCCGGCCGCGCCCAGGGTCAGTGCCCGGGCGCCCGGGAGGAAATGATGGAGCGGTCCCTTCTCGACGGTAGAGGCCTCGACCACCGCGATCCGGTCCGCCACCAGGCTGACCAGCTTCCCGTCGCGGTTGGCCCGGTTGCGGCAGAAGCAGACCTCGCCGGGGAGGAGGTGGCACTCGAGCGGGCAGAGCAGGCACTGCACCACCTGGTCGCCGAGGTCGCGGCCCCACTCGGCAGGGTGCCCATCGAGCCGGGTCGCCTCGTCGCCCGCGAACGCGAGCACCCGCGAGGCCGGTCCGTCGAGGCCCAGAGCCAGCCCGGTGGCGCCCAGGGTCCGGAGGAAAGCACGCCGGTCGAGCCGATCGGGGCAGCTCATGGGCGGGCCGCCTCGGGAGCGAAGAGGGTGCCGGTGGCGCAGTTCCCGCCGACCTTGCAGGAAGGCAGGGTCAGGTCCCCGGGCTCCTCGATCCGCGGGCTGCGGCGGATCGAGGCCTCGAGCCGGGGGTAGAGCTCCCGGGCGGTCTCCGAGAGCAGCCAGCGGGCAAGCGGTCCGGGACCGCCCTCGAGCTCCTTGCGGGCGCCGGCGAGGCGACGCAGATGGCGGCGCTCCTGCTCCTCGAGGTCGAAGAAGGCGGCGAGGGCAGCACCTTCGATGCGGAAGCCTACCGGGTCTAGGCGGCGCACCCGGTCGAGGTTGGAACTGGCGGCTTCGGCGAGCTCGGCACGTCGATCGGCGCCCAGCGGTCCGACCTCGGACTCGACGCCGCGGAGCCAGTCCTCGATCCAGCCGGGGCGGCGGGCGTGCCAGAGGGAGGCCTCGGTGGCCCGCACCTCGCGCAGGCGGGCGAGCGCCTCCGAGGTCTTGCCGGCCTCCCCGATCCGCTCGGGGTCGGAGAGGTACCCGGGGGAGACCACGCAGCGGGTGAAGCCCTCCACGATCCGGGCCCGGTCGGGTCCGATCAGGGCGCGGGCAGCCTCCTCGAGCTTCTTCATCCGGACCAGCCACTCGTTGGCGCGCATCCGCTCCTGGCCCGAGGACTCGTAGGCGGCCAGCGCCTTGGCGTCGGCGAGGCCATCGCGGGCGGTGCCGTCAAGCAGGCCGTCGGTGTAGGCACGCACCGATTCGACGAGGTGCTTCCAGCGGGCCGCCTCGGTCGCCTCCCAGGAACGGCGCAGGTGATGGGCGGCCAGCGCCAGGTCGGCCAGGCCCTTCACGGTCTCGACCGGGAGCTGGAGGCCGCGGAGCACGTGCAGGGTCGAGAGCTGGTCGAGGGCCTGTTCGACTTCCGCGGGTCGGGGGGCCTCGGCGGCGACCGGGGAGTACCTTGCCCCCCACGCCAGGGCCGCGGCCAGGATCGCGACCGTGATCGATCGGCAGTCCGCCATGCTCCGACCTCCGCCCGCCCCCATGCAGTGTGACGGGAGGCACCCCGTGGCTGGCAGCCAACGTGAGGGTCCGCACCCCGGGAGGGGGCGGTCCCGAAGTTCGAGGGGGCCGGCCCGAGTCTTGCCCCCGGACCAGGGCACAACGGAGGATGGCGGGGGAGGATCCGAGACCCAACATGGCGTCTCCCGAGTCACGCATCCCGGGGCGGGCTCCGGAAGGGAGCCCTGGTCCGACGCGGAAGCACTCCCCGCCGGGACCCGAGGTGGTCGAGCGGATCCGCAAGCTGACCGGCCGGAGGGTGATGGGCGGCTCCGTTCCGCCTGGTGGGCACTCCCCGGCGAAGCGATGGATCCTGCACCTCGAGGGAGGCGAACGGGTCTTCGCCAAGTTGGCGACCGACCGGGAGACCGACCAGGAGCTGCGTCGGGAGTACTCCCTCCATGCCAGGATCCCGAGCCCCCACCTGGCTCGATTGCTCGGCTTCGATCCCCGGCCGGCAGGCTCGCTGCTCCTGCTCGAGGACCTCTCCGCCGGTCGATGGGATCTCAACTGGACGAGGGATCGGGTGGCGGCCGTGGAGCAGGCCATGGTCAGCCTCCGGGACAGGGCTCGGGAGGCCGGGCTGCGTCTCCCCCGGTTGGTGGGACCGCAGAGCTGGAAGCGGATCGAGGCTGCGCCCGGGATCGCCCTGCACTCCCGGGCCGTGTCCCCGGCCTGGCTCCGGGCATGCCTGCCGGCTCTCGAGTCGGTCGAGACCGGACTGGACCTCTCGGGGGACATCCTGATCCACAGCGACCTGAACGAGGGCAACGTGTTCTTCGAAGCCACGGGCAAGGCCTGGATCCTCGACTGGTCGCGCGCCTGCCTCGGGCATCCCCGCTACGACGCGATGAGATTGGGTCTCTCGGCCGCGGTCGGTGGGATGCCGGCCGAGGAGGCCATGGCCGACGACCCTCCGGCGGTCGCCATGATGGCGGGAAGTCTCCTCGTCGCCTGCGGCCAACCTGCCCCCCCGGGATGGCAAGGCCTGCGGCAACAGCAATGGCGGCAGCTCCGGGTGGCACTGTCCTGGATCGTCGAACGGCTCGGCCTGCCGGCTCCGGACGGCGAGGCCTGGATGGAATCTCCCGAGTCGCCTTCGCGGGGTTGACGCGGGCACGCGGGCCCCCTAAACTCCGGCGGCTTCCGGACCCCGGACCGGACGCTCGGCGTCGAGAGCACCGGGGACGAGGGCAGGGATCGGCCTCTTCGGCCTTCCCCTACGAGAGCGCGTCGGGGTCTTACCGGACTCGATCCGAGTCCAGGAGAGTCCATGCGCGCCCGTCCGCACGTCCCTCGATCCGGAGTCCGGCTGTCCGCCCTCGCCCTCTGCCTTCCCTTCGCCGCCACCCTCTGCCACGCCGGCCTCGATGCCGCGACGAGGGGGGCGCTCCCGTCCGGCAAGGGAGAACGATTCCGCGACCTCCATCACACCGCCCTTTCGCCCGAGGCGAGCCCGGGCCAGGGCACGGCCGAGGACCCCTCGTCCGGGCTCGGGCCGTGGCCGAGCTTCCGCCAGGGCTTCCAGGGTCGGGGTCGGGCTCCGGTGGCGTTGCGACCGCTCCTGGACCAGCCTCCCGGCGGCGAGCCCCGCTCCCTGGTCACCCGGGGGATCGTGTGGGGGACTCCCGTCACGGACGTCGCTGGGAACGTCTACGTAGGATCGGCGGACAAGCGCTTCTACTCGGTGGGCGCCGGGGGCGAGTTGCGCTGGTCCTACACCCTCCCCGACGCCGGCGACGCCCTGGTCGACTCGGCCGCCACCCTGGCCCCCGGGAACCTGGTGGTGGTGCCCGGCGGCGACGGGCGGCTCCACGCCCTCGACCGCGACACGGGCGCGCTGCGCTGGCAGTTCAAGGCCTACCACGCCGGGGACCATGACTCGGGCGTGGTGGTGAACTCCTTCGAGGGCAACGTGGTGCTCGGTCCCGACGGCAACCTCTACGCCGGCAGCGACAACGGGCACTTCTACTCGGTCGACCTCCAGGGCCAGGAGCGCTGGAACGTGAAGACCGGGATGATGATCTGGTCGGCCGCCGCCTTCTCGCCCTCGGGCGAGTGGTTCGCCTTCGGGTCGCTGGACGGCAAGGTCTACGTCGTGCGGACCACCGACGGCTCGGTGCTCGCCACCTACAAGGCGGGGGGCGACATCAAGAGTTCGCCGGCGATCGACGACCAGGGGCGCATCTACGTCGGCTGCTCCGACTTCTCGTTCCGGTCGCTGGAACTCGGGAAGGACTGGTGGGGGAAGCCGGCCCTCAAGGAACGCTGGGCGTTCCCGACCCGGGGCGAGATCTACTCGTCCCCGGCGATGGGCGACGGGCGGGTCTACTTCGGCAGCCACGACGGCTACCTCTACTGCCTCACCCTGGAGGGCGAGCTGGTGTGGAAGTACGGGACCCACGCCCGGATCAATGCCAGCCCCCTGCTCTCTTCCGACGGCGTGTTGCTGGTGGGCGCCAAGAACGGCAAGCTCTACGCCCTGGACGCCGAGTCCGGGGAGCGGATCTGGTCCTTCAAGGCGGCGCCCGGCGCTCGCAAGGTGAACCTCGACAGTTCCCCGTCCCTGGCGCCCGATGGCACCGTGCACGTGGGGAGCTACGACGGGAACGTCTACGCGGTGCCGGTGGGCTGGCCCCGGGCCCATGCCGGCGACCCCCGGGTCGACCTCCGGCCGGGCGACGACGTCCCGGACTTCGGTGGACCGGTGCCCTCCGACGGCGCCACCCTCCGGGTACTCGACCAGGACGGGCGGCTGGTCCAGAACCCGGCGGCTCCGGTGGGGATCGAGTCGGCCCTGGTGCTGCGCCTCGTCACCCATGAAGAGGGGGTGTTCGCCCCCAACGCGGCCCTGGCGGTCACCGGTCTCGATGTGAAGGTCGAACCGGCGGTGCCCTTCGAAGCGGTGGTGGCCTCCGACGGCTACTCCTTGAACCTCTTCCCCAAGGGCTTCTGGAAGCCGGGCGTCCGCCACAAGGTCACGGTCTCCGGGCGCTGGTACCGGAGGAGCAACCCCTTCGTGGATCTCCTCAAGTGGTGGAGCCTGCCCCCGGTGGCGGCGAGCTTCGAGTTCGAGACCCGGGCCCCTGGCGCCTCGCTCCCCACGGCTCCCGAGGGCTCGCTGGTGCGCTACGCGGTGCGCGACCTCTACGCGGCCCAGCCCGAGATCCTCGACACCCTGATCCCGGCGGCCATGGACGGGCAGGCCTTCGTCGCCAGCCTGGCCTTCTCGGATCCGGAGAAGGGTCGGATCGGGATCATGGTGTTGCCGGCCTTCCCCCGCCCCGACGGCGTGGTGGTCCGCCCGGCGCCCGAGAAGGTGTTCGCGGTGGACGGCTGGGCCCAGGGGGATGCGATCCGCACCTACGGCGAGTTCGACATGGCCGCCATGGGAGCCACCATCCCGTTCCGTCCTTTCCGCATGGCGGGGCGCCTCACAGGAGAGGGCATCCTCGACGGCGCCTTCCACGCCACCGCACCCGTCTACCGGATCAAGGGGAACGGCTCGACCTATACCGGGCTCTCGTGGTCGGCGATCGACGACATGGCCGACGCCAAGCTCCGACTCCAGGCCCTCGGGACCCTGGGCGGGGTACGCCTCCCCCGGCTCGAGACCGGAGCCACCGTGACAGGTTCGCGCTGGCTCGACGGCAAGCGCCTGGAAGTGACCCTGGAGCTGACCGGCGCCACCAACGAGGATTCGCTTCTGACGGTGGCCTTCTGGGACCCGGTGGCGGGCAAGGTGGCAGGCCATGCCAGCGCCCTCCCGGGGAACGGCTCCGGGACCCGTACCGTGGTGCTGGGCGGCCTGTCGCGCTCCCGGCTCTCGATGCTGCCCTCGGTGGTCATGATCGACGGCGAGAAGGTGTCGGGCCCCGCCGGGAACTGATCAGCGCAGTCCGAGTCGCCTGGCCCGCCGCGACAGGTTGCCGCGATCGAGGTCGAGGCGGCGGGCGGCCTCGGCCCAGCATCCACCGGAGGCCTCGACGGTCCGCCGGATGTAGTCCCGCTGGAAGCGATCGATGGCGTCCGCCAGGGGTTCCGCCGGCTCCCGGGACTCGACCGCTACGGTACGGGGGGCGCCGCCGGCGGCACCCGGTTCCGCTTCCCCGAGTGCCAGGTCGGACACGTCGATCTCGACCCGGGCTCCCCGTTCGAGCGGGGCTGCCCGCAGCGCTGCCCGGGTGAGCACATGCTCCAGCTCGCGGACGTTGCCGGGCCATGGATAGCGATCGAGAGCCTTCTGGGCCGCCCGGGTCAGGCGGATGGGACCGAGGCCGAGGCGCAGGCGTGCCCGATCGAGGAAGCGCCCTGCCAGGAGCGCCACATCCCCGGGGCGATCCGCGAGCCGCGGGACGTGGACGGGGTAGACGCTCAGGCGATGGTAGAGGTCGGCCCGGAACCTCCCCTCCTTCACCTCCCGCGCCAGATCGCGGTTGGTGGCCGCCAGCACCCGGACGTCGACCCGTAGCTCCTGGTCGGAGCCGACCCGGTGGATCTCGCCGCTCTGCAAGGTGCGCAGCAGCTTGGGCTGGAGCGACGGCGGCAGCTCCCCGATCTCGTCGAGGAAGAGGGTCCCTCCGTCGGCCAGCTCGAACTTGCCGACCCGGTCCTCGATGGCTCCGGTGAAGGCGCCCCTGCGGTGTCCGAACAGCTCGCTCTCGGCGACCGCCTCCGGGAGCGCCGCGCAGTTCACATAGACCAGCGGCTGGTCCCGGCGGGGCGAACGGGCGTGCAGGGTGCGGACGACCAGTTCCTTCCCGGTCCCGGTCTCGCCCGTGACGAGCACCGTGAGGTCGGAAGCCGCCACTTTCTCGAGGTCCCGGCGGAGGTCTTCCAGCGCCGGACTCGCTCCCAGGAGTTCGCCGCCCTGCGAGAGCAGGGCCTCGCGGGTGAGCTGCAAGGCCAGCTGGCCGCGCCGCTCGGCGCGTTGCTCCAGGCGCTCGATCAGCGCCGCGGTCTGCATGGCGGCGGCAGCCAGGGCAGCGAAGGCCGCCAGGGTCGAGTCGGCGACCCCGTCGAAGGCACCGGGCGCCAGGGCATCGACGGTGAGCGCCCCGATCAACTCGTCGCCGAGCCGCAGCGAACACCCCATGCACGAATGGACGTGGGTCCAGCCCTCGTCCCCTCCCTCCAGGTGCCCGTCGTAGGGATCGGGGAGCGGATCGCCGACCGGGAATCGCACCGGTCCGCGAGCGGCCAGGATGGCGGCCAGCCGGGGGTGCTCGCCGGGCGCGAACCTCCGTCCCATGAGTCCGGGGGCCAGTCCCTCGACCGCGACCGGCTCCAGTTGGCCGTCGACCAGTCGGAGCAGGGCCACCGCGTCGGCAGGAACCACCCGGCCCACGCTGGCGACCAGGCGGCGGTAGCGATCGCTGGCGGACAACCCGGCCGTCAGGTCCAGGGCGACCTCGAGCAGGGCTTCGAGGGGCCCCTGGCCCGTCGTCCCCGTGACACCCCTGTATGTCTCGATGACAGCACGCATGCGTTGTCCTTGGGACAGCATACTCGATCCGGGCCGGTTCTCACGGCCTTCCCGAGGTTGGCACGCATCTTGGTCAGACGACGCCAACACACGAGGAGGTCGAGTCGTGCAAGAGAACCGCGGGACCGGGCGGCTCTGGACAGTCCTGACGTTGGTGGTCCTGGCATCGTTCGCGGTGCTCCTCGGGGGCGGCTGGCAGATCTATCGCCACCTGCCCCCCATCCCCGGCACGGTCCGGGTCGAGGGAGGCCCGGTCCTCTTCACCCGGGACACGATCCTCACCGGACAGTCGGTGTGGCGCTCCATGGGCGGCCAGCAGGTCGGGTCGATCTGGGGCCACGGCGCCTATGTGGCGCCCGACTGGTCGGCGGACTGGCTCCATCGGGAGGCCGAACTCCTGCTCGACACATGGGCCATGGAACGCCATGGAACCAAGGTCGCGGCCCTCGAGACCGAGGCCCGGGGGGCTCTCGAAGCCCGCCTGCGGCGCGAGTTCCGCACCAACCGCTTCGACCCCGCCACCGATACCCTGATCGTCTCCGAGGCGCGGGCCAAGGCCATGGTCGAGGTCGGACGCCACTACTCGGCGCTCTTCTCCGACGAACCGGGGACCGCCACCCTGGCCCTCCGGGAGGCGTACGCGCTGCCCGACGGGCTGGTCCCGGAGCCTGAGGAGCGGGCGGCCCTCAATGCCTTCTTCTTCTGGTCGGCCTGGGTCTGCGCCACCGAGCGACCGGGCGGCACCGTGACCTACACCAACAACTGGCCTCCCGAGCCCTTGATCGGGAACGTCCCGACCACGGACGCGGTGTTCTGGTCGATCCTCTCGGTCGTCTTCCTGCTCGCCGGCGTCGGCGCCCTGGTCTGGTACATGGCGGGGGTCGAGGACGCCGATCGCGAGTGGCAGGCTCCCGAGGAGGACCCCCTCGCCAGCCTGGAGCCCACGCCCTCGATGCGGGCCACCACCAAGTACTTCCAGATCGCCATGGCCCTCTTCGGACTCCAGGCGGTGCTGGGCGTGATCACCGCCCACTACGGGGTGGAGGGCCGGGCCTTCTTCGGGTTCCCGCTCGCCGAGTGGTTGCCGTATCCCGTGAGCCGCACCTGGCACGTGCAGCTCGGGGTCTTCTGGATCGCCACCTGCTTCCTGGCCACGGGCCTGTTCGTGGCCCCGGCCATCGGCGGGCGCGAACCGGCGCACCAGGCGCTCGGGGTGAACGTGCTCTTCGGAGCCCTGGTCCTGGTGGTGGTCGGTTCGATGACCGGGGAGTGGCTCTCGATCCAGAACCACATGGGCCACGAGCTCTCGTTCTGGCTCGGCCACCAGGGCTACGAGTACGTGGACCTGGGACGGGTGTGGCAGATCGCCCTCTACGGCGGGCTCCTGATCTGGCTCTTCCTGATGGGCCGGGCACTCCTGCCGGCGCTCCGCCAGGCCGGGACCGACCGGCAACTGGTGGGCCTCATGTTCCTCTCGACGGTCGCCATCGGCACCTTCTACGGAGCCGGGCTGATGTGGGGCAGCCGCACCCACCTCGGGATCGCCGAGTACTGGCGCTGGTGGGTGATCCACCTCTGGGTGGAAGGCTTCTTCGAGGTCTTCGCCACCTGCGTCCTGGCCTTCCTGTTCGTGAAGATGGGCCTGGTGCGCCCGATCCGGGCGGTGTCGGCGTCGCTCTTCTCGACCGCCATCTTCCTGGGCGGCGGGATCGTGGGGACCTTCCACCATCTCTACTTCAGCGGGACCCCGGTCGGGATCATGGCGCTGGGCGCCTCGTTCTCGGCGATGGAGGTCGTGCCCCTGGTGCTCCTCGGGTACGAGGCCTGGGAGAGCTGGCGCCACCTCGAGGTGCGGCCTTGGGTGCGGACCTACGAGTGGCCCATCAAGTTCTTCGTGGGCGTGTCGTTCTGGAACCTGGTGGGCGCCGGGCTCTTCGGGTTCCTGATCAATCCTCCCATCGCCCTCTACTACATGCAGGGCCTGAACACCACGCCGGTCCACGGCCACGCTGCCCTCTTCGGGGTCTACGGCCTGCTCTCGATCGGGATGATGCTCTTCTGCCTGCGCCGCCTCACGGCCGAGGACGGCTGGGACGGCCGGTGGCTGGCCCGGGCCTTCTGGGGCCTGAACCTCGGCCTGGTCCTGATGATCGCCCTCAGCCTGCTGCCGGTCGGTCTCGCCCAGGCCGTAGCCAGCATGGACAAAGGCATGTGGTGGGCGCGATCCGCCGAGTTCCTGCAGCAGCCCTGGCTCGCCACCCTGCGTTGGATGAGGGCGCCCGGCGACATGCTCTTCCTCTTCGGACTCGGCAGCCTGGTCGTGTTCCTCGCCGGCCTGCGCCGCCGGGAGACCGAGGCCAAGCCCGGCGTGGTCGAGGCCCAGATGGCCCGAGCCGCCCTGCCGTAGCCGTCCCCCTCCGTGTCCGCCCCGGCGGTCCCGGTCGGCATCCCGCCGGCCGGGATCGCCGTTCTCCCCGGCCTCAGCCGTGGACCGCCAGGAAGAACACGATCAAGGCGAAGACGGCCACCATGCCTGCGGTCTCGATCCAGTTCACGGTCCCGTCGTCGCTGACCGCCTTGTAGAGGATCAGCATGATCGGGAAGCCGAAGAGCAGGACCGAAGTGGTCTCGAGGTCGATGGCGAGCACCCCGCCGTGGGGAAGGCGGGGAATGTCGCCCCGCCAGGCGAAGATCGCCATCAGGATCATGGAGCACGGCATCACCACGAAGGGCACCTGGCTGACCGCTCCCGAGACATTGGCGAGGGCCAGGTCGTACTTGCCCTTGGCATGGGCGGTTCCCGCCATCAGGAAGGCGCCGGAACCGGCGAAGATGCTGAGTGCGATGGCCCCCACCATCTCCGAGTAGCCGGCCGCACGCAGCCCCACGACCAGGGCATCGGCGAAGTCGCCCACCGCATGCCCGCCGATCACCGCCGCGCCCAGTCCGAGCAGGCCGTAGCCGGCGATGAAGGCCACCGAGGGAGCCTCCTCCGCCCCTTCGGGGTCGGGCTCCCCGCCTTCCCCCGCACCCGCGAAGCGCTGGATCATCTGGTGGACCGCCACCGCCTGCACGAAGAGCAGGCAGAGGCCCATGAACACGAGGTCCGGGATCCCCAGGCCTTCGCCCCGATGGTCGCCGGCATCGAAGGCCTTGAGCAGGATCATCAGCGCCCCGGTGGTCAGGAAGATGCCGCCGGCGCAGGCGAAGAGGTCGGTGTTGATCTTGACCATGGCGTCCGGGAGGCGGACGTCGCCGGCCTCGTCCCGGGGCAGGATGCCGCAATAGACGCCGAAGACCAGGGCGTTGACGTGGAGCGTCAGGGCCACCACCACGAAGGCGACCCGGGGATCGCTCAGGATCACGAAGGCGAGCATCACGATCTCGGGCACGTTGGAGGCGAGCCCGGCCATGGTGCCGGCCACGAACTCGTTCCAGCGCAGCCGCTCGCCGAGCCCTTCGACGGCCTTGATCATGGCCTCGCAGGAGCCGAACACGGTGGCCAGACCACCGAGGCCGAGCAGCCCGGGACCGAGCCAGCCGCCACCGTGGTGGAGATGGGTCCCGGCCGCCACCATGGCGATACCCGTCACCAGGATCCCGATCCAGCCCTTGCCGCCTCCGCCGCCGCCACCGGACACGTCGCCTCCTCGGGTCGGGGACCACGGTAGCGGATCCGCTATGCTCGCCGGGTCGGAGGGAGACCACCATGGCGAGCGTGTTCACCAGGATCATCCGGGGCGAACTCCCCTGCTACAAGGTGATGGAGGACGAGCACACCATCGCTTTCCTGGCCCGGGATTCGATCCGGCTCGGGCACACCCTGGTGGTCCCCAAGCACGAGGTCGACTCGTGGGTGGACGTGCCCGAGCCCTTCTACTCGGCCGTGCACCGCAATGCCCAGGTCATTGCCCGGGCCATCGCCGCGGCCACCGGCTGCGAGCGGGTGGGCACGGCGGTGGCCGGCTTCGAGGTGCCGCACTTCCACCTGCACCTGCTGCCGGCCTGGTCCATGGGCGACTTCGACTTCCGGCGGGCCGAGGTCCACCCGGCCGCCGAGATGGAGTCGATCCGGGACCAGATCGTGGCGGCGCTAGGAGCCTGACGCCGGGGCCAGGATCCAGACCCTGCCCCGGGTCCCGTCCACCCGCACCCTCATCCCGTCGACGAGCTTGCGGGTCGCGCCCCCCACTCCGACCACGGCAGGGAGTCCGAACTCGCGGGCCACCGTGACCCCATGCGAGACGACCCCGCCCACCTCCATGACCAGGGCGCCGGCCACCGGGAAGAGCGGAGTCCAGCCCGGGTCGGTGGCCGGTGCGACCAGGATCTCCCCCTGTGCGAGCCTGGCCCCCTGGGAGGGTTCGGAGAGGACCCGGACCACGCCCTCGGCCACCCCCGGGGATCCCGCCTCGCCGAGCAGCGAGGATCCTTCCTCGGCGTGCTCGACGGCCCGGAGCTTGCCCTCGGCAACCAGGGACCGCCCGACCATCAGCACGGCCCGACGCAGCCGGAGCACGATCCGCATGAGGTGGTGCTTGGCGTCCTCCCGGATCGGGAATCCGTCCCGGACCCCTGCGACCAGGCGGGAGAGGCGCCACGCCAGCAGCCGGCCGCGCCATCCCGGATAGCGACGCCGCAGGTCCTCCTGGATCTCCCGGAGACGCTTCTCTCGCCCAGCCCTGGCGGCCGCCCTCCGCTCCTCGACTCCTGGCGAGCGGGCCGACGCCAGCACGAGCGGCAGGAGCAAGCCAGGCTCATCGACCCAGCGGGGGCGGCCCATGTCCTGCTCCCCAGGACCCCGATGCCCGTACTCGGCCAGGAAGTCGTCCCAGGCCTCCATGAAGCGGGCGGCCGCCGGCAACTCCCGCATCGGTGCCACCTCCCCGGTGCGCGCCGCCGTTTCGAGCGCGGCCAGCACCGAGGAATCCTCGGCGGCGATCCCGCCCACCCGCGAGAACTCCCGCGACATGCGCTCGGAGTGGTTCCCCTCCGGGGAGGTCCCGAGCACGAAGGTCAGCCGGCCGCCTTCCACCGGGTCGACCCACCGTTCCAGGAACAGGCTCAACACCACCATCCGCCTCGCCCACTCCGAGAGCACCGCGAGACCGAGCCGGGACGAGGGCCCGAGCCGGGTCGAGAGCACCTCCCCGATCCAGACCGCCAGGCCCCGGGGTCCCGGGTCCACGGCCATGATCGCGTCGAGTTCGGCGACCGCGGCGTCGGTGCGACGGGCGAATTCCGCCCTGGCCCCCACGATGTCCCACCAGGCCCGGAACGCCGAGGGGAGCATCCTGCGGAGGTCGAGGATCAGACCGAGGAGGAGGCGAACGGTAGCGAAGAGGCCCAAGGGCCAGGTCCCCCGCACCGCATCGCGATCGAAGAGCCGGACCAGGCTCCGGTAGGAGTGGCGATCGAGCGGGGCGATCCCGGCCAGGGCCAGGCCGCGCCCGATCCGGGGATGCAGGAAGAGGGCCGAGGCATCGAAGTAGGGACGCCCGTAGATCCAGGAGAGGATCCGGAAGCCCCTGGGGAAGCGCTCCGTCCATCCCGGGGGGAGGATCCACTTCGACAGCGCCCAGTCGAGGAGCGAGCGACCGAGCGCGGTCATGGGAGTGCGACAGGTCTCGGCCAGGTTCCCGTTCATGTAGACGTGGCGATCCGCGATCCGGAACCCCGGCACCGCGCCCGCGAGGTCGCCGTCGTGGGTGGTGGCAGGACGGGACTGGAAGAGCACCAGGCCCGAGTCGTCGTAACCGAACTCCACGTCCTGGGGCCGGCCGCCGTGCTCCTTCTCGAGCCGGGCGGCGATCGCCGCCAGCTCGGCGAGCCGGGCGTCGTCGAGGCAGGGACGCTCCCTCTCCCCGGCGAGCGCCTCGACCTCGCACGTCCCCTCGCCGTCGGGACGGGCCACGACCTGGAGCCGCTTCTCCCCCATCCGGAACGAGAGCACTCGCCCGTCGCCCGGATCGAGGGTCCAGGTGTCGGGATCCACGTGACCGGACACCACCCCCTCGCCCAGACCGAAGGCGGCTGTGATCAGGCGGTGCCGGCCCCCCCGCGGATCCCGCGAGAAGAGCACCCCGCTCACCCGGGTCCGCGCAATGGCTTGCACCACCAGGCATGGGACGACCTCGTCCTCCTCGAAGCCCAGCCGCTCCCGGTAGGCGAAGGCCCGGTCCGAGAAGAAGGAAGCCCAGGCCCTCGGGACGTGGGCGAGCACCCCGGCGGCGCCCTCGAGTTCGAGGAAGGTGTCGTGCTGGCCGGCGAAGCTCGCCTCGGGGAGGTCCTCGGCCGCAGCCGAACTGCGGAGAGCCAGGCGCGACCCCAGCTCGCGGCAGGCCTCGGTGATCCGGACCCCGAGGTCCCGGTCCGGGCGCAGCTCCTCGACCAGGCGCCGACAGCCCGCAGCCCGGACCGCCAGCGAGGTCGACGACCAGGCCCCCGTCCCCCGCGCCATGTCGGCCAGCTCGCCACCCCGGCCCGAGCGCGCCAAGGCCTCGTGGAACGCCGACGCCGGGATCACGAAGCCGGGCGGCACCCGATGCCCGGCCTCGATCAGGGTCCCGAGACCCCGGGCCTTGCCTCCGACCTCACCGGCGGGAACCCTGCCCGCATCCCCCAGGGGAACCAGCATCCGCCCGCCGCCTTCCCCCGCACACCCAGCGATCCCGGGACCCTCCCTCTGGGGAGGTGTCCACAGACCCTGGGACAAGAAGGAACATGCTGCGGTTCCGTCTTCTCACGGGATCCTGGGGGGACCCGGGCCTTTCACCCCGCCCCGGCCGCCGCCTCGTCCTCCGGCACCGGATCGCGGCCGACCCGGGGCATCGCCGCCAGGCCGCGCCCCGTGAGCTGGCGCCAGCGCCGGAGCAGGCGGGCCACCCGGGCCGTGGGGCCGATCCGTGCCAGGGCGGCCAGCGCCGCCTGCGACACCGGACCCTCGACCCCGGTGGCGAGTTCCGCCAGGCGGGGTAGCGATCCGGTGTCCCGGGCCCGCGACACCGCCGCCACCGCCTTCGCCACCACCTCGGGGCTGGGATCTGCCAGTCGCGCCACCAACGCATCGCCGAGCCGCCGATAGGCGGCGGAGTCCTCCCGGATCCGGGCCGCCACTTCCCCGGGATCGGCGAACTCCGCCTCCTCGGCCTCGGAGACGAAGAGCTCTCCCATGGCGAAGACCGCGGCGGCCCGCTCCTGGGGCCGGGGCGACCCGGCCATCGCCACCAGCGAATCCACGACCCGCCGCCGTCCCCGCTTCCAGAGCACCACCGCGGCATTGGCCTTGACCCGCTGGTGGGGATCCTCCAGCAGCTCCTCGATCCGGTCGAGGTGCCCCTCCGGTCCCATCCCGTCGAGCGACTCGATGGTGTTGGCCCGGACCCGGGGATCGGGATGGGAGAGGAAGCGTCCCAGGAGATCCACGTCCCGGAAGCCCCGCAGGTTCCCGAGCGAGCGGATCGCGGTCGCCAGCAGGCGGTGGTCGTCGGCGCTCTCGATCATCCCGACCAGCAGACGCATCACCGCGTCGCTCTCGGAGCCGAGCCGGGCCAGGATCGGGATTGCCTTCAGCACCGCGCCCTCCCGGGCCCCGCCCAGGACCTTGACCAGGTGGGGGATCGCCACCGGCCCCCCGGTCGCTTCCAGCGCCTGGAACGCCTCTTCCCGCACCCGCGGATCGTCGTGCTCCAGGCTGTCGAGGATCCCCTTCAGGTCCTTCAGGTGGACCAGCTCATAGGCCTGGATCTCCTCCCGGCGGCCGCGCACCGTCGAGCCTTCGAGCGGAGCCACCTCGACCAACGAGGCGACCAGGCGGTAGGTCGCTTCCGAGAGCACGACCCGGCTGTGGCGGCCTTCCTTCGACCTCTCCTGGAGCCGGGAAGCGACGTTCACGGGATCGCCGATCACGGTGAAATCGCGCCGGTCCCGCGAGCCCACCGACCCGGCGATCACCGTCCCGGTGTTGATGCCGATCCCGACCGTGATCGGCTCCCGGCCGTAGAACTCGCGCCGGGCGCTGAAGTCCCGCACCGATTCCTGCATCCGGGCCCCGGCGTAGACGGCCCGCACCGCGTCGTCGGCCTCGGCGCCCGGGTAGAAGACCACCAGCAGGGCGTCCCCGATGAACTTGTCGATCACCCCGCCGAACTCGTCGACCACCTGGATCAGCACCGTGAAGACGTCGTTCAGGATCGAGACGATCTCCCGGCTCTCGTAGGTCTCCGAGAGCGAGGTGTAGTTGCGGATGTCGAGGAAGAGGACGGTGACCTCCTCCATGCGCACGTCCTGCTCCTCGGAGTACGAGATCCCCTTCTCCTCGATCTCCTCCCAGGCCGTCGCCGAGATGTAGCGCTTGAGCAGGTCGCGCTTCTGCAGGTCCTCGGCCATGCGGTCGATGGCGCCCGCCAGTTGCCCGAGTTCGTCGCCCCGCTCGCTCTTGATCCGGGGAGTGAGGTCGCCCTCGGCGATCCGGGAGACCACTTCTGCCATGCGATCCATGGCCCGGACCATGCCGCCGGTCACCAGCAGGCCGAGCAGGAGCCCGAACGAGATGGCCCCGAAGGCCGCCGTCACCGCGATCCGCAAGGCCTCGCTGCGACGCTCGAGCAGCGGCCCCAACCCGACTCCCAGGCGCACCGCCCCGTAGCCCCGGAACACCCCGTCGACCCCGTCCACCCCGCAGGGGACCGACACGTCCAGGACCAGCCCCTGATCCCGGCTGGCCACCACCCGGGTCTCCGACCGCTCCGCCCCCGAGGCGTTGGCCGACAGGATCCGGGCGACCTCGGGATCGAGGACCGGGGTGCCGTCGTCCTCGGTCGTGTAGAGGATCTTGCCGGCGCGGTCCACCACCTCGAGGTAGACGACCGGGGCACCCGGGTCCGAGGAGCGGGCCCGCAGCATCTCCTCGGCGAGCTCCGGGATCACGTCGGTGGTCTCCCGCAGGATCAGGGACGTGAAGCTGTGGGCCAGCACCTCGGAGCTCCGCACCGATTGCTCGACCAGCCCCAGCCGCAAAGCCTCGGTCTGGCGCTCCAGCAGGAGCCATGCGATCAGGCAGGCGACCACGATCGCCACGCCGGCCACCAGGGCGCTGAGCCGGGCCCGGAATCCGAGCGCAGGGAATGGCCTCACGAGCCGTCCCCCGTCCCCCGGCCGGTACCGGCCCGGGAACCCGTCCCGGTGGCGGCGCCGGAAGCGGTGGAGCCGCGGGAGCCGTTCCCGGCGCGCCCCCCGGTTCCGCCCGAGGCCGCGCCCCCCGAGCCCCCGATGCTACCGCCCGACCCGGAACCGGGACCCGAACCGGTCTCCGCGGACAGCCGGGCCACGTCCGCGTAGTCCTCGTCCCGGGTCTCCCGGAACGACTGGACCCGGGCCGCCTTGGCCAGCCCGAACCGCAGGTTGGCGATCATGGGATCGGTGGCATAGGCGGCGAAGGCGTCCCGGATCGCCTCCACCCGCTCGGGCGACACCGACGGATGGGCCACGATCGGACCGTGGGGGATGCTCGCGACCTCGGCGAGCACCCGGAGCGCCGCGCCCTCGGGGGTGGCCCGGCCCATCACACCCTCCTCGACGAAGGCCGCGTCGAGGCTCCCGTCGGCGACCCCGGCCAGGCTCCGCGAATGGGAACCCGAGTACGGCGCGGCCCGGAAGTCGCGGTCGGGGTCCAGGCCCCGAGCCGCCAGGAAGGCCCGGGGGAAGAGGTTTCCCGAGGTCGAGTCCGGGCGCACGAAGGCCAAGGTCCGACCCTTCAAGTCCCCGACCTCCCGGGCCGGGTCGTCGCGTCGCACCACCAGCACCGACCGGTAGGTCGAGCGGTTCTCCATGACCGGCCGCACCAGGGGCACGATCGGGATCCGTCGCCGCACCTGCACATAGTGGACGGGGCTCAGCCAGGCGAAATCGAGATTCCCCTGGATCAGCCCCTCGATCTCGGCCTCCGGCTCGGTGAAGTAGGCGAGGTCGAGGGCGATCCCGCTGCGGTTCTCCAGGTACTCGACCAGCGGGGCGAGCTGCCGGGCGGTCTGCAGCACGTTGCGATCGACCTGCCCGAAGGCCAGCGGCTCTCCCGGAGGTCGCACCCGGGGTGGGGCCGCCGGCCGCGGCACCGGCAGGCTCGGTTCCAGCCCACCACCGCACCCGACCCCGAGGAGGGCCGCGACCACTCCCATGACCCGTACCCTGGCACGGGTCCGGACGACAGGAGGAGGGGAGGGCTGGCGGGGAGGCACGGGTCCCGGAGTCTAGTCGGAGCCTCGCCGCCCTGACGAGACCCATGCGCATGGCATCGCCCGGGAGGAAGGTCGCCACCCCGCCCCCAGGGCCACACGACGCGGACCCGGGCCTTCAGGTCCCGTCCGGGCCGGGGAGATCCCTGCCCTCGAAGGGGGCCGCCACCTCCGGCATGTCCGGCCAATGTTCCCGGACCGAGGCCGCCAGTTCCGGATGACCGGCCTCGTCCAGGACCAGGGCGATCGGCGGCCCAGCCGCCTCCACCTCGGACCTCCGGCCCTGGGCATGGCGCGATCCCAGCGGCAAGACGTGGCCGAGGCAGATGGCCAACAGTCGGGTCCGCTCCTCCCGGTCCATGTCCCCCCCCATCCGGGCGATCGCCCACGACACCCACTCCGGCACCTCGTCGAGCCGCGTCTCCCGATGGAGGAACCGCGGCAGGAGCTTCATCGCCATTCCCCGGATCCGCTGGGCTCCCGGGTCACCGCGCCGGTCCCCCAGTACCCGGGCCAGGCGATCCCGGATCCGCCCGTCGAGCCCTCCCCGGGGCAGTCCCATCAGGGTCCGGGTCTCCTCGATCCGGGTCAACATCATCAGTTCCCCGAACCAACCCTCCACGGTCCCGGGCATCGCCGGCGCCTGCAACGGGAAAGGAAGCATCAGGTGGGGACCGATCCGGGCCAGGCCGAGTCGATAGGTGTTGTTCCCGGAGGAGAGGAGGAAGAGCCCGGCCCGTACCGAATCCCGGTCCCCGGAGAGCGCCCGGACCGCCGCCACCATGGAGCGGCGGAAGTGGAGGTTCGCGTCGCGGAGCATGGCCACGATGGCGGATCGCTCCTCGGACCCTCCGTACTGCACGAGCTGCATCACGGCGGGGGCCAGTCCGCCCTGCGCTCCGGCCCCGGCGGCTGCCAGCAGGCGGGCCACGTTGCCGAGCGCGGTGTCGTCGGCGGCGGTCCCTCCGGAGGCCATGCGCCGGGTGAGGTCCTCCACCTCGGCGGCCACCACCCGCAGCTCCGCCAATGCCAGCGCCGCCGGTCCGTGGAAGCGCACCGGAGGCGGGATCCAGTCCCCCAGGATGGCGTCGACCGCGAACCGTTCCTCCGGGAGGACTTCGAGGGACCCAGGCCCGGTCGGCAGCGGCTCCAGATTCTCGAAGGGCGCCGGCAGGCCCGCCTCCCGGAAAGCCCCATCGGCCTCCCGTAGCTCCTCGGTCCCGGCCGGCCCCAGGTGCGCCGGATCCCCTCCGGCCTCCAGCCAACCGACGACCTCGACCACCGGGCCCAGACGGGCGGCCTCCAGGCCGAAGCGCAGACCGTCCTCCAGGACCGGGGCATCGACCCCGGGCCCGGGCCCGGCAGCCGCCCGGTCCAGCCACTCCGAGAGGCCCCGTCGCGCCCGCTCCGCAAGGCCCGGCCAGGGAATCTCCGGTACGTCCGGCGACCCTCGCCGGGTATCCGGTCCCGGAACCTCGGGCGCGCCCATCCCGGGGTCCGAGCCACCCGTCGCGCCCTGTCCCTGGCCCTGGCGGGCCCCGCCCCCGGCGAGGAACCCGAACCCCACCAGGAGGAGGAACGCCAGCAGGGCTCCCGACTTCCAGCCTTCCCCACGCCGCCCCGCCTTGCCGGAGACCGGGTCCGTCCTCCCGGTGGAGGTCGGCACCGCCCTCGGTACCCGATCTCCCACCGCCACGGTAGTCGCCTCGGCGGCCGGAGACCCGCGATCCGATGCCTCGTCGCCTGGCTTCCCCGAGCCCCACACCCCGTCCCCCCGGGATCCGGCCCCAGCCGTCCCTGCCGGCTCCGACCCCGACGGAGTCGTGACCTCCCCCCGGGGATCCGCCGCCCGAAGCATCGCCAGCGCCTCCGCGGCGTCCCGCGGGCGCCCGGTGCGGGTCTTGGCGGTCATCATCTGGACCCAATCCGCCATCTCGCGACCGAGGCGGGGCTCCGCCTCGTCGAGCCGCGGCGGGACCTGGAGCAGGTGGGCGGTGAGGATTCCCCCGATGTCCTCGGCCTGGAACGGGTGCCTGCCGGAGAAGAGCCGATGGGCCAGGATCCCCACCGCGTAGAGGTCGTCGGCAGCCTCGGCCGGATGACCTTGGATCTGGTCCGGGGCCATGTAGGTCGGTGTCCCTACCGCTGCACCCTCGGCAGTCAGCATGGTCTCGGCGTGGAGATCGCGCGCCAACCCCAGGTCCAGGATCCGGATCGCGCCCGAGGGTGTCACCAGGAGGTTCGCGGGCTTCAGGTCCCGATGGACCACGCCCGCGCCATGGAGTACCGCCAGGCCCGAGAGCACATCCTCGAGGATCGTCACCGTCCGCCCTGCCGGCGTTGGACCGGGCGATTCGTCGAGGACCTCGGCGAGACTCCGCCCGCTCTCGTCGGGATAGACCATCCAGGCCAGGCCCGGTGCCGTCCCGAAGTCGAGGAGCTCGACCAGGTTGGGGTGATGGAGGTCCTGCAGGAGCTTCGCCTCCCGCAGGAACCGCCGGTCCGCGACCTGCGACTCCCCCATCCGGGCTCGCGAGATCTTGATCACGACCTTGCGATCGAGGCGGCGCTGCCGGGCCAGGAAGACCGCGGCCTGGGCACCGGACCCGAGCGGCCGGATCGGTTCGAATTCCTGGCGAAGGACCTCGGGGAAGGCGGGAGCGGTCGGGTCCTTCGAGTTCATCCGCGAGGAGCGTGCCATGGTCGGCACAGCGCCATCCGCCGACCCGGACCCCGGCTTGGCCTCCCCCGAGCCGGCGTGTACCCTCCCCGTCGATCGTCGCGGGACGCGGCAAGGGAGTCGGGATGCGGGGACCGGTAGCGAGGAATCCCTGGTGGCTCGCGGTCCTGGCCCTGGCCGCCTTCCTGGCCCTCGACGTCGCCCCGGTCGACGCCCGCCTGGGCGGAGGCCAGAGCTACCGCTCCTCGAGCCGCAGCTCCGGTTCGTCCTACCGGTCGAGCTCGTCCTCGAGCTCGCGCTCCTGGGGCAGCTCGTCGTCCTCGAGCTACCGCTCCTCGGGCAGCTCCTACCGTTCGTCGGGCTCTTCCTCGGGGGCCCGCCTCACCGGCGCCGACCTGCTGGTGATCTTCGGGATCCTCACGGTCTGCACCCTGGTCGGAGTCGGCGTCCTCTTCTGGTCGAGCTGGAGCACCGGCGCCTCCATCGAGGTCGAGGGTCTCGGCCAGGTCCTCGATTTCCGGAACCAGTACGACCGCCCCCCCGGACCCGCCCAGTCGGAGCGCATCGCGCCCCTGCGCTCGCGCGATCCCACCTTCTCGCGCGCCGTCTTCCTCGACCTGGTGCACTCCCTCTTCGTGCGCTACCAGGAGGCCCGCGGCCACCGGAAGTGGGAGCCGCTGCGCCCCTTCCTGTCGCGCAAGCTCTTCGAGTACGCGGAGGCCGGCGACCCGCGGGTGCTCGGCACTCCCGCCTGCGACGAGGTCAAGGACGTGGTGGTCGGCTCGATCGCGGTCCAGGAGGTCCGCCTCGCCGGGGTGGTCGAGCAGATCCTGGTGCGGATCCGCGCCAACCGCGTCGAGGTGCGGGGCGGTCGGGAGACGGCCTGCTTCGTGGAGGTCCGCTGGACCCTGGAGCGCCCCGCCGGGTCGCGCTCGCCTACCCCCGAGGCCGCCCGCACCCTGGGCTGCCCGGCCTGCGGGGCCACCGTGGACCTCACTCCCCAGGGCGAGTGCCGGCACTGCGGCGGGATGGTGGCGGGCGGCAAGGCCGGGTGGACCCTGGCGCGCCTCAACCATGAGTCGCGGGAAGTGCTGCCGCCGCTGGGCCCCGGGGGGCACGCCGAGGAGGCGGGTACCAGCCTTCCCACCCGCAGCGATCCGCTGCTCGGGGCCGGTCGACGCAAGCTGACGGACCGCCACCCGGGCTTCGACTGGAAGGCCCTGGAGGCGTTCGCGGCCGCCACCTTCCTGAAGCTCCAGGCGGCCTGGTCGGCCCAGGATGCCCGCACCCTGCGGGGCCTGGAGACCGACATGCTCTACGGCACCCACGCCTTCTGGCTGGAGCGCTACAAGAAGTCGGGGCTCTCGAACCGGCTCGAGGATCCGCAGGTGAAGCGCCTCGAACTGGTGGCCGCCGACGCCGACGCCTGGTACGAGTCGGTGACCTTCCGGATCCACGCCTCCGGCAAGGACGTGACCCTCGACGCTTCCGGCAAGCTGGTGGGCGGGAGCCGCGACCGTCTGCGCACCTTCACCGAGTACTGGACCTTCCTGCGCTCGGTGGGCGCCGAGGGGAAGGCTCCCGGCGACCCCTCGAGCTGCCCCGCCTGCGGTGCGCCCAGGGACCGGGTCAGCGAGGCGGGGGTTTGCGAGTACTGCGACTCGACGATCGTGACCGGCAAGTTCGACTGGGTGCTGGCGCTCATCGAACAGGACGAGGAGTACGAGCCTTGAGGCTTTACGAAGCATCCTTCGTCAAGGCGGTGGACGACGCCATCCGCGCCATCGAGGACCGTTCCGGCGCCGAGGTGGTGCTGGCGATCGCTCCCCGTTCGGCGAGCTACCGGGCCCAGGCGCAGCTGGCGGGCTGGCTGGCTGCGGTGGTCCTGCTCGGCTTCATGCTCTACTCGCACCTCGAGTTCAGCGAGCACGTGGCCCTGGGGCTGGTGGTGCTGCTGCCCGTGGTCGTGACGGCGCTCGCCGACCTGGTCCCGGGCCTGCTCTCGATCCTCGCCTCCCGGGACGCCAAGGCCGAGGCGGTGCGCCGGGCCGCCCGGGCCGCCTTCGTCGACGAGGCCATGACCGGGACCCGGGACCGCAGCGGGGTGCTCGTCTACTACTCGCACCTCGAGGACCGGATCGTGGTGCTCCCCGATGCCGGGGTGCTGGCCCGGGTGGGCGACGCACCGTTCGTGGCCGTGGAGGACCGCTTCCCGAGCCACCGGGGCGGCGTCCCCGAGCGCTTGATCAAGGCCCTGGGCGAGCTGGCCGAGCCGCTCTCCAAGGTGCCGCGCCGGGCCGACGACACCGACGAGCTGCCCAACGCGCCGCGCTTCCTGGACACGCCTTCCATCTGAGGACCCGTTACCCCAGCGAGGTCGGCCCCTCGTCGTCGCCGGCCGCCGCTCCGACCGGGGGCTCGGCCACCCGCCGCAGGGCCTCGGCGAAGGCCCGGGCATCCGGATAGCGCTGCTCCGGCCGCACCGCCATGGCCCGCGCCAGGATCCCGTCGAGAGCGGTGCCCACCCCGGGATCCACCGCGCTCGGCGGATCGGGGAGCCGGAACACCCGGGCCATGAGCTCGATGCCCTCGAAGGGCGCCCGCCCCACCAGCAGTCGGTAGAGCAGCGCCCCCACCGACCACAGGTCGCTCCTCCGGTCCACCGGCTTGCCCTGGATCTGCTCCGGCGACATGTAGGCAGCGGTCCCCAGCACCGCGCCCTCGCCGGTGAAGGTGCTGGTGTCGACCAGGCGGGCGATCCCGAAGTCGACCAGCTTCAGGGCCCCGCTCTCCAGCCGGATCACGTTCGACGGCTTCAGGTCCCGATGCACCACTCCCTGCCCGTGGGCGTGTCCGAGCGCTTCCAGGAGCTCGATCCCCAGCTGCGCCACCTCGACCGCACCGAGCTTGTCGAGGCCGCGCCGCCACTCCTCCAGGGTCCGGCCTTCGAGCCATTCCATGACGAACCATGGCCGCTCGCCGAGGTCCACGTCGTGGATCCGCACGATCCCGGGATGGTCGAGCCGGGCCAGCGCCCGGGCCTCCCGGTGGAAGCGCTCCACCATCGCCGGGGATGCCTCGTCACCGAACCCCACCCGCTTGATCGCCACGGTGCGCCCCAGCAGCGAATCCTCGGCCCGGTAGATCTCGCCCATCCCTCCCCCGGCCACCCGCTCGATCCGGGTGAATCTCGGAGGAAGGCCGGGAGGCGCGCCCCCGACCGTGGAGCGCGGCATCGTCGGCTCTCCCGCTCCCGATCCACCGGTCGCTTCCCCGACCCTCCTCCGGGTCGTGTCGCCGGTTCCTGGCCTGCGCCATCTCCAGGTCGCCCCCAGGGCCACCGCGGAGAGCAGCCCCAGGAGCCAGAGCGGGGGCATCGGCGGGGGCCCGGCGAAGGTCCCGGCCGGGGCTCCCGGCAAGGGATCCCTCCCGGAGCCTCCCGGTCGATCCTGCCGCACTGCGCCCCCCGAGCGTCCCGGGTTCCCCGGCACCCCGGGGCCCGCGGGCCCACCGCCGAGCCGCTGGGCGAGCCAATGCACCGCCTCGGGGGACATGGGCGTCGGCCAGCCCGTGCCGGCCTGGGCGACACCCCGGACGAAGGCAGCCGCCGATTCCATGTCACGCCGGTCGATGCGCCCGCTCGCCACCAGCCAGACGCAGACCAGGGTCCGGCGGGTCGCCACCGAGGGCGGCGGGGGGTAGTGCCCATAGCCGCCGAGCTGGACCGCAAACCAGTCCCCCGCCAGGCGATCGTCGGCGGCGACCTCGAGGAGGGTCGCCGGGCGTTTCCGGGCCCGGTCGAAGCCCGCCAGGATCGCCTCCAGGAAGTCGAGCCAGCAGGACTGCTCGCCGAGGTCGCCGGATTCGAGACCCTCGTCGTCCACCGGGGTGACCGCCGGACCCATGCCCGCGGAGCCCCGGAACGGACCCGAGGCCGCCACCGAGGCGAGGTCGGGCTTCGGTTCGCCCGCCGAGAACGGCACGTTGCCGACCTCGGCGAGCAGGGCCACCGCCTGCCCCTGGATCCGCTTCGCCTGGGCGGCGATCCGGGCGCGATCCGGGCCGTCGTCGGCCCAGGCGGAGACCGCGCCCGCCACCAGGGCAGCGACCGCCATCCGGAATCCAGACCTTCGACCCAACCGGCCCCCCTCGGAGCGGAGTCCAGGATACCGCCCTCCTTGAACCCCCCAGGACCGGGGCGTAGCATCGCGACCCATGGCGCTCCTCGGCCGACACCTGCTCGACACTGCCGGGCTCACCCGGGCCCAGATCGAGCTGGTCATGGCCCGGGCCGCCGAGATGGCCTCGGTGCTGCGCCGGCCCAAGAAGCGCCTCCCCATCCTGGAGGGCCGCACCGTGTGCACCGCCTTCTGGGAGAGTTCGACCCGCACCCGCAACTCCTTCGAGCTGGCCGCCAAGCGCCTTTCCGCCGACGTGATCTCCTTCGGCTCGACCGGCTCCAGCGTGAGCAAGGCCGAGAGCCTGGAGGACACGGTCCGCACCCTGCAGGCCATGGGCGTCGACATCTTCGTGGTGCGCCACGCCTCGCCGGGAGCGGCCGACAAGGTGGCGGCCTCGACCCGGGCCTCGGTGATCAACGCCGGCGACGGGGCCCATGCCCATCCCACCCAGGCCCTGCTCGACCTGCGCACCATCCTCGACCACAAGCCCAGGATCGAGGGCCTGAAGGTGGCGATCGTGGGCGACGTGGCCCACTCCCGGGTGGTGCGCTCCAACCTGCACGTGCTCCGCACCTGCGGCGCCGAGGTCCGGGTGGTGGGCCCTCCCACCCTGGTGCCGGAGGCCATGGCGTCGCTGGGCGCCCTGGTCCACCACTCGCTCGAGGAGGGCCTCAGGGACGCCGACGTGGTGATGGCACTGCGGATGCAGCGGGAGCGCATGGACCAGGGCCTGATCCCCAGCCTCGGCGACTACATCCGGCGCTACCAGATCGACGCCGAGGCCATGCGCTTCGCCCGGCCCGACGCCATCGTGATGCACCCCGGCCCCATGAACCGCGGCATCGAGATCACCGACCAGGTGGCCGACGGCCCCGCCTCGGTGATCGAGAAGCAGGTGACCAACGGGATCGCGGTCCGCATGGCGGTGATGGCCCTGCTCGAGACCCCCGAGAAGCGGGGCGAGGAGGACGAGACCCCGTGAGGAACCGCGGCCGCGAGACCCTGATCCTGCGCGGAGCCCGGCTCCTCGACCCCACCCGGAGGATCGACGAGGTCCGCGACCTCCGGATCGACGAGGGCCGGATCACCGCCATCGACCGGAGCCTGCCGCCCTCCCGGGGCGTGACCGAACTCGACTTGAAGGGCAAGTGCGTGGCGCCGGGGTTCTTCGACATGCACGTCCACCTGCGCGAGCCCGGCCAGTCGCACAAGGAGACCATCCAGACCGGCACCCGGGCCGCGGTGAAGGGCGGCTTCACGGGCGTGGCCTGCATGCCCAACACCCAGCCGGTCCTGGACCGGGGCAACCACGTCGAAGAGGTGAACCGCGCCAAGGGCAAGCTCTGCCCGGTCTACCCGATCGGGGCGCTCACCAAGGGCCTGCAGGGCGTGGAGCTGGCCGAGTACGGCGAGCTGGTGGCGGCGGGCTGCGTGGCCTTCTCCGACGACGGCAAGGGCGTGCAGTCGGCGGCCGTGACGCTCAGGGCCATGCAGTTCTGCCGCATGCACGACCGGCCCTTCATCCAGCACCTCGAGGACGAGACCCTCTCGGGCGGCGGCTCGATGCACGAGGGCGTGGTCTCCTGCCGGCTGGGCCTGAAGGGCATCCCCCCCGAGGCCGAGAGCGTGATGCTGGCCCGCGACCTCCTGCTGGTCGAGCGCACCGGGGTCCGCTACCACGCCGCCCACGTGTCGACCGCCCAGAGCGTCGACCTGCTGCGGACCGCCCGCGAGAAGGGTCTCCCGGTCACCGCCGAGGCATGTCCCCACCACCTCGACCTGACCGACGAGGAGGTCGACGGCTTCGACACCGCCGCCAAGGTGAACCCCCCGCTCCGCCCCGACCTCCACCGCCGCGCCGTGGTCGAGGCGGTGCTCGAGGGCATCATCCCGGTGATCGCCACCGACCACGCGCCCCACACCTCGGAGGAGAAGTCCCAGGAGTTCCCGCTCGCCCCCTTCGGCATCAACGGCCTCGAGACCGCGCTGGCCATCCTGGTGAGCCGGCTCCACCACGAGATGGGGATGCCGCTGCTCGACCTGGTCGACCGGCTCTCGCTGGGACCGGCCAGGGTCCTCGGTCTCCCCGACCGGGGCTCGATCGAGATCGGCCGGGACGCCGACCTCACCATCTTCGACCCCGGGGCCCGCTGGACGGTGGCCCCCGACCGGCTCGCCTCCAAGTCGAAGAACACCCCGTACCTGGGCCGCGAGCTCCGGGGCCGGGCGCTGCACACCTTCGTGGCGGGCGTCTGGCATGACCTGCTCGCCGACTGACCGGCGCTCGCCCGACGCCCCCGACCCGGAGTCGGAGCCCCCCGCCCTGGGCCTCCTGGTGGGCGGCGAGAGCCGCCGCTTCGGGGGCTCGAAGCTCTCCGCCGACCTCGCCGGCACCCCGTTGCTGGTCCGGGTGGCGGCCCGCCTCTCCCCGGTCGCGGCCCGCCGCTTCCTGGTCGGCACCCTTCCCCCGGGCCTGGCGGTCCCGGAGGCTTGGACCCACCTCCCCGATCCCTGGCAGGAGCGCCACGGCCCCCTGGCGGGCTGGATCGCCCTGGCCCGGGTCTCGCCCGGGGGCTTCCTGGTCACCGCCGGCGACATGCCCCTCCTCGACGCCACTCTCCTCCTCTCGTTGTGGGAAGGCCGGGAGTCCGCCCCCGCAGCCGCCATCCAAGTCGCCGGCGACCGGTACCCGCTCCCGGCCGCGGTCGGTCCCGCGGGTGCAACCCTGCTCGCTCCCCTGGAACCGCCCGACCTCCCCGGACCGCGCCGCTGGCTGGAGGAAGCCGGAGCCGTCTGGCTGGGGCCGGACCGCCTGGGCCGGTCCGCCGGAGTCCTCTCCGCGGCCCTCTCCGATGTCGACACCCGCGAAGACCTCGCCAGGATCGCCGCCGAAGTCTCCGCGCAATAGCCGGGGATCCGTGCGGAGGCCCCTCGCTCGCGTGGCGAGGACCCGGATCCGGTGCTACCTTGGGTCGCATGAGCCCCCCGAGCCTGGCGGCTGCCCTCCAGGCGATCGAGAGCGACGAGGAGCGGGAGCGCGAGGCCGCCATCCCGCACCTGATCGCGTCCGGGCGTCCCGAGGCCCTGATCGCCCTGGAGCGGGCCTCCCAGCACGAGGACAACCTCCGGATCCGCTTCATGGCCAAGGAGGGCTCCCTCAAGCTCCGCCAGGTGCTCGGAGCCGCCCGGTCCGCGGCCGAGACCGGCGGGAAGGTCCAGGCCCTCGATCTCGGCCGGCTCGAGTCGCGGCTCACCGACCCCGACGCCCAGCGTCGCCTGCGGGGTGTGCGCAGCGCCCTGGCCCACAGGGACGCCCGGGCCCTCCCGCTGCTCGCCCGGGCCCTCGAGAAGGAGACCGACACCGGGGTGGTGGGCGAGCTCTGCGTCACCCTCGGGGTCCTGGGCGGCAAGGGCCACGGCGGGGCGCTCCTGGCCCGGCTCCAGGATCCCTCCCCGGAGGTCCGCCGGGCCGCCATCAAGGGCCTGGGCTACCTGAAGGACCCCTCCGTCTACCCGACCCTGGTGGCCATGCTCCAGGACCGGGACAAGGAGGTGCGGGCCAAGGCCTTCGAGTCCCTGGTGAAACTCGGCAAGCCTCGATTGCAGAAGCTGCTGGAACGCATGATCGGCTCCTCCCGGAGCTGGCCGCGCAAGGCCGCGGTGCGCGCCTGCGCCCGGATCTCCAGCCCCGAGTTCGTGAAGCTGCTGGTCCAGGTCCGCCAGGGGGACAAGGACGAGCGGATCCGCCGGGAGGCGGTGAAGGCCCTCGTCCACCTGGCCCGCAAGGGCAACCCCACCGCTGCCCAGGTACTCGCCAAGGAGCCCGCCCGGGAGCTCGACGGACCCGCCCCCTCGACCGACGGCCTGGTCATGGAGCCCGCCGACCAGGGTGCCGGGTCCACCACGGGGCGGGATGCCGAGATCGAGGCGCTGCGGGCCCAGGTGCTGGCGGCCCAGCAGGAAGCCGCGGCCGCCCAGGAGAAGGCCCGACAGATCGCGGCCCAGATGCAGGGCAAGCCCTCGTCCCCGCCATCCCGTCCACCTCCGCCTGCGATCGTCCCGCCGGCAGCCCCCGGCAGCGGACCCAACGCCTCATCCTCGGCCTCGGTCTCGGGAACGCTCCCCCAGCCCCCGGTGGAGTTCCTCGACATCGAGGACTCGAGCACCTCCGACCAGGACTCGCTCGAGCTCTCGACCGCCGAGGTCATGGTCGGGGGCCTGCACGACCCGGACCCGCAGGTGCGGATGCAGAACCTGGCCGAGATCCTGGCCCAGAAGGACCGGAGCCTCTCCCAGCAGCTGGCGGCCCGGCTCCCCCTCGAGAACGACAACAAGGTGCTGGCGAAGCTGCTGCTCGCGGTCGGCAAGCTGGGTCGCAAGAAGGACGCCCGCCGGGTGGTGAAGTTCCTCGAGAGCAAGGACGCCAGGGTCCGGGCCAACGCGGTCGAGGCCCTGGCCATGCTGGGCGACGACTCCACCCTGGAGGCGATCGTCCCGCTGCTCGACGACGAGGACAACCGCACCCGGGCCAACGCGGTGGTGGCGCTCAAGGACCATCCCTCCGTCAACGTGCTGGACACCCTGCGCGGCATGGCGAAGTCGGGCGACCTCCAGATGCGCCTCTCGGCGGTGTTCGCGGCCCTCGAGATCGGGACCACCGAGGTCGACCCGATCCTCCACTTCCTGCTCAAGGACAAGGAGCAGGACGTCAAGGAGAAGGCCCTCTCGGCCCTGAACCTGCTGGAGGACCAGCGGATCGCGCCCATGAACAATCCGGGCGTGGACCTGGACTCCACCCAGGCCCACATGGCCAAGCTCTCCGCCTGGCGCGGCGACGTGCACGAGGCGGACGAGGAGGAGGAGGCCGAGGCGATCGCCAAGTCGGTCGAGGAGGAGGCCCAGGCCCTGCTCGGGAAGCTCTCCGGCGACGCCGAGGCACCGGCCTCGGCCCAGCGCTCCCCGAGCGGATCCGAGGCCGGCAAGGACAAGGCGGGACCGGCCGGCTGGGGGCGTCCGCCGCCCAAGCCGAGCGTAGCGGTGAGCCGCGACGAGACCCCCCCGGCTCCCGACCTGGCCAGCCGCTGGCAGGGATTCATGGAGTACCTGCAGGGCACCGGCGAGAGCGGCGGGGGCGGGAAGGCGCCGGCCGGCGCAGGGGCGGACGAGGACCGCCGCAAGCTGATCGGCATGGTGGTCATCGGCATGGTGCTGGCGGTGCTCGCCTTCGTGATGCTCGGCGGGTCCGAGGACGACGGCTACGTCGACGACACCAAGGACTTCTGACCGCCCGTGAGGATCTCCCTGACGGGCTCCGAGCGCCCGTGAGCGTCTCCCCGCCGACGGGCCGGGTGGTGGTGGTGCCGCCGGAGCCTCTCTCGCCCCGCATGGGGGGTGCCGGATGGCGGGCCTTCGACCTGGCGGGTTCCCTGTCGGCCTTCTTCCGGACGACCCTGCTGGCCCCGCCGGGGAGCGTGCCTCCGGAGCCGGCTCGCGAACCCGGGCTCGACGCCGAGGCCCCGGCGATCCCCGGGCCGACCCTCGAAGTCATGGGACGCGGTTCCCCGGCGAGTCGGCTCGAACCCGGGGACGTGCTGGTCACCCAGGGCACCTGGATCTCGCCGCTGCGCGACGGACGGAAGCTCGAACAGGTGCGCCTGGTCCTCGACCTCTACGACCCCTTGCCCGTCGAGCTCGCCTTCCACTACCGGACCCTCGCCGATCGCGGCCGGGCCGACCGGCGCTACCGCTTCAACCTGCGGCGTACCGGCTTCCTGGCCGCCCAGGCCGACACCGTCCTGGTGGCCAATTCCCCCCAGCGGGACCTGGTCCTGGGCCTGCTCGCGGGGACCTCGAGCCTCGACCCCGGTGAGGTGGTGGCCGGTCCGACCCTGGCGGGGAGGATCCTGGATCTCCCCTCCGCGGTCGCCGAACCGATCGTCCCGTCCACGGTTCCGACCCAGCGCTGGCTCGCCTGGGGAGGAGGACCCTGGACCTGGTTCGATGCCCGAAGCGCCCTGCTGGTCGCCGCCGAACTCCACGCCGAGGACGAGCGCTACGCCCTGGTGGTGCCGGGTGCCCCTCCTCCCGGGGCCGCCGGCCACCTCTCCGCCGACGGCGACCTGCTGGCCCGGGCCCGGGCCGCCGGCCTGGCCGGCACCGCGGTCCGCAGCACCGGAGGCTGGCTCGACCGGGACCGCTACCGGGCCCTGCTCGCCGAGTGCCGGGTCGGGCTGTGTCTCGCCCCGCGTTCGCTCGAGAGCCGATTCGCCCATCGCACCCGGGTCCTCGACTTCCTGGCGGCCGGTCTCCCCTGCGTGGCGACCGGGGACGACCCGCTCACCCCGGCAGGGGCGCGGGGAGGCTGGGCGCGGGGGGTCGAGCCGGGGGGCCTGGATGCCCAGCGGGCCGCGGTGCG
>CAYOHP010000050.1:0-40770 GCA_964403795.1 uncultured bacterium | reverse complement strand
TGGGCCAGGCAATCGCGGATGGCTGCCGAGCGCCCGATGATGTCCCGGAAGTCGTGCTCCCTGAGCGCCTCCTCCCGGGCCAGCACGCGGCGTTTGGAGACCTCGGCCTGGAGCCGCTCGCGTTCCTGTTCCCGCCGGATAGCGGCCGCCACCTGGGCGCACGCCTCCCGGAGCAGCGCCTTGTCCTGGTCGCCGAAGATCCGGGTCACGATCTGCGAATCGAGGTAGACCACCCCGAAGGCCGACCCGTCGCGATCGAGCAGGGGGGCGCAGAGGACCGAATGGATCGACTTCTCCACCGTCTCCGGGAAGATCGCCTGGTCGGTGGCCAGCACCGGCTCGCCGGTCTCGAGGGCCTTGGAGATGAAGGTCCGGCTGGTAGTGGCGTCGGCCCCCGTGGTCGGGATCCCGCGTCGGACCGCGGTCTCCAGGCCGGCGTAGGGATCGGTCCCCAGCAGGATGAAGCCGCGATCGGCCCGGAAGGCCTCCATCAGGCTGTCGATCACGGTGTCGAGCAGTTCCTCGGTGTTGATCACCGAAGCGAAGCGCTCGTTCAGCCGGAACAGGGCCAGGAGGTCCTGGTAGGCCTCGGCGTCGACCCCCCGGGGGACCTGGCCGCCCGGGACGGTCTCTCCGCCCACCACCAGGCGCAGGACGTACTTCCCCATCCCCACGTCCTTGCCGACCACCACCGGCGACTCGCGGACCCGGACGCCCCCGATCACGATCCCGTTGGTGGACTCGAGGTCCTCGATGGACCAGCCCTCGCCCTTCCGGACCAGCCGGGCGTGGTGCTTGGAGACCGAGGGGTCGTCGAGGACCAGGTCGTTCGAGCTCCGGCGACCGATGCTCAGGGTCTGGCCCTTCAGCGGGACGCTGCGGATCACTTCGCCGTCCTGAAGGACATCCAGGCGCTCGGCCAAGCCGGGGACCTCCTCGGGCGCGGTGCCGGGACCCGTTCGCCGAGGCCCACCACCGGTCCGGGGTACCGTAGCATGGAGGCTCGCGACCGGGCAGCCGGCGGGCTCGGCGGCGGCCGAGGACCGCGGACCCGGACGGAATCGGCCCCAACCAGGGGAAGGAACGCACGATGATCCTGAAGCAGTACTACCTGGGCTGTCTGGCCCACGCCTCCTACCTCATCGGCGACCCCTCCTCGGGCGCGGCCGCGGTGGTCGATCCCCAGCGCGACATCCAGCAGTACCTGGACGATGCCGCCTCCCAGGGACTCTCCATCCGCCACGTCTTCCTCACCCACTTCCACGCCGACTTCGTGGCCGGCCACCTCGAGCTGGCCGCCCGTACCGGGGCCGGGATCCACCTGGGAGCGCGGGCCGAAGCCGAGTATCCCTTCACCCCGGCCCGGGACGGGGACGTGATCCGGCTCGGCAAGGTGACCCTCTCGATCCTGGAGACCCCGGGGCACACCCCCGAGGGGATCTCGATCGTGGTCCGGGACGGGGAACACGGCGACACCCCTCACGCGGTCCTGACCGGCGACACCCTCTTCGTGGGCGACGTGGGACGACCGGATCTCCTGGCCTCCATCGGGGTCACCGCCGACGAGCTGGCCGGGTGGCTCTACCACTCGCTCCACGACAAGCTGCTCGAGCTGCCCGATGCCACCCTGGTCTACCCGGCCCACGGGGCCGGCTCGATGTGCGGGAAGAACCTCGGCAAGGAGACCTTCACCACCATGGGCGAGCAGCGCCGCACCAACTACGCGCTGGCTCCCATGAGCGAGGCGGAATTCCGGACCATGGTGACCGCCGGCCAGCCCAAGGCCCCCGCCTACTTCGGCTACGACGCCGACCTGAACCGCCGGCAACGCTCGACCCTCGAGGACGCCCTGGCGACCGCGCTGCGCCCCCTGGGCATCGAGGAGGTGCTGCGCCTGGGCAACGCCGGGGCCCAGATCCTCGACACCCGGGAACCGGAGGCCTGGGCCGCCGCCCACCTGGTCGATTCCTGGAACGTGGGGCTCTCCGGCAAGTTCGCCACCTGGGCCGGGAGCATGCTCGATCCGCGGCGTCCGATCGTGGTGGTGGCCGAACCCGGCAAGCACGAGGAGGCTGCCACCCGCCTCGGGAGGATCGGCTTCGACCGGGTGGTGGGCTACCTCGACACCGACCCCGCCTCGATCCGCGACCGTCCCGACCTGGTGCGTTCGGTCACCCGCCTCGACGTGGCCGGCTTCGACTCGGCCCGCGCCGCGGGCACCCCGTCCCCGCTGGTCGTCGACCTGCGCACCGAGTCGGAGCGGAGCCAGGGGTCGGTCCCCGACAGCTTCCACCTCCCCGCGGCCGACCTCCGGGAGAAGCTCGGCGAACTCCCCCGCGACCGTCCCCTGCTGCTCCACTGCCAGTCGGGATACCGCTCGATGATCGCGCTCAGCTACCTCGAGCAGCAGGGCTTCCGGGGAGCCATGGATCTCCGGGGCGGCTTCGGGGCCTGGTCCAAGGTCCACCCCGAGGCGGCCCGCAGCGGGGCCACCTGCTCGGCTTCATGATCGGCTGAGCGGCCTGCAGCCTGGCTCCGGGGACCCCGTCACCCTGACCCGGGGGTCAGTCGCCGTCGACCAGGCCTTCCAACGCCTCGCACACGGTCCGCACCACCTTGACCCGGGACCACAGCTTGTCCTCGGCCTCGACCAGCACCCAGGGCGCCCGGGAGGTGTCGGTCCGCTCGATCATCTCCGAGATGGCTTCCTTGTACTGGGGCCACTTCTCCCGGTTCCGCCAGTCCTCCTCGGTGATCTTGTGCTGCTTCCAGGCGATCTCCTGGCGGGCCGCGAACCGCTTCGCCTGCTCCTCCTGGCTGATCTGGAGCCAGAATTTCACCACCGCCGTGCCGTGGTCCACGAGCTGGTCCTCGAAGTCGCGGATCTCGGCGAAGGCCCGCCTCCAGTCGGCCTCCCGGCAGAACCCCTCGACCCGCTCGACCAGGACCCTCCCGTACCAGGTACGGTCGAAGATGGTCAGGTGGCCGGCCCGGGGAAGGTTCCGCCAGAAGCGCCACAGGTAGGGCTGGGCCCGCTCCTCGTCGGTCGGGGCGGCCACCGGCACGATCCGGTAGATCTTGGCATGCATCGCCTGGACCAGCCGGCGGATGGCGCCTCCCTTGCCGGCCGCGTCGCAGCCCTCGAAGGCCAGCACCGCCGACTTCCCTTGGTCGTAGGCGCGGCGGGCCAGCAGGTTGAGTCGCGCCTGCAGCGACTCCATCTCCTTCTCGTACTGCTTCTTCGAGAGGGCGAGCCCCAGGTCCAGGGTGTCGAGGACGGTCCTCTCCTCCGGCTTCTCGATCCGGGCGCCCGGCGGCTTGCGACCCGCCTTGGCGGAGGCGGACCGGGTCTCGATCTCCTCCCGGAGCCGGTCGACGACCTTGCTGGCGACTTCCACGGATCGGTAGTTGTCGTCCCGACCCTCGACCAGGAACCAGGGGCACCCGCCGGTCGAGGTCTTCTCGATGGCGTAGGCGCACTGCTCGGCGAAGCGATCGTAGCGGGAGAAGTTCTTCCAGTCGTCCTTGGTGACCCGCCACCGGGTCTTGGGGTCGGCCTCGAGCTTTCCCAGGCGGTCCTTCTGGTCCTTCTTCGAGAGGTGGAGCCAGAACTTGAGGAGCAGTACGCCTTCCGCTGCGAGCAGGGACTCGAAGCGGGCGATCTCCGCCAGCTGGTGCTCGTAGACTGCCTTGCCGGTCCGGCGATAGACCCGGTCGACGATCGGCTGGGTGTACCAGCTGCCCAGGAAGACCGCGGTCCTGCCCTTGGGAGGCAGGCGACGCCAGAATCTCCACAGCCGGGGACGCTCGCGCTCCTCGTCGGTGGGCGGCTCCAGGGCGTGGACGTCGATCCCGCGGGGATCCATCCACTCCATCAACATGTTGACGGTGGCCCCCTTGCCGGCACCGTCGACCCCGCCGATCACGATCGCCAGAGGGATCCCGGCCTCGCCGGCCTGGCGCTGGACCTCCACCAGGGCGGCCCGGAGCCGCTCCTCTTCCTGCTTGAACTCCTGCTTGCCGATCTTGCGGCCGAGCTCGATGGATCGGAACACTCTTGGCCTCCCGACGCCCGGAGAGTAACCGAGCCCCGAGTCCGCCTGGATGTGCCGTTCCTCCTCGCCGCAGACGCCGATCCCGGCCCCCGGCCCCTGGGCCTGGGCCTGGGCCGTCAGGGGCTCCGAGGATCAGTAGTTCGACATGCGGGCTTCCTGCTTCATCCGCTTGACCGCCGCCTTCCCCTCCCGGCTGTGCGCCGAGGCGGGCCCGTTGTAGAAGCGGAGGGCGTCCTCGAACTGCTTCTGTTGGGCCTGCAAGCGGGCCGGGTCGGCGCTGGAGTCCTCGATGGCCGCGGCGTTCCGCCGCATCTGGGTCTCGAGCAGCTTCCTCGCCTCGTCGGCGTTGCCCTTCTCGAACTCCCGGCTGGCCTGGTCGTAGACCCGGGCACCTTCGAGCTCCTGGACCAGGGCCACGATCTCGGGATCGGCCGAAGCCGCCTCCTTGGCCTCGTCCTCGACCCAGGTCACCGGCACCACCGCGATCAGGCTCTGCGGCTTCCCGGTGGTCACGTCTTCCCACTCGAGGGCCAGTCGGATCGACGACGACGCGCCCCGGCACGGTCCCTCGGCCTTGAAGCGCAGCACCACCTTGGTCCGCATCCCGTGGAAGAAATCGCGCAGCGTGACGGTCGGCATCGCCCCGTCCCGGCTGATCGGGTACCCGTAGGCCTCCTCGAGTTCGAGACCGGCGCCGGCCTCCACCGCCATCCTCACGGATCGGCCGGTGGCGCTGCCGAGCTCCTGGAACTCCTTCTGGAAGACCGCCGCCAGCTCGGCACCCCGGTCGATGACGTGGTAGTTCCCGCCCGCTGCCTCGGCCACCTTGGCCATCAGGTCCTCGTTGTAGTCGGCCCCCACCCCGAAGGTCGAAACCGTGGCCCCGGACTCCCGGGCACCGGCGGCCAGCGCCGCCAGCCCCTCGACCGAGTGGATGCCCTCGTTGGCCCGGCCGTCCGAGAGGACCAGCAGCCGCTTGGCCGCTCCCTCGACCCCGATCTTCGCCAGCTTCTCGAGCCCGAGCCGGATCCCGATCTCCATGTTGGTGCCGCTCCCCGGCCGGAGCTTGCCCAGGGCCCGCCGCGCCTCTCCGGCGTCGATGGTCCCCTCCGGGACGTAGACGACATGGGGGGAGGAATCGTAGGCGACGATCGCCACCCGGTCCTTGCCCCCCAACCGGTCGACCACGTAGCGGGTCGCCTCGACCACGTGCTCGAGCTTCCGCTCGCTGCCCATCGACCCGGAGACGTCGAGCACGATCCCCAGGGCGAGCGGCCTACGATCGGGCGGGGCCCCGCCGGTGACCTCGAGATCGGCCACCAGGTGGAGCGATCGTCCGCTCCCCGGCCGCACGCTGGACCGGTCCAGGCGACCCCTCAGGAGGACCCCGGCCGAGGCGGTACCGGGAGCGATGGCGGTCGTCTCGACGCCCCCGCTCGCCGGGGACCCGTGCCCGATCCAGCTTCCTTGGCCCTGGGCCACGCCGTTCCCGGCCACCAGGGCGCCCAGCGCCACCGCCGCCAGCCCCGGACCGATCCCCTGCCTGCGACCGCGATCCATCCCCGACCGTCCTTCCGCTCCCGGAGGCCGTGGACCGCACTCGCGCCCGGAACCGGGCGGGGACGGAATCACGGACTCCGGAGGGGTTGGACACCCGGGCAGGCGAAAGGTTCCGGTCTACCTCAGGAAGCCCCGCCCGGAAGCCGGACCGTCGATCAGGTCCTTGACCGCCTGGCGGATCGAGGGAAGGTCGCCGTAGAGCGTGTCGCCCGGGCAGTTGGTGCTCATCCAGTCCCGGTGACCGAAGATCCGCTGGATCGGAGCCACCCCGTAGGTGGCGGAGAGCCAGGCCAGGAGGGCCTTCAGCGATTCCCGCGCCTCCGGGGTCGGGACGTCGACGCCCTGGAAGTCACCGATCATGCAGACCCCGACCTTGCCGGGGTTGGGGATCACGTGGGCGCCCGAGACGTCGGTGGGCCGACCCTCCCAGATCTTCCCGTCGGGTCCGATCAGGAAGTGGTAGCCGATGTCGATCCAGCCCCGCTCGTTCTGGTGGAACGCCTGGATGCCCCGGATCGAGGACGCCCCGTTGAACTGCGAGGCGTTGGGGGCCGAGCTGTGGTGGACCACCAGGTCCTGGACGGTGTGCCGGCTGTAGGGGCTCTTGGGAGGCTTGGCACCCCACGAGGCCCGGGCGATCACGGTGGGCTTGGGCACGTCGCCGTTCCCGGTGCCCGGGGCCTCCGGGCCGCGGTCCCTGGGCACGACCGCGAGCTGGGCGAAGAAGAACCGGAAGGCCGGGGTCGACTCCGGATTGGAGGTGTAGAGCCCGACCCGGTACTGCAGGTAGCGGTAGAAACCGTCGAACTGGACCTCGGTCTCCGGTTCGACCCGGTACCACCGGGTCTTCTGGGTCTGGTCGCCGCCCAGGGCCCGCACCTGGACCTCGAGTTCGCTGCTGTCGGGGAGATCGACCCCGAACCCGACCTGGACCGCGTTGAAGGGGACCGGAGCCGAGTAGAACGGCGAGACGAAGGTCCCGTGGGGGAGGAAGACCCCCGGCACGGTCTGGTCGATCACCAGGCGCGGGTCCTGCTCGACGACCTTCAGGTTCTCGAGGATGCCCTGGCGGAAGTGGGCGGCCCCTTCGGCCTTCCAGGCCATGGGGTCGGGCCCGTCATGGGCCAGGAGCGGGGCTGAGAGCAGGGTGGCCAGGCCCAAGGCCTGCGCGAGGGATGGTCGGAACGACCGCATGGCGAAAGAGCTCCCTTCAACTCCCGGCTCGGTACTCGATTCTCTTTTTCTCTCCGGCCCGGCCAGGGTCCTGCGACGGAGGCGGACCCTACCATGCGTCCCCCGTCGAGGGTAAGCACCTGCCCGAGGAATCCTCTTCGCATGATCGGGTCGCCCGCCGGGATCCCGGACCCTGGGGACACCGTTCGGATCCGACGTCGTCTTGTCAGTCGCCGGGCGGGTCCCGACCCGAGAGGCCGAGGTCGGCCCGCTCGCTGCGGGCCTGGAAGGAGTAGAAGCCGAAGCCCGCCGCCAGCAGGGCGAACACCAGGAAGGCGAAGCTCAGGAGCTCCATCCGGTAGATGTTCAGCAGGTAGCTTGCCGAGCCTGTGAGGATCGCCACCATCCCGTAGGCGAGGAACATGTCGACCCCTGCCAGGATCCCGGCCACCACCCCCACCACCCCGAGCCCGATCAGGACCAGGGTCTCCCCCCGGGTGGCGCCCCAGACCGCGTGGACCGCGGGCGAGACATAGACCAGCAGCAGACCCACGGTGCGCATCGCCTTCTCCTGCTCGACCAGCAGGTTGGCGCGCTCCAGCCGGCTGAACAGGACGACCAGCATCCCCAGTGGTACGAGGTACAGGTCGAGGTGTCGCCAGGGATCGTCGTAACCCCCTCCCTTGGCGAGGAACATGGCCCAACCCAGCCACCCGCAGAGGCCCGCCAGGTAGCGGCAGGCCGCCTTCCCCTCGAGCTGGGCCGCCAGCGCGTAGAAGGCCGCTGCCATGGCTCCGAGCAGGAACTGTCCCGAGCCGTTCCAGCCCTTCCAGTCGATCGGGGTCCCGGGCTCGAGCAGGATGCGGAGCATCAGGAAGGCCGGCAGCACCAGGCCGACCCTACGGAACGGCCGTCCCAGCACCGACCACTCGTTGGTCTGGACCGAGTGCCCCACCCAGAGCAACCCGAAGGCCACCACCTGCAAGGCGATCTGGCCCCAGAAGGTCACCCCCAGGATCCCGGTGGCCCGCAGGTAGAAGAAGCTGCACGCGGCCGCCACCTGGCCGGCGTAGACCAGGTCCTCGCGGCCGGTCCGGACCGCCAGCTCGAAGAGGTGGAGGGCCGCTCCCACCGGCGCTCCGGCCGCCAGGGCCGCGTAGCCGTCGGCGCCCTGTCCCACCGCCGCCCGGGCCGTCTCGCCGAGCACCATCAGGGTCCCGAGCTCCCCGATCCGGTACCCGTCGGCTACCGCCAGACCCCGCCGTGCCAGCGCCCCGGTCACGACCAGGGCCGCCCAGGCCGCCAGGGCCCCCGGAGCCCTCCCGGTGCCTCCCCCGGCCACGATCGTCGCCAGCTGGACCGCGCCGAGCACCAGGCCGGCCCCGGCCACCTCTCCCGCCAGCCGGGATCCCCGCCGGTGGAGCAACCCCGATCCCGCCACCACCAGGGCCAACGCCAACAACAGATCGTTCCCGGCCGAGGCCCAGGGGCGCCAGCCCGCGACCAGGCTCACCACCCGTTCCTCGAGGGGGGGGAGCAGGCAGAGCAGCAGAGCCGCCACCCCCGCGGTCCGGAACATCTCCAGCACCCCTTCGAGATCGGGAAGGCGGGGAGCCCGCTCCCCATCGCCCTCGCCGGGGTCCCCGCCCAGGATCCGCACCCAGGACGCCGGTGCGTTCGCCACCATCACCATGGCGAACACCATCGCCGCAGGCGCCGCCACCAGCACCCCGGCCCGACACGGCTCCCCGACCAGCTCCGCCAGGAGCGTGAACCCGAGCTGGGAGAAGCCGGGGAGCGCGTCGACCGGCACCGGTGCGGTCAGTGCCGCCACCCCGCGCACCAGGGGAACTCCCAGCGTCAGACCGGCCAGACCGGTCGCCATGCCCGTCACGACCCCGATCCGGGTCAGGCCCGCCCCGATGGCCACCGTGGTCGTCAGGATCGCCAGGACCAGGGTCGCTCCCGACCAGGCCGCCATCCCGTGGACCCCGACCCAGGCCCGGAGCAGGGCCGGTGCCAGGGATGCCGCCAGGAGCCCGAAGGCACCCCAGGCGCCCCGGTTCTCGGGGTGGGAGGCCACCAGTCCGGCGGAGGTGAAGAGGAAGGGGAAGACCACGAAGAAGCCGAGCAGGAACCCGACCTGGTCCTCCGGGACCAGCGCCGGCGCGCTCCACCACGTCACCGCGATCCCCCGGGCCAGGGCATAGCTGGTGAAGAGCAGGGTGGCGCCCATGGGCCAGGCCAGGTAGCCGCGCCCCGGGCGCTCCGAGAGTCGCCTCCAGGCTTCCGCTCCCCCTGCCAGGGCCAGCAGCGCGACCACCCGTCCCCAGCCCCCGGGATCCACCCGGGTACGACCCGCTTCGCTCGCCACCCAGACCAGCGAGGCGGCCGACGGCAACCCCAACACCAGAGCCGCAGCGCGGCGGAGCGACGGTCCCAGGGGGTGCTCGCCTCCGGCCCTCCGGTCGAGGCGCGCGGCGATCCCTATCCACGCCCACACCGCCAGGGTCGCGACCAGCAAGGGAGCCAGGGGATGACCCCGACCGGGCAGGAGATCCAGGATCCGATCGGTGGCGGCCAAGGTGCCGACCGCCGCCACCAGTCCTCCGGTCCATGCCGACCAGCCGTATCCGGCGTGGCCCAGGAAGGCGACCCCGGAAGCGGCGATCAGGGCCCAGCCCGCCTGGGGGACGGTGGACATCTGCACCAGGAGGGGCGGAGAAACCAGGCCCGCCACGACCGCCCAGGCAGCCCGCCCGAGCGCCTCACCGGCCGGCTCACCCAGCCCGATCCCGACCGCCACCAGACCGAGCAGCGGAACGTCCACGGACGGCAGCCAGCCGTGGGAGGCCGGTCCGCCTCCCGCCGCGGCCTCCCGGGCAGAGAACTCCTTCCACACGCCGGTGGTCCCGACCAGTGCCAGGCCGAAGCTGGCCCAGGCCAGCACCACCAGACGCCAGGACCAGAGCATCCCCTCGCAGCCTGCGTAGACCGCCAGGAGCCCCAGGCCGGGGGCCAGATGCAGGTGCCAGGCGAAGGGAAAGCTCCGTCCCAGGCGGGTCAGGGCGATCGCCAGGACGATCAGGGCGAGTGCCGCCAGCCGTCCGCCTTCGCCTCCCAGGAAGAGGGGGAGGCCGAAGAGCAGGAACCCGAGCCCGCTCCCGGCAAGGGCGACCAGAGGGAGCGGATCGGTGGGCGAGGTCCGGGGATCTCCACCGGGGCGATCGACTCCCACCCAGGCCGCGGCTTCCGCCACCGACCAGGTCCCCAAGGCCAGACCGAGCGCGGCGCCGCCGGGACCGAGGAACACGGCCCCCAGGTGACCTCCGGCCAGTACCGGACCGGCCGGGATCGGGTACCGGGCGAACCGGTGGTCCCGGTACCCGGATCCCAGGCAGGCAAGCGTGGCGAGGATCGCTCCCAGCCCCTGGAAGAACGGCCCCGGGATCCCGATCGCGCCAGGCACCCGATCGGGGTGGATCGGCACCCAGGAGAAGGCCGCCATCAACGCCAGCACCAGGCCGGGCAGGCTGGCGAGCGCCAGCGGCAAGACCCAGGCCGAGAACGGTCCGGTGCTGCGGAGCCAGGCCGGCAGACCTCGCCCCTCGACCATCCCGCGGGGCGTCCCCAGCCGCGCCTCCAGACCGGGGCCCAGGACGCGGTCGAGGCCCGCCAGGACCGCAGCCAGGAGAGCCAGGAACGGTGCCGCCGCGATCCAGCCTCCCACCGGTCCCAGGTGGACCAGGCCTGCGAGATCCCGGGCCGGGAGCAACCAGACGACCGGGATCGCGAACCCGGTGGCGAGCGCCGCCGACCCGATGGCCGCCGCGGCCGCCACCCGATCCCGGAGGGCGAGGGCCATCGGGAGCGAACCCGAGAGCAGGAGGACGCTCGAGACCAGGCCTTCCCGGGGATCCCGGATGCCCTGGGCCAGCACCCAGACGAGCAGCACGTGGGCGGAGCGCGACCAGGCGCGGGCCGCCCCGGGGACCCTGGATCCGAGCAACACGGCACCGGCGATCGCGGCCCCGAAGGGGAGGAGCATCAGGGTCGAGTGCCGCCCCACCTCGGGCCCCGCCACCAGGACCGAGACACCGGTCAAGAATACGACCGAGAGGTAGGCAGGACGCTCGCTGCCGCGACGCACCGCCCCGAGACAGCTGGTGGCGAACGCCGCCAGCAGGGTCTCCACCAGCCAACGATTACCCCAGAAGCCGCCGGCTCCCGCCGACACCAGGATGGCGCATCCCAGGACCCCGAAGGCCGCCGCCTGCAAGCCCATGGGGAGGGAAGGGAAGGTGGGCCCTCCCGCCCCCTCTTCGAGCGCGGCGGCATAAAGGAGGTAGCCGGCGAGGGCTGCCGAGAAGCACCACATCCCGGTCTCGAGGGGCGCCACCGCAGCCGCCGCGGCCGTCCCCACCGCCACCAGGTGGAGCGGCATCAACATGCGCAGCAGCCGGTCCCCGGCCCAGCGATCGCCCGGTCCGGTCCGGCTCCCCAGCCAGGCGAGCCAGGCGGCCCCGACCCCCAGCGCCAGGATCCCCCGTAATTCCGACCCCACCAGGATGCGCGGCACGACCGCGGCCAGGACGCCACCGGCGAGGTACGCCTCCAGGTACCGGGGCGAAGCGGCCCCGAGGCAGAGACCGCGGGTGCCCTCGAGGATCAGGAGGAACCAGGCGAAGGCTCCCGAGAGGGCGGCCAGGAACGCCACCAGCGACGCCTCCGGGCCCACCAGGAACGGCAGGGCCCCCATGGTGATGGGAGCTGCCAGGAAGGCCACGATTCCCAGGGTCCTGCCGGTCTCCTGGAGACCGCGCAGCGCCGCCACCCTGCCGGCGCCCAGCGAGAACAGGCCGGCCACCGCGGCCAGCGCCCCGAAGCGCAGATAGGGATTCCAGCGTCCCCAGGTGTAGCCGAGGACCGCCACCCCGGTGACGAAGGCCAGCACGGTGAACAAGGCGAAGAGCGCCTCGGCCCATCGGACGTTGCCCTCCTCGACGAAATTCGCCTTGATCAGGTCGAAGAGAGACGGCTGGGGCGGCTCCGGTTCCACTGCAGGCAGGGTGTGACGTTCCGAGAGGAACAGGATCTCGGCCGAGGCCTCGACCTCGCCTTCGATCCCCGGCGCGGCGCCTTCCGGACCGGTACCGACCGCGTGATCGGGCGCATCGGGGATCCAGAGGACGCTGGATTCGTCGCGGCGGACCTCCCGGCCCGCGGGCGCCGGGGCTTCGGACTGCCCGGCATCCGGCGGCCTCTCGATCTCGGCCACGATCGAGTCCTCCGGACCGCGGACCCGGAACCGTCGCGCCGCGCCGGAGGCTTCGGCATCGGTCGCGGGGGCCGCGGTCCCGGTCGCAGGAGACGACTCCGGACCCTGGGGCGGGTGGGGGGTCGGCACCGCCGCGGGAGCCTCGCTCCCGGTGCGCGGGTGGAGCCGGGTGATCGGAGCCTGGCCCGCACCCGGGGCCAGGAGTTCGCACTCCTCCTGGGTGGCGAAGCCCTCCTTGCCCCAGCGTTCCACCAGGAACCGGATCGCCTCGGGATCGCGGTCGACGCCGAGGCTCGGATCCTGCCCCTCGCGAGCGGTGAGGCGCCAGAACTGAGCCTCCGTCTCGGTGATGCGGGAGACCAGGTGTTCCACCCGGTAGGGATCGATCCTTCCCCGCAATCCCGCCCGATAGATGCGATCCCGGATGGTCCCCAAGCGTCGGAGGCGTGCCAGATCCTCGGGTCGGACTGCGCGCCCCTGGCCGGCCTCCCTCGAGTCCGAAGGCGGGAACAACAGCTCCGCCATCCGGTCGATCGCGTAGTAGATGGCCACACCGATCCCGAGGACCAGGAAGGGGGAACCATGGCGGCTGGCCATGGCGATGACCACCGCAAGGAGGAGCCCTCCCACGTAGGCCAGGCGCAGCACCCTACCCACGCAACCCATGGCGCTTCCGTTCCGACGACTCCGCCGACCCGGCGGTCAGGCCGTCCAGAGCACGATGGCGTTCACCAGGCCCACGAACCCGAGACCGCTCGCCACCACCAGGAGTACCCCCGCCATCCCGTAGCCGACGGCCAGCGTGAACACCGCTCGCAGCATGCTCAAGCGGTACACCTCGGCGACGGCCCGGACCTGGAGGAGCAGGATCCAGATCCCGAGCACCAGGTGGGCGATCGCCCACAGGGCCGCGGCCCAGGGGAGCATCTGGAGGATCAGCCCGAGTCCCGACCAGAGCATCCAGGGCGACCACGAGAAAGCCAGTGCCCAGACGAGCGGTCCGGGGCTGCCCCGGCCCCCGGCCAGGTGGACGGCCGCGAACGGCAGGAAGAGGGCGCCCACCAGGATCGTGGCTCCGATCCCGGTCAGGTCCACGGCACACAGCCAGAGCAGGAAGCCCACGCCGGAGGATCCCCCGTGGGTGGCCCGAGCTACCAACAGCGAGGCGAGCGCCTCCGAGACCACGGCCAGCAGGAGGACCGCTCCGAACGCCACCAGGGGCTGTTCCCGGCGCGCCCGCCGGGAAGCCGCGGCCGGGCTGATCAGGGCCTGGGCCAGGATCTCGAGCGTCGTCGCGGTCATCGACTCACCCCCCGGGCGAGTAGAGGTAGGCCACCGGCATGGGAGGCAGGGGACGGGACCCGGAACCGACCCGGATCCCGAACCACTGGAGGACCGACGCCAACCAGCCTCCCTCGTCGATCCGACCATCGAGCATGCGCATCAGCCGGGTGTAGTCGGAGGCTCCCTTGGGTTTGAGGATGGTCGGGTTCTTGCCCAGACCGGCCAGCTGGCCGGCCTTGTCGAGCGCATCCTGCAAGGTTCCTACCTCGTCGACGAGTCCCAGGCGGACCGCCTCGATCCCGATGTAGATCCGGCCGTCGGCGATCTGGAGGGCCCTCTGGCGGGCCTTCGCCAGGTCGAAGTCGTCGCGCACCGGCGTCGGGGGCGAGGTCGACCGGGTGGCCGGGACCGACTCGGCCGGGCCGGTGGAAGGCGAGGACGAGGACGCTCCCTCGCCCTTCTGCATGGCTTCCAGGCGCTCCCTCCATCCCGACTCGTCGATCGGCCGGGACGCCCGTTCCAGGAGCACCCTTCCCCGACCCCGGGCGACCACCTCGACGAATTGGAGGTAGGCCTCCATGATGGTCGTCTCGAAGAGGCGGAGTTCGTCGTCCCTCAGGTCCCGGAAGGGGTTTCCCATGTCCTTGAAGGGCCCCGAGGTGATGTTGCGGTAGGTGACGCCCACCTTGTCCGCGAGCTCCTTGAAGCGGGGAAGCTGGGTGATCACCCCGATAGACCCGGTCAACGTCCCGCCGTTGGCGTACACGTAGTCCGCAGGGGCCGAGATGTAGAACCCTCCCGAAGCCGCCATGTCGGCCATGGAGACCACGACCTTGCGGCCGGAGCGCCTCAGTTCCTCGACCTCGCGGGCGATCTCCTGGCTGGCCGCCACGGTCCCCCCCGGGCTGTTGACCCGCAGCACCACGGCCTTCACGGCGTCGACTTCGCGGAGCCGCCTGAGGGTCTTGACGGTCCGGTCCCCTCCCGACTCCTGGCCGTAGTGTTCGTCGGCGAAGCCGATCGCACCGTAGACATGGACCAGCGCCACACCATCGGGCTTGAGCCGGGTGTCGAAGGGACCGCGACCGAGGATCTCGACCTCCCCGTCGCCCTTCTCCTGCTTGGGCGTGTAGGGGCCGAGCACCAGCGAGAACAGCCCGGTCAGCAGACAGAGCCCGAAGGTCACCGCCAGCTTGGCGATCCCGGGATCGGATTCCGCCTGCGGGTCAGCGGCCGCCGGGATGAACGCCCAGGCGGCCGCGGTCCCGGAGGGTGGGGTTGCAGGAGCCGGCGGCTCCTGGGGGGGTGCCGGCCGATCCGGCGGCTCCGGATTCGACTCGTCCATGGGGATCGCCTGCCTTCCCTCCGACCGGCGGAGACCGGTTGCGAGCGTAACACGGTTCCGGACGGGGTCCGGGACCGCGGCCAGAACAGGGAGAGTCCCCCGGAATCAGACTGCGAGCCGTCGCCATGCTCCGGCTCGCAGCTTCGTCGCCCCTGATCCCGATGCGGACGCCGGGAGGCGCGGGCTCCCCCGGTCGACCCATGGGCCCCGGATCAGTAGTAGTGGTAGCTCACCGCATGGCCGCAGCCTCGGCTGTGGCGATGGTGGGAACCCCGATGCCAGTGGTCATCGTGGAAGTACCCGTCGACCGGGTTGTAATACCCGTGTCGGTAGTCGTGGTAATGCCCATGGCTGGCGTGGTGCTCGGAGCGTTGACTGCAACCGGTCGTGGCCAGTCCCACCACCAGCACCAGCAAGGCCAGGGCGCGGCGCGGATCGAAACTCAAGGCAATCTCCCTTCGCGACATCCCGAGGCCAAGGATGGAGGAGCCCCGCGTCGGCACGAAGTCCCAGCCGGCCGCGCCCGGAACCCCGGTGGGCCGAAGGTCAATTGTCCTTCGGGCTGGGGATCAGGCTCCGGCCAGCGAGCGCTCGGCGGCCTCGAGGGTGTCGCGGAAGCGGGCTTCCGACTCCCCGGAACGCTCCGCCGATCCCACGGCTCGACTGGCCATGCCGTGGGCCCTGGCAACCCGATCGGCAGGCGGATGGGGCGAGGCGAGGAGGAACCGCGCATAAGCATCGAGCAGCAGCGTGTACTCGGGTGCCAAGGCCGACAGACGCTCGAACTCGGCCTCGACCTCGCCCCGGCAAGCCGGGTCCCGTCCCCGGATCTCCAGTCGGCGGATCTGGTGGTAGACCCGACGCGACGCCACGGGATCGGCGAAGAACGACTCGGGCGTCCCCGGCGCGTGGTGATAGGGCAGACCTTCGGGATCGACGGTGCCGCGCTCCAGGAAGGCGAGGAAGGCCGAGTGGTAGTCCTGTCCGTCGGCCAGTCGGGCCTGGAAGAAGAGATCCTGTTCGGTCAGCCGGATCGGCTCGCCCTCCATCGCCAGTGCCGACCGGAGCATGTCCATGGCCTCGCCGGCCCTCCCCAGGCTGGCCAGGACGTTGGTCGCCAGGAACCGGCTCCGGGACTCCCCGGAATCGGACGCCAGGCCGCGCCGGGCCCGGGTCAGGGCGATCTCGGGACGACCCGCCTCGAAGGCCACCTCGGCACCCAGGAGCCACGCTTCCGGATCCTCGCACCCGCGTCGCAGGAGCTCGTCCAGGACCCGCTCCGCCTGGTCCAGATCGAGGAGCTCGAAGTGGAAATCGGCGGCCAGCTCCAGGGCGGCTTCGCGATCGGTGGGGTCCTCCCGGAGACGCTTACGGGAAGCCTCGATCCGGTCCCAGAGCAGCACTTCGAGGTCGTCCTCGACGGCCTCCCTGAGGTCTTCCCCGAGCATCTCGAGGTCGATCGCTCCCGCCTCCGACATCCCGAGCCGGAAGTAGTGGAGCGCGGCGTCCCTCAGGTGCCCATGGGCGGTCTCGAGCCGGACCAGGCTTGCCAACGCCTGGGGATGTCCGGGAACGTGGTCGAGGGCCCGGAGCAGCTCCTCCCGACCCCGGGAACGGAAGTCGACCGCGACCAGCACCTCGCCCCGGACCCAGTGGGCATCGGCCAGGAGATCGGCCATCCGCTCCCCCAGGCCGGCCGCCTCGATCCCCTCCTCGAGCCGGGCACCCTGGTCGATCCAGAGGTCCGAGAACTCCGCCCACCCGAGATCCAGGGCCGTCCGGACCGGGTCCGGATCGGCCAGGCCGCGGCGGATCGCCTGCAACTCCCGCCGGATCCCAAGGGGAAGCTCGTACAGCGCCATGGACGGGGGATGCTAACACCCGGATCCTCCGCCCGCCATCCGGCCGGTTTCGGGCTCGCGTCCATGGGTGTACAGTCCGGGCGTGACGCCTTCCTCCTCCCGACTCCCGCTCCTGCTCAGGGTCCTCCTCCTCGCCGGGATCGTCTGCACTCCGGGACTCGAGGCTGCTCCGCCCGCGCCGGTGGCTCCCCTCGACCAGGCCCTGCGGGACTATGACCGGACCCTCGCGACCGAAGTGAAGCCCCTCTACGACAGGTACGCCACCCTGGCGCGTACCGCCCCCCGGGCCATCGTCGTCCATCGCGGCGAGACCCTCCAGTTCCCTCCCCCTCCCCCGCTCACCCCGGAGTTCGACGACCTCGTGGGAACCTATCCGCTCTCGGCCTTGCCCCCGCCGTGGGTCGACAGCCTGAATCGAGTGGGTGGGAGCCTGTTCGAGCGAGGCCTCGGGGATGCCGCCCGGGGCAAGGTCTCTCCCCCCTGGGAGACCCACTCCCGACGCCTCGCGGGACGTTCCCTGGAACGCTCCGAGATCCTCCCCCTGAAGGAGGTCCACCCCGACCACAAGCCCGACCGGGACTACCGGGCCCAGGTCGTCGACTGGTCCTCGGGCGAGCCCCGGATCGCCAAGGCCCGGAAGCTGCTCGATGCGGTTCCCGGTTCGGCTCGAGGTCCGATCCACTTCCCGGATGGCGATGCCAGGGCCGAACCGCTGCTGGCGGCGCTGCAGGACGCCGAATCGGCCCTGAGGGACCTGGGACTCTCGGTCCGCAGCAAAGCCCTGGGGATCGCCATGCGCCTGATCCTGGACCTCCAGCCCAGGATCTATGCGCGAGCCCAGCAGGTCCTGGGACGGGATCCCACTTCCAAGGATCTCTCGGTCCTGAACCAGGTCCTCCCGCCCCTCTGGTTGGCCCGGCTCCAGGGACACCACGCGGTGCAGTACTTCTGCGGTTACAACGCCCGCTCGCAACTCGCCGCCCAAGGCGGGACCGGGAGCGGGATCACCGACGACACCTCGCCCCTTCCCGGAGGTGGGACCGGGACCGGAACCGGTGCCGTGACCATCCCAGGGGGGGGAACCGGGACCGGAGACTCCTCACCCGGCGGAGGCACGGTCGGTACCGGGGACGGACGGCGCACGGCCACCGGGACCGGGAGCGGGAGAACCCTGCGGACCGGCACGGGTTCCGGTCGTGGGACCGGGGACGGGCGAGGGAGCGGCGGCGGATAGATCGCCACCACCCCGACGGAGAGCCGGAGTCTCAGGCCCTCGTCGGACCCTCAGGTGGTCTTGGCAGACGCACCCGGGTCGCCACCCTCGCGAGGCCAGGGCCACAGGGCCTGTCCCATGGCTCCTCCCATCGCCAGGCCGATGTACTGCGGGCCCCAATCGCGATCGGGCTCCAGACGGGGCGGCCCACCGGTGTCCTCGTAGATCAGCACGATGCAACCGCCAGCCGGCATCTCCACATCGACCTTGACCCGCGTCCCACCGTAACCCTCGAGCTCGAGCGAGTGCTTACCGCAGGGAACCTCCCGGAATCCCCGGAAGCCGCCCCGCAGCTCGACGGCCTTCCCGTCGACCAGGATCGAGCTCTTGGGTACATCCCGGAGCACCAGGAAGCCGGGAGCATCGGTGGCGGCGTCGCTCGGTGCGAAGTTCCAGGTCCCGCCGCGCATCCGGCCGTCCCTCACGATCCCGCCATCGCTCTCGGGACCGGCCTTCTGGCCTTCCCCCTTGGAAGGTCCGGACTCGGAGGGACGCGAGGACTTCGCCTCGTCCTTGCCGGGCGTGCCGGAAGGACGGTCGGTACCGGTCTCCGCATCCTCCGCTTCGTCGCCGGACAGGAGACGGGCCACTGTCCAGACCAGGGCCAGTCCCCCCAGCGCCAGGGCTACCTTCCAGAACTTGTTCATCCCGTCCTCCTACCGAACCTTGCGTAGCATGCTCCGCACCCGGGATCCAGCCAGGACCACCTATCCTAGCCCAGGATCTCGAGGATCTCCTCCTGGCGCCGCCCGAAGAGGTAGCTGGCCGCCAGGGTCGACATCGTATAGGCACCTGCCACCCAGGCGAGTCCCAGGGCCGGGAAGCCTGGACCGGCCCGCCAGGCGGGTCCCCAGGCGAGCGGCAGGAGTGCGATCCCGACACCGACCAGGGCGATCGTCATGGAGAGCCCGATGCCGAGCGTGCCCACGGTCATGGTGAGCGCCAGCTGGCTCATGGTGGTGGCCTTGGCGGAGACGCTGCCCTGGGCCGGGAGGGGCTGGGGGGCCAGGCACGAGGCGATGTTTCCCACGCCGATCAGGGACCAGAGGGCAACCTGGCCCGCCACCAGCGAGGTCAAGAATCCCAGGAGCCATGTCTCGGCGACCCAGGCGACCACGAGGGCGGCGATCGCATGGAGGCAGGTGATGGGAAGCCAGGCACCCAGGTTCTTCCCCAGCACGTACCTCAGGGCGTCGACGGGCGAGGAACAGGCGAAGCGCAAGGCGCCCCGCTCCACCGCGAAGGAGTTCAGGACCGGGCCGGCGAACACGAAGATCCCTGAGTAGAGGAGGAGCGGGGAGAGGGCCCTGGCCGCCTCCGACCGATCCGGACGGGTCGTGGCCCAGGACAGGCTCGCGGCCAGGAGCACCAGGTACATCAAGGCCATCAGGACGTACTGGGGTTCCCGGCACATCAGGCGGCACTCGACCGCGGCCCTGGCCGCCACCGGCCGGGACGGGACCAGCCGCAGGAAGAACCGGTACAGGTGGTCCTCGCCCGCTCCGGCCTTGCCCGGGACGGGCGGGACCTCCATCCCGGTCTCGTCGAGGGAGCGGAAGGAGACCCGCGTCGCCACCACCACGGTGAGGACGGCGATCGCCGCCAGCAGTCCCACCGCCTCCCAGGGCCGGAAGACCGTTCCCTCCGAAACCGGCAGGATGGCCTCCATGAGGAGACCCGGCGGGAGCCAGGTGGCCAGGTGCTCCACCCAGCCCAAGGACTTGGCGGCCTGGAGTACCAGGTCGTCCCCGGCGCGCTCGAAGCTCCAGGCCTCCAGCTGCACGAAGATGGAGACCGCGAAGATCAGCAGGGGGAGCGCGATCATCGCCAGGTCCCGCGCACTCCGCCTCCGGATCGAACCGAGCATCAGGAGGTAGAAGAGCTGCGAGGTCGCCATGGCGTGGAAGAGGAAGAGGCCGGCCCCGACCCCGGCCGCCAAGGGGTCGCCGCCCAGCACCCAGCCGCACACCACGCCTGCGACCAGCACGGGGGAAGAGACCAGCACCACCGGATCGAGGAAGTTGGCGAACAGCACGGCCAGCGAGAGTTCGGCCCGCGAGACCGGGAAGTGGGCAAGCAGGGCCGGGTCGAGCCCCTCGCTGACCCGGTAGCCCAACGCCGGGGCGAAGACCCAGCTGGCGTACATGGCCAGCAGGCCGGTGGCCAGGATGGGGCGCCCCGTGATCGGACCGGCTTCGGCCACGTAGAGAGCAAGCACCGCCGCAAAGGCCAGGGAGAGTCCCAGTCCCGAGAGGGTGCCCGCCACCGAGAGCACGTGGGCCGTCCGGGATCCCCGGAGCCTCCCGGCCAGCCTGGCCTTCAGCCACAGCACATGGTTCACGACAGCCAAGTCAGCTCGCTCCGGCCGCTACCTTCCCGGCTCCCCGTGTAGTGGAGGAAGAGCTCCTCGAGCCCGCCCTCGGCACCCGTCCCGTGTCGCAGCTCCTCCAGGGTTCCCTGGGCCACGATGCGCCCCTTCTTGAGGATCGCCAGGCGGGTGCAGAGCTTCTCGACGATCTCGAGGATGTGGGAGCAGAACATGATCGTCACTCCCCGCTGCACCAGGCGGGCGAGGAGCTCGCGGACCACCCGGGTGGTGATCACGTCCATCCCGTTGAACGGCTCGTCCAGGAACAGGATCCTCGGTGCATGGATGAGGGCCGCCGCCAGCCCCACCTTGCGCTTCATGCCGGTCGAGTAGTCCGCCACCAGGCGGTCCCTGTCCTCCAGCTCCAGGAGATCGAAGAGTTCCTCGCAGCGGACCCGGACCTCGGACTCCTCGACTCCGTACATCCTTCCCGCGAAGGAGACGAACTCCCTCCCCGTGAGGCGCTCGAAGAGCGCGGACCCCTCCGGGAGCAGGCCGAAACTGCGCTTGGCGACCACCGGGTCCTCCGCCATGTCCACCCCCAGGACCCGGACGGTCCCCGAGGTCGGGGCGAGCAGGCCGGTCATCATCTTGATCATCGTGGACTTGCCGGCGCCGTTGTGGCCGAGAAGTCCGAAGAACTCGCCGCGCGCCACCGTCAGGTCCACGCCGTCGACCGCCACCAGGTTCCCGAAGCGCCGGGTCAGTCCACGGACCTCGATGCTGGGAGCAGACCCCTGTTCGTCGTTCAATCGGATCTCCAAGGGCGCTGGCCCATCTCCCCGGCACCCACGTGGCGGAGCGGCCCGAGGGCCTCCCGGATCCCCTCCTCCGCGGCCCGGTCCGGATCGTCCAGCGGGGAGGGTGCCAGCATCCAACCGCCGTCCGCCAGCTCCCAGGACTTGAAGCACGACCGGGACACGGCCTCGATCCGACTCCTGCCGAGCTTCTCCACCAGGGTCGAACCCAGGTACCTCCAGCCTCCCTCTCCGACTCCGTGGGAAGGCAGGCCGAGACCGACCGCGACCAGTCCATGGGGAGCACCCGTGACGTCGTACAGGGCCTCGCCGAGGTCGGCGAGGAGCAGGGACCGTGCCCGGGAGGCCTTGCGATCCTCCAGGTCGAGGACGGTGCCGGCGTCGACCCCCAGCTGCAGCTCCCAGCGGGTCTCGTCATGCACCAGCACGGTGACCTCCAGGGCCTCGGCTTCCCGGGCCGGGAAGGCGTAGCCCAGGCGGGTCCGGAATCCGCGGATGCGGGGAGGCAGGGAACCGATCCTGGTCCGTAACCCGTCCAACCCCTCGGTCGAGAGCTCCGGCTCCACCAGGAAGGACGCCCAGGAGTGCCGGTGGACGACCTCGGTGAAGCCACCCGACCCGACCGGACCGCCGCGCACCGTGGTCTCCCGCTCCAGCGAGACCTCGCTCACCGCCGGGATCCGCTTGTGGTACCGGGCACCTCGAGCCTCCAGGGCCTCCAGCGCCCTGAGGATCCAGGCCCCGCCGGGAACACCGGTGCCCGCCAGGCTGACCAGGACCTTCCCGTCCGCCTGCCCGGGGACCGGACGCCCGACCCCTTCCGAAGACGCGTCGCCCATCCGGCCTCAGCCCTTCCCGTCCTTCTCCCTGGCCCTGCGCCGGGCCCGGGCCTCGAGGCCGCGGGCGGCACCGGCCAGATCCCCGGGACACTCGTCCTGCACCTGGCGGGCAGCCGCCACTGCCTCCTCGAATCGCTCGAGTTCGATCAGGCAACGCGCCGACTGGTGGAGGGTACGACACCGCGTCTCGCCCGCCGGGAAGCGCTCCAGGCCCTCCCGGTAGAACCCCAGGGCCCGCTCGTGGTCCTTCTTCTCGTAGAACCAGTACGAGCCCCGGGAGTGCAGGACGAGGTCGCCGGCCGCGAAGTCGGGGTATCGCTCCAGCACATGGCCCGCCAGCCGATCCGCGGCCTCGGAGTCGACGGCCTGGCCTCCGCCGATGGGGCCCCGGATCCAGCAGGCCTGCCGGAAGGCGCGCCAGGGAACATGGTCGCCTCCGGCCTTGGCCACATGGGACCTCACCTCGGCCACCAGGTGCTCCCGGGTCGGATCATGGCGGAAGGCCTCCAGGGCGAAGTAGGCGGCTTCCTCCCAGCGTTCCCGGGCTGCCCGGGAGCGCGCCACCTCCTCGTAGGCGTCGGCGAAGGTCGAGACGTCGAAGTCCAGGATGACTCGCCGGGCCGCATCCTCGGCCTCGCTCGCCTTCCCGGCCGCCAGCAGCCGGGCAGCCCTCAGGGTGGCCCCGCCCGCGGCGCGTCCTGCGTACCCCTTGAGGGATTCCAGGCAGCGGTCCACCCCTTCCAGGTCGCCCCGCTCGAGGTAGGCGCGCCCCAGCGCCACGGTCCACTGGGGCGGGGCCCGGACCCCCGGGTCGTCGCGCCCCACGGCCTGCTCCAGCAGGGCCAGCTCCCCGGCCCCGTCACCGTCCGCGGCGGCGATCGCTGCGCTCGTCCAGGCGACGGAGCGATCCTCGGGCAGGAGCCTCCGGGCCCGATCCGCCGCCCGCTTCGCGTCGTCGAGCCTCCCCGCCCGGAGCAATCCCCTGGCGGCCACCTTGGAGAGGAATCCGAGTCCGTGACGCCATGCGCTCGAGAGCGCCCCGGTGCCCACCTCCGTCCCGACCAGCGAGAGCACCAGCACACCGACCATGAGCTTGAGGACCCGCTTCCAGTCCTCGTCCACCTGGGGCGACCTGGTGATGGCCAACCAACCGAGGGGCGGCAGCGCCACCAGCAGGAAGGCTCCCACCCACGGCTCGTGCCAGAACCGCGGGGCTTCGACAGGGCCTTCCCGCTCCCCCATCCGGGCATCGCCGCCGGACCGTTCCCTGGTCGGGCTCAGAGCTCGAACTCCGAGACCAGGGCATTCATCTCCCGGGCCTTTGCCTGGAGCCCTTCGATGACCTCGATCGCCCGGCCCGAGATCTCCACGTTCCCGGCAGTCGCCTCGGCCAGGTCGCGCAGGCCCCGCGAGGTCCGGTCGCCGAGATCGGAGTGGGCGGCGATCCTGGCCACCAGTTCCCGCATCAGGTTGGCGGTGGTCTCGACCCCGGAGACGATCCCCACCAGGCGCTCCCGGGCCGTGTCCCCGAGGCGGGTCCCGGTGTCGATCCTGGCCTCGGTCACGGCCACGCTCTCGGCGATCTCGGCAGCCAGCACCGAGGAGCGCCGGGCGAGGTTGCGGACCTCGTCGGCGACGACCGCGAAACCCCGTCCGTGTTCCCCGGCCCGGGCGGACTCGATGGCCGCGTTCAGGGCCAGCAGGTTGGTCTGGTCCGAGATGTCCCCGATCCGGTCCAGGGTCTCGGTGATGGAGAAGGCGCTGCGACGGATCTCCTCGATGGTCTCGAGGGCGAGCTCCACCGACTCCCTCCCCTGGACGGCCTCCCCGCTGGCCCTGGCCGCGATCCTGTCGACCTCCTCCACCGAGACCTGGAAGGAACGGACCAGCTCCCGCATGTCCCCGACCGACCCTGCCGCTCCGTCCAGGAGCACCCGCGCCCTCCCGGCACCGTCGGTGACCTGGGCAGCCAGTTCCGAGACGGACCGGCACGAGTCCTCGATCAGGGCCGTGGTCTCCCGCATGGCACCGAGGAGGACCCGCAGCATCACCAGGAGCTGGTTGTACGCCTCGACCACGGCTCCGATCTCGTCCTCCTGGCCATGCTCGATGAACTTGCCCAGGTCCATCCGGTCGGCCGACCGCTTGATGTCGCCGGCGATCCTCTCGAGAGGATCCAGGACCCATTTCCGGAGCTCGACCAGCATCATGGCGGCGAAGAGGAAGAGGGCGAAGAGCAGCAGCAGCGAGATACGGGCCGCGGCGGCCCGGTCCATCGGCCCCACCAGGGCGTAGGAGAGGCCCAGCGAAGAGCCCAGGCAGATGGCGATCCCCACGAGCGAGAGCATCGCCGCGCGCCGAGCCAGTCCCGATCCGAGCACCGACATCCGGCCCAGGGTACCTGCTCCCTGCCCGTCCAGGCGAACCCGGGATACTCCCGGGAGCGCCCCCTTCGGTCCGGGCCCGAGGACACCGATGGGAAGAACGAAGCCCATGACGATCCCCGGAAAGGTCCGCCTGCGTCCCTCGCCTGGCACCCTCGCCCTGGCGGGGTTGGCCCTGCTTGCCGCCCCGATCCCCGGATCGGCCTCCGACGGGGTGGACGGGGCCGTGGACGCCTATCACCAGGCCATCCTGATCAACCCTCGGCTGGTGCCCACGGTCAAGAACGAGGTGGTGCGGGCCCGTCTTCGCGCCCGCTTCCTGGCCGACGCCGAGAAGGCCCGCAGCGAAGCGCGTCTGCCGGAGGCCGAGCGCAACTTCCTCCTGGCGGGGAACTTCGGCGAGGACTTCGACCTGTTCGTGGCCCTGGGACGGGTCTACATGGACATGGAGTCCTGGTCCAAGGCCGTGGTCGTCTTCAAGAAGGCCCTGGTGGCCAACCCGGCCAGTCCGGCCGCCATCGCCAGCCTCGCCCTGGCCTACCAGAAGGCGGGCCAGGAGGATCTGGCCGCCCAGTTCTTCGCCCGGGCCATCTCCATGGACGCCAGCGTCCTGGCCAAGCTCGAGCTGCCCCCGACCCTCCGCTCCCGGGTGAGGGAGGAGCTGGTCGAGAAGGCCCGGTCGCTGCAGGACCGGAAGATGCCCCTGGACGCAGCCGCCAAGCTGGAGCTGGCCCTGGCTCTCGGCGAGGATCCCGAGCTCCGCATCCGGCAGGGAACCGCCTACCTGGCGGCCGGCGACCGGACCGCCGCGGCCCGCGCCATGGCCAAGGCTGCCGATGGATCCGAGAAGGCCATCGCCGGCATCCCCAAGTCCCTGGCCGAGCCGACCGCCGCCGTCCTCCACGAGCAGGCGACGGCCGCCTTCCAGGCCCGGGACCTTGCCAAGGCCCGCCATCTCTTCGACCGGTCGCTGGCCCTCCACGAGACCGCGCAGGCGCACTACAACCTGGGCAACGTCCATGTGCATGCCGGCCAGCTCGACACCGCCGTCGCCTTCTACCGCAAGGCCGTCGCCAAGGATCCGGGCCTGGACGAGGCACGCCTCAACCTGGCGATGGTCCAGATCGACAAGGGCCTCCATCTGGCCGCCATCAAGGACTTGAAGGGACTGATCGCGGTGCGCCCCGAGCGGTCCGAGGCCTACGACCTGATCGCCCAGGCCTATTCGGCCCTCGGGCAGCCCGCCAAGGCCGTCAAGGTCTACCAGGCTGCGGTCAACTTCGACCCCGCCCTGGCCGCTAAGCTGACCCATCAGGAGGTCCGCAAGGCCGCCTCCCTGGCCTTCCTCGAGGAGGCGCGGCAGTCCTTCACGGGGCGCGATCTGCCGGGGGCTGCCGAGTCCTGCCGGCGGTCGCTCGCCCTCCATCCCTCACCCGGGGGTCGCTACCTGCTCGGCAACGTCCTGTTCGCCATGGACGATCCGGCAGGCGCGGTGGAGGCCTACAAGGAGGCGCTGGTCCAGAACCCGCGCCACGCCCCGACCCTGAACAATCTCGGGAACGCCCACCTGAAACTCAAGGACTACCCGGCCGCGGCCCGGGCCTTCCGGGAGGCGACCGAGGCCCGTCCGGACTACGCCCAGGCCTTCAACAACCTGGGCATCGCGCTCCGCAAGACCGGCAAGACCAAGGAAGCCATCGCGGCCTACCAGAAGGCGCTCGAGATCGATCCCGAGTACGCCGCGGCCTACTTCAACCTGGGCAACGCCTTCCAGGCGCTCGGCGCCCTCTGAAAGCCTGAGGGGCCCTTCTCCTCCCCCCTGGGCACGACCGCCTCCCCCTCCCCCCTCGAACCCGCGCGGCGGCCCCGGGTATACTCCGACCCATGGCCGATGGACCTGAGACCAGGCGCGCCTCGCTGCCCCTGCAGACCAAGTTCGTCCTCCTGATCGTGGCCATGGTGGCGATGTCGGTCGTGCCGATCTCGATCACGTCCCATGCCCATCTGGCGGAGGCCACCGATCGGTTGCTCGATGTGCAGGCGAACAGCATGCTGAGCCTGCTCGCGGCCGTCGTCGGACGCAACCTCGACGTCCCGGGATCGGACCGGGGCCTCGAGGACCTCGAGGTGATCGAGAACGCCGAGGGTCTCCTCTTCGTCTCCCTGCGCGGCCCGGACCTCGGCGAGCGCCATACCGTGGTCCGCAAGGGGGTGGACGCCCGCTGGATGCGATCGGAGGTCCTCCCCCTCCTCTCGAGCAGCGACCTCGAGTGGCAGGCGGGACGCCGGGTCGCCACGCCGGCCGGGACCGCGGTGGTCTATCGCCGGGCCCTGCACCGGAGACAGGGCCTGGGGACCGCCGGTGCCACGACCGTGGTCAAGGCCGGCGAGATCTGGCTGGGGGTCGACGCCACGCCCTACGACGCGAGCCTGGCGAGTCCCCTGGAGCGAGGTCTGGTCACGGGCCTGGTCGTCACCATCCTGGTGGTCTCGGTCTCGCTCTACCTCTACTCCCGGGACTTCCTGCGCCCCCTCGACGAACTCCTGGTGGGCGCCCGACGCCTGGCCGACGGGGAGTTCGACCAGACGCTGGGGTCGAGTTCCACCCGGGAACTCGATGACCTGGCCGTCGCCTTCAACCGACTGAGCCGCTCGGTCCGCTCCCGGATCGAGGCCAATCGGGACCTGGTGGCCCAGATCGAACGCATCGTGCGGCGGCTCGGGAACTCGACCTCGGCCATCCTCTCCGTGGTGAGTCAGCAGGTCTCGGGCGCCGGCCAGCAGGCGAGCTCCGTGCACCACGTCTCCTCGGCGGCCGAGGAGATCGCGGTGAGTTCCCGGAGCGTGGCCGAGACCGCCAAGACCATGGGGGCGGCGGCTTCCGAGACGGTCCATGCCTGCGAGCACGGACGCCGGGAGGTCGACGGCGCGATCGCCGGCATCCGCGGCGCCCGGGAGACCGTGACCGGGATCGCGTCCTCGATGGAGAGACTGGGCGCCGATTCCCGCAAGATCGGCGAGATCCTCAAGCTGATCGAAGGTATCTCCGAGCAGACCAATCTGCTGGCGCTCAATGCCGCCATCGAGGCCGCCGGTGCCGGCGAAGCCGGCCAGCGATTCGCGATCGTGGCGACCGAGGTCAAGCGACTCGCTACCAGGACCAACGAGAGCACCAAGGAGATCCGGGACCTGATCTCCACCATCCAGAACTCCACCAACAAGGCGATCCTGCTGACCGAGGAAGGCCAGAAGACGGTGGCCGAGGGCTATGACCGGGTCCACCGGGTCGGCGATTCGATCCAGGACATCCGGCAATCGGTGGAACGGACCGCGCTCGCCGCCGATGCGATCCTGGTGAGCTCCCAGGAGCAGGTGACCGCCACCGAGCAGATGGCCGAGGCCATGAACGAGATCCGCAGGGTCGCCGATGCCATCCTCGAGAACTCGTCGGTGACCGAGGCCACGGTCGAGGAGATCGACGAGACCTGCAGCCAGCTCCGGAAGCTCTTCGACCAGAAGGCCTGAGGGATCGTCCCCGCCTGGCCCGGCGAGGGCCTCAGACCCTCCCGGGTCCGGGCGAGAGTCCCACGGCAACCACCAGCAGGCGCTCCGGGACCCCGACCGCCACCCTGGCGGAGCTGGGCCGGTTCCAGGCCAGCCGGACCGGTCCGGACGAGCGGAGGAGCGAGGGCGGCGTCAGATCGGCCCGTCCGATCCCCAGGTCCTCGATCTCCCGACAGGACCTGGCCGCGATCTGGTTCCCCAGTTCGAGCAGTACCTCGTCCAGGGAGTCCTCCATCCCTGCTTCGAAGGGAATTCCCATGAAGCGCTCCGCCAGGCGGGGCAAGGCTTCCGGCTCGAATCCCAGGACCAGGTTGCCCCGCCAATCCCCCTCGACTCCCAGGACCACGATGCGTCGGCTTCCGGGGAAGCTCGATCCGACGCTCCCGTCCTCCTCGACCGAGACCGCTGCCTCGTCGTAGAAGAACGCGACCACCCCCCGACAAGCCCGGACGATGGCCTCGACTTCCGGCCTCATGAGGAGTTCCCCATGAAGGTCTCGATGGCAGCCTTGATCCTGGGCGGGTCGTACGGCTTCTCGAGGATGCCTACGGCTCCCAAGGACCGAGCCTTCGCCTCGATCTCGGGCTGCACGATGCTCGAGAGGATCAGGACCTTGGCAGCGGGATCGAGACGGCGGAGTTCGGCCAGGACCTCGAGCCCGTCCATTCCCGGCATCACCAGGTCGAGGGTCACGAGATCGTACCCCCCCGGATCGCTGCGATAGGCCGCCAGAGCCTCTTCGCCGGTCTGGTGCATCGACACCACCTGGCAGCCCAGCTCCTCGAAGACCTTGGAGAGCTTCATGAGGGCGAGACGTGAATCATCGCAGAGCAGGACCTTGAGACCCCGGGTCACGATCCGCTCCCCTCGGAAGGCGCCGCCGAGAACAGCAAGCCCCCCGATCCGGACCCGATCCCGAACCCGTACCGGCAGCCCTCGAGGTTCATCAGCCGGACATCGAGCGCCGAGCCGCGCGCCAGGAGCGGAGGCGTCAGCCACACCGTCGAGCCCTGGCCCGCCAGGGCCGCCACACCCCGGCCAGCCACCACGTTCACGACCTCGAGCAGCGCCTCGTCCCGGAGCGCCGGGTCGGCCACCGGTTCGCCGGCGAAGGCCTCGATCGCCAAGCCTTCGCTGACCTGGTCGAACCAGAACGCCACCGCCCCTCGCCAGGCACCCACCAATCCGACCACCACCAGGCTTCCCTCGTCGGGTGGAGCCCCGGCGTCTTCCCGGAGCGCCGCCGGGATCCCCATTCCGACCATGGTCTTCAGGGACGCCACGGAGAAGGCTCCCCCCCCGTTCTCGATCTCGATCAAGTCCGCTCCATCCGTCCCAGCGTCTGCACCAGCTTGTGCGACAGATCGCGGAGTTCGACCAGTGCCCCCACGGTGCGATGGGTGCTCTCCTCGATGGTCCGGCTGGCTCCCGTGATCTGTCCCAGGGACCCCGCCATCTGGCTGGCGGCATGGGTCTGCTGTCCGGTCGAGACCCGGATCTCCCGTGCCGAACCGGTCGTGAGCTGGACCCGCTCCCCGATCTGATGGAGGGCCTCGCCGACCACCTTGACCAGCTCCGCGCCCGACATGGCGGAATCGGTTCCGAGCTCGGTTTCCCGGACCGTGCTCTCCGTGTCCTCCTGGATCGCCTGGATCAGGTCCTTGATCATCCGGGTCGCGGTGCCGGTCTTGTCCGCCAGGCGCTTCACCTCGACGGCCACGACTCCGAAGCGTTTCCCCGCCTCGCCGGCCCCGGCCGCCTCGATGGCCGCGTTGAGCGCCAGCAGGTTGGTCTGCTTGGAGATGTCGTCGATGATGGCGGTGACCCCGCCGATCTTCGAGGAGTTGGCTCCCAGGACCGTCATTCGCTTGGCGATCGCTTCCACCTGTCGGCGGACCTCGTCCATGCCCCGAACCGCGTCCTGGACCGAGGCGTGGCCGCGATCGCACGCCTGGGCGGTCTCCTCGGCCAGGGCCGTCACCCTCGCGGCGTTGTCGCTGATCTGGCGGGAGGTGGCAGCCATCTCCTCCGCGGTGGTCGAGACCTGCTGGATGGCGGCCGCCTGGGTACTGGCGCCTCCGGATTGCTCATGACTGACGGCGTAGATCCTCTCCAGCGACTGGTCGACCTGATCGGAGATCCGGCGGAACTCGGAGAGGTGGCCCCGGAGTTCCTCCTGCTTCTCCCTCAGGTCCGCGAGGACCGTAGCCAGATCGGTTCCGAGATTGCCGCTCGCCCGCAAGGTCTGCAGGGCCTCCAGGCCGGTGGGATCGGAACCTCCCAGCACCTCCCGGATCGCCAGGTGGTTCCGGTAGCCGTCCGCCGCCCGCGAGGCGAGCACGCCGGCCCCGCAGGCCAGCATCAGGATGACCAGCCAGGCCCCACTGGCGGTGCGATCCTCCTCCAGGATCGCCCCCCGCGCCACGTCGATCAGCGCCCAGTAGCCTTGATCGGCCCGCACCGGGGCCAGCCAGCCGATCCGCCGATCCGAGACCACTGCGCCTGCGTCCCTGAGGTCCAGCAGGGCCCGCTCGCGGGGAGTCGCGAGCCGCTCCTCGCCGATGGTCCGATTGCCGCGCGGGAGCAGCATCATGGGCGAGATCCTGCCGGTGTCCTCCTGGACCTTGAGGATCGCGAAGTGGACCCCGGGAGGCAGTCGGCCCGCGACCATCTCCAGGGTCCGAGCGTAGGAGACGGAGTCGGGGCCCTCCTGTACCGCCGCCAGGAGCTGCGAACCGGGCAGCGACCGCAGCAGGGCATCGGCCGTCTTCCCGATGAGACTCTCCGCCACCCTGAGCGGCTGGACCGGAACCGGTCGCAGGTAGGCGGCACCGAGGATGGCCAGGAAGCCCGCCATCCCGCCCAGGAGGGGGAGATGCTCGGCCGTCCCCCTCAAGGGTCGCCTCGCGTGGCAGAGGGCGGAAGGGCAGGACCAGATCCGCCATGGTCCGGATGGGGCATGTCTGGTATCGTAGCCAAGGCGTGAAAGACCAAGTCAAGGTCGGATCCGCTCCCCTGCCCGAGGGGCGGGGGCGTCCCGTCCTCCTGCTCGGCCATGTCCCCGACGAGGTCGGCCGTTCCCTGGAGCGCTGGGGCCTGGCCTCCCGGACGGCGGATCTCGCCGGCCTCTCCGCCGCTCTGGGCGAGAGTCCGAAGGCTGCCGTGGTCGATGGCCTCTGGGACGGGGCCGCCAGCGCCCTGGACCGCCTGCGGGGGGCCGATGTGCCCATCGTCCTCTTCCGGTCCCCCGACCACCTCACCGGACAAGCTTCGGCCGGAGCCCTCTACCCCCGGTACCCCGGGGCCGAGGAGCTCCGCCGGGCCGTCCTGCGTCTGATCGCCTGTCCAGCCCCTCCTGCCGATCTCGCGATCCCGGTCGACCCCTTCCTCGATTTCCTCCGGGACCGGTTCGGCCTGGTCTTCCCTCCCCGGCGAACCGGGGACATCCGGAACGCCATCCGGGAGCGCATGCAAGTGCTCCGCCTTCCCGATGCGTCCCACTACCTCGAGCGCCTGGAAAGGGTCGGTCCCGAGGACCCGGAGCCGGACCACCTGGTGGGTACCCTCACCGTCGGGGAGACCTTCCTGTATCGGACTCCCGCCCACTTCGAGGAGCTGAGGCAACGACGCATCGGCGACCTCATGTACCTCCATCCCCGGGAGCCCCTCCGGGTCCTGTCAGCCGGCTGCTCCACCGGGGAAGAGGCCTACTGTCTGGCGGCCCTCCTGCTGGAAGCGGTCCCCGCCTCGCGGGTATCGGTCCTGGGCGCCGACGTCAATCGCCAATCCCTCGAGATCGCCAAGGCCGGCCACTACCGGCGTCCCTCGATCCGCAACGACCTGCCGGGCTGGATCCAGTCCCAGCTGGTGAGGGACGGGGATGGCCTGGCGGCCAGTCCCACCCTCCGCAAGGTCACCAGCTTCGCCTACCTCAACCTGGCGGCCTGGTCGAACGGGGGTCCGGGACCGCCCGGACCCTTCGACGTGATCTTCTGTCGCAACGTGCTCCTCTACTTCGAGCCCGGGACCGCCTCCCGGATCCTCTCCAGGCTGGCCGTCTCCCTGGCCCCCGGAGGTCTGCTCTTCCTGGGGCCGAGCGAGACGGTCCTCGGCAGGGAGACGGGCTTGGAAGTACGGGCAGGCCGCGATTGCTTCTACCTCGAGAAGCCGCATCCTGCGCGCCGGAACCTGCCTCCGCCGCCCCTCTCCGCGCCCCACCCGCTCCCCGAAGTACCCGATCCCACCCCGCCCACCATGCCCCCGCCGGGCTTCCTTCCGCGGCCCGGAGAGGAGCTGCGCAGGCGGATCGACGAGATGGTGCAGAAGGGATTCCGACGCCTCGACGAGGAGGATTTTGCGGGAGCCAGGACCCTCTTCGAGAGGGCAGCGAGGTACGATCCGGCGGCCTCGGGACCTCGGGTCGGCCTCCTCTTCCTGGCATCGAACCAGGGGGACTCCAGGACCGTGGCCGCCGAGGGGAAGTCCCTGGTGGACGAGGGAGTCGTGTCCGCCGATCTCCACTACCTGCTCGGTCTCATGGCCGATCTGGAGGGAGCGCCCGACCGCGCCCGTCGCGAATTCGAACGCTCGCTCTACCTCGATCCCGAGTGCTTCATGGCACGATTTCGCATCGCGGAGATCGCGGCCAGGACGGGAAATCGTTCCCAGGCGGGACGGGAGGCCCGCAACCTCCTCGAGCAGGTCCGCACCCTTCCTCCCGGCTCGATGGTGAGGCTCAGCGGAGGACTGTCCCGTGAGGGACTCGAGGCCCTCTGCCTCGGGATCCTCAGGTCCGGAGACGAGGCACGAGCTTGACCCAGAGATCCGCCACGGGAAGCGAACGAGAGGAGCCCCGGCGGTTCGACCATCTGATCTTCCGGGTCGGCGAGGAGCACTTCGCCCTCTCCGCGACCTCGCTCCGTCAGATCCTGGAGCCGCCCGAGATCGTGCCGGTCCCGAACACTCCTCCCCACCTCCTCGGGCTCATCAACCTGCGGGGCGAGATCCTGGCGGTCCTCGACCTCCGGGTGCTCTTCGACCTGACCCCCGCCGACAGCCACGACGACGACCGCCTCATCGTGGTGCGCCATGGCCGCAGGTCGGTCGCGATCGTGGCCGACCAGGTGATCTCCATCGAAGCCCTGGACCACTCCCGGTTCGAGTCGGTCCCGCTCGACCTTCCCGAGCTGCACCGCCGGGCCTTCCTCGGGCAGTACCGTCTGGCCTCCGGGACTTCGGTCTCGATCCTGGACTCGGCCGCCATCTTCACTCTCCCGAATTTCCAGGTCTCGACCCGGACCGGACCGGGACGGCCCCATGGATGACAACGAGTTCCTGGAACTCTTCGTGGAGGAGGTCGGCGAGCATCTGGCGAGCTTGAACCGCGACCTGCTCGCCCTGGAGGAGGACCAGGGGAAGCCGGAGACCGTCAACTCGCTGATGCGGGCCGCCCACACCATCAAGGGCGCCGCCATGCTGATGAGTTTCGAGCCCATGGCCAAGCTCGCCCATGCGATGGAGCATCGACTGCGCGAAGAGATCCGCCTGGGCCGGGAGGTGCCGGCCGATCTCGTGGATCTCCTCCTGGCCGGCGGGAAGGCCATCCAGGTCATGATCGCCGAGGCCCGGCGGGCAGGATCCCTCGAGGGCGTCGCCAGGAGCCAGGAGTGGTCGGACCTGGCAGCCAGGCTGGAGGCCCCGGCCCGTGCCGCGACCGGGAACCCTCCGGACCCACCCGGCCTGGGCTCCGCCTCGTCCCTTCCGGAAACGCCGGGGCCCCACCCCGCGGCGGCGCCGACATCGGAGGAAGCTGTCCCGGAAGGCCCGGTGGACCGCCCGGCCCATCCGGCCCCGAGTCCCATCGCCGACCCCCAGAGCGACCTCAAGGAGCACATCAAGATCTCGGTCGAGAAGGTCGACCAGTTGAACGACCTGGTGGGAGAGCTCCTGATCTACCAGGCCCGCCTCGAGGCCAAGGAGGGCTCGCTGCGCGAGATCGCCCGGCGCCTCGACGGGCTCGTGTCGGTCTCGGAACGTGCCAAGCTCTTCGGCCTCTCCCCCCTCCCCCCGGCGGTCCAGGAGATCCAGGAAGAGCTCACGACCTTCGTCGAGGCCCTCTCCGCCGACCTCGTGGAGCTCAACTACCTGGGCGCCGAGATCCGGTCGCGCAGCCTCCAGATCCGCATGCTCCCGGCGGGGACCATGCTGCAGGAGTTCCGGCTGGCGGTCCGGGACCTCCGGCGACGCCTCCGCAAGGAAGCCGAGCTCGTGATCGAGGGCGGCGAGATCGAGCTCGACAAGCGCCTGATCGAAGAGCTGAAGCCCGCCCTGCTCCACATCATCCGCAACGCCATGGACCACGGGATCGAGAGCCCCGAGGAGCGGCTGGCCGCGGGCAAGCCCAGATCGGGGACCCTGGTGATCGCGATCCGGGTCGAAGGTGCCCGGGTCCACATCTCGGTGACCGACGACGGCAGGGGGATGGACCACGAGCGGATCCTGCGTCGCGCCGTGGACCAGGGCCTGCTCACCCCCGAGAGCGCCGTCACGATCTCGCGGGACGAAGCCCTCTACCTCATCATGCAGCCGGGGTTCTCCACGGTCGACACGGTCACCGACGTCTCGGGGCGCGGCGTCGGGATGGACGTGGTGCGGACCCAGGTCGAGGACCTGAAGGGCTCGATCCACATCGAGACCACCGTGGGCGAGGGCTCGAGCATCCTGCTCGACCTCCCGCTGGCCTTGTCGACGGCCCAGGTCCTCATGGTGGAGGTCTCGGGCGAGATCCTGGCGATCCCGATCGGCTACGTCGAGCAGACCCTGCTTCTCTCCCCCGGCGAGATCTCGCGGGAGGGCGGGCGCCCGGTCTTCCGGCTCCGGGACCGGACGCTGGGCCTCTACGTCCTCCAGGATTTCCTCTCCGGCCTCGAATCCCGGACCGCCTCCACCTCGACGGCCATCCCGATCGTGGTGCTGCACGGCCGGGGACAGCGGGTGGGCTTCCAGGTCGGACGCTTCCTGGAACAGGCCGAAGTGGTGGTCAAGACCCTCGGGACCTTCATCGAATCCGTCTCTTTCCTCTCGGGGGCGACCATCCTCGGCGACGGCAAGCCGGCCCTGATCCTCGACGTCCCGGACCTGCTCTCGTCGCTCTCGATGCGGCGCTTCCAGGCATCCGGGATGCCCAGATCCACAGGCGATCTCCCGGGCAGGATCTCGCCGCGTCGCGGCTCGGGCGTGGTCCTGGTGGTGGACGATTCGGTGACCACCCGGGCCCTGGAGAAGGGCATCCTCGAGAGCCAGGGCTACCAGGTCCTGACCGCAGCCAACGGCGAGGAAGCCATGACGGTGCTCGCCACCGAGCCCGTCGACTTGGTCCTCACCGACGTCGACATGCCCGGGATGAACGGCTTCCAGCTCACCCAGAGGATCCGGTCCCACGCTCGCCACTCCGCCCTGCCGGTGGTGATCTGCTCCAGCCAGTCCCGCCCCGAGGATCGCCAGAAGGGGCTCGATGTCGGGGCCCAGGCGTACCTGGTCAAGCGCGAGCTCGATCAGGACCACCTTGCATCCCTGGTGCGGAGGCTGATCCGCTAGCCCATGACTTCCGCCATCGAGAAGGCCCCGCTGCGCATCATGCTGGTCGACGACTCCCGGCTCTACCGCGCCTTCCTCAAGGATCTGCTGGAGGCGCATCCCGACCTGCGGGTAGTGGCAGAGGCATCCCATGGGCAGGAGGCCCTGGACATGGTGGCGGCCGCGGCTCCCAACCTGGTCATCATGGACGTCCTGATGCCCATCATGGACGGGATCACCGCCGTCTCGGCCCTCCTCGACCAGTATCCGGTCCCGATCCTCGTGCATACTTCCGCGGCCGGCGACAGCTCCGACAGCCTGGCCTTCGATGCCCTGCGCGCAGGAGCGCTGGACGTGCTCCCGAAGCCCGACATGGCGGATCCCAACCAGCGGAAGGTCATCGCCGAGGATCTACCCCAGAGAGTCCGGTCCCTCGCCCGGATCCGGGTCATGCGCAAGCAGCCGCGCAACCCGCCCCGGCCCCCCCACTCCGTCCGTGCCAACTACGCGCTGGCGATCGGGGCCTCCACCGGCGGGCCCATGGCCCTGGCTGCGGTCCTCAAGGGAATTCCTCCCCCGTTCCCGGCCCCGATCCTGGTGGTCCAGCACATCTCCCATGGGTTCCTCGAAGGCCTGATCCACTGGCTGGCCCGGGAGACGGGGCACCGGGTCAAGATCGCCGAGCACGGCGAGCCGGCACTTCCCGGGATCGTCTACTTCGCTCCAACCCAGGTCCACGCCCTGCTGGCAGGTGGCCGGATCCTGCTCGACGAGGGCCCGGCCCGCAACGGCTGCCGGCCGTCGGCCGATGTCCTCTTCGAATCCCTCTGCGAGCTCGGCCTCTCGGCGGTCGCCGTCGTCCTCACCGGGATGGGCGCCGATGGTGCCGAGGGAGCGGCCCGCCTCCACCGGTCGGGCGGCCTCCTGGTGGTGCAGTCCCCTGCCACCTGTGCGGTCGCCGGCATGCCCAACGCCGCCATCGAGGCTGTCCCGACGGCCACCGTGGCAGACCTCGATCACGTCGGCGAAGCGGTCCTCCGCCTCACCACCAGGTGGCGGGCCTAGGAGCCTCCTCGGAGCGACGGCCGCGACCGGACTCGGGGACGACCCTCAACCCCGGACCTCGGCAGCCGGCCGGCCGACCGTTACTTCAGCAGCGACTCGGCGGCCCGCTCGGCCCAGCGCATGAACGGGCCCTGGAAGAGCCCGATCACGACCATGCCGGTACAGGCGATGTAGCAGCCGATGGCGGACCAGCCGTCGATCTCGATCGGCTCGGGATCGGTCGGCTCCACCGCGTAGACCTGCTTCAGGACGTTCAGGTAGACGTACATGGCCGGGACGACCATGATCATCCCCAGCACTGCCAGCCAGTACATCCGGGCCTCGAAGGCGCTCATCAGCATGACCAGCTTGGCGAAGAACCCGGCGAAGGGCGGGATCCCGGCCAGCGAGAGCAGCGAGAAGGTGACCGTGATCCCCAGGAGCGGGGACCGACGCCCCAGGCCGGCCAGGCTGTCGATCTCGTAGTCGTTCGAGTACCGATCCATGCAGGCGAGCGCCAGGAACATCCCGTAGTTGGTGAACAGGTAGGCGAGCAGGTAGTAGCCGATTCCGGCCACGCCGAGCTCGCTCCCGACCGCCAGCCCCATCAGCAGATACCCGGCGTGGCCGATGGACGAGTACCCCATCAGCCGCTTCAGGTTCCACTGGGGGATTGCCGCCAGGCTCCCGTAGGCCACGGTGATGGCCGCCAGGATCGCCAGCAGCGGCACCGCCACCCACTGCACCCCGCCGCCCCCCGCCATGGTGGGGATCGACACCATGAAGGCGTCCCGGGCCGGGGCCATCACGTCGACGAAGATCCTGAGCGCCATCAGGAACCCCGCGGCCTTCGACGAGACCGCCAGGATCGCGGTGGTCGGGGTCGGGGCCCCCTCGTACACGTCCGGGGCCCAGACGTGGAACGGGAAGGCCGCCATCTTGAACGCGATCCCCGAGAGCACCATCAGCAGACCGAACATCACGCCCGAGGGGATGTTCCCCCGGTGGTGCGCCAGGTACAGCTCCAGGTGCCCCAGGCGGAGCGAACCGGTGTAGCCGTAGAGGTAGGTGATCCCGTAGAGCAGGAAGGCCGACGAGAAGGTACCGATGATCAGGTACTTCACCCCGGCTTCCAGGCTCTTGCCGTCCCGCCGGGACCAGGAGACCAGCACGAAGAGCGGGATCGTCATCAGTTCCAGTCCCGTGAACAGGACGATCCAGTCCTTGGCGCTCGACAGGATCATCCCGCCCAGGGCCACCAGCAGGGCAAGGTGGTAGTACTCGCCCTCCCCGTGGCGGAACCGCACCGCGAAGGCCCGGATCTGCAGCAGCACCAGGGCTCCGGCCAGCAGGAAGAACCGCTTGAAGAAGATCGCGAACGAGTCGAGCGCCCACATCGCCCCCGGCTCCGGGGCCGTGGGCACCAGCAGGTAGCTCCCCGCCAGGATCGCCAGGCAGCCACCCGCGCCCAGCCCCCAGAGGGTCGACTTCTCCTCCAGCTCGAGGGCGGTGTCGCAGGTGATCATCGCCACGATCAGCACGCTGAGGGCGATCTCGAGCGAGTACGGGACCAGGAAATCCACGCTCATGACTGTCTCTCCATACGGCTATCCGGAAGGATCCTCAGAACAACCTCGCGAGGATGGGGGTGAGACCCTCGGTGATGGGGCGGACCAGGAGTTGGGGGAAGCAGCCGGTGATCATCAGGGCCGTGATCAGCAGCACGAACGGCACCCGCTGGAAGCCCTCGGCGTCGTGCAGCGAGTCCCACCGGGGATTGCGCGGCCCCAGGAAGGCATCCCGCACGGCCCGGAGCAGGTACACCGCGCCCACCACGATGCCCCACAGGGCCACCACCGTGTGGATCCGGTAGGGGAAGCCCGTCTCGGCGGCGCCGTGCGAGTTCCAGAGCCCGACCAGCACCATGAGTTCGCTGGCGAAGTTGGCGAACCCGGGCAGGCCGGCGCTCGCCATGGCCATGATCGAGAAGGCCATCCCGATGAACGGGATCTGCCTCGCCATGCCGCCGAGGTCCGAGAACATCCGGGTGTGGGTCTGGTCGTAGAAGAACCCGATCGTGGAGAAGGCGAGGGCCGTCATCACGCCGTGGGCGAAGAGCAGGAACACGGCCCCGCTCATCCCCATCATGTTGAGCGAGCAGATCCCCAGGATCACATAGCCCATGTGCGACGACGACGAGTACCCGATCATGAACTTCATGTCGTTCTGGGCCATCGCCACCATGCCGCCCCACATGATGTTGAAGCAGGCCAGCACCGCGGCCACCGGCAGCCAGACCTTGGCTCCCTCGGGCAGGAGGGGCAGGGCGATCCGGATGATGGCGAAGGACCCGAGCTTCATCAGCACCCCGGCGTGCATCATCGAGGCGGCCGCGGGGGCAGCGGCGTGGCCCATCGGGGACCAGGTGTGGAACGGCCACATCGGGGCCAGCGACCCGAACCCGAACAGCAGCAGCGGGAAGAGGAAGGTCTGCGCCTCGACCGAGATGGCCCGCGGATTCTCCTCCAGGAAGGCCAGGATGGTCGGGATGTGGAAGCTGTACTCGCCTCGGAGCGCACCGACCTGGAAGTAGATCCAGAGCAGCGCCGCCAGCGCCGCCAGGGCCCCGCAGGTCAGGTACAGGTTCAGGGTCATGGCGGCCCGCTCGCGGTCCGTCGAGCCCCAGACCCCGATCAGGATGAACATCGGGACCACGGCCAGCTCGTAGCTCAGGTAGAACCAGAACAGGTCCTGGCTCATGAACACCCCGAACACGCCGGCGCCCAGGGCCAGCAGCGAGACGTAGAACTCCTTGGGCCGGTCCTCGATCGAGAACGACACCAGGCAGCCGGCGTGGAGCACCACCGCGTTCAGGAGGACCAGCACCATGGTCATCCCGTCGAGCGCCAGGTGGAAGTTGATCCCCAGCGGCAGCGAGCCCCCGGTCCCCATCCAGGGATAGGGTCCGAACTCGAGTGCTGCGAACGGCCCCTCGGCTCCCCCGGTCCAGTGCCAGTACCGGCACATCGTGTAGAGGGCCAGCACCAGCGACCCGAGGCTCGAGAAGGCCGCGATCCGGCGGGCGCCGCGCTCGTCCGACCCCGACAGGGTCAGGATCGCGCCCAGACCCAGGACGGGGAACAGGAGAATGGCGATCAGTACTGCCTTTTCCATCGTGGATCCTTCATCCGCCCAGCGTCGAGGCGCTGCTGTAGGTCACCAGGTAGAGCACGGCCAGGGTCCCGGCGAGGAGCAGCGCCGCGTAGTCGCGCACGTTGCCGCTCTGGTAGTACCGGAGCACACCGCCGGCCCGCCGCCAGAGGCGGGCGAAGCCGTAGACGCCGATCCCGATCACGATCTGCTGTTCGAGCAGGTCCAGGACCTTGGCCATCGTGTCCTGGACCTTCTGGACCAGGAACAGGGCGATCTCGTCGCAGTAGTACTTCTTCACCAGCAGCTGGTGGGGACCCGAGAACTTCTCGGCCAGCCACTCGGCCGGGATGGCGCCGAGCCCGTAGATGGCATACGACAACCCGATCCCGAAGACCGCGATCGCGATCGACGTGAAGGCCACGCTCCACTCCAGGTGCATCCGGGTCGGCACCGCGAAGTAGATCAGCTCCGAGAAACTCCCGTGGCTGCCGGGGACCCGCAGGAACCAGACCCCCTCGTGCCCCAGGATGCCGCTCACGACGCTGAACACCATCAGGACCACCAGCGGCACCCACATCGTCCCGTCGACCTCGTGGGCATGGCTGGCGTGCTCCGACCGGGGCTCCCCCATGAAGGTCAGGAACCACGCCCTGCCCATGTAGAAGGCGGTGCAGAACGCCGCTACGCAGGCCATGGCGAAGAGCACCGGGTGACCCTGGTGGGCCAGGTGCAGGATGGCGTCCTTGGAGAAGAACCCGGCCAGCGGCGGGATCCCGGCCAGGGCCAGCGACCCCACCAGGAACGCCACGGCGGTGATCGGCATCCGCCCGAACAGCCCGCCCATCTCGAGCATGTCCTGGTGGTGGTGCATCCCCACGATGACCGCGCCCGAGGCGAGGAACAGGAGCGCCTTGAAGAAGGCGTGGGTGGTCAGGTGGAACATGCCCGCCGTGTAGCAGCTCGACTTGTACTTGACCACGAAGTCGGCAGCATTGGCGGCGTGCTCGTGGTGGGCCGCGTGGTCGGCGAACCCGGCCAATCCCAGCGCCAGCATCATGTAGCCGAGCTGGGACAACGTCGAGTAGGCCAGCACCTTCTTGATGTCGTTCTGGACGATGGCGATGGTGGCCGCCATCAGTGCCGTGATCCCGCCGACCCAGGCGATCACCTGGAGCGCCCCGTCGGTGTAGACCGGGTACGAACGCAGCACCAGGTACACGCCCGCGGCCACCCAGGTGGCCGCGTGCCTCAGGGC
>CAYOHP010000049.1:0-41102 GCA_964403795.1 uncultured bacterium | reverse complement strand
GGCGGCGTTCAAGGCCAGCAGGTTGGTCTGCTCGGCGATGTTGTTGATGACCTCGAGGATCTCGCCGATCTGCTCGAGCCGGATCCCCAGGTTCACGATCACCGACTCGATGCTGCCCATGACCCGTCGGATGTCCTCGATGCCCCGGGCGGTCTTGTCGGCGGCGTCCGCGGAGGTCTTGGCCTTCTCGACCACCTCCTCGAAGAGCTTCTTGGACTGCTCGGCGTTCTGGGCCACCAGGTTCAGCGATCCCGACATCTCGCCCATGGACAGCGAGTTCTCCTGGCTGATGGTGACCAGGTGCTGGCTGGCCTGGTAGAAGCCCTCGGCGGTCCTGGTCAGGTTGTCGATCGAGTGGGCGGTCTTCTCCACCGAGGCGTGCTGGGTGCGGATCCCGGTGGTCAGCAGGTTGGTGAACTTCTCGATCGACTTGGCGGTGGTCTTGATCTCCTTGGAGTTGTCCTTGACCAGGTCATGCAGCCCGTGGAACCGGGTGCCCAGGCGTTCGAAGGCGGCCACCGCACCCTGGAGTTCGTCGGCGCCCGGGTCCAACCCGTCGTCGACCGCGGTCACCGCCGCGGTGAGGTCATGCACCGGGCCGTCCGCGGTGCGGAAGAACCACGCCAGGGCGCCCCACCAGGCCACCACGAACGCCATGAAGGCGAAGGAGTCCCACAGGAGCAGCGCCGGGGCGCCGGCCGCCGCCAGCGCGGAGCCGATCGTGAAGCCGATCATGCGGGAACGGAACGAGATCTTCAGCACCGGGATCCCTCGCCTCGCGGGAGACGTTCAGGAACCACTGTATCGGCCCCTGCCGGGTCCCGCCAAGGACCGCGGGATCGCCTCAAGGTCCCGGACGGGACCGGGCAAGAAGCTGCTTCAGGCGGGCGGCTTCGTCCTGGAACGGCTCCCTGGCCAGGGAGCGCTCGAGGAGCGCACGGCCACGCTCCGTCTTGCCTTCGGCCAGGAGCAGCTGACCCAGCGCCGAGAGAGCGGGGACGAAGTCCGGGTCGATGGCCAGGGCGGACTCCAGGATCCGGGTGGCCTCCCGGGGGTCACCCGCAGCTGCCAGGACCCTCCCGGAGGTGGCGAGGGACTTCGGATCCTTGATTCCCCGGTTCGCGAGCTCCAGGGCCGCGGCCCTCGCCTCCGGGAGCTTCCCGGCCCGGAGCAGGACAGGAGCCCGGGCCGCGTGGACCTCGAGGCTCTCGGGATCCCTCGCCAGGGCAAGGTCGAGCTGGCGGACCGCCTCGTCCACCCTGCCGAGCGACAGCAGGGCCTCGGCCATGGTCCGGTGCAGCGCTCCAGTCCCGCCCGAGATGCGGACGCCCTCGGCGAGCGGCGCCAGCGCCTCCTGGGGCCTTCCGGAGCGGATCAGCGACTCGCCCATGTGGAGCCGGGGCTCGGGGTCCCCGGGGTCGATCTCGGCCCACCTGGCCCAGGCATCGAGAGCATTCTCCCAGGCCGCCTGGGAGGCGTAGAACCGCCCCAGGCGCTCGGCATAGGACTTCTCGCCGGGAACCAGGAGCAATGCCTCCTTGTAGTGGTACTCGGCCTCTTCCCGGTACTGGGCGGCCTCGCTCCCCGAGAGCTCGGCGGCGACACCCTCCCGCAGCTGGCCCAGCAGGTAGTGGATCCGGTCCCGGGGACGGCCCAGGGTCTTGGCATGGCGCACTGCGTCGAGCAGCTCCTTGGTGGCCTTCTCGCGCAGGCCTGCCCGGGAGTGGAGGATCGCCAGGTGGTAGTGGGTGTCCGGCTCGGTGGGATCGTGGCGGACCGCTTCGAGGAGCGAGCGTTCCGCCTCCTCGCTGCGACCCATCGCCATGAGGAGCTTGCCCAGGTTGTGGTGGGTGGGAGCGAAGTCGGGCGCCACGCTCCGGGCCTTCTCCAGGACCTTCTGGGCCTTCGCCGGATCGTCCCGGCGTCGCCACAGGGCCAGGGCCAGGTGGTTCATCGCCTCGGGGTAGACCGGGCGGAGGCGCAGGGCCTGTTGGTAGCTCCGGAGCTCGGCCTCCACCCTCCCCAGGCGCCCTTCGACGACCCCCCGCTGATCCCAGATCCCGGGATCCTCCGGGGAGAGCGCCACCGCCCGCTCGAGGTGGGCGAGGGCGGCCTCGAGATCTCCCGAAGTGGCCTCCATGGAGGCGAGCAGCACCCGGGCCGCAGCATCGCGGTCCTTCTGGGAGACGACCTTCTCGGCCAGGGCCCGGGCCTCCTCCGGTTTGCCCATCCGGTAGAGGCCCTGGGCCAGCCGGACCAGGGCCGGAGCGTGATCGGGGTTGAGCCGGAGGGCGGCGCGGTACTCGGCCACCATGCCGTCGTCGTGGCCCCGCACCTCCTCGTACCTGGCCCGCACCAGGTGCCCGGCGAGCGGATCCACGTAGCGGAAGTAGAGGAAGAGCCCGAAGGCCCCGAGGAGGCACCCGACGGAGACCGCCACCAGGGTCCACTTGAGGAGGTTCCAGCGACGGATCCTTTCCTCGAGTTCCCGGGTCCGTCGCATCACCTGCTGGACCCAGTGGCTCTCGGCCTTCTCCTCCTCGGAGACCCCTTCGGCGTCGAGCAGGTCGAGGAAGTCCCGGAAGCAGGTCAGGGCGGCCCGGGAGCCCTTCTCCAGGAGGATCTGCTCGCCTTTCAGGTGCTGCTGGAAGCAGCACCCGTCGACGTAGATCGGGACCCGGCGGGCCTCCTCGGAGTCGGGCCAGCGGCGGGCGGTCTCCCGGAAGCCATGCAACGCCTGGAGGAAGTCGCCCTGGTCGAAGTAGGCGGTGGCGGACCAGCGGTTCGCCTCGGCCTGGAACTCGGGTTCCGGGGTCCCCTCGATGACCCGGGTCCAGTGCTCCCGCGCCTCGGCGTAGCGCTTGGCCCGGTAGTGCTCCATCCCGGACGCGAACTCGGGGAGATCGAAGATGTCGCGCTTCCTGGTGACCTCGATGGCCACCGAGTCGCCCCGCTGCACCCGCTCGAGATCGACCGAGAACTCCTCGGCGCTCTGGTAGCGCTTGCGCAGGTCCTTCTCGAGCGACTTCAGGACCACCTTCTCGAGGTCCTCGCCGATGTCGGGATTCAGCTTGCGGGGCGGCGGCGGGGGCTCGGTGCAGTGCTTGTAGGTGATCATGAACGTCGAGTCCGCCTGGAAGGGGACCTCGGCGGTCAGGAGTTCGTAGAGCACCACCCCCATGGAGTAGAGGTCGGAGGGGATGCCGACCTCCTTGCCGGTGATCTGCTCCGGGGACATGTAGTAGGGAGTCCCGAGCAGCACCCCGGTCTGGGTGAGCCGGTGCCCCTTGCTGGTCTTGGCGATCCCGAAGTCCACCAGGACCGGCCGTCCCTCGGCATTCATCATGATGTTCTCGGGCTTCAGGTCGCGGTGGATCACGCCCTTGGCATGGGCGGCCCCGAGTCCGGCCAGGGTGGACCGCACGGTGGCCACCGACCGGTCGATGGTGAGCTTCCCCTCGGACTTCACCAGGTCGTGGAGCGACTTGTGGGGAAGGAACTCCATGGCGAAGTAGTGCAGGCCGTCCTGCTCCCCGATCCCGAAGATCCGGATGATGTTGGGGTGGTTCAGACCCCGGCAGGTCTCGGCCTCGCGGTGGAAGCGTTCGAGAGCACGGAGGTCCTGCGTGAAGTCGGTGGAGAGGACCTTGAGCGCGACCTCGCGGTCCTCCTGGTCGTCGACGGCCCGGAACACGACCGCCATGCCGCCGCGACCGATCTCCTCGACGATCCGATAGGGGCCTAGCGACCGGCCGATCAGCGCCTCGGGCGTGGTCAAGGGTGAGCGCCCCCTGGGCGCATCAGCCGTCGTGTTCCTGGAGCAGCCGCCGGGCGGTATCGGCGAAGCGGCTCTGCGGGTTCAAGGCGATCACCTTGCGCCAGTGGCGGACGGCACGGTCGACCTGGTTGGTCTTCTTGTAGAGGTTGCCGAGGTAGTAGTGGTGTCCTTCGTTGTCGCCCTGGAGACGGACCAGCCGCTCGTAGAGCTCCACCGCCCGCGGGGTGTTGTCGCTCGTGTAGTACATGAACGCGATCCACTCGAGCAGCGGGACCGACTCGGGGTCCTTGGCGAGCAGCTCTTCCATCTTGGCCAGCTCGCCGGCATCGCTGGCCTTGGCATATTTGGTGACGCCGAACTCGTCGTTCATGGGCCCTTCAGCTCTCGGACTGGTCGACCGTACCACGCCGGGCCCGGGCGGACAAGCCGGGACCATCGCCGTGCGGCGGTGGACGCGCCGAGCTGATGGGTGCCGGTGTCGGACCGGGGTCGTGTACCCTGGGGGCGCCGTGTCGGCCTTCCTCAACGCTGTCCTCGGGGTCCTGCTGCTCGGGCTGGCGGCTTCCGCGTTCTACGGGCATGGGACCGGGCTCCGGGTGGCCGCATGGCTCAGGGAACGACTCCGGGCCACGATCTCACCCGATCTCGAGGTCCATGACTGGATCTTCGCCCTGGTCTTCGCGGCGCTGGGCTCGGTGGCCCTGGCCTCGGCCGTGATGTGGCTGGGCCGGAGCCACTACTTCTGGGTGCTGTCGGGGTAGGCCGCCCGGATCAGGCCACCGGCTTCCAGCCGGCGACGGTCCTCCGGAGCCAGGCCCGAGATCCGGGGGCCCGCCCGGACCCGCAGTGCGGCGGGAAGCTCCACCCCCTCGCGCACCAGAGCCTCGACCTCCCTCCAGGTCCGGGGCGAGAGGTCGATCCCCACCTCGGCGAGAGCCCCCTGGTAGCCGGATGCCTCGCTACGACGCTCCGTGAGGGCCTCGAGGCCGAGCGGGACCAGGAGCTCCTCCAGCCCTGGCGTGGGGATCTCCACCAGGGCGGCGGCGTCCTGGAGACGGCGGTCCAGGCTCCCGGGAGGACCGTCCAGGACTCCGACCAGGAGCAGGTTCTCGGGGTAGGCGATGCGGGCGGGGACGAAGTCGCGGACCGCGTCCGTGACGCCCTTGGGGTAGCCGGGCCGGACGAAGAAGCAGGCCGAGCAGTCCTGGTGGCAGACGAAGAAGTTCACCAGGTCGTCGGCCAGGCCGGCTCGAGGACGGCAGCGGAGGTGGTCCTCGTGGAGCAGCAGGGTCTCGCCCGCCATGCGGACCGAGAGCACCTCCGCCAGGCAGGCGCCCCCCGGGGAACGGTCCAGGCCCTCCAGCACCGCCACATAGGTCTTGGCCTTGTGGCGCAGGGCCCTGAGCCAGAGCGACAGGAGCGGGGTGGCATGGAATCGCCCCGAGGCCCGGTCGTACTCGCCCAGGAGCTGACGCGCCGAGTGCCACTCGGGGCGGACCGTGACCCGGACGGATCCCTCGTCCCCGTGGGCGCGGGTCAGGTGCTCGGCCAGGCACCGGGCCAGCTCCGACTTGCCGGTCCCGGGAGCTCCGGCGAGGAGCACGAGGGCGGGAGGTCGGGCGGCGACCGCCAGGTCGGCCAGGACCTCGGGGCGGTACCAGAGCCCCCGCTTCGCCAGGTCCTCGGAAAGGACCGCGGGATCGAACTCGCACCGCTCGGACCGGTCCCGGGCTTCCGGGCAGGGGCTCTTCAGGACCTTCATGGGTTCGAGCGGCCTCCCGTGACGGGGCCCCGGGGTAGGGCCGCGATGCCCCGGTCATCCGGTCGCGCCTGGCGGGCCGGGCCGGGGTCGTCGGGATTGCCCGGGCCGCCGGGGCGTCCCAAGGCTTCCAGGGCCCGGTACAGGACCATGGTCGCCACGTTCGAGAGATTCAGGCTGCGGACGCTCCCGCACATGGGGACGAAGATGCTGGTGGCATCGGCGAGCAACGCCTCGGGCAAGCCCTTGTCCTCGGACCCGAAGACCAGGCGATCGGTCGGCCGGTAGGCGAACTCGTGGTAGGCGTGGTCCCCCTTGCGGCTCACCATGACCAGCCTGCCTCCCCGGGAGAGGGCCTCGAGGTCGTCGACCACGCCCAGCGAGAGATGCTGCCAGTAGTCGAGCCCGGCCCGCTTCAGGCGGGTCTCGTCGAGGGAGAAGGGGAAGGGCCGGACCAGGTAGAGGGGCGTGCCGGTGGCGACGCAGGTCCGGGCCACGCTGCCGGTGTTCTGGGGGATGAGCGGGCGGTAGAGGACGACCGCGACCCCTCCCCCGCCGTCCCCCGGCGCCGTTCGCGCCGCATACGGCCCGCCGGTCCCCGGTTCCGCCTGGTGCACCGCGGTGGCCGCCTTTCGGTCCGAATCTACCAGGGCGGGACCGGGCACCGGCCGCCTTGCCCGGTGGGGGGGCGACCTGTACACTCGGCCGCGATGACCGAGAAGAAGCCGAGCGCCCGGCCCAGCATCCTCATCATCGACGACGACCTCGCGATCCGATCCATGCTGTCGGACTGGCTCTCGGAGGACTACGACACCGAGACCGCCGAGGACGGCTACAAGGGGCTGGAGAAGCTGAAGCTCCGCCGCTTCGACCTGGTGATCTCCGACATCAACATGCCGGGGATCAACGGTTTCGAGACCATCCGGAGGGTACGCAGCGAGTTCCCGGGCGTGAAGACCGCCCTGATCACCGACTACGACGTCGACACCTACATCAAGCTCGCCCTCGAGGAGGACATCACGAACATCATCGTGAAGACCTCCCCGTTCAACGTCCAGGAGCTGTTCTGGACGGTCGAGAACCTGATCGACCCCAGCCGGGTGTTCGGGCTCGAGAACTACCTGGCCGACGGCACCGGGATCGCCACCGAGCGGATCCGTTCCAGCCGGGAGATGGACGAGGTGCGGGAGCGGATGCTGCAGAGCATCGACGACACCGACCTGTTCCAGAAGCGCGGCAACAACCTCAGGATGATCTTCGAAGAGGTGGTGTCGAACGCCATCTACCACGCCCACGGACACGAGAAGACCGGGGAGGTCTTCCTCAAGGAGGAGGAGACCGTCCTGGTTCGATGGGGGCGGGACAGCGAGAAGTTCGCGTTCGCGGTCACCGACCACACCGGGACGCTCTCGAAGGCCATCGTCCTGAAGACCATCCTCAGGGCCATGAGCCAGGAGGGGATCTTCGACCTCTCGGGTCGCGGGCTCTTCCTGTCCCGCAGCTTCTCGGACCGGATCGTGGTGAACATCGAGCCGAAGAAGCGCTCGGAGATCATCATCATCAACCACTTCCACGACAACTACAAAGTGAACAAGCCGCTCTACATCAACGAGATGCCTTAGTCACGGGGGAAGGATCCCCCGGACCGCACGGGAAGCCTGGGCCGTGCCCAGGGGCACGGCTCAAGCTTCCCGTAGCAACCCTGCGGGTTGCGGCGGCTTGACTTGAGGGGGCTCCCCCCAAACCCCCCGGCTCGCTCCGCTCGCTCCCAGGACCCGCCGCGAGGCAAGGAACCCGAGCAACTGGGAGTCCGGTCGGGTGCCTTGGGACTGTGCTCCTTCGGATCCCAAGCTCGGTTCTCCGCCCCGCCGGTCACGGGGGACGTCGACGGAGCCGGGGCGGAGCCGGCGCTACTCGGACTCGAGGCGTGCCGGGAATGGCCAGGCGACGCCGGAGACGACCCCGGGGGCCTCGAAGACCCAGGTCACGGCCCCGGTCTTGGGCAGGAGCACGCCGACCCGGGATCTGGTGGCGAGCGCCAATCGACGATCCGGCTCCGAGGCCACGAGCAGGATCAGCTCCTCCTCGGCGGTGTACCGGATCTGGCTCCTGGGATCGCCGGAGCGTGCCCCGGCCCAGACCCGGACCGACCGGGTGCCTGCCACCACCGAGCCTTCCGCCGCAGGGCCCAGGTACCAGACGGTTTCCCCGACCGGGGAGTATGCCGGTGCCCGACCCTCCGGGCCCCAGACCACGGCATTGCGTCCCAGGCCATCGGGGGACTCGAGATCGACTACCGCGATCCGGCGGGTCCCCTTGCGATCCTTGGCCGAGATCGCGATCCGCTTCCCGTCGGCCGACACCGACGGCCCCTCCGGCTCCCGCAGGTCCTCGACGGTCAGGATCGGCCTCGGCGCTGCGTCTGCCTCAAGGATCCAGAGTCCCTCCCCGTCCTCGGGGGGGCCGCCGACCGCCACCAACCCGGAGCCGTCCGGCATCCAGGCCAGGGTCCGGATCGTGAAGCCCGGCGGAGCCAGGGGACGGGGATCCTCCCAGTCCCGCCCACCCACGACCTCCTGGCGCCGCACTTCGGCCCCGAAGGCGTTCCTTTCCGGATCATGCCAACGATAGGCCAGCCGGCTCCCGCTGGAGGTCGCGATCGGTTGGAGCGGTGATCGGGAGGATCCGGGGGTGGTCCAGAGGCGGAGCTCCGGAGTTCCGGGGAGCACGACCACGACCCGCTCCTTCTCCTGGTCCAGGAAGGTCACTGCCATCACGCTGGGACTGCGATCCACGAACTGGAAGCGATCGTCGGGAGGACTGCCGCGGATCACGAAGGGAGCGGGGGGATCGACCAATCCGTCCGGCCCCGGCGAGAACACCCGGCGCAGCACCGGCTCGAACCGGTAGCGTCGGCCCCAGGGATCCATCGGCACCTGGGGAAGGAACTGGGGGACCAGCGATTGGAAGTCTTCCTCCACGAACCGGGTTGCGAGCCCCTCCTCGGAGGCGACCAGGGCCTTGGAGAGGGTCTCGAAGTCCTGTGCGAGGCGGGCCCTCCGCTCGTCGGTCGTCACCTCCAGGCGCCGTGCCGCTGCGTAGTGGCGGAAGGTCGCTCCCAGGGCGAAAAGCAGACCCAGGAGGAGTCCCACCCGGAACCACGAGACCTGCCCGGTCCGGGGCGGAGCCGCCCGCGGCAAGGGTGGGGAAGGCACCCTCGGCCCCCCCGGGGTCGCCTCCGGTCCGGGCTCGTCCCGGCTCCCGGGTGCCGGCTCGGACGATGGCGCCGGCCCCGAAGCGACGGCCGGGATATCGAGCTGCCCTCCGCCGACGCCGGCTCGAGGATCCGGGCGAGGGAGCAACGGCGCCGGCTCCCGCCAGTCGGAGGCGCCGGGAGCGGTCGCGGCCGGACCTGGCGGGCTGCTCCGACCCGCTGGGCCGCCGTCTGGCCGGGCCTCGATCTCCTCGCTCGGGAGTTCTGCCGGAGCCGGTGCAGGCGCCGGACCGACCACCGTATCCCGGGTCTCCAGGGACCTCTCGTCGCCCTGCCTCCGGGCCGGCTCGGACGGCGCCGGCGGCACCTGGCTCTCGGGGTCGGGCCAGACCGCCTCCGCGGGCCGCTCGGGTGCCCAGCTCGGCAACTCGTCGGGCCTCCCGGGAAGCGACGAAGCCGGAGGTCGCGGGTCGCGGGGCGGACCGCTTCGGGCTGGCTCCTCGGGGTCCGCCTCGGACCCGCCCCAGCCGCCGACCCCGGAGGAGCTCTCACCCGGGCTGGAGACCGGATCTCGGGCTTCCGTGCCCCGGACCCCGGAGGCCATGCCGGAGTCGGTGCCGCCCTCGCCTCCCGCCTTGTGGAAGCGCTTCTGGGCCAGGTGGAGCAGACGTCTGACCTTGGGATCGTCGCTCCCCGCCAGGAAGGTCATCCGGTCCCGGGCCGCCGGGTGACGCCGGTCCGCCAGGGCCAGGAGCACCTCGCCCGCGACCAGGGGATCGGGGTCGCCGATCCAGTGGACCAGGAGGTCCTCGGCCTCGACCAGCTGACGACCCGCCAGCCAACGGACCATTCCCCTTCGGATCCCGGTGGCGCGGCCCTGCGGGATGGCTGTGGCCAGTGCCAGGACAGGATCCGGCGGCACGGTGGCCAGGATCTCGAGCACCCGGTCGCGGATCGAGGCGACCTTGTCGCCGACGCGCTCGACCAGGAGCCGCAGGGCCTCCTTGCCCGGCAGGTAGGCGAGTCCCTCGATCGCCCCCCTGCGATCGGCTTCGGACGTGGAGCGGGATGCCACCTTGAGGATCGGGAGGAAGTCGAGACCCCCGAGCGCTCCGATGGCCTGGAGCAGGATGGTCCGGGTCGGGCCGTCGGTCTCGATCTCGAGGCGATAGGCGAGCACGGGTGCGGCCTCGAAGCTGTGGTTGGCGAGGGCCATCTCGGCGAGCTGGACGCTGGAGGTCGCATCCGACTGTCGTACCAGGCTCTCGGTCAGCTCCATGCGGAGGGCCGCCTCCGGGAGGGAGATGGCACTCCGGGCGTCGACCTCGTCGCGATGGTGCCGGGCACGGAGCCGGAGGGCGACCCGCCGGAAGGCCGGTTCGAGCTGCTCCCCGGGACGGGCCGCCAGCTCTTCGAGGCGATCCGCCACCGCCACCGCGTCCAAGGCCGCGGCGGTCTCCAGGCGTTCGAGGGCGCGCAGGCGCGACTCGGCAGGGTAGGTCGAATCGACCTCCCGCCAGAGATCGTCCAAGCTCGCGCCCAGCTGACTCCCACCCTTCGTCCTCGGGGCCTCCCAGGCGCCTCGTTGCCGGCACCGGATTCCTGGGCTACTCTGCCCGCGTCCCGACCAAGGCTACTCGTTGGAGGAGGAGACCATGAAGGCTGCGATGGGCTGGCTCAAGAGAATCGACGACCTGCTCGAACATGTTCTGTTCGACCGCATCCTCGCTCCCGGCCGGCGGGCCGCCGTGGCGATGCTCGCGGGGACCGCCCTGTTGGCAGCCGGCCTCTCGGGTTCCGGCCGACCCGGAACCTCCGACCTCAAGTACCTCCAGGAGCGACCCTGGTTCGACGGGTACCCGGTCAACCCGACCCCCCAGAAGCCGTACCACGCCTACCTCTTCACCAGCGACGGCATGGGGATCTACGTGACCCTGAAGTCGCGGTACACCCAGGAACTCGAACTCTTCTACTACAAGGTCAAGGGCGACAAGATCGAGATCTTCCTGCCCGAGACCAAGACCAAGGCCACCGGACCGGTCTCGATCGGTCCTGCCAGCGGTCCCGGGGACTTCGACATCCAGCTCGACCTGGGTGCCGATCCCAAGAACGGCGGCAAGGCGGCCAAGTACTACTCCTGGAAGCACTGGGGCCAGGGCCTCCGGGTGGACCTGGCGGTCCGCGAGGAGTAGGCGAGCGAAGCGGGGGGCTCGAGTCGAGCCCCCCCGCACCCCCCGTGACTAACAACACCCGTCGTGGACGGGGCGGCCGTGCTCGTCGAGCCGGCCGTGCTTCTCCTTGAGGGGACGGGCCGGAACCCCGCCCCAGACCCAGTTGGCCGGCACCGGCTTGGTGGCCAGGGCGCAGGCCGCCACCAGAGCGTTGGCGCCCACCGAGCAGCCGGCGAGCACGGTGGCGTGGTAGGTCAGCCGCACCCCGTCGCCGATCTCGGTCCGCAGGCACGTGATGCGGTCGATGTCCTCGACGTCATGGGTATGCGTGTAGACGTTGGCCCAGTCGGAAACGCTCACCGACTTGCCGAGGCGGAGCCCGCCCCGGTCGTCGAGCATCACTCCCCGGTGCAGGGTCGTGTCGTCCCCCACCTCGAGGTTGTATCCCCACGTGAACTCGACGTCGTGGAAGATCTTCAACCGCTTCCCGCAGGACAGGAAGACCCGCTCGGCCAGCGCCTGCCGGACCCGGAACCCCAGGTCGACGTTCCGTCCCATGGGAGAACGGTCGAACATGATCCAGAACCAGATCATGGGCTTCACGGTCAGGTAGCGCTCGGTGTCGATGTCGACGTAGCGCTCGTGCTCGAGGGTCACGTTGCCGGGATCGAGCTGCAGCACCAGGGCCCTGGTGGCCGGCGGCAGACGGGTGTCGCGAACCATGGAGTCGAACCCGGGCCCACCCGGGAAATAGATGGAGGCGAGAAGGTCGCGGCACGCCTTGGCCCGCTCCTCGACCGGCACGTCGAAGGCAGCCTCGATCGAGGCCACGAACGCGTCGTAGGCCCGGACCACGTCGGGAGCGAAGGCGATGGCGCGGTAAGGCACGCGGCTCAGTCGTCCTCGATCTCGTCGTCGTCGTCGAAGTCCTCGTCGTCGTCCCCGCCGTCCCCGTCGTCGCCGTCCTCGAACTCGTCGAATTCGGCCTCTTCGGAGGCCTCCTCCTCCTCGACCTCTTCCGCGACCGCCAGCTGCAGCGGACCCACGTCGAGCACCTCGAGCGCGGTGCCGCACGACGAGCAGTCGAAGATGTCGCCGGTCGCCAGGTCGGGGAAGTCGGCCGGCTCGCTGCACACCGGGCAGCCGCCCGGTCCTCCTGCTTCGCTCACGTCACCTCCAGGGCCGCACAGGGCCCGAGTCCCATAGTCATATCGGAACCCGTGCTCCCGCGCCAAGCACTTTCTCGCGGTTGCCCGCATCCCGGCTAGACTCGACCCATGGCGGGCGACCGGGCATCCGAGATCGGCCGGATCGCGCAGACCTCGCTGTGCGCGGCGCTGGCGGCGATCCTGCACATGGCCGACCTGCTCCTGACCCAGGGCCTGGTCGGTCCCTTGCTGTGCGCCCTCCCGCACGCGCTGGCCTGCAGGCTCCATGGCCCTCGGACCGCGGCCACCGGATCCCTGGCGGCGGCCGTGGCGGTCGGCCTCCTCTCGGGCCCCTTCGAAGGCGGCTACCACCTCTTCCTGTTCGGGATCCCCGGCGTGGCCGCGGGGCGCGTGCACCGCACCCCCGAGGGCCACCGGGTGATCCTGGAGGGACTGCTGGCCACGTTCCTGGGGCTGGGAGCGGTCTACTTCGGCCTGGAACGCCTGATGGGGCTCGAGGACGTCGGGAGCCTGGTCCCCTCCCCGTTCCTGGCGGGCGTCGACTTCGGTCCCTCGCTGGTGCGAGGGCTGATCGAAGGCCATGCCTGGCTCGCCACCCTGCCGGGGATGGCCTCCCCGGAACTCCGGGCCCGGCAGCTCGACGCCATGATGGAGTTCCCATGGGGGCTGCTCCTGGTGCTCGCATCGGTGTGGTTCGGCTTCTGCTGGCTCGCCTCGGCCCGGGCCCTGTCCTCGCTCGGACTCCCCGTCCGGGTGCCTCCCCTGCCTGCCGCGCCCCGTCTCCCCGCCTGGATCCCGATCACCTACCTGGTCCTGGCCCAGGCACCTGCCGAGGGCCCCCACGCCGGCACCGTCGCCAACGCATGCCTGGTCCTCGCGGCCGCCGGGTACGCGGTCGGCTACCTGACCCTGTTCCACTGGAGCCGGGGCCACCCGGCCCGGGTCCTGCCAGCCATGGCCTTCTCGCTCCCCCTCTGGTTCGTCACGGTGTGGACCGGCTTCCTCACCGCCCTGCCCGGGCGACCCGAGCTAAACCCGCTTCCCTCCCCGGCCGATGGCTCTCCCAAGGAGTAGCCTCCGTGGGTCTTCGATCGCGCGCCCGCCGCCCGGCGGCAGCCTCGGCGTTGGCAGCCGCGATCCTCGCCATGGCCGGGTGCAGCGAGTTCCCGGATCCCTACACCAACCGTTGCCCCACCATCTCCCGACTCGTCCTCTCGGAGCTGACCTCGGTCGGGGCGCGCCTCAGCTGGGAGACCGATCGGCTGGGCGTGACCAGGGTCCAGCTCCGCAAGCCCGACGGCCTGGAGGAGCTGATCGAGGACCGCACCCAGAAGAACGTCCACGCCGTCACGCTCGCCAACCTGTTCCCGGACACCGACTACCGGGTCGAGATCCTGCCGGACCGGGGCCTGGGAACCTGCGACGGTGCCGAGGTCGTGGAATTCCGCACCCGCCCCCTCCGGGAGGAGTCGGCTCCCCCCACCTCCCCGGTCACCGATCCCGAGGAGACCATCTTCCCCTGCACGGTCACGGGCACCTGTCCCTAGGGACTCGTCCCCTGGACCGGGAGCTTCAGCTCTCGCTCCAGATGTCGACGACCGTGATGTCGTCGCTGAAGGGGAGGCGCTCCTCGATGCGGGCGATGTTGCGGTCGAGGTCGGTGGGCCCGGTCTCGCTGGCGATCTCGCCCATGAGCTCGGCCAGGATCCTGGGGTCGTGCATCTTCAAGGACTCCGACATCCGGCGCTGGGCCAGCTGCTTGTCGCCCTTCTGGGAGGCGATCTTCCCGAGGAAGTAGAGAGCCCGGGCCCGGAGCTTGGGGTCGTCGTCGTCGTTGGCCCTGCGGACGGCCTTGTCCAGGTCGGAAGCGGCGGCCTCGATCTGGTCCTTGACGTACCAGACCAGACCCCGCTGGAAGAGCAGCTTCACCTCCCGGGGCCGGGCCGGATCCCCCGCCAGCTTCTCGTTCAAGGTGGCGAGGAACTCGTCCTCGGTCGGGGGTCGCTTGGGCTCGAGTTCCTTCTGGCGCTTGGCCTCCAGGTAGGCCCGCTCCCGCTCCCGCTCCCGGGCCTGCATGCGGGGCCGGACCACGAAGGCGAACACGGCCGCCACCAGCAGCAGGGCGGCCCCCAGGCAGATCCCCAGGGCATGGCGACGTCCCCAGAGCTTCCAGAAGTCCTGGAACCCCAGGGCCTTCATCGCCTCCTCGAGTTCGCCCATCGCCTCGTCGGTCAGGTGCCGACCCTCGACCCACAGGTCCCCCATGCGTTCGAGCGCCGGGGCGTGCTTCAGGGTCGCCAGGCTGCGGGCCGCCGAGATCCGCAGGTGGTCGGACTGGGAACGGTCCCCCAGGATCGCCATCAGGGCATCCGCCACCCGGGGATCCCCCAGGCTACCCAGGATCTCGACGATCCGTCGCTGCAAGGCCGGATCCTGGGTCGAGGTGAGGGCATCCCGCAGCGGCCCGCCCGCGAACTTGCGGTTGGCGAGGAGCATCGCCAGGATCTCCTCCTGGAAGAGACCGGGACCGCCCCGACCGAGGATCTTGCCGAGCAGCACCGCGGCGCGGGCGGTGGGGTAGCGCCCCACCACGTCGAGGGCGGCCTTGCGGACCGTCAGGTCGGTCTCCACCAGGAGCAGGTTCTCGAGCTGGCCCAGGCATGCCTCTCCCTGGACCTGGGCCGCCGCCTCGACGGCGGTGCGGCGCACGTTGGCCTCGACGTCGTTGAAGGCCGAGAGGATGGCGTCGGCCGCCAGCTTGTCGCCCGAGACCGTGGCCAGGGCCTCGACCGAGACCCGGCGGATCTCGATCACCGGGTCCTGCACCCGACGCCCGACCGCCCCGGCGGCATCCTTGGGCAACGGCCTGGGAAGCCCGGCGAGCGCCATGGAACGGATCTCTGCGGCTTCGTCGCCGAGTCCCTTGGCGAGACCCGGGTAGCCGGGAGGACCGAGACCCGAGAGCACCCGCACCGCCTCCCGGCGTACCGGGAGCGAAGGGCTGTCGACGGCCGCCAGCAGGATCTCCAGGGCCCTCGGCGATCCCACTCCGGCGAGCGCCTCGAAGGCGGCCCGACGCACCGCGTCCGACCGCTCGTCGATCAGCGGCCCGACCACCGCCACGGCCCCCTCGGGATCGGCCAGGGCCAGGGCCCGGATGGCCGCCACCCGTACCCGTTCCACGGGGTCGACCAGCGCCTTCCGGATCGAGGCGTGCACCACGTTGGGCGCGGCTACCGAAAGGCCCTTCTCGCGGGAGACGCGGAACCAGCGGGCCACCGCATCCAGGGCCCGCTCCCGGACCGAGAGCTCGGGATCGTCCCCGGCGGCGACCGCGAGGATCGCCAGGCTCCCGGCGCTGGTGTCGGCCGCGATGGCGCTGACGGCCCGTTCCCGGACCACCAGGTCGTCGTCCTTCAAGGCCAACCCCAGGAGGTCGAGGTGGACCTCGGGACGTTCCCCGAGACCGGTGACCAGATCGCGACGCAGTTCCCGCTGGTCGTTGCCCAGCGCCCGTTGCAGGGCCTTCTTGGCGGGCACCGTGTCGATGCGGGCCAGGGCTCCCGCGGCCGCCCGGCGCACCGGGGAGGCGGGATCGTAGAGGCGCTCCTCGAGCCCGACCACGGCGCCGGCCGCGCCCAGGCCCAATCCTCCGATCTCGGTCGCCGCCCGGGCCCGCTCCGCGAAGGACTTGTCGGAGAGGCGCTTCAGGAGCTCGTCGAGATCGGAAGCCCGGAGTCCGGTCGCCAGGCCGACCAGCCAGACCAGGGCGAGGAACCGGAGGAGACGCACGGCCAGGCCAGCTTCAGCGGGACGCATCCCGTCCCACTGTATCACGCACCGGAGCCGTCCCCGGCGAGGCCCCGGGGACCTGGGGCGAGACCCCGACCCGGGCGAAGCCGAGCTCCTCGACCACCACCCGCCCCTTGCTCCCCCGTCCCGATCCCACCAGCAGACGGGCCCGCGCCGGCACCCCGCCCTCGACCAGTTCGTCCCGATCGAAGGGGTGGGAGACCCCTCTCACCCCGACCGTCCCGCCCTCGACGAAGGCTCCGGCCGCGGCCGGATACTGGCGTCCCAGCACCTTGCCGTCGGCATCGAGGTACTCGAGCCCCAGGAACAGGCGCACCGGGCCTCCCGCGGTTCCCAGTCGTCCCGAGACCAGGTACGAGGCGTAGGGTTCGAGTTCGAGCTCGGGTCCCAGCACCTCGGCGCCGGCCGGCAGGAGCAGCCCTCCGGGCCCCGGGATCACGCCCTCTCCCCGGATCTCGAATCCGTCGTCCCCCGAGACCCATCCCCGGAAGGCCCAGCGCAGACCCGGCTCCTCGGCGGTGGGCGGCGGCGCCACCTCCTCCACCACCGTGACCGGCGAGAGGGCGATCCCTCCCCCCCAGTCGGACTCGATCGCCTGGGTCGGGGCGGTGGTCCGCCATGATCCGGAGATCGCCCGTTCCAGGTCGATGCGGCCGGGACCGTAGAGGTTCCTCGCGAAGTCGTAGGAGAGCCCGCGGGGCGCCTCCAGGCCCTTCTCGGCGGCGACCCACCGGCGCAGCCGCGCCAGTCGATGGCTCGAGGGAGGGTGGGTGGAGACGAAGATCGAGAGCGGGTCGTCCCCGGCGTCCCGCTCCTCCTCGAGCAGGCGCGCCAGGAAGTCCATCATCCCGACCGGGTGGTACCCGGCCAGCTTCATGAGTTCGTAGCCGCGCCGGTCGGCGTCCATCTCGGCTTCCCGGTTGTACCCGAGCGAGGCGATCTGGCCGAGCGACTGGCCGGCCAGGATCCCGGATCCCGAGCGGCTCATCAGGCCGCCGGCGAGCGCCCCCAGGAGCGTCATCAGGGTCTGCTTCTGGGCCACCTTGCGAAGGTGCTTGCCGGTCAGGTGCCCGATCTCGTGGGCCAGCACCCCTGCGAGCTCGTCGTCGGAGCGCACGAACTCGAGGAGCGGCTGGGTCACCCAGACCCTGCCTCCCGGGGTGACGAAGGCGTTCATCGACGGGTGCCGGACCAGGAGGAGGGTGGCATCCAGCGGTCCCTCGGCGAACTCGAACCGGACCTCCTCCGTCGGCCGCGCCCGCCCGGGGCCGGCAGGCGCCGGCTCGGTCGTGGATCGACTGCCGGGCGCACTCCGGGCCCCGGGAGGCGGATCCCCGGGCATGCGGGAGAGCCAGACCCGCTCGGCCGGAGCGGGTACATGGGGAACCAGGCCGGCGGATCCGATCAGGCGGGTGAACATCTCTCCGACCCAGCGCCAGGCACCTGCGTCCCGCACCAGGGGAAGGCCGGGAGGCGCGCCCCCGGGCCCTTCCCGAGATCCCGGTCCCGGTTGCCCCTCGCCCGGACGACCGGGGTTGGCGCCCGTCGAGGTGTCGCTCCGGGGTGCGGATACCGGACGCGGCGCGGCGCCGACCCCACCCGCCAGGAACCCCGCCAGGAGCCAGGCGAGCCGGGCGGCTCTCATGTCCCCACCTCGCCTCCGCCCCCCGCGTACATCGCCTCGATCGGCTCCCGATAGCGCTCCAGCACGATCTTGCGCTTCACCTTCAGGGTGGGCGTCAGTTCGCCCGCAGCCTCGGACAGTTCGCGGGCGAGGAGGGTGATGCGCTTGGGTTGCTCGTGGTGGGGAAGGTCCCGGGTGCGCTCCCGGATCTCGGCTGCGAACACCCGCACCACTTCGGGGTCCGACGCCAGGGCCTCCGGGTCGTCGCCCAGGGCCAGGCTGGCCGCCTTCCCCCGGAATGCCACCCAGTTGGGGACGAGCAGCAGGGTCACGTAGTTGCGGTCGTCGCCCAGGGCCACCGCCTGCGCCACCCAGGGACAACCCAGCGCCCGGGCCTCGATGGGGGCGGGCGCCACGTTCTTCCCGTTGGAGAGGACCAGGAGGTTCTTCTTCCGGTCGGTGATCCGGAGACAGCCCTCGGAGGTGAACTCCCCGATGTCGCCGGTGTGGAACCAGCCCTCGGGGTCGATCACCTCCCGGGTCGCCTCCGGCTTCCCGAAGTAGCCGACCATCACGTTGGGACCGCGGGCCAGGATCTCGCCATCGTCGGCGATCCGGATCTCCACCCCGGACACGGGTCTGCCCACGGTCCCGAGACGCAGGCACTCGGGGGTGTTGGCGGAGAGCATGGGGGCGGTCTCGGTGAGCCCGTAGCCCTCCAGGATCCTGAGCCCGGCTCCCAGGAAGAACTCGGCGATCTCGGCATGGAGCGGGGCGCCGCCGCAGACGAAGTAGCGGAGGCGGCCCCCGGTGGCGGCCCGGATCTTCCGGAAGACCAGCAGATCCGCCAGTGCCAGACGCAGCCGGTCGAGCAGTCCCGGGGCCGGCCCCCCCTGGATCTCCGCCGCCCGCAGCTTGCCGACGCCCACCGCCCACTCGAAGATCCGCTGGGTGAGGCCGCCTGCCGCCGCCGCCTTCTCCATGGCCCCGGCCCGGATCTTCTCGTACATGCGAGGGACGCTCGTCATGAAGGTGGGGCGGACCTCCACCAGGTGGCGGCGCAGGTCCTCCTGGGTCGAGTAGCTGATGGTGGCGCCCTCGAAGATCGGGACGTAGAACCCGACGGTGCGCTCCAACACGTGGGAGAGCGGCAGGAACGAGAGGTGGTGGTCACCCGGCGTCATCTCGACCAGGGCGTCGGCGGCGGCCACGTTGTGGGAGAAGTTCCGGTGGCTGAGCATCACGCCCTTGGGCTCGCCGGTGGTGCCCGAGGTGTAGACGATGGAGGCCAGGTCCTCGGCACCCAGGGCGGCACGGCGGCGTTCCAGCTCGGAGTCGGTCCCGGGATCCCCGTTCGCCCCGGCCTCGAAACCTGCCAGGTCGAGGGTGCCCTCCGGGTACTCCCCGTCGTCGAGCCCGATCACCCGGGCCAGGTCCGGGAGCCCGGGCCGGATCCCTTCGAGCTTCCCGAGCTGGGCCCGGTCCTCCACGAAGATCGCCCGGGCCCCCGAGTCCCTGAGGAGGAAGCCGACCTGGTCGGCGGGCAGGGTCGGGTAGATCGGGACCGTCACCAGCCCGGCCCGCAGGATCCCCAGATCGGCGATCCCCCATTCGGGTCGGGATCTCGCCAGGATCGCCACCCGGTCGCCGGGCGCGAGTCCCATCGCCACCAGGGCCCGGGCCACGTTGCGGGTCCTGCGATCGAGTTCCGGATAGCCGATCTCGACCCAGCGCCCCTGGCGCTCCACCCGCATGGCGATCCCGTCGCCCGCCTTCCGGACCGCGGCCTCGAAGCGGGCGGGAAGGGTCGGCCACCCGGGCCGGGTCACTCGTCCGGCTTCCCGGAGTCCTTGGCCAGGAGTTCCTTGGCCATGGCGATCCGCTCGGAGGCACGATCCCGGTAGATCCCGGCGGTGTCGTACTGCATGGCCTTGGTCCAGGCCCCGATGGCGGCCCGGAGGCTCCCCAGCCGGAACATGGTGTTGCCGGCGTAGAAGGCCACCGCCGCATCGTTGCTGCGCCCCAGCAGGTGGGCATAGAGCTCGTAGGCCTCCCGGTACCGCTGGTTGGTGTAGCGGGCGAAGGCCAGGCTCTTCATCACCGTCTCGTTCCCGGGCTCGCGGGCCAGGTGCGCCTCGAGTTCGCGCTCGTGGTCCTCGGGAGTCCGGGGGTGGGTGGTGAAGCGGGGATCCTTGGTCATCGGGAACCGAGCGTAACACCCGGGGAGGCCGCGCCGTCTGCCGGCGTCTGGTAGCATCCGGTCCCTTCGTGCGTCTCCCGCCGCGACCGCACCCCGAGGAGGTCTCCATGCATAGGGTCCTGGGTTCCTGGACTTCCGGGTCGGTGGCGGCCCTGGTGGCGGTCGCGAGTCTCCTGGTCACGGCCTGCGGCGGTCCCTCCCCCGGCGGGAGCGGGACCGGCGCGGGGACCGGGAAGTCGGTCTACCGGATCGGCCTCTCCTCGGCCATCAAGGGTTTCGACCCCATCGACGCCAACGACGTGCCGACCGCCGGCGTGCTGGGCGCCATCCACGAGTGCCTGGTCCAGTACGCCTACCTGAAGCGGCCCTACGTGATCGAGCCGGCCCTGGCCGAGTCGTGGTCGGTCTCCGAAGACGGCAAGACCTGGACCTTCAAGCTCAAGAAGGGCGTCCGCTATCACGACGACCCGGTCTTCCAGGGCAAGCCCCGCGATCTGGTGGCCGGCGACTTCGTCTATGCCTGGAAGCGACTGGCCGACAAGAGCCTGCACGCCAACGGCTGGTGGATCTTCGAGAGCTGGATCCAGGGCCTCGACGAATGGCGGGAGGCGGGCGGCGACTATGCGAAGCCGGTCCCGGGTCTGGAGACCCCCGATCCCCACACCCTGGTGGTCAAGCTCAACCGTCCCTATCCCCAGTTCCTCTGGGTGCTCGCCATGGTCTACAGCGCCCCGGTGCCGCCGGAAGCCGTGGAGAAGTACGGCAAGGACTTCCTGAACCACGCCATCGGCACCGGCCCCTACCGGCTGCGCCAGCACGTCCCGAGCTCCCGGATCGACCTGGTGCGTCACGAGCACTTCCGGCCCGAGAGCTATCCCTCGGAGGGCAGCGAGTGGGCGAAGCAGCGGGGGCTGCTGGCCGATGCCGGGAAGAAGCTCCCCTTCGTGGACGAGATCCGCTACGAGATCATCCTGGAGAGCCAGCCTGCCTGGCTCCAGTTCATGGCCGGCAAGCTCGACCGCAACTCGATCCCCAAGGACAGCTTCGAGGGCGCCATGTCCGGCAAGGACCAGCTCGCCAGGGACATGGTCGCCAAGGGGATAGAGCTCCAGATCTGGCCGAGCCAGACCCTGTGGTGGGTCGGGATGAACGTGGCCGACCCGGTGTTCCAGGGCGAGAAGGGCCTGCACCTGAGGCGGGCCATCGCCTACTCCCACGACGCCGCCAAGTTCGTGAAGGTGCTCTACAACGACCGGGGCCAGGTCTCGAAGGCCGCCATCCCCCCGATGCTCCCCGCCTACGACGAGACCAGGCTCGAATGGGACTACGACTTCTCCCTGGAGAAGGCCCGCAAGGAACTCGAGCTGGCGGGCTACCCGGGAGGGGTCGGGGCCCCGAAGCTCCGCTTCGATACCCGGTCCGCCGACTCGCTGTCGCGGCAGATCGCCGAGTTCGTGGTCCGCGGCCTCGAGGAGATCGGGCTCAAGGTCGAGATCCAGACCAATACCTTCCAGCAGTTCCTGCAGAAGGCCCGGCAGGGCCAGGCGCAGATCTTCTGGGGCGGATGGGTGGGCGACTATCCCGACGAGGAGAACTGGCTCCAGCTGCTCTACTCGAAGAACGCCCGGGGCGGCACCAACTACTCGCAGTACGAGAACCCCGAGTTCGACGAGCTCTACCTGAAGACCCGGGAGATGGCCGACTCGCCCGAGCGGCGGGCCATGATCCAGAAGGCCCTGAACCTGGTGCTCCGGGACTGCCCGCAGCGCATGTCGTTCGTGGCCACCGACTACATCCTCTCGCACCGGTGGGTGAAGAACTACATGTACGGCGACGCCATCTACAACGGGCAGAAGTACGTGCGGATCGACGACGCCGATCGGGCCAAGGGGCTCTGAGGCCGGGTGCGGGAGGGAAGCCTGCCGGAGGATCCGGCCACGGCCGGGGACGCTCCCGGTGCCGCCACCCGGCGACGCTTCCGGCTGTTGCTCCTGTTCTTCGTCTGGTGGTCCACCTTCGGGGGCAAGCTCTACATCGGGGATGCGGTCGGATCGCTCGAGACCGCCCGGTCGCTGGTCCGGGCGGGCTCCCTGGCGATCGACCCCGGGGTGGACACCGAGGGGGCCTTCGGACCGGACGGCCGGTTCTACGCCTGGTTCGGACTGGTGCCGATGCTCTCCCAGCTCCCCGCCGCCTGGCTGGGGTCATGGGTTCCGGGGAGCCTGGGTGGGGCGGAAGGCGGGGGCGAACTCTTCTCCACCCGGTTCCTCGGGTCCCTGGCCTTCCTGGTGGCGGCCCTGCTGCTGGCGATGCTCTTCGAGCGCACCACGGCGCGCCTCGGGTGGGACGAGGCCACCCGGAGTGCCTCGGTACTGAGCCTGGGCCTCGCCACACCGATCTGGGTCTACTCGGGACTCGACGGCCCGGACCTGATGCTGGGACTCTTCCTGCTGGGGGCGCTCTCGGCAAGCCTCGAGGACCGGCCGGCGGCGGCCGGGGCCGCCTGGAGCCTGGCCGTCGCCACCAAGTTCTACGCCGCGGCCAGCCTGCCCGGGCTGCTGGCGGTGCTGGCGTGGCGCCGCCCCGGGGAGGTCTCGCGGCTCCTGCGGTTCGGGGCCGGTGCGGTACCGGGATTGGCGGCCTTCCTGGCGTTCAATCAGGCGCGCTTCGGGTCCCCGCTGGCGACCGGCTACCCGAGCGCCTTCTCGGAGCACTGGGTCCCCTTCCCCATGGGGCTGTGGGGGATGTGGATGTCGCCGGGAAAGGGACTGGTGGCCTACGCCCCGCTGGTCCTGTTGGCGGTGCCGGGGCTGCCGGCCCTGGGCCGCAAGTGCCCGGCCGCCCTGGTGGGAGTGGCGGGGATCGTGGTGCCGCTGCAGGTGGGCATCTCGCTGGCCTACGACTGGGCCGGGGATCCGGGTTGGGGTCCCCGCTACGCGGTGGCGACCCTGCCGCTCCTGTGGCTCGGGCTGGCCGCCTGGCTGGGGGAAGGCGGCGCCCGGGGCGGAGCGGGGCGGGCCTCGTTCCTGGGGCTGGCGGTGCTGGGAGCCGCGGTCAACGGGCTGGGGGCCTGCCAGGACGTCACGGCCTACTCGCGGGCGCTGTTCTCGGCGAACAAGGCGCTCGAGCTGGCGCCGCCGACCGAGTACCGGGGGGCACAGTACGTCCATCTCCGGGCCCACTACTGGGTCGCCGACCTCTCGCCGATCCGGGCCCACTTCCGGGGTGTGCTCGCCTGGTTCGGCGGGTCGCGGCGCATGGAACTCTCCTCGGGTCTCTTCGAACGGAGGTTCGAGGGGCGGCGCTACGGGCTGCTCGAACCCAAGGTGCTCGAACTCCCGGAGTCCGGGCCCGACGCCTGGTGGATCCGCTACCGTGGTCTCGCCGGATCGCCCGGGCGTTCCCTCCTCTATGCCCTGGCGCTCCTGGGATGGCTGGGATCGGGCCTGGCAGCCTGGCTCGCCTGGCGGAGAGGTGAGGTGGCAGCGCCGTGACCAAGGTGGGTTCCAGGCTCGGCAGCTACACCTTGCTGGAGGAGCTCGGGGTGGGCTCGCTGGCCAGCGTGTTCCGGGCCCGGGACGTGGCCGGGACGACCTACTCGGTCAAGGTGCTCCACCCGTTCATGACGGCCAATCCCAAGCTCCTCGAGCGCTTCCGCCGCGAGTCGCGGGTGCTGGCCGAGCTGGCACATCCCGGGATCGTGCCCTTCCGGGGCCACTACGAAGCCTCGGGACAGGTCTTCTACGTGATGGACTTCGTCCCCTTCCCCACCGTGGAGGTGCTGGTCCAGGACCTCGTCACCGTGCCGGTGACGCTGGCCCTCCGGATCACGGCCCAGGTGGCCGAGACCCTGGCCTTCGCCCACTCACGGCAGGTGGTGCACCGGGATCTGAAGCCCGCCAACCTCTTCCACGAGGCCAGGACCGGCCGCACCCTGCTCGCCGATTTCGGGCTCTCGAAGGCGATGGACGAGGAGCCCATCACCTCGGCCGGGAGCCGCATGATGGGGACGCCCTACTTCATGGCTCCCGAACAGGTGAGCGGCGACGCCATCGGGTTCGCCACCGACATCTACCAGCTCGGGCTGGTGCTCTTCCACCTGGTGACCGGGAAGCTCCCGTTCGACGGTCCGGACCGCTTCAAGGTGGTGGCCCGGAGGTGCGAGGAGGAGCTCTGCTTCGACGCCTTCGACCGGAGCCGCTTGGCCCCCGAGGTGATCGACCTGGTGCTCAGGGCCGCGGCCCGCGATCCGGGATCCAGGATCCAGGACGTAGCGACCCTGGGGGCCGAGGCCGAGGCGCTCTGCCGGTCGCTCGCCGGGTAGGGACTCGCTCTCAGAGCCTCAGGTCCGCCAGCCGCCAGAGTCCCAGGCTCTTGTCGCGGTAGACCTCGGTCGGCGGGGCCTCGTGGAGCAGCTCGTGGGGCGGAGGGAGCGAGAACGGCGGCCGCTCCAGGTCCAGGGGGCGCCACTGACCCGAGACGATGTCGCGGTTCTCGCCCTCGTGCGGGTAGGTGGTGGTCAGCAGCCAGGTCGAGCCGGTCTCGCGGAAGTTGAGGAGGGCGGCCCTCACGTCCTGGTGGGAGAGGTGTCCCAGGCAATCCCGGCACAGGATGAGATCGGCGCGGGGGAGCTGCTCGCGGGTGATGTCGAGGTGGAGGAACTCGTGACGCCGGTCCCCGTAGCGGGACCGGTTGCGCTGCACCAGCGGTCGCACGATGTCGATCCCGATGTAGCGATCGAGGTCGAGGCGCAGCTCCTTCATCCAGTTGAAGTCGCCGCAGGCGGCATCCAGCACGGTGCGGACCCCGAGCCGGGCGAGCAGACGAGGCAGCTCCTGGCGGAGGATCTCGGTCTGGCGCAGGCTGGAGCCTTCGCCCGAGGGACTCTCGCCGCCCGTCCAGCGGCCCTTCATGTAGATCCGGGTGAAGCGCTGCTCGGGGCTCCGGAAGAGGCTCTTGACCCGGGCCAGCCAGCCCGAACCCAGCGGCGGGGCGGACCCCGGTTTGCCGACTCCCTTGCCTTCGCCCAAGCCCTCACTCCTCGTCCCGGCCGGCCCCGACCCCCGGCGGTTCCCGACTCCCGTAGCGCCTCATGGTACTGCCATTCCGATGCCGGCGGCATGGGGTGGTCGGCTACGCTCGCCGGCATGGCCGATTCCCTGCCTCCCGAGGAGATCCCGCCCTACCGGTGCCTGCACCGGCTGGGAGCCGGCGGCATGGGCGAGGTCTGGCTCGGGCTCGACACCCGAAGCGGCGAGCGGGTGGCCCTGAAGATCGCCCGCAGCCTGCCGGGGGACCAGGGTACGTCCCGGATGCGCCGGGAAGCCGAGCTCCTCTCCCGTCTGCGCTCTCCATGGTTGCCGCGCTTTCGGTCCCTGGTGGAGACCGGGGAGCGCCTGGTCCTGGTGATGGACTTCGTGGACGGCACCAGCGTGGAGGCGGCCCTGCGCACCACCGAAGGCCCGGCCGATCGCCGGGACCTCCTGGCCTCGGTGGCTCCGGCACTGGCCGGGGGCCTGGCCGATCTGCATGGCGCCGGGATCCTCCACCGGGACGTGAAGCCGCAGAACCTCATGGTGGGCCGGGAAGGCGGGGCGGTCTTGGTCGACCTCGGCCTGGCCCGGGCCGTCGGGGTCGCCACCCTCACCCGGACCGGGTCCGCGGTGGGTACCCCGGAGTACCTGCCGCCCGAGATGATCCGCAACGAGGCGGTGGGGCCCCGGGCCGACCTCTACCAGGCCGCCCTGGTGGTCCTCCGGATCCTCCAGGGTCCGCGTTCGATCTCGCCCGGGGCGGCCTTCGACGAGGCGCTGCGCCGCTCCCGCCAGCGCCCCGAGGATCCCCGGAAGGAACTGCCGTGGCTCGACCCCGAGCTGGCCCGCTGGATCGAGGACTGCCTCCACCCCGACCCCGGTCTGCGCCCCGACCCGGCGGCCGCCCTGGCCCGGCTGCCGGGCCTGGCCCGCGACGCCCTGCAGGCGGCTGCCCGGGGGAGGGACGCCACGGTGTCGGAAGGGAGGCATGGCGCCCAAGGGCCGACTCCTCGACCTGTGGCACCTCCCAGGGTTGGAGGCGAGTCGCCTCCCGCACGGTCGGATCCTCCCCGACAGGCTGCGCCTCCGGACCGTCGCCCCACCGCAGGCGCGGCGTTGGCACTCCTGGCTGCGGGGGCCATGGGCTACTGGTTCGGTTCCCATGCCGGTGGACACACCTCACGAAACGCCCCGGGGTCCGCCCCTGCAGTCCTGCTTCGCCACCTGGTGGGATCAACGACGGTCGAAATCCTGGATCCGCGTGACCACAAGGTCGAGATCCGCGACGCCACGGTCCCTGGAGGTGGCCTCCTGGTCCTCCTGGATGGCGTGGCCACCGCATTGCCGTGCCGCCTGCCACTGGAACTCGACAAGCTGAGACTCACGCGCCGGCCGGATGGGGCGGCTTCGCTCCAGATCTCCGGGCTCGAGCCGGCAGCCCGGGTTCGAACCGACTCGGGACTCCTCGCTGCGGTCGGCCCCAGACGGATCGCGGAAGTCCCTCTTCCGAAGGACGGTCCCCGACCGGGTCCCGAGGTGGTAGCGGTCTCGCCCGATGGGAGACTTGAGATCCTCCTGCAGGTCGATGTGGCCGGCCTCCAGCGATCGGCCCTGGAGGGACTGGACTCTCCTCTCCTGGATCGTCCCGGACCGGAGGAAGCTCGACGGATCACCGGTCTCGAGTTCGTCACGCGACCGGAGTCCTCCCCCATCCCTCCGGCTCAGGCGCGACTGCTGCTCCAACTCGAGGTGGCCGCATCCCGATGGCTGTTCGCCTCGATCGGTTCGGGGTCGGAGCTGGCCGAACATGCGATCCGACGCCTGGCCTACTGGAGGCACCGGGAGTGGTTCTGGCGGTACCGGGTGGCGACTGCGGATGGGCGTTCCACCCGGGCGCTGGGCCCTGACCTCCTCCTCTCGGACTTTCCCAGCCTCGGAGTCGAGGATCATCCAGACCAGCTCTTCCAGCTCGAGACCCGTCGTGGGATACGGCTCGGGCCGGGGAGTGGCCTCAAGGACCTGCTGGGTGCGTCGGCCAACCCACGGGATGAGGGAGGGAGCAGGAGTGCGGTGATCCTCGACGGCGTTCCTGCAGAGGTTCCGCACTCCGTCGAGCTTGGCTTCCTCGCTGCGGGCGGATCGGGATGGGTGGCCGTGAAGCTGTTGCTTCCTGCCGGACGCACCCTGGAAATCCCCTTGGGAGACGACCTCTGCTGGCGATGGCAGAGGCTCCCGCCCCAATGGATCTGGGAGGGCCGTACGCCGGGAGGAACCCTCGAGTTCGGCTTCGAGATCGAGACCGGTCCCGGATTCCGAACACCGGATCGCCTCGCCATCGATCCCATCGCCCTTCGTGGGATCAGGGCATCTGGCGAGGTCGAATCTGGTCCCCAGCCGTGAGACCTCTTTCCAATGCCTCGGCGAGGATACTGCCGACTCGCTGGTGGCCTGCTTCGGAGAAGTGACCGTCGAACTGAAGGTAGAGGCTCGCAGCGTCTCCAGCCACCCGCAGCGGGACTCGCAGATCGAGGAGGGAGACGCCTCGCTTCTTGGCCCAGATCCCCAGATAGGTCGAAGACCGATCCCAATCGATACGAGAGCGAGCGAGCTCGGGGAACCGCTCCTTGGAGACGGCGAGCCGGCTGGGCGACACGGCTTCCTGGAGGGGGATGTCCAGGACCATGAGAGTCGCGCCCAGCCGCTCGGTCTCGGCCTTGATCTCGTCGAGCAAGCGCAGCGTGAGCTTCCAGGCGTCCTCGGTCCGAGGGAGCGGCGGTTCGACCAGAGGGTGGTAGACCTTCGGCAAGGCCTTGGGTCCCTGGCGGAAGCGGAACCGGTACCACTCGGTCAGGGTACGCACCCTCTCCTTCTGCCAGGAATAGAGCTTCAGGTTCTCGTTCAACCAGGTCGAGACCGGGCTTGGACGGGAAACCCCGGCCGCCTCCGGCTCGAGGATCTCGAGGCGACCCTCCGGGGTCTCGCGGAAGTACGGGGCATAGCTGGTGGAAAGCCCCGGAGTGTTGTCCCAGGGGTCGTTCTGGAAGAACGAGATCACGACCACGTCAGGTTCGAGGGGAGCCACCTTCTCCCGCAGTACGAGAAGCTCCAGGGCCGTGGAGTATCCGACCACACCGCAAGAGATCACCTCGACCGGGTGCCCTTTCTGCCTCAGGATCTCCTCGACCCGCCGAGGGAAGATCGCGTCCTGGGCCACCGCCAGGCCGGCTACGAAACTGTCCCCCAGGATGGCGATCCTGCGGACGCCCTGGGGCTTCCCGGGGAGATGCTCCCGGTCCCGGAAGCCGAGGCTGTTGGTGGTGTACTCGACGACGTGCTTCTTCCCGCCCTCCTCGAATTCGTAGCTGGCCCTCAGGTCCACGCCCATCCCCAGCACGAACGCGCCAGAGGTGCCCACGGGGAGCCGATAGGTCGGGGTTGCGAACCCGCGCACCAGGAGCTCACCGGTGGCCAGGGCCAGCACGGTACCGATCGCGGCCGCGAGGAGTCCGAAGACAAGGGACCTCGCCTTCGACCTTCCGGTTCCTGCCGGATTCATCCCCCCACCACCCTGGCGGCTTCGGCGCGGGCCCAGGCGTCGGCGGCGACCACCTCGGCGTACTCGGTGGAGCCGGTGGGCTCATGGCGTTCCAGGACGGTGCGGTTGACCCGGGCGATGTCGAGGAAGCCGATGCGGCGGTCGAGGAAGGCCTGGACCGCCACCTCGTTGGCGGCCGACAGGACGCAGGCGAAGGTTGCGCCCCTGCGTCCGGCTTCGTAGGCCAGCGCCAGGTTCTCGAAGGTCTCCGGGTCGGGTGGTTCGAAGGTGAGGTCCTTCAGGCGGAGCACGTCCAGCGGGGGGACCCCCGGAGCCGACCACCGGTCGGGCCAGGAGAGGGCGTACTGGATGGGGATCCGCATGTCGGTGACCCCGAGCTGGGCGAGCCAGGAGCCGTCCACGAACTCGACCAGGGAGTGGACGATCGACTGGGGGTGGACCACCACCCGGATCCGCTCCCATGGCTGGTCGAAGAGCCAGCGGGCTTCGATCACCTCGAGGCCCTTGTTCATGAGGGTCGCCGAATCGATGGTGATCTTCGCCCCCATGTCCCAGTTGGGGTGCTTGAGCGCCGCCTCGACGGGGACCTTCTCGAGCTCGGCGCGGCTCATCCCCCTAAACGGCCCACCGCTGGCGGTGATCCAGAGGTTGGCGACCTCCCGGCCGGGATGGGTGCCCAGGGCCTGGAAGAGCGCCGAGTGTTCGCTGTCGACCGGCAGGAGCCTGGCTCCGCTGGCCCGGGCCCGGCGCACCACCGCCTCGCCGCCGGCGACCAGGACCTCCTTGTTGGCCAGCGCCACGTCGGTCCCGGCCTCCAGGGCCGCATAGACCGGGGGCAGGCCCACCGCACCCACGGTGGCCGAGACCACCATCGAGAGGCCGGGAAGCGTGGCTGCCCGCACCAGACCGTCCAGCCCGCTCGCCACCTCGACCGACGCACCCAGTCGGCGCCGGGCCTCGGCGGCGGCCTCGGGATCGACCAGCACCACCAGTTCGGGGGAGAACTCGCCGGCGAGCGCCACCATCTTCTCGACCGAACGGTGGGCCGCCAGGGCCCTCACCCGGAAGCGTCCGGGATGGCAGCGGAGCACGGCCACGGTGGAATCCCCGATCGAACCGGTGGCTCCCAGCAGGGCGAGATCGCGGACGTTCATGGGCGGCGAGGATACCGCGCCTGCCTCGGGCTCTCACCCGTCGGTGAGCACCAGCGGGAAACGGAAACGCACCGCTCCCTTGTCGAGCCGGACCCGGATCGCTCCCAGGGCCTCGAGGTCGAGGAGGGTCTCGGCGGCCGGCTCGAAGCTCGCCACCCCGGTGAGGTCCAGCGCCCAGCCCTCGTCCCCGTCCTCGCTCGAGAGCTTGAGGCCCAGGCGCCCGCCCGGGACCGGCTCCAGCCGGGAGAGGAGCTGCTGCAGGATCCCGGTGAGCAGGGTCCGGATCCGGTAGGCGTCCCGGTGCCCGTAGCCCACCGGGGGCACGTCGGGCACCTCGAGCCTCACCGGGGCATTTCGTTCCGGGAGCGACGCCTCCAGGAACTTGCGCCCGAGTTTCAGGTCCCCGGGAGCCAGCTCGTTCTCGACCACCCGGTCCAGATCCCGGAGGCGACGCACCAGGGAGGGCATGGCCGGGAGCTCCCGCTCCTGGACGAAGCGGGCGAGCGCGGCTCCGAGGCGTTCGCCTTCGGGCAGCCAGTCGAGCGCCATCCCGTCCGCGGGTCCCAGCTTGACCAGATCGGAGAGACGGGTACAGAGATCCCAGACCCGCACCTTCAGCTCGTGGGCCCGGGCCACGTCGGCGAGCGAGGAGGCCAACTCGGGGGCGGTGGTCATGGCCAGGTCCTCGAGCATGGTCCGGAGCGGCAGGAGGGTCCGGTGGCGGAGCGTGGCGGCCTCCGCGAAGGTCGCCGATCCCGCACCCCGGCGCAGGCGCCAGCGGAAGTTGCGGATCCGCTCCAGGACCGAGCGGGCCGAGCGGGGGCGCTCCGAAGGGTCGGTACGGGTCATGCGCTCGATCAGGTCGAGAAGGCGTCGGGGAAGCGGCCGGGAGGTGGCGGCCTCCAGGGGCTGTCGCAAGGCCCGCTCGACGGCCCCGCCGGGCTTCACCTTGACCTTCAGGGCGGCTGCGCCCGCCAGGCACTGGTAGAAGATCAGGCCCATCGAGTAGAGGTCGCTGCGCTCGTCGACGGCCTTCCCCTCGAGCTGCTCGGGCGACATGAAACCGAGGGTCCCGAAGATCTGCCCGGTCTGGGTGATCTTCAGCAGGGCGGCGGATCCGGCCAGCCCGAAATCCCCGAGCTTGGCTCCGCCGTCCCGGGTCAGGAAGACGTTCTCGGGCTTCAGGTCCCGGTGGATGATCCCCGCCTGGTGCACCGCGGCGAGGCCTTCGAGGAGCTGCTCGGCGAATTCGAGGAAGGCGGAGAGCGGCATGGCTCCCTCGCGTTTCAGCTTCCCTTCCAGGGTCTCTCCGGTCATCAGCTCCATGGCGTAGTGGAGGACCGGCTTCTCGCCCGCCTCGTACACCTTGACCACGTAGGGGCTCTCGAGCTGGGAGAGCACCTTGGCCTCCCGGAGGAAGCGTTCCACCGCCTGCGGCTCGTCGACCATGTGGGGGGAGAGGACCTTCAGGGCCACCTCCAGGCCGCGCTCGGGATCGAAGGCCTTGAAGACCAGGCCCTGGCCCCCCTTTCCCACCAGCTCGATCTTCCGGTAGCGACCGCTGAAGCCGCCCATCAGGTCCTTGGGGTCGAAGATCGGGAAGATCCCCCGACCGCCTCCCCGGATCAGCTTCCCGAGCCGCTCCTTGGCATCGGCGTAGCCGGGATCGCGACGGACCACCCGGCCCAGGGAATCGCGGGCCTCGGCGGTGCGGCCCAGGGCCTCGAGCGCCCGGGCCAGGCGGTACTCGAGATCGACCGGGAGCTTCCCGGCGAGCAGCGGCGCCACTACGGCGTCGCCCGGATCCCTGCCGGAGGGCACCAGGGCCTCGAGCCGCTCGATCAGGACCCGCGGCTCGACCGGCCCCCCTCCTCCGGGTCCCCGCGGCTCGCCGGTCATCCGCTCCTCGACTCCCGGGCCAGGGTAGACCTTCCCGGCCCGTCCCCGGGCCGAGCGGTCGGGGCGCCGTCCGGAGGGCTATCCGAGGACTCCGGGCCCGCCCAGCTCGACCGGGTACGGACCCGAGCCGCCCGCCGTCACGGGCATCCGCGCCGCCGCTCGTCGCGCCGCGTCATGGTCGGGGAAGAGACCCGCCAGGGCACTCCCGCTCCCGCACAGGAGCACGGTCTCGGCCCCGGCCTCGGCCAGGTTCCGGCGCAGGGGAGCGAGCGCCTCGGGTTCCACCGCCTCGAAGTCGTTCCCCGCCAGGAACATGACCCGCTCCGGATCCGGGTCCTCGGCGCCGAGGGCGGCGACCAGGGCGCGGGCCCGGGCATCCGGTTCCAGCGTCGCCGGGGCGGCGCTCGCCCCGGGGGCGAGGCCCCGGATCCGATCGAGATCGCGATAGCTGGGCCCGGTCGGCATGCCGAATGCCGGTTTCACCAGCACCGCACCCAGCCGGAGCGGACTCGAGATCCACTGCACCTTCTCGCCCCGGCCGGTGGCGAAGGCATAGCCGCCCCGGAGGAAGAACGCCACGTCGGCGCCCAGGCCGGCAGCGAGCGCTCCCAGCAGGGTCGTCTCGTCCCCGGGAGGACCGGCCCCCGGGAACAACCGTGCCAGACCGAGCAGGACCGCGGCCGCATCCGCGCTACCGCCCCCGAGTCCGGCCTGATGGGGTACCCGCTTCTCGAGCCGGATCGACAGCCCCGGAAGGACGCTTTCCGGCAGTCGATCCGGGAACCCGGCGGCGAAGGCCCGGGCCGCCCTCACCGCCAGGTTGGCCTCGGGATCCCCGAGTTCGGCGCCGGTCACCTCGAGACGGATCCGTCCCGGCTCGAGGTCGGGGGCGATCTCCAGCTCCAGTCGGTCCCTCAGGCTGGTCGCCGCCAGCACCGTGACCACCGGGTGGAACCCGTCCCCACCCGGAGGCCCCACCCGGAGGTAGAGGTTGATCTTGGAGGCAGGCTCCAGCACCAGCCTGCCGAGGGACCCGCTCACGGGGAGTCCGGGACTATACCTTCGCCCCGTCGAGGAGCTCCTGGGCCTTATCCTGGGTGAGCTTCATGGAGGCCATGATCTCGCCGATGATCATCTTCTCGGCCCGCTCCATCAGGAACTTCTCCTTGAGGCCGAGGTCGCGGTCCCGGGACCGCTCGTAGAGGGTCTTGAAGACCTTGGCGACCTCGCAGACGTCGCCCGACTGCACCCGGTCGACGTACTCCTTGTGACGCTTGTGGAAGCTCTCGTCCTCGAGGTCGTCGAGGTAGCCGCCGTCGGAGTTGCGGATGATCTTCAGGCACTCGTCGATGGTGCCCTTGTCGGCGATGCAGCGGAGGCCGAGGTTCTCGGCGTTCTCGATCGGGATCATGACCCGGTCGAGTTCGTTCAACGGGAACTCGATCACGTAGTACTTGTTCAGTCGGCCCGAGATGACCATTTCCTTGATCTCGGAGACCACTCCCACGCCGTGCGCGGGATGCACCACGGACCCACCGACCTTGAACTGAGGCATGATCTGGAAACACTCCCTCGACCGGGGCCGTCGGCGCCCGGACCCGACGCCGGGCACCGACGGGGACCGGCCCGGATCCATGCGGGGGGCACGGCTCTCTGGCCGCGCCCCGAGCGGATTCCGGCTTCCCCATTCTAGCATAGTCGCGGTCCGGTTTCCCTCCCCCATCCGGGAAACCCTGATCCAGAGCCGATCCACGGCGAGGGGACGCTATCCCGGGCAAACCGCCGCCCGGCTTCGACGGGCACCGCGAGGCGGGGTTCAGGGAGGCTCCGGATCAGGCCTCCCCAGCCCGGCTGCCACCCGACGCTCCAGGTCCGCGTCCCCGTGCCACCAGGCGGCGTGGCCGAGGTCCTGGTCCCGGATCCCCTCCCGGCGGGCCTGGACCAGGGGAGACACCCCGGCCAGCTCCGCCCTCACCAGGAGCGACGCCAGCTCCCCCCGGCCCAGGCGCGGCCGGGAGCCCCAGGCGATCGCCACCAGCGCCATCGCGACCGCCAGCCCGAGCGCGGCCAGACGGTCGTAGACCTCGGCGGAGAGCCATGGGGCGCGCTCCCCGCCTTCCCCTGCCTCTGACGGATGCGGCGTCGGCGAGGACATCGGTATCCTCGCGAGGATACGCCTCGCCCGAGGGCGTGAGTACCAGGCATTCATGAGTGCAAATGGGTGTATTTGAGCTGAACCTGGAGGAGGAACCGTGCACAACCACGACGGGCACGGCCATGGCCAAGGAGATCACGGCCACGGCCACGGCCCCGAAGAAGGGCACCGCAAGAGCCCGGCACAGGAGCACCGGGACCAGGGACCGGCCTCGGTGGCGGTCTTCGTGATCACCGTCTCCGACACCCGCACCGAGGAGACCGACGGGTCGGGACGCTGGCTCCGGGAGGCCGTGACCAGGGCCGGCCACCGGCTCGCCGGATACCGGATCGTCAAGGACGAGGTCGACCAGGTCCACCGCACCATGGACGAGGCCCGGGCCGCCGGGGCCGACGCCATCCTCACCAACGGGGGCACCGGGATCGCCCATCGCGACCGGACCTACGAGGCGATCCAGGGCAAGCTCGAGAAGGAACTCACCGGCTTCGGGGAACTCTTCCGCATGCTCTCGTTCGAGTTCGTCGGCTCGGCCGCCATGCTGTCGCGGGCCACGGCCGGCACCTGGCACGGGGTGTTCGTGGCCGCCATGCCTGGCTCGACCGGGGCCGTCCGGCTGGCCTGGGAGAAGCTGCTCGAACCCGAGCTGCCCCACCTGGTGGGACTGGCGAGGCCCGCCGCGGCCCCCTGAGGACGGGCACCGCGGGCAGGCCGCGGTCGCCTCCGGGCGCGGCGCAGGTGGACCTGGAGCCCCTCGGGCAGTAGACTCCCCCGCTTCCCGGGACCACCCGGGGCGGAGGCGTCGCGTGCAGGATCTGAAGGGGCTGAGAGCGCAGGAGCAGGGGAGGAACCTGCCGCGCGCCCACGAAGCCGCCGAGGGACACCGGGGAGCGGCCGCCATCGTCTCGGGCGTGGACCTCGACGGCGAGGCCTTCCTGGCCGGGCTCTGCCCCGGCGACGAGATCCTCGAAGTCGACGGGGAGCCGATCGCCGACGTGCTCGAGTTCACCTTCCGCACCTCGGGCGAGGCCAGCGTGCTCACGGTGCGCCGGGGCGACGCGGTCTTCCCGGTGGAGCTCCCGGGCGACGGCCCCACCGGCCTCTCCTTCGAGAAGGAGCTCTTCGACGGGGTGCGCCGCTGCGAGAACGACTGCGAGTTCTGCTTCGTGCACCAGCTGCCCCGCCCGGGCCTGCGCCGCTCGCTGATGGTCAAGGACGAGGACTACCGCCTCTCGTTCCTGCACGGCGGCTACGTGACCCTCGGGAACTTCAAGGAAGCCGACTGGGACCGGGTCTTCACCATGCGGCTCTCGCCCCTCTACGTCTCGGTGCACGTCACCGACGACGCGGTCCGCCGCCGCATGCTCGGGAACCCCGAGGCCCCCCCGGTGATGGACCAGCTCCGGCGCCTGGGAGACGGCGGGATCGAGGTCCACGCCCAGATCGTGCTGGTCCCGGAGCGCAACGACGGCGAGCTCCTCTCCCGGAGCCTCACCGACCTCGGAGGGCTCGACCACGTGCGCTCGGTGGCGGTGGTGCCGGTGGGTCTCACCGACCACCGCAAGAACCTCCCGGTGCTCCGGTCCCTGCGGACCGAGGAAGCCGCCGACGCGGTGGCCCGGATCGAAGCCGCCCGTCGCATCGATCGCGTCGGGGGAAGGCGGCGAGCGCGTTTCTTCGCGGCCGACGAGCTCTTCCAACTGGCTGGCCTCCCCCTGCCGGCGGCGGCCTACTACGGGTCCGGCTTCCCGCTCCGGGAGGACGGCGTGGGCATGCTCCGGAGCTTCGAGGACCGCTTCCTGAAGGCGCTGCCGCGGGCCCCGGCGCCGGCGGTACCTGCCCGGGTGGCGATCGTCACCGGGACGGCCGCGGCTCCCCTCTTCCGGCGGGTGGTCATGCCCGGCCTGGCCGGGATCCCCGGCCTGGCGGCCGAGCTCGTAGTGGTCGAGAACCGCTTCTTCGGGAAGGGCATCACGGTGGCGGGCCTGCTCACCGGGGTCGACATCGAGGCCGCGGTGCGGGCCCGCATGCAGGAGACCGGACGGGGGTTCGATCGGGTCCTGGTCGGCGAGCATGCCTTCCAGCCCGGGGGGGAGATCATGCTCGACGGCCCGACCGCGGCCGAGCTCTCGGCAAGGATCGGTGCCCGGGTGGTGCGGGTCGAGGACGAACCGGCGGCCCTGCTGGCGGCGGCCGCGGGCCGGCCTCGGCGGCGCACCCGGGCGCGGGCCTCCGCCAGCTACGTGACCAAGGTGCTCGACGACATGGGCGAGGGCGATCCGACGGCTTGTGCCGGTCCGGCGCCGGGCGCGTGTGCGGGAGGCTGAGATGGATTCCGGGAACGTCCCTACCCTGGCCCTGGTGGGCCGGCCCAACGTCGGCAAGTCCTCGCTCTTCAACCGCCTGACCGGGACCCGCCAGGCGCTCGTCCACGACATGCCGGGGGTCACCCGGGATCGGCTCTACGGCCGGATCCGCTGGGGCGGACGCACCCTCCAGGTGATCGACACCGGGGGTCTCGTCCCGGAGGCCGACACCCCGATCGAGGAGCACGTCCGCGACCAGGTCGACCTGGCGCTCGACGAGGCCCAGGTGGTGCTCTTCGTGGTCGACGGCCGGGAGGGCCTCGTCCCTCTCGACGAGGAGATCGCGCTCCGCCTCCGCAAGAAGGGCCTCGAGGTCCTGCTGGTGGTCAACAAGGTCGACCAGATCGACCACATGGCCCGGATGGAGGACTTCCGTCGCCTGGGGTTCCCGACCATGCTGCCGGTCTCGGCCGCCCACGGGTTCCGGGCCGAGGAACTCCTGGCCGAGGCGGTCGGCCGCCTGCCCGAGGGGTCGCTCGCCGAAGAGGAGAGGGCCCACCGGATCGCCATCGTGGGCAAGCCCAACGTGGGCAAGAGCTCGCTCGTGAACCGCCTGATCGAAGACGACCGGCTGATCGTCTCCGACGAGGCCGGGACCACCCGGGAGGCGATCGAGGTCCCCTTCCGGGTCGGCGAGGGGGAACGCCCCATGGTGCTCGTCGACACCGCCGGCCTGCGCCGCCGGGCCCGCATCAAGGAAGGCATCGAAAAGCTCTCCCGGGTCACCACCGAGCGGGCGCTGCGCATGGCCGACCTGGTGGTGCTGCTGGTCGACGGCAGCGAGCCCCTCTCGGCCCAGGACCGGCACCTGGCCGGGATGATCCGGGACCTCCACAAGCCGGCCATCGTGGCGATCAACAAGATCGACCGGATCGAGGAGGCCGAGGACTACCGGGAGCGCTGGCTCGAAGGTCTCGACGCCGAGATCCCGTGGTTCGACTTCGTGCCCAGGGTCTTCCTCTCGGTGACCGAGGGGAAGGGCGTCGCCGGGCTGCTCTCCACCATGCAGACGGTACTGGCCCGCCGGGAGATGCGCCTGCCCACGCCGTTCCTGAACCGGGAGATCCGGGCCGCCATGACGACCCACCCCCCGGCCGCCCACAAGGGACGCACCCTGCGCCTCCTGTACGTGGTGCAGAAGCCGGACCGGCCCGCCACCTTCGTGTTCAAGGTGAACGACCCGGAGGCGGTCCACTTCTCGTTCCGCCGCTACCTGGAGAACGTGATCCGGGGCCTCGGGGATTTCGAGGGAGTGCCGCTGACGCTCCGGTTCGAGGAGCGCACCCCGGGCCGGGGCCGACGCCAGGACCCCATGCTCTCGGAGCTCGGGGAGGGCGGCGCGGGCGGGATCCCGGCCGGCCTCGAGGATCCCCACCCCGCCCTCGTGGAGCAGGGGGCGCGCCCCGCTCCCCGACGCCGCAAGAAGGCTACGGAGAGCTCCCGGGTGCCGCGGAGACGGGCTTGAACGAGCCGGTCTGGGTGCTGGCTGCCGCCTACCTGATCGGGGCCATCCCCTTCTCGTACCTGCTGGCCCGCTGGCACGGGGTCAACCTCCGCAGCGTGGGCAGCGGCAACATCGGGGCCACCAACGTGGCCCGGGCGCTGGGACCTCGTTGGGGTTCCGCGGCCCTGGCGCTCGACGCCTCCAAGGGTGCCCTGGCCATCGCGCTGGCGGTGGGCCTGGGTCTGGAACGCAAGTGGCAGGTCTGGTCGGGCGCTTCGGCGGTGCTGGGCCACGTCTTCCCGGTCTTCCTCGGCTTCCGGGGCGGGAAGGGGGTGGCCACCGCGGCCGGGGCCTTCTTGGCCCTCGAACCCCGGAGCTGCCTGGTCGGACTCGCGGTCTTCGGGGTGGCGGTGGCGGTGACCCGCTACGTCTCGCTGGGCTCGATCCTGGGGGCCAGCGCGGTGCTCGGCTCGCTGGTCGCCACCAAGGGGATCGCCCATCCGAGCTCGATCCTGGCGGTCTTCGTCTGGGTGATCCTGGTGGTCCGCCATCGCGACAACCTGGCCAGGCTCCGGGACGGGACCGAACGCCGCTTCGGGGCGGATCGGACCGACCCGGCGTCGCTGCCCGGGGAGGCTGTCCCGGGAGCCGACGCGACTACCCCCCGATCAACGCCAGGTGCCCCGTGAGCGAGAGCTCGCCGTGGTGGTGGCCGGTGATCCGGCCGTCCTTCCCGATCCGGTAGGTGATCCTCCGGTTGGGCAGCCAGCCCCAGGCGCGGTTGGCCCCGTAGGCCTCGGCGATATGACCCTCGGGGTCGAGCACCACGTCCTGGGTGAGGGCGTGGGCCTGGCAGAAGTTCCTGGTCACGTCCTCCCCGTCGGGACTCACGGCCACGACCCTCACCCCCGCCTGGCGGAGGTCCGCGTCGCGGTCCCGGAGTTCCTCGGACTGGCGGGTGCAGGTCGGGGTGAAACTCTTGGGGAAGAAGTAGAGCAGGACCTCGTGGGTCCGGAGCGCCTCCGAGAGGCGGAAGCGCCCACCCTTCGCGAGCTTGGCCTCGAACTCCGGAGCCGGATCGCCCACCTCGAGCATGGCGAGGACCTCCTCGGGGTCCGATGGTAGCCGAGGCGCGGTCCCGGGTAGACTCGCTCCGTGCCGGTTCCCACGCCTCCGTCGAGCAGCCAGGGCGACTCCCGTGACCGGGAGCGGGTGGCGGTGCTGGGCGCCGGTAGCTGGGGCACGGTGCTCGCCCACCTCCTCGCCGGGCGCGGCCACGGCGTCCGGCTCTGGTGCCGGGACCCGGTGCGGGCCCGCTCCATGGCCACCACCCGGCGCAACGAGGTCTATCTCCCGGCCCTGCGCCTGGCCGACGGGATCCTCGTCACCGAGGACCTGGGGGATGCCCTGGAGGCCGCCGGCATCGTGATCCTGGCGGTGCCGTCGCCCGGGATGGCGGCCCTGGCCGACCAGGTGGCCGCGTCCGGGGGGTCGCATGCGGTGCTGGTCTCGGCGGCCAAGGGCTTCGATCCCTCGACCCGCCGGTCCATGACCACGGTGCTCCGTCAGGCCTGGCCGGATGGACCCCCGATCGCGGCCTTGAGCGGCCCCAACCTGGCGGGCGAGATCGCCGACGGACAGCCGGCCGCCACCGTGGTCGCCTGCGCCGACCACGCCGCCGCCGAGCGGGTGCAACGGACCCTGAACTCGACCACCCTCCGGGTCTACACCTCCACCGACGTCTGCGGCGTGGAACTCGGGGGTGCGCTGAAGAACGTGATGGCGCTGGCCTCGGGGATGCTCGCCGAGCTCGGATACGGCGCCAACACCCAGGCCGCGGTGCTGACCCGGGCCCTCTTCGAGATCGCCCGGCTGGGTACCGCCCTGGGAGCCCGCCCTTCGACCTTCCGGGGCCTGGCCGGGATGGGCGACATGCTCGCCACCTGTTCCAGCCCGCTGTCCCGCAACTACCGGGCCGGGCGCATGGCAGCACGAGGGCTCGACCCCGACACCATCCGCTCCGCCATCGGACAGGCGGTCGAAGGACTCGAGTCCGCCCGGGTGGCCCGCTCGCTCGGGAGCGAACATGGGATCGACATGCCCCTGACCGAGGCCGTCCACAAGGTGCTCTTCCAGGGCCGGAGAGCGGCCGATGCCGCCATCGAGCTGATGAGCCGCCCGCCCCAGAAGGAGCATCCCGAGGACGAGGACGAGGTGGCATGAGCCACGGGAGGCGCCTGGGACTGGTCACTGGCCTGGCCCTGCTGGCCGGGTGCATGGCCGCCGGCCGGGTCGAGGCCAGACTGCTGGTCGCCCGCAGCTTCGCCATCGGGCAGTTCGGCGACGGCGCCGAGGACTTCCGGTACCCGATCGGTCTCTCCCTGGTGGACGAGACCCGCTTCTTCGTCTCGGACTGGAAGACCAACCGGGTCAGCCTCTTCCACGTCAACGGCTCGCTGCTGCGCGACCTGGAGCCCGAGGGCAAGCCCTTCGAAGGTCCCCTGGGGCTCGCCCGCGATGCCTCCGGGAATCTCTACGTGGTGGAGAACCGGGCCCATCGGATCCGGAAGTTCGATCCCTCGGGGGTGGAGCTCCTGGCCGTCGGCAAGGCGGGTGCCGCCCCGGGGCAGTTCCGCTACCCGCGCGGGATCGCGGTCGATCTCCAGGGCGGGATCTTCGTGGCCGACTACGGCAACCGGAGGATCCAGCGGTTCGATCCCTCCGGAGTGCCCGTGGAGATGCTCGAGTACCGCCCCGAAGGACCGGACAAGCCGGCTGCCAAGCCCCGCTCGGTGGCCCTCGACCCCTCGGGACGACTGTGGGCGACGTTCACCGCGGAGAACCGCATCGTGCGCTTCGCCCCCGGAGGCGCGGTCGAACTCGAGTTCGGCACCAAGGGGTCGGCCCGCGGCAAGCTCGACGGTCCGCGGTTCCTCGATTTCGACGTCCGGGGCAACCTCTACGTCACCGACTACGAGAACCACCGGATCGCCAAGTTCGACGACCAGGGGAGGTTCCTCTACTCCTTCGGAGCCCGGGGCAGCGCGCCGGGACAGTTCCACCATCCCGAGGGGATCGCGATCGACGAGCGGGGTTACGTCTACGTCGCCGACACGGTGAATTTCCGGGTCCAGATCCTGGAGATGAATGTTCTTGATTTTCGGCTGAACCTGGCGCTGGCTGCCCGCCGGCGTGGCCGGAGCGACGAGGCACTCGAACATTATCGATGGGTGCTGAAGCGCTACCCGGGGGACCGGGAATCGCTGGCGGCAGCCGAGGAGATCCTGCTCGCCGACGCCACCCGGGCCGAGGCCGAGGGGAACCTGGAACGGGCCCTGGCGGTCCACGAGAGCATCCTCGAGCTGGTTCCCGGCCACCTCGAGAGCCACCGGACGATCCGTCGGCTCTTCTGGCTGCGCTCCCTGCCCTTCCTCCAGTGGCTGGGCCTGGGAGTGGGCATGGCCGCCACCGCGCTCCTCCTGCTGGTGCTCCTGGCGACGGCGCTGCGGGAAGAGGTCCGCACCTTTGCCCGGAGACGCAGGGAGAGACTCTCGGAGACGGGGGGCGACGAGGGCGTGCGACCGGCGACCCTCAGGGATTTCGCGCCCCGGATCCGGTCCCAGTCCGACGAGCCCGGAATTCCGCCGGGAGCCGGGTCGGGGAGCGGGACGGAGCCCCCGCCCCCACCCACGACATGAGCCGCGAGGATCGCCCGGTACCCCAGGACGGAGCCGAGTAGGCGGGGCCGGCCGCCGACGCGCCCCACACCC
>CAYOHP010000048.1:35906-41257 GCA_964403795.1 uncultured bacterium | reverse complement strand
TCTTCGACGACTACGCCAACACGCTCCTGGTGGGGACCACCATGTGCCCGCTCTGCGACCGGCTGAAGATCAGCCGGGCCAAGCTCGCCTTCATCGTCGACGCCACCGCAGCCCCGGTCGCGGGCCTGGCCGCCATCTCTACCTGGATCGGCTTCGAGGTCGGCCTCATCCAGGACGCCTTCCGGGAACTCGGCCGGACCCAGGACGGCTACCTCACCTTCCTCGACTCGATCCCCCTCCGCTTCTACTCGATCTTCTGCCTCTTCCTGATCGTGGTCCTGATCTTCTCCCGCCGGGACTTCGGACCGATGCTCGAGTCCGAGCTGGCCGCCCGCCAGGGCAAGAGCGGGCCCCTCTCCGCCGAGGATGACCCGGCCCTCCACCCCGCCCTCCTCCCGGCTCCGGGCCAGAAGCGCCACTGGGTACACGCGATGGTCCCGATCTTCTTCATCTTCCTCGGGACCGCCATGGGCCTGTGGTTCGACGGACGCGCCAAGCTGGCCGATGCCGCCCTGACCCGCCGGATCGAGGCCACCACCACCCGCTTCGTCTCCGAGGGAAGGCTGCCGGCGCCGGGCTCCGTGCCCGAGGCCGAATGGGCCCGGCAGCGAAGCGTTCTCCTGGCCGGGGTGGCGCCGGGACTCGAGGCCGAGGCCGCCGCCGAGGTGGCCGCCGCACCGCTGCGGGACGTGCTCTCGGAGGCCAGCGCCAACCGGGTGCTGATGCTGGTGTCGATCCTGGGAACCATCCTCGCCATCCTGCTGCCGGTGGCGACCGGGGTGCTCCCGGTCGAGCCCTGCCTGTCGGCCTGGATGGAAGGCGCCAAGGGCCTGCTCCCCGCCCTGGTGATCCTGGTGCTCGCCTGGTCCCTGGGAGCGGTGTGCAAGGATCTCGGGACGGCCCAGGTCCTGGCCGGCCTGCTCGAGGGGGTACTGCAACCCGGCCTGCTTCCGGCTCTCACGTTCCTGGCGGCGGCCGGGATCTCGTTCGCGACCGGCACCTCCTGGGGGACGATGTCGATCCTGATGCCCCTGTCGATCCAGCTCGCGGTCAAGCTTGCCGGCCCCGCGGCGGCCCGGGCCGGGGCCATCGGGAGCCCCGAGTACCTGGCCGCCGAGGCCCCCATCCTGCTCGGCACGGTCGGTGCAGTGCTGGCGGGGTCATGCTTCGGCGACCACTGCTCGCCGATCTCGGACACCACCATCCTGTCGAGCATGGCGAGCGGCTGCGACCACGTCGAACACGTGCGGACCCAGATGCCCTACGCACTGGTCTCGGCCGCGGCCGCCGTGGTGCTCGGCCACATCCCGGCCGGGTACGGCGTCCCGCCGAGCCTCTGCCTGCTCTTGGGCATGGCCAGCCTGGTCGGGCTCGTCTTCCTGGTGGGTCGCCCGACCGATTCCGGGGACGTGGTCAGGGAGGAACCAGGAAGAAGTCCCGGGTCCGGGTGACCCCCGGATCGATCCTCACCGTGGTGGTCAAAGGACTGAACCCGGCCCCGGTGACGGACGCCAACTGCAACCCGGCGGCCAGGCCCGGGATCAGGTAGGTCCCGGACCCATCGGTCGCCCCCGAGCGGGCCAGCGCCGGGAATTGGACCAGGGCCCCCGGGATCCCGGCCCCGGAAGTGGTCCGGACCGACCCGGTGAGCGAGCCGACGGTCGCCAGCAGGTCGAAATCCTGGACCAGGCTGGCATCCGGGGCCACCACCACCACGACCGCGTCGGGGACGAACCCCGGGGACGAGACCCCCATGATGGTCGAGAGGGCGGCCGGGACCCGGGGGAACCGGTAGGCCCCCGTGACATCGGTGGAGGTCGTGAGACGGTCGAGCGGAATGCTCACCGACGCGCCCTGGATGGGGCCTCCCCCGAATTGTCGGACCGTCCCCTGGATCTCGCCAAACCCGGGCAGGAGCGTTACGTTGAGCGTGGTCACGCGAGAGGCGACGACGGAGGTCGTGACCAATTGCGCCTGCTGACTCGATTCGTCCACCAGGACGTCGACGGAAAAGGCAGCCGGTACGTCCTCGATCCGGTAGAACCCCGAACTGTCGGTGGCGGTCTCCAGGTCCAGGCCCGGCAGGCTGACCCGCGCCAGCGGGAGGGGAAGGGAGCCGGCTCCTCCCCGGATCACCCCTTCGAGGGTGCCGGAGTCCCGCGCCAGACGGATCTCGGTCTCGAAGGCGGGAGCCGGCGTCACCAACACCTCGACGGTGCGGGCGGAGTGCCCGGAAGCCCGAAGCAGCAGCCGCAGACGCCCCAGGGCCAGGTCGCCGAGGACGACCCTGCCGGACCCGTCCCCGAGTGCCACCCGGAAGGTGTCGACCACACGGACGGAGACGTCGGGGACCGGGACCCCGGAGGGAGCCGAAACCACCCGGAGCCGGACCTCTCCCCGGTCCAGCGCCGGCTGCAGACCGAGTTCCTCGCCGTGGGAGGCACCCGGCGACACGAACACCGAGCTGGCGGCCGCCACGAATCCGGGCGCCTCGGCCCTCAGGCGGTAGGCGCCCGGACGCACCTTGCGGATCTCGAACCGGCCGTCGAAGGCGGCGGTCGCCTGCCGGGAAGGTCCATCGCCCTCCAGGCTCAGGATCGCCCCGCCGAGACCTGCCCCGTCGGCCTTCCCATAGACGCGGCCTTCGACGGACCCCTCCACCTCGAGGGCGAAACCCGGCGAGTTGGTCCCGGCGGTGTCCCCGCATCCCCGGAGCCCGGCGCCCAACACCAGGAGCAGGGCCAGGACCCAGCCGGTCCCCCGCCCGTACCCCGTTTCAGCCATCGCACTCCTCGACTCCGTGGTAGGACGCGCCCGTACCGGCCCCACTCCTCCTATCGTCCGGATCGGGCCCGGCGGCCAGCTCGGAGCCTGTCGTGACCCTGTCGGCCGCGACCGTACTGGCCCATGGCGAACTCCAGGACGACGGCCCCGTCTCCAAGTGGTTCCGGGAGCGTCTGGCCACCGACCTCTCGGCCATCGGCCACTTCCAGACCTTCCTCATGGAGGCCATGGGGGGCGACTCTCCCGGACACCGGGCCCTGGTCCAGGACGCCACCAACCAGCTCGGGCGGTGGCTGGGGTTCAAGGTCGAGTTCGGGACCTACGGCCCCAATGCCCGCCGACCGATCCAGTTCGACGGGTTCTGGCAGAGCAAGACCGGGAATGCCTTCCTGGTCTACGTGAAGGACTCCCGCCCGCTCCGGATCGACGCGGGCGAGATCCTGAAGACCTTGAGGCGGCTGAACACGGAGAAGCAGAGGGCGGCCGGCGTGGTGATCCACGCCCTCATCCTGGTAGGGCCGGGCGATGCCCAGGAGTTCGCCGCCACCTTGCCCCTGGAGGCGGTGGCCGGCCGGATCTCGGTGGTCTCCTTCGAGGCCTTCTTCCAGCTGGCGGACCGGGCGACCGCGGCCGGGCGGGGCTACCCGATGCTCGAGAAGTTCCTCATGCCGCTGCCCCCGCTCCTGGTCGACGCCCGCATGCCCCTGATCGACGCATGCCTGGACGCTGCCACTACCGACAAGACCCTGCCGGGAGCCATCAAGGCTCCCTCCAAGCCCAAGACCTCGTCGGGAGCGAGCTTCAAGGGCACCCTGGTCGGTCCCAACCCCACCCCCCTCTCCCAGGATTTCCCGGACTACACCAGGAACACAGGTCCCGGGCAGATCCCGGGCACGCCCCCGGTAGCGCCGGTGGCGCCGGTGCCGAGCCCCGGACAGCCTCCCCTGGCGGGCTCCCCCAACCCGGCTCCTCCGATCGCCCCGGGATCTGCCGCACCCCTCGCCGCCGAGATCGAGAAGTGGAGACAGGCGGCGCGGGCCGCCGAGGAGGACGGCAATGCCTCCGAGGCCCTGGCCTACTGGGAACAGGTCGCGGCCGCGGCTCCCGGAGACCAGGAGGCCGCTTCCGGCGTCGCCAACGCCCGCCGTTTCACCTCCGCCCTGGGCGGCGCAGGTCCGGTCAAGCCCCCCTCCGGGATCGCCCGGGGGCCGGTCGGGCCGGCCGTGCCGCCCCCCCCACTTCACGCCCAGGACCCGATCTCCTTCGCACGGTCCTTGATGGCCGAAGGCCGGTACGCCGATGCATCCCTGGCCTTCGAAGCCCTGACCAGGGCCCCGGGAGCGAGCCCCGACCTCTTCCGGGACCTCGGGGTGTGCAAGGCCATGGCGGGCGACCGGGAAGGCTGCCAACGCGCCTTCACCCGCTGCGTCCACCTGCTCGGGGACGAGCTCGAGGGCTTCCGCGGGTTGGCCCTGGCCGCGGTCGGCTGCGGAGAGCGGGACGCGGCCGTGGATGCCGCCGTCACCTATCTCTCGGGGCACGCCGAGGACCCCAGGGGGTACCTGCTCCTGGGTGAGGTCTACGGCCTCCTGGGGCGTCCCAAGGACGCCGCCGAAGCCTTCGAGAACGCGCTGAGCCTGGCACCCCAGGACCCCTCCACGATGGCGGACCTGGCCGCATGCCTGGCGGAGACCGGCCAGATCCCGAGGGCGGACGCGCTCATCGAGGCCGCCCTGCAGATGGACCCCTCCCACGCGGTGGCCTGGGCGGTACGGGGCGATCTGCGCCGCCGGCAGCGGGACTTCGCCGGGGCCCGCACGGCCTACGACTACGCCCTCGGACTCGATCCCCGCCAGGTCACCTCACGGCTCGGCCTCGCCATGCTGGCCGCGGATTCCGGGTACGGCCCCCAGGCCATCCAGGACCTGGAGATCCTCTTCGCCGAGATCCCCCTCGACCCGAGGGTCCAGGCGGCCCTGCTCCGGGCCCTGGTGCGCGAAGCGCGGTACGCCCGCCTGCTCGAGGTCGCCGACTCCCTGCTCCGGTTGGACCCGCGGCACTTGCAGGGCCGTGCCCTACGGGGGATCGCCCTGTTCCACACCGGCAACGTACCGGGCGCCACCCAGGCGCTGGAGGGAGTGCTGGAGGAGGCCTCCGACGACCCCCAGGTCCTGCTGCACCTGGGGCTCTGCTACTTCCACCAGCAGCGTTGGGAGGAAGCGGTGGAAGCCTTGGAGGAGTCCACCCGATTCGACCCGACCCTGATCGAGGCGTATCTCTACCTGGGCTACGGCTACCGCAACCTCGGGAACGGGATGGCCGCGGCACTGGCCTTCACCAAGGTCCTGAACCTGGATCCCACCAACGAATCCGCCAACCAGGGGATGATGAGCCTGGGCTGAACCGCTGCAACCCTGCGGGTTGCTGCGGATTGCTTTGGGGGTCGAACCCCCAAGCCCCTGGGGCGCTGCCCCGCTCGAGGATTGCTCCAGGCCTCGGGCGCAGCCGGAGCGCCCCGGGCTACGCCCGGGGGAGCAGCGCAGGCGGAGTCCGACCGCGAGCGAGCC